>CAIJRK010000058.1 GCA_903823025.1 uncultured beta proteobacterium
AATCCCCACAAAGCGTCAATCACTTTTTGCGCTTCTTCAAGCGTTTGGGGTTTCGGGCTGGCTTGCCGTAGATTAATTTGCATTGCTATCAATTCTGACCTGTTTTTGCACAAATCCCGACAACACTATGAAATCAGTTGAGTAGTGGGGTGAACGCGTACCATAAACGACGTGTTTCAAGCCGTCGCATTGACGCTATGGCCTGCGAAAAGCCACGTTCTGAGCTGCCCAGTATTTGGATGACAAAGAATCCAGTCTGACTACGCCGCCCGTCGATGGCGCGTGGACAAAACGACCCTCCCCAACATAAATACCCGCATGAGTGGCACTACCGCTTTGGGCAAAAAGAACCAAGTCACCCGAACGAAGATTCGGACTCCCTATCGGCTGGCCCCACGCTTGCAATCTGGCGACTGTTCGAGGCGGCGCAACCCCGGCTCTTGTTTGGTAAACATGACCGATCAGCCCGCTGCAATCAAAGCCTGCAGCAGGCGTATTGCCACCATACCGATACGGCGTGCCGACCAAGCCAATGGCATACAGAGTGACGTCATTGGCCTGCCCTGGCGACAGACGTGAGGGCACATTTTGTGTAAAAGCAGAACCCTGTGAATTGGGAGACACTGTGCTGCATCCGCCGAGCACGCACATAAGCGTCACAGCAAACCAGACAGGATTGAGATTGTTGTAGGCTTTCATGCCAGCTATTGTGCCCACGACGCGGCAAAGGTACACAATTCAGCGTTAACGGGCACACTCTTTACCAACGCTTCACTGAGCACCTCGTCCATCAATAAATTCACACGGCATGATGCACGCTTGGCGTGTCAATTTTGGAATTTATCCCATGAAAAAACTACTTCTCTTGTCGAGTCTCACGCTCACCAGCGGCCTGTGTCTGGCACAGGAAATTGGACGGGTGATTTCATCAACCCCTGTCATGCAGCAAGTCGGCGTACCCAGAAACGTATGCACCACAGAACAGGTCGCCGTCCAGCGATCCAAATCGGGGGCAGGCGCGCTGATGGGGGCGATTGCGGGGGGCGCGATGGGCAATGCCATCGGAGGGGGTAACGGCAAGGCCGCAGCCACCGTGATTGGACTCTTTGGCGGCGCGATTTTAGGCGATCAAGTGGAGGGCGCACCTCCCGCGCAATTTCAAAATGTGCAGCGCTGCACGACCCAAACTTATTATGAAAATCGACCCGTGGCCTACAACGTGGTTTACGACTACGCTGGCCAGCAGTACGAGGTGCAAATGTCCCATGATCCGGGTTCAACCATTGCGCTTCAAGTGTCCCCCGTTGGCTCGAATGCACCAACAACAGGAACACGAGGCCGTCAAACTTATCAGCAGCAGCCGGTGTACGAACAACCCGTGTATGCCCAGCCGCCCGTCATTGTTGTATCACCGCCCGTTTATTCCGGCTACGACAGCCGTCGTTATGCGCCCCCGATGGCCATTGAACTCAATTATCAAAACAGACGTGAGCACGATAACCGGCACCGCAACGACTTTAGAAATGATCAGCGAGAAGATTTTCAGGATCGCCGTTACGGGCGTTAACCCCAAAGATCCAGGGGCGGGTCTGTAACAACTGCCCGCAAAATATCGGAACGCGACACAAAGCCGTTAACGACGCCCAGTTCATCTACCACGGGCAGTCCCGGCAGATTTCTGTCCAGCAACACTTGCGCTACACGCCGAATATCGGTGTCCAGCGAAACGCTGGGCACTGGCGTCAACATAACCTCTGCGACACTTTGCGCCAATAAAGCCCGCCAGGCCAGGGCACTGCTGTCAGGCGTTGGCAAAGTCTCAGGGCGCAGCAAATCTGCCCGACACAGCAACCCCACCAGCGTCAAAGATTCATTCACCACAGGCGCCTGACCGACTGAATGACTGGCGAGAATTTTCCAGGCCTGCAACACGGTTGAGGTGTGCGGGATGGTGATCACGGTGCGGCTCATCAAGGTTTTAACTTGCGTTAAAAGTTGACGCGGCATCACCACGTTCTGCGTTTCTGCGTAGGTCGCTAACGCGTTGCGATGCGCCTCGTTGCTGGGTTCTTGTAACTCGGCGGCGACAAAGGCCTTGAAGTTGGGTTCAATGCCATCGCGCCCCACCCCCTGCATGGCATTGGAGCGATCAATAGCAGCCACCGCGCCAATCTGACGCAATTGCTCCATCGATCCCCGAAATAACTGTCCCGATATGCCATAAATTGAAAACATCGCTTACTCCGTCAGTGATTGACTCGGACTATAGCGCGGCCAGTGCCGACAATTTATATCCGGATTAGTTGTGAGGCGGCAAAAACAAGGCCTGCAAGTCATTCAAGAAATCGAAACCCCGCACACTTGGTTTGGCGTGCGTCCAATCGCGCACGAGCAAGCCTTTGAGTTCGGCCTCTTCCAGTCCTTTTTGAATGGCGGTGATGGGCAAGCCGGTTCGTTCAAAGAATTGCTGCAAGGCAAACCCGTCTTTCAGCCGTAGCGTATTCAGCATGAACTCAAATGGCAAGTCAGCACGACTGACCTCCTCGTCTTGCGCAATGCAATGGCCCGCCAGCGCTTTGTCCATATACAGACGCGGCTCCCGAAACCGGACCTGGCGTACCACGCGATGCGCAAAGCTAAGTTTGCTGTGCGCACCGGCGCCAATCCCCAAATAATCACCAAACTGCCAATAATTCAGGTTGTGATAGCAACGGTGGGCGTCCCGCGCATAGGCCGACACTTCGTATCGGTTCAGTCCAGACTGGCCCGTCATCTCGGTGATGAGGTCAAGCATGTCGTAAGCGGTGTCCTCTTCGGGGATGACCGGCGGGTACTTGGCAAAATAAGTGTTGGCCTCAATGGTCAGCTGGTAGATCGAGATATGCGGTGGCGCCAGCGCCAGGGCGGTGGTCATGTCTTCTTTGAGATCGGCCAGTGTCTGCCCGGGCAGCGCGTACATGATGTCCAGATTGAAGGTGTCAAAAGACTGCGCGGCTTCTTCCACGGCGGCAATCGCCTGCGAGCGGTCATGGACGCGCCCCAAAGTTTTTAAAAAATTATCGTTAAAGCTTTGCACGCCAACAGACAATCGGGTCACGCCTGCCGCTCGAAAAGCCCGAAATCGGTCTTTCTCAAACGTACCCGGATTAGCCTCCAGGGTAATCTCGCAAGCAGGCTCAAGCTGCAAACGTGCACGGATGCCACCCAACAGACGGTCGATAGCCTCGGGGGAAAACAGACTGGGCGTGCCGCCACCTATAAAAATGCTGTGAACCGTGCGGCCCCAGATCAACGGCAAAGAAGACTCCAGGTCAGCCATCAAGGCATCCAGATAACGCTGTTCAGGCAACGCGGCAGCCCGCATTTCATGCGAGTTGAAGTCGCAATAAGGACACTTTTTTAAACACCAAGGCAAGTGAATGTAGAGCGACAGTGGGGGCAAAGCAGTCAACTGCAGGCTACCGGGCCGCATGTAATGCTGAATATCGTGGGTTACCGCCACTTCGGCGATGGGATTGACAGGAACAATCGGAATCATGTTCAATGCGCCGGTTTACAGCCAACGCTCACGCATTAGCTCGACCATGGCGCGTGCCGCTCGGCCACGATGGCTATTGGCGTTTTTGACGTCGGTGGGCAATTGGGCAAAGGTCTGGCCAAATTCTGGAACAAACATCACCGGGTCAAAACCAAAGCCGTTGCTGCCCACGGGGGTTCGGGTAATTTCGCCAACAACGCGACCCACGGCAATCAGCGGTTCGGGGTCTTGGGCTGAACGCACCGCCACCAAAGTGCTCACCAACGCGGCGCGGCGATTGTCCACCCCCTGCATTTGTTCCAGCAAGGCGCAAACATTGTTGTCATCGCCTTTTTCATAGCCAAATTGCGTGGCGTAATACGCCGTGTCCACGCCTGGCAAGCCGCCAAAGGCATCGACACACAAACCCGCATCGTCCGCCAACGCAGGCAGACCGCTGATCTGGGCGGCGTGTCGGGCCTTGGCCAACGCATTCTCCACAAAGGAGTGAAACGGCTCGGCGGCCTCCGGGATGCCCAAGTCGCCCTGAGCGACCAACTCAAAATCCAAGGGGGCAAACAGGGCGCGCAGTTCTTTTAATTTACCGGGGTTGTTGGAAGCCAGAATAATTTTCATTAATAAATTGGGCCTTGGCCCCTGTCAGTTTTGTGAGAAAAAAGTGCGCTGTGTCAGCTCTTTTTAGCCGCAGACCGGCGAATGGCCTCATTGATTTCAGCAATGGAGCGTTCAATCGTCGCGTCGTCCATGTCGTCCATCGGCGCGTCCAGCCACCCGGCCTGAACCGTGGATGCAAAAACGCCGTCACTCACGGTATCGGTTGAAATACTGCCACGAGTCGGTATTTCACCATCCGGGGTCTCCCACTCCATCGCAATGCAAGTCACGTTGTCACTGTGATCACCCGCTTTGTAAAGCGCTTTTTCAACCAGATCAGGCACGGCTTCACTAACAGGCTTATGTGCTAATTGGAAAGTAATATCAGCGTCGTCGAGACAGTCCCACAAGCCATCCGAGCACAGCATGAGTTTGTCACCTTGTTGCAAAACGACTGGGCCAGTCGCCTCAAACATCGGTTTGGAGGGCGAACCCAGGCACGTAAATAAGATATTACGATTAACAACTGCTGGCGCTTTCGAACTGGCTACCGCGCCCCGATGCTGTTCAAAGAAGGAGTGGTCCCGGGTTCGCGCCAGCAACTCACCCTGACGCACCAAATAAAGTCGGGAGTCGCCACAATGAATCCAACTCACGACGCCCGCCTGCACAACCGCCGCGACCATTGTGGTTCGAGGTGTTTCCAACAAACCTTTTTCAACCGCATATTGAAGAATTTGACGGTGCGCCGTCATTAAAGCGGTGGATAAAAATGCACTCACATCCACCAATTTAGGTCGGGCTTCTTTTTGAAACATGGCGGCCATGGTCTGCAAGGCCAATTGCGCGGCTACTTCACCTTGAGGGTGACCACCCATGCCGTCCGCCAGTAAAAAGATGCCAGCGCCACGGGTATAACAATAGCCCATACGGTCTTCATTTTTTTCCCGGCCCCCTTTGCGGCTGACCTGAAAGACAGAAAACTTCATTTGAGGGTCTCCACGGCACCCGTCAATTTTTCAACATGCTTGGGGCTGTCAGAGACGAGGGTGTCAAACTGAAGACGGACTTTTTCACTCATGCTTAATTTGGTGTAACGAAGCTCATCGTCCCGGCTCAGCTCTTTTTGCAACGCAAACACAGACTGTGGCCGGGCGAGCGGGTCAAGCGACATACACCACAGCAGTATTTCAATCAGATTGTCTGAATAAACGCCACGCAAGCGAGCCAAGGCCGTGATCAAGCGATCTTTTTCAAGCCGCTGCGGCGCATCATTGGGCGGATAGCCCTGCATACACGCGTAAATACAAGCGCCAATAGCATAAATATCAGTCCACGGACCCATGGCAACATCGCGCCGATACATCTCGGGAGCGGCAAAACCGGGGGTGTACATCGGACGCATGAAATTGCCTTCTTTGCTCAATACTTCACGGGCGGCGCCAAAGTCAATGAGCACGGATTTGTTGTCATCGGTGATGAAAATATTGGCCGGCTTAATGTCGAGATGCAGCATTTTGTGCTGATGAACAATGCGCAAACCCCGCAAAATTTCATCAAACAGCGACCGAATCGTTGACTCCCGAAAAATCTTGGTCTGTTTGAGGTCACGCGCCGTGATGATGAAATCCTGAAGGGACGCCCCTTCCAGATAATTCATCACCATATAAACCGTTTCATTTTCCCGAAAGAAATTCATCACACTCACCACCGATGGGTGTGAAATCTGGGCCAGCGAGCGGCCTTCTTCAAAAAAACTTTTCAGACCCAGCCGATACAAAGAGAGTTTTTCAGGATAAATTTTGGGGAGTAACTCGCCAGGCGCCCGCGATGCCAGCGATGACGGCAAATATTCTTTGATCGCGACTTGCTGACCATCAGCATCCACGGCCAGATAGACAACGCCGAAGCCACCTGCTGCAACTTTTCGAATCACACGGTAGCCCCCAATTTGGGAGTCGGGGGGGAGTGGTGCGGGTTTAACCTTCGTCATATTTTTAGAGTGCGTATCCGTTTGGCCTGCCTGAACCGGGTTATTCTCAGGTTTATTTCATTTGTTAAAAGAGACGCAATGCCAGTTTACAGTATGACTGGCTATGCCAGTGCCCAGCACAGCACAGCCAATTCCAACCCCGAAGCCGAATCCAAAAACACACCTGCCAGCCATCTTGGACTGGAAATCAGGTCGGTTAACAGCCGCTTTTTGGATATCTCCTTCAGATTATCCGAAGAGTTCCGCCCCTACGAGCCTGCGTTGCGCGAGCTTGTAGTTCGCCAACTCAAACGCGGCAAAGTCGAGGTTCGCATTGCCCTTGAAACGGCGACCCAAAACTCTTTTATTGAACCAACACCCCGTCTTTTGCAACGACTCAATGCCGTGCAAGACAGCGTGAAAGCCTGGCTGCCAGAGGCCTCGCCCTTGAGCGTGGCAGACGTCATCCGGCTCTCTGTCAACGACACGTCTTGCGCTCACGATTGGCGTGAAGAGGTGCTTCAGCTCGCCGACGAAACCCTAAAAGAGCTGCTTTCAGCGCGTGAACGTGAAGGTGCGCGCCTTGCCACCATGCTGCTCGAACGCATCCACCAACTCCGTGTGTTGGCCACGCAAGCCGGACCGCTGGTGCCGCAACTGGTGACCCAACAGCGCCAGCGTTTTATGGAACGCTGGAAAGAGGCCATGGCCTTGACGGATGGCACCACCTTACCGGAGGCGGCACAGGACCGGGCCTTGACGGAAGCCACAGCATTTGCTATCCGCATTGATGTGGCTGAAGAAATCACCCGCCTGGACTCCCACCTGGACGAACTTGAACGGCTGATCAATAAAGGTGGAGAAATTGGCAAGCGACTCGACTTCTTGATTCAAGAGCTGCACCGCGAAGCCAATACCATGGGTTCAAAATCGGCGGCGTTGGAGTTAACGCATATTTCAGTGGACATGAAAGTTCTGATTGAGCAAATGCGCGAGCAGGTGCAGAACCTAGAATAGGGTGACTGTGTTAATCGCCGTCAAAAGGCTTCTCTTTATGGACTATCCCGGAAATTTATTTGTAGTTGCAGCTCCCAGCGGAGCCGGTAAATCAAGCCTGGTCAAGGCTTTGCTAGAACTTGACTCTCATGTGCAACCCTCGGTCTCGCACACCACGCGTGCGCCCAGAGGACAGGAAAAGCACGGACGAGAATATTTCTTCGTGTCCGAATCAGAGTTCGACGCCATGGTTCAAGCTGGCGCCTTTGTGGAATGGGCCAACGTACACAACCACCGCTATGGCACCTCCAGGAAAGCGATTGAAGAGCGCATGGCACAAGGTGCTGACGTCATTCTTGAAATCGACTTTCAGGGGGCTATTCAAATCAAGCAAATTTTTACCAATGCCATCAGTATTTTCATACTGCCGCCCAGTTGGGAAGAGTTGCGCTCCCGACTGGAACGCCGCGGTGAAGATTCACCTGAAGTCATTGAACTGAGACTCAAAAACGCTGCCGTTGAGGTCGCACAAGTCCAAAAATTCGACTTCGTTATAATTAACGAGCTGTTTGACCGAGCGCTTTTTGACCTTAAAGCAATCGTTCATTCGCAACGGCTCAAGTTCTCGGCGCAACGCCGGGCAAGAGCCGAAACATTCAAAGCACTGCAAATTCCTTAGTGCATCCCCTTGGTCTCTCGGAGAATCTCATGGCCCGTATTACCGTCGAAGACTGCCTTTTGCAGATTCCTAATCGCTTCCAACTGGTGTTGGCGGCCACCTATCGTGCACGCATGTTGAGCCAAGGCCACCTGCCTAAAGTCGAGTGCAAAAACAAACCCGCTGTCACGGCTTTGCGCGAAATCGCAGCGGGCAAAGTTGGTATTGAGATGTTGAAAAAAGTGCCTTTGTAATCACTTTTGAAAATAAAAAAAGCACCGCACGCGGTGCTTTTTTTATGGGGTTATAGCAAATCTTCTTCAGCACGCTATATTTGAGGGGTGAGTCCACTTCTTAAATCCTCTTTCAGCAAAATTCCTGCCATTGGCTCAAATCATCCAGCCCCGATGACAAGCCCGGCAGCGGTTAATGCCGCAGCAGCCAGTTTTGCCAGCCTGACGGCCAAACTTGACTACTTATCACCGCCCGATCTGGAGCAAGTTCGCCAAGCCTACCGCTTTGCTGACCAAGCTCACTTAGGTCAGCTTCGCAACAGCGGCGAGCCTTACATCACACATCCGATTGCCGTTGCTACGCAATGTGCCGAGTGGAAACTTGACGCCCAGGCCGTGATGGCCGCACTGCTTCACGATGCCATCGAAGACTGCAACGTAACCAAAACTGACCTGATTGAGCTTTTTGGCTCTTCAGTGGCAGAACTCGTAGATGGCCTGACCAAGCTTGACAAGCTGCATTTCAACACTAGGGAAGAAAATCAGGCGGAGTCTTTTCGCAAAATGCTGTTAGCCATGGCGCGCGACGTGCGCGTCATCCTGATCAAGCTGGCCGACAGAACCCACAACATGCGCACCCTGTCAGACGCGCCACGCGCCAAGTGGGCGCGGATTGCGTCCGAAACCCTTGACATCTACGCACCCATCGCGCACCGACTAGGCTTAAACCAAACTTATCGAGAGCTTCAAAATCTCTCGTTTTGCCATTTACACCCGTGGCGTTTTGCTATTTTGACCAAGGCTGTCGCCAAAGCACGCAGCCGCCGGCGGGACTTGATTCAAAAAGTACACCGCGAGCTTGAGGCCGCCTTCACCACTAGCGGCATGAAAATCCGAATTGCAGGGCGTGAAAAAACACTGCATTCCATCTACCAAAAGATGCACGACAAACATCTGAGTTTTGCGCAGGTTACTGATATTTATGGCTTCAGGGTCTTGGTGCCCAGTGTGTCCGACTGCTACACCGCTTTGGGGACTTTGCATCAACTCTACAAGCCAGTGCCTGGCAAATTCAAAGACCACATCGCACTTGGCAAAATCAATGGCTATCAGTCGCTTCACACCACGCTAGTTGGTCCTTCCGGCGTTAACGTGGAATTCCAGCTCCGCACGGAAGCGATGAATATCGTTGCTGAATCCGGCATAGCCGCGCACTGGCTATACAAGGTTAATAACCCGCAAGAAATGACCAACGGTGACCGTTTAGGCTCCAAATGGCTGCAGTCGCTCTTAGAAATTCAAGATGAGACGCGGGATGCCGCTGAATTTTGGGATCACGTCAAAGTCGATTTATTTCCGGACGCCGTTTATGTGTTGACGCCAAAAAGTCAAATCATGGCGTTACCCAAAGGGGCAACAATCGTGGATTTTGCCTACGCTATCCACAGCAATGTTGGCGACCGCACGCTGGCCGCCAAGATCAATGGCGAACAGGTGCCTTTGCGCACCGAACTCAAAAATGGTGATGTCATTGAAATTATTACGGCACCCATTTCAACGCCCAACCCGGCTTGGCTGGGTTTTGTACGAACGGCGCGCGCACGGTCAAAAATTCGGCAGCACCTGAAAACGCTGGCGCAAGCAGATTCTGAGGGTTTAGGCGAAAAAATGCTGACCCAGGCGATTCGTGCCGAAGGCATCGAAAAGTTACCTGATGACACCGAAAGAAATCAGTTCATTTGGGAAAAACTACTGCGTTTTAGTGGCAACAAGAACAAATCCGAGTTGTTAACGGATATCGGTTTAGGTAAACGCATTGCCAGTATTGTTGCCAAGCGCTTGTTAACCTTGCTGACCGAGCGCGGCGAAAAACAAGATGCCTTATTGCTTACCCGTGAACGCTACACATCAAACGATACGGTTTCGCAAGGCAGCATTGTGCTCGACGGTAGCGAGAATGCGTCTGTTCAATTTGCACCTTGTTGCCGGCCAGTTCCGGGCGATGCCATCGTCGGCTATCTGGGACGAGGGGAAGGGCTGATCGTCCATGCGGAAGATTGCGCGGTGGCCATCAAACTTAAAAACAAAGACAGTGAACGGTTTATCGGTGTGGATTGGTCCGAAGAGCCTGTTCGTTCTTTTGAAACCGAAATATTGGTGACTGTGACGAACGGAAAAGGCGTATTGGCTCGCGTCGCCGTCGCCCTGGCCAATGCAGAGGCAGACATTACGCACATCGACATGGAAGATGAGGCCGCACAAGATGCGTCTGATTTACGCTTCATTATTGCGGTACGTGACCGCAATCAGCTTGAAATTGCGCTGCACAATCTGCGAAGAACACCATCTGTCTTGAAAGCGCGCCGAACTAAAGAGTCGCTTTAAAAGAGGATTCACTTCAAATTTGGATGGCGTCTTCTGCCTCCAAACACGTGGAGGCCTTTTAGCGGAGGTTTTTCGGTTCCCGCACCCGTGTACCGGGAGGTGGTCTGGCGTCATTAACCCTTAAATAATGAGTATTTTTTTGACCTCTGAAAACTTAAAAACCCTGTCGCTGGCCGCCTTTGATCAAGTGGTGAAGGCGACCTCCGGCTTTCGTTCGCGCCCTGGCCAGCGCGAAATGGCGCAGCGTATTGCCAGCAACTTATCTGGCGTGACGCTGGGCGAGCACCCCAATCCCGGCAAAGCCATCACCGTCATTCAGGCAGGAACGGGCGTGGGCAAGTCGGCGGCTTATTTGTCCACCACTGTGGCCTTGGCGCTCGCGCTCAAAACCCGGGTCGTCATCTCCACCGCCACCGTTGCGCTGCAAGAGCAACTCATGACCAAGGACTTACCCGCGCTGGCTGCCGTGCTGGAAACGCCCTTTGTTTACGCCTTGGCCAAAGGGCGCGGTCGCTACGTGTGCAAGCTCAAACTGGAACGGCTGGTGGGCTTGGACGGCGAAGCTGAAGAAGATTTATTTGGGGTGGATGAAGACCTGCCACCACCACGCGCCGCATTCGCCAAACAGTTACAAGGAGAAGACCCCGAAGAGCGTCGCATGAAGTTGTATGACTCATTGGCGTCGGCTTTGGTTGGTGGCAAATGGGATGGCGATCGCGACAATCTGGCCGAGCAGCCTGAAGCGCGTGATTGGTCATCGGTGGCGGCGGAGCGGCACACCTGCACGGCCCGGCACTGCCCACGCTTTCGGGACTGCAGCTACTACAACGCACGCACCCAACTGGCCGAGGCCCAAGTCATTGTGGCGAATCACGATCTGGTATTGGCCTCGTTAGGCCGAAAAGCGTTGCCCGAGTTGGACAACTGCCTGATTGTGTTTGACGAAGGCCATCATTTACCTGCCGTCGCGCTGGATCAGTTCTCCAGTGCCATGGATTTATCAAGTCTGCGCTGGCTGGATAAATTGCCGAAAACCTTGCAAGAGGTCAGTGAAAAAATTCACGTTCAATTGGCGCAAGATGTGAGCACACTGGCGCAACAACTCAAAGTCGCCCTAGTTAATGTGGGGCGCATGGTCATGGAGTTGCTCACCGGTTATGACGGCGTTTACCGCTTCAAAAACGGTGTGCTGCCCGATGCGTTTATCGACCCAATCAGCTTGATTCACGGCCATGCCTCAGGCATCTCCAAAGCACTGGAAGCCTTGGGCGCTGAGGTGAAGCTGCTAGCCAAAGAAGACCCCGAGCAAGCGGCGAGCTGTTCGCTGATGTACGCCAAACTGGGGCAGTTGGCCCCCAAGCTGGGCAGTGTGATCGACACCAGTAGCTTATTGTTGGAACACGGCCCGCAACCACTGGCCAAGTGGCTCAAGTCCGACACCAGTTCGGGGCTGGTCTTTTTGACCGCTCATGCCTGCCCCATCGTACCGGGCGATTTGTTGCGCCAAGCGTTGTGGAGCGAGGTGCGCGGGGCGGTAATTACGTCAGCATCGTTGACCAGTTGCGGCAGTTTTGATTATTTTTTGCATGAATCCGGTCTGGTCAACAACGCCCAGGTTTCAACCCTTGAAGTCGAAAGCCCTTTTAATTACAGCACCCAAGGCCAACTGATCGTGGTGGAAACTGAGGCTGATCCCAAAAATGCCGAGGCCTACACCCGTGAGATGGTCACGGAGTTGATGTCGGATTTAAGCCGGGTTGAACACGGTGCGCTGGTTTTGTTTACCTCGCGGGCGCAGATGAAGGTGGCAGTGGAGGCGTTAAGTAGCGCCTTGCAAGATGCCGTTTTAGTGCAGGGCCAAATGGCGCGGGGCCGCTTGCTAGCCACGCATCAAGCGCGGATTGAGGCCGGGTTGCCTTCCATTATTTTTGGTCTGCAGTCGTTTGGCGAAGGCCTGGATTTGCCGGGTAAATTATGTGAAACCGTGTTTATCACCAAGTTGCCTTTCAGCCCACCGTCTGACCCGGTGGAAGAAGCCCGTTCTGAGTGGCTCAAAAGCGTAGGGCGCGATCCGTTTTCTGAATTGGTAGTGCCCGCGACCGGAATCAAACTGCTGCAGTGGACAGGCCGGGCGATTCGTACCGAGGATGATCAGGCCACCGTGATTTGCTACGACCGGCGTTTGCTGCGACAAAGTTACGGACGGCGCATGTTGCAGGGGTTGCCGCGTTATGCGGTGTCGCGTCGAGTTGGAGGCGTGGCCTTGGCGGTTTAAAGAGACACGTCCATCACCCGTCCTCAAGGGCGGGGCTTGTGAAACGAAAGTTCCACAAGCAAGATTAACCAACGACAGCGGCTAAAACTAAAGCGTTAGTCACCGCACGTTGGTAGCCGGTCATTAAGATACCCCCGCGAATGCTTCTTCAGCTCGCTACCCTGCAAGACAGTCATCCTGCTGACTGCCGTCGTTAAAGGCGCCGAATATTTGTTCGCGACTCGCAGAGTGAAAACCGGTTGTTGACATCTCCGAAGGGAGCGAGGCTACGAATAGCTTTATCGCCAGGCTTTGACAAGCAAGCGTCGCACGACCCGGCAGGTTGAAAGCCTGCCCCGTATTTAACGGGTGGCAAAAATGGACGCGACAGGTACGCCACCAAAGCAAGGAATGCCCCGCATTCCACGCTCTACCTCCCTGGCCTAAAGGCCGGGTCTCACGCGTAATTTCGATGAGAACGATTTTTAAGTTTGTTGTGCAAGTCGTGATGCTGCTGGCTGGACTGGTTTTTTTAGCCAGTTTAGTAGTGGCAGCAATGTTTGTACTGGCCGTTTGGTTGCTACAGGCCTTATGGGCCAAGTTAACGGGGCAGCCGGTGCGGCCTTGGACTTTTTCCATGAACCGGCAGGCAATGTGGAGCCGTTTTTATAGCGGGCAGACGCAAGGTCGTCCACCCAAGCGGGATGATACGAATGTGATTGACGTGGAGATCAAAGAAGTGAAAGAGGTCAAAGAGGTGAAGCCACCGCGTGACGATTGATGGCGGCGGTCAACCTCACAGTTGGCGAATCAACCCGCCTTCAGTCCTACACCTACCAAAAATGTTTCAGACGATTTGTCGCGTGAGGCTTTTGGTTTTAAAGGTTTGACCACCAAAAAAGTCTCCTTGAATCGTTTAACCAGTTGATCGTAAGCGCCGCCATGGAAAACTTTAACCACCAAGGCACCTTGCGGCTTCATATGGTTTTGAGCAAATTCAATCGCGAGTTCCACCAGGTTTTCAATGCGTGCTGCATCGGCTGACGAAATGCCTGACAAGTTAGGCGCCATGTCTGACACAACAATATCAGCCAAGCGGCCCTTCATCTCGTCTGTTAATTGCTGCAAAACCTCCACCTCGCGAAAGTCACCTTGCAAAAAAACAACACCCTCGACTGGCTCCATCGGCAAAATATCCAGCGCGATGATGCTGCCGTTGAGTTCGCCCGCCGCCGCGCCGCCCGTTGTAGCCGTTTTGGGCGACATTTTTCGACGCACATACTGGCTCCAGGCGCCCGGCGTTGAACCCAGATCAACCACCAACTGACCGGGTTTGATTAAATTAAATGTTTCATCAATTTCTTTGAGTTTGTAGGCGGCGCGGGCACGATAGCCCTCCAACTTGGCCAACTTGACATAAGTGTCATTAATGTGGTCGTTCAACCACGCTTTGTTGACCTTGTTGCTTTTAGTTTTAACTTTCATTTTTACCTTCGTGACCGATAATACCGGGATGCCCCAAATTCAATTGACCCCTGCTCAACGCAAAGTACACCGTGCCGAAGCTCACCATCTTGATCCTGTCGTGATGGTGGGCGGTGACGGTCTCACTGCCTCTGTTAAAAAAGAAACTGACGCCGCCTTGAACGCCCACGGACTGATCAAAGTTCGTGTCTTTTCTGACGACCGCGTCGCGCGAGAAGCCATGTTTCAAACGCTCGCGGACGAACTTAACGCCGCGCCTATTCAACATATTGGCAAACTCTTGGTGCTCTGGCGCCCCACGCCAGAACGGGAAAAAACGGTTGACGAAGACCGTATGCCCGGCCCCCGTGACTTTAAAGTCCTTAAATACAGCAAGCGCGGCGGCCAACGCCCCGAAGTCAAAACATTGCGGGTGCTTGGCAACCAGCGCCTGACAGCAGGCGGTCAAGTCAAACGCGCCAAACCTAAACAAATCAGCGTCAAAAAACGCAGTCAGACCTAAACCATCTGGCGCGGCGACATTAACTTCCAGCATGTCGCCGTAGCGCACAGCCACTGCAGCACATACATCACGCTGCCAAGACTGTGCCAAAACCGTAAATTCTCGCGTGCCACTATCTGTGGCGCTACAACCCACTCAGACAACAGCGCAAGCACCATTCCAATCAAGACAATCACCGCAACTGCGCGCGTGACGGCAACTGCCATGCTTCTTGATTGAGTTAACGTCATCTGCAGCAACAAGCCTGCGCCACACAACACAGAAACCCAAGTTTGTGCCGCAAACAACTTGCCCGCCATACCACCCGCCAACGCGGGTGTCGGCAGATACATAAATAGCAAGGGCACTACTAAAAATCCGATAGTCGTCAAGCTACCCCACCACAGGGCCGCGATCCAGACGGGCAGACGAGCCATCACGTTAAATATAGCTAACGGCCATCACTTCATAGCGTTTGATGCCGCCGGGCGCTTGAACTTCAGCAGTATCGCCTTGTTCTTTGCCAATCAAGGCCCGGGCAATGGGGCTGCCAATATTGACCAAACCTAGCTTGATGTCAGCCTCGTCTTCCCCGACGATTTGATAAGAAACCACATCACCCGACGCTTCGTCTTCAAGCTTGACGGTAGCCCCAAACACGACGCGACCGTCTGCATCCAGATCAGCCGGATCAATGACCAGGCACACCGACAACTTGCCTTCAACTTCCTGAATTCGGCCTTCAATAAAGCCTTGCCTATCTTTGGCAACCTCGTACTCCGCGTTCTCGCTCAGATCCCCTTGCGCACGCGCCTCGGCAATCGCATTGATAACCCAGGGACGGTCAACCGTCTTGAGTTTATGCAGCTCGGCTTTGAGCTTTTCTGCGCCGCGTTTTGTAATAGGAATGGTCGCCACGTATTGCTCCGCTTTCGTTTTAAGTGTTTGTATGTTTGAATCCACGCCCTGAAAAAGGCGAATCTGGAAGAGGCCATCCCTCTTCCAGATGAATTTTATCCTCCCAAAGGGAGGTTTCAGACTGCCGTTGGTTTTAGATCAATCAGCAGTCAGCTGGGCGTGCATTTCCTGAATAGAAATCACGTCCAGATGGTCCATGTGCGGCATCCCCTGGACGGCTGCTTCAGCACCGGCAATCGTCGTGAATGTCGTCACTCTGGCTAGCAAAGCCGAAGTCCGAATCTGACGTGAGTCAGCAATGGCATTGCGCCGCTCTTCGACGGTTGTCACCACCAGCGCAATTTCATTGTTTTTGATCATGTCAACAACGTGGGGACGCCCTTCTGTGACTTTGTTGACGACCGCACAAGAGACACCCGCCGCGTTCATCGCTGCTGCGGTGCCCTTGGTGGCAACCACCGCAAACCCCATGGCAACCAAAGCGCGTGCCACTTCAATAGCGCGCGGTTTATCGTTGTTTTTCACCGATACGAACACCTTGCCAGCAGGCTCACCCGTGGCCGTAAACGGCCTTGGCAATTTGGTGCCAGCCCCCATTTGCGACTTCACAAACGCTTCGCCAAATGTTTTTCCTACGCCCATGACCTCGCCAGTGGACTTCATCTCCGGGCCGAGAATCGTATCCACACCGGGGAACTTAACAAACGGAAAAACCGCTTCTTTCACACTAAAGTAAGGCGGCGTCACTTCACGGCCAATACCTTGCGAGGCCAATGACTGACCCACCATGCAGCGTGCAGCTACTTTAGCCAACTGAATGCCGGTAGCCTTGGACACAAAAGGCACGGTACGCGAGGCACGCGGATTGACTTCCAGAACAAAGATCACATCTTTGCCCTCAATATTCTGAATCGCAAACTGCACATTCATCAGGCCAACCACATTCAGGGCTTGCGCCATGGCTGCAGTTTGACGTTTGATCTCGGTTATCGTTTCAGCGCATAAGCTGTAGGGCGGTAACGAGCAGGCTGAGTCACCGCTGTGTACGCCCGCTTGTTCGATGTGCTCCATCACGCCGCCGATAAATGTACTGCCTTCGACGCCTGGTGAACCCGCATCACGAATGCAATCGACATCGCACTCAATCGCATCATTCAAAAAATGATCCAGCAGCACAGGCGAGTCGTGGCTGACCTTGACGGCCTCACGCATATAACGCTCCAAATCGCGTTGTTCATGCACGATTTCCATAGCACGACCCCCCAGCACGTAACTGGGACGCACCACCAGCGGATAACCCAAGGCAGCGGCTTTTTCCAGCGCTTCAGGCTCGGTGCGCGCGGTGGCGTTGGGCGGCTGACGCAGACCTAATTCGTGCAGCAATTTTTGAAACCGCTCGCGGTCTTCAGCCGCGTCAATCATGTCGGGGGATGTGCCGATGATGGGGACACCATTGGCTTCCAGATCAAGAGCCAGCTTCAAAGGGGTTTGGCCGCCGTACTGAACAATCACGCCATACGGCTTTTCTTTATCCACAATTTCGAGCACATCTTCCAGCGTGAGTGGCTCAAAATACAGACGATCCGAGGTGTCGTAGTCGGTAGAAACTGTCTCGGGGTTGCAGTTGACCATGATAGTTTCATAGCCATCTTCACGCATGGAGAGCGCGGCGTGCACACAGCAGTAATCAAACTCGATACCCTGACCAATGCGGTTGGGGCCACCGCCCAGCACCATGATTTTTTTCTTATCCGTAGGCGCCGCTTCACATTCGCTGTTTTCTGCTTCGTAGGTTGAATACAGATAAGCGGTGTTGGTTTCAAACTCAGCAGCGCAGGTGTCAACGCGCTTGTAAACCGGACGCACGCCCAAGGCAATGCGTTTTTCGCGAATAGCGGTATCGGTCGTTTTCAACTGACGCGCCAAGCGACGGTCGGAAAAGCCTTTCTGTTTGAGTGCGCGCAAGGTCGTCGCATCAATGGCATCCAGCGTGGTGGTTTCCAGTTCCAGCTCAATTTTGACAATCTGCTCAATCTGAACCAAAAACCAACGGTCAATTTTGGTCAGCGCAAAGACTTCTTCAACGCTCATGCCCTGTGCAAACGCATCACCCACATACCAGATACGCTCGGGGCCGGGCTGACCCAGTTCTTTTTCAAGCACTTCGCGGTCTTGCGTTTTTTCATTCATGCCGTCCACGCCGACTTCCAGACCGCGCAGGGCTTTCTGGAACGACTCCTGGAACGTGCGCCCAATGGCCATCACCTCCCCCACCGATTTCATTTGCGTCGTCAAACGACTGTCTGCCGCAGGAAATTTTTCAAACGCGAAACGTGGAATTTTGGTGACGACGTAGTCAATGCTGGGTTCAAAACTGGCGGGCGTGGCGCCGCCGGTAATGTCGTTGCGCAACTCGTCCAGCGTGTAACCCACGGCCAGTTTGGCGGCAATCTTGGCAATAGGAAAACCGGTCGCTTTAGAGGCCAGCGCCGAAGAGCGCGACACCCGTGGATTCATCTCAATGACCACCATGCGACCGTCTTCGGGGTTAATCGAGAACTGCACATTGGAGCCACCCGTGTCCACCCCAATTTCACGCAGCACGGCCAAAGAGGCGTTGCGCAAAATCTGGTATTCCTTATCGGTCAGCGTTTGTGCCGGTGCTACGGTGATGGAGTCACCGGTGTGCACGCCCATGGGGTCGAGGTTTTCAATCGAGCAGACGATGATGCAGTTGTCGGCCTTGTCGCGCACCACCTCCATTTCGTACTCTTTCCAGCCCAGGAGTGACTCTTCAATCAGCAGTTCGTTGGTCGGCGAGGCTTCCAGACCACGCTTGCAGATGACTTCAAACTCTTCCGAGTTGTAGGCAATGCCGCCGCCCGTGCCGCCCAGCGTAAAGCTGGGACGAATGACAGTCGGAAAGCCCAGGGTCTTTTGCACTGTCCAGGCTTCGTCCATCGAATGTGCGATGCCGGAACGGGCCGAACCCAGACCAATTTTAGTCATGGCGTCTTTGAACTTCAAACGGTCTTCGGCCTTGTCAATCGCCTCAGGACTGGCGCCAATCAACTCAACATTGTATTTATCGAGCACGCCGTGATGCCACAAATCAAGCGCGCAATTCAGTGCGGTCTGGCCGCCCATTGTCGGCAAAATTGCATCGGGACGTTCTTTGGCGATGATCTTTTCGACTGTTTTCCAGGTGATCGGCTCAATGTAAGTCACGTCGGCCGTCGCCGGGTCGGTCATGATCGTGGCGGGGTTGCTGTTGATCAAAATGACTTTGTAGCCCTCTTCACGCAGCGCTTTGCAGGCCTGCACGCCCGAGTAGTCAAACTCGCAGGCCTGGCCGATGATGATCGGGCCAGCGCCAATAATCAAAATACTTTTAAGGTCGGTGCGCTTAGGCATTCTTCTTCTCCATCAGTGCCGTGAAGCGGTCAAACAAATAGGCAATATCATGCGGGCCGGGCGAGGCCTCCGGGTGACCCTGAAAGCAAAACGCGGGCTTGTCAGTGCGCGCCAGTCCTTGCAGCGTGCCATCAAACAGGCTGATGTGGGTCGCACGCAGGTTGGCGGGCAAGGTCTTCTCATCCACGGCAAAACCGTGGTTTTGGCTGGTGATGCTGACGCGCCCGGTATCAAGGTCTTTCACGGGATGGTTGGCCCCGTGATGACCAAACTTCATTTTGAAGGTCTTGGCCCCGCTGGCCAGTGCCATGAGTTGATGACCCAAACAAATGCCAAAAGTCGGCGTACCGGTTTCAATCAACTCGGCGATGGCCGCGATGGCGTAATCGCAAGGTTGCGGGTCACCGGGGCCGTTGCTTAAAAAGACACCATCCGGCTGGTACTTGAGCACCTCGGCAGCGCTGGTTTGTGCGGGCACCACGGTGATGCGGCAACCACGTTCAGCCAGCATTCGCAAAATGTTGAACTTGACCCCAAAGTCATAAGCCACCACATGAAACCTGGGCGCTATTTGCTCTCCATAACCGGGCTTGCCCTGCAGTTGCGGATGTGCCAACTGCCACTCGGTTTGCGTCCACGCATAGGGCGCCTTGACGGACACTACTTTAGCCAAATCTGTGCCCGTCATACTGGGCGCGGCTTGCGCCAGTGCCAACGCCCGGTCAATAGCAGTCTGGGTGATGGACTCGCCCGCTGCCAGAGCCAGAATACAACCATTTTGCGCGCCATGCGTGCGCAAATGCCGTGTGAGTTGGCGGGTGTCGAGGTTGGCAATACCTACGGTATTTTGTTGTTCAAGATACGCTGGCAGCGTCATGCTAGCGCGAAAATTTGACACAACCAAGGGCACATCCTTGACGATCAGACCCGCAGCATGGACGCGCGAAGCTTCAACATCTTGCGTGTTAACGCCATAGTTGCCAATATGCGGATAGGTTAGGGTGACGATTTGCTGGCAATAGCTGGGGTCTGTGAGAATTTCCTGGTAGCCGGTCATGGCCGTGTTGAACACGACCTCGCCAACTGTGGCGCCGGTGGCGCCAATAGAATTTCCAACAAACACTGTGCCGTCTGCGAGCGCCAGAATGGCGGGGGGGAAAGATCCCTGTAAAGACAAAAGCACTGGTTTCTCCGGAAGGGGTTTTCGGGTACGCCAAATCGCGCTCAAGAGACAATTCTTGGCTTGCTACTTAAAGGGGATTAGCTTGAAAAAGCTCTAGGCGTACAACATGCAATGAAGCCGCCCATTATATCCGAGGGGTCGCCAATAAAGCTTATCGATCCAAAGCGGCAGTCGCGCTGGCGTGCAAACAAATAGCAGCGGCGCAAGCGACATTGAGCGACTCTTCGCCGCCGGGTTGTGCAATACGCACATGCAAACGCGCCAAGCTTTCCAACTCGGCACACACGCCTTGTCCTTCATGTCCCAGCGCCCACACGCACGGCATCGGTAACTCATTTCTTTGCAGCGCCTGGTGTAAAAATGCGCCGCGATGTGAGCTGGTCACCAAAATCGGCAGGGTCAGCGCAACCAAATCAGCCAACGTCACACGCTCAACAAGTTGCAAGCCCCAATGAGCACCCATGCCAGCGCGAAGCACTTTGGGACTCCACAACGCCGCAGTGCCTTTCATGGCGATGATCTGCTTGAATCCAAAAGCAGAGGCACTGCGCAAAATAGCCCCGACATTACCCGCATCTTGCACACGATCCAAAATCACGGAGGCCATTTGGGGCTGCAAAGCGGCAGACGCGGGCAAGTCAAAAAGAAAACCCATGCTAGCCGACGACTCCAACCCGCTAATACCCGAGAACAAAGCATCAGGAATCACGATACTTTTGACGGCGGCTTGCCGCCACTCAATCGGAGCCAACGGCCAAAAAGATTCTGAAAAAACGCTGATGGCGGGCTTTATGCCCCGCGCCAGCGCAGCCCTGCACAAGTGGTCGCCTTCCACCCAAAACTGGCCTTGCTGACGATAGTCGGTGCTGCTTTGTGACAAGCGGCGCAACGCTTTAAGAAAAGCATTGTCACGTGACGTGATGTGCTCAACGGGTGGGTGACTCATGACAGCACCGCAGTCACAGGACGAAAGGTTTTGCGGTGCTGGGGACACGCCCCATGAGCCGCCAGGGCCGCCAAGTGTTGCGCGGTTCCATAACCTTTGTGTTTGGCGAACCCATATTGTGGATATTGAAGGTCTAGTTCAGCGCACCAGCGATCACGATGAACCTTGGCCAAAATTGAGGCAGCAGAAATCGCAGGTATGGTGGCGTCTCCTTTAACGATGGCCTCGGCATACATCTCCAGCACGGGCAGGCGATTGCCATCCACTAAAACCTTGCTAGGCTTGAGTCGCAGGCCTTCTACGGCGCGACGCATCGCGAGCAGGGTTGCTTGCAAAATATTGAGTTTTTCAATTTCCTCGACACTGGCCTCGGCAATCGAGCAGCACAGCGCTTTAGCGCGGATTTCATGGAACAATTTTTCACGCCGCAGTGCCGTGAGTATTTTGGAGTCCGCCAGGCCTTTGATGGGATTCAAATCATCCAGAATCACGGCGGCTGCCACCACAGGACCGGCCAAGGGGCCGCGCCCCGCCTCATCGACACCTGCCACGAGACCGGGTCTGTGCCAAACCAGGGTGGCTTGTTGATACGTGACGGCTTGTTCAGCCTTGGAGGACTTGCTGGATCGCATGGGCGGCTATTCGAGGAGTGTCGCACTGCAATTGTTGATGCAGCACGGTAAATTTTTGTTGTAGGACCGTGATTTTTTCAGGCGTGACGTTTTGGGCATTGAGCCAGAGCAATACAGCGTCAGCCAGCGACTGCGGTGTTGCCGCATCTTGCAGGAATTCAGGCACCACAAACTCCTGACAAAGGATGTTGGGCAACCCAACCCAAGGCTGCAACTTTTTGCGGCGCATGATCTGCCACGACATCCAACTCATGCGGTAGGCAATCACCATCGGGCGCTTGAACAAAGCGGCTTCCAGCGTCGCGGTGCCGCTGGCAATCAACGTGACATCACAAGCCGCCAACACCGTATGCGATTGACCTTCAACAATTTGCAGGTGCGCAAACAGACCACTGGCCCGCGCCGCCTGTTCAATCTGCGCCTTCAGGAGCGGCACGGCGGGCACAATAAATTTAACGCTCGCGTTCTTCTTTTTAACCAGGTTCGCTGCCTGAAAAAACAGGCCTGCCAGATGCTGAACTTCAGAATGTCGGCTACCCGGCAAAATAGCCACGACCTGATCCTCATCCGACAAGCCCAGTGCGGCCCGGGCGCCCGCCCTGTCAGGCTGCAAGGGAATCACGTTGGCTAAGGGATGACCCACATAGGTGGCGGCAATCCCGTGCTGCGCCAGCAAAGCCGGTTCAAATGGAAAAAGACACAACACATGATCAACACTGCGCCGGATTTTTTCGACCCGCTCAGGCCGCCAGGCCCAAATTGAAGGCGCTACAAAATGCACCGTCTTGATGCCTTCCGCCTTTAAAGCAGCGGCCAGATCAAGATTGAAATCAGGTGCATCGACCCCTATAAAAACGTCTGGCCGATCTTGCAAAAAACGTGTTTTAAGCTGCGTGCGGATGCCCACGATCTCACGGTAGCGACGCAAGACTTCCCAGCTATAGCCATGTACCGATAATTTATCGTGCGCCCACCAGGCAATAAACCCACGCTGGCACATCTGCGGACCACCAATTCCGGCGGCCGTCATTAACGGCCAGCGTTCACGCAAACCGTCCAGCAACAAACCCGCCAGCAAATCGCCAGAGGCCTCGCCAGCCACCAGACCCAACTTCAGCGGCGCGCGGCTGGCTGGCACGTTCAAGTGACTCATCGAAAGGCGGCGTTCAACGGACAATGCCGCGCTGGAGTGAGGCGTCTTCCAGGAAGGCGAGCATCATTTCCACGTCCGGGCGGGACGCCGGATGCGCCGTCACCAAGTCAGCAATTCGAGCACGGGCGACCTGCAGCGTGAGGTCTTCGCGGTACAGCGCCTTGTGCATGAGCTTGACCGCTGAGACACGTTCCGGGGAAAACCCCCGGCGACGCAGACCTTCGTAGTTCATCGAACGCGCTTGCGCGGGCTGGCCCTGACACATGACAAAAGGAGGCAAATCAGCAAAAAGCAGCGTGCACATGGCGGTCAAACTATGGGCACCAATTTTGACGAATTGATGAACGACCGTGAAGCCACCCAAAATCACCCAATCACCCACTTGAACATGACCCGCCAGCTGGGAGTTATTGGCAAAAATAGTGTGATTGCCAACGTGGCAATCGTGTGCGACGTGCACATAAGCCATCAGCCAATTGTCATCACCCACACGGGTGACGCTGGTGCCGCCGGGCGAACCAATATTGAGCGTACAAAACTCACGAATAGTGTTGCGATCCCCAATCACCAACTCACAAGGTTCACCCGCATATTTTTTGTCTTGCGGAATGGCCCCCAGCGAGTTGAACTGAAAAATATGGTTGTCGCATCCAATCGTGGTGTGCCCTTCCAGCACACAATGCGGTCCAATTGTGGTGCCAGCCCCTACTTTGACATGAGGGCCAATCACGGTGTAAGGCCCGACGGTGACCGAACTATCAAGTTCGGCGCCAGTCTCAATAATCGCTGTGGGATGAATCAAAGTCACCCTCAATCCCTCAGGCAATGGCGCGCATGGCGCAGGTCAACTCCGCTTCTACGGCGAGTTGGTTATCGACCAAGGCACGCCCTTTGAACTTGAAAATACCGGCTTTCATGCGCAGCAATTCAACCTCCAGAATCAACTGATCGCCAGGCCCAACAGGCCGTTTGAAACGGGCGCCATCAATGCCGGCAAAGTAATAAACCATCTCGTCACTGGGCGACGTGCCTAGCGCATCAAAGGCCAGCAGCGCGGCGGCTTGCGCCAGCGCTTCAAGCATCAGCACGCCTGGCATGACCGGACGATGCGGAAAATGGCCTTCAAAAAACGGTTCGTTAATGGTGACGTTTTTCAAAGCCTTGATGCTTATGCCTTTTTCAATTGACAACACGCGATCCACCAATAAAAAAGGATAGCGGTGCGGCAATTGCTTGAGAATTTGGTGAATGTCCATCATGGTTGATCCAATATTTTTAAGTTGTCTTCCAGCACCCGAACACGAGCGCGCAAGCTATGAAGTTGTTTCAGTGAGGCTGCGTTTTTTTCCCAAGCCGTATTCTCATCAATCGGAAATAGGCCGGTGTAATGCCCCGCTTTTTGAATTGAGCGGGTCACGACCGTCGCGGCAGAAATATTGACGTGGTCAGCCAGCGTCAAGTGGCCCAACACAATCGCACCGCCGCCAATCGTGCAATGCGCGCCTATCACAGCACTTCCGGCAACGCCGACACAGCCCGCCATAGCGGTGTGTTTGCCAACCCGCACGTTATGTCCGATTTGAACCAGATTATCCAGTTTGACGCCCTCTTCAATCACTGTGTCTTCCAAGGCACCGCGATCAATACAGGTGTTGGCACCAATTTCAACATCGTTGTCAATGCGGACGGCCCCCAGTTGCTCTATTTTTTCCCAGGCACCTGCGTTGGGCGCAAAACCAAAACCATCTGCCCCAATCACAACACCGGAATGCAACAAACACCGCTCACCAATAACGCAATCTTCACCCACTGTCACGCGTGCCTTGAGCTCGGTATCGGCGCCAATTCGGGCGCCTCGCTCAATCACACACAGGGCGCCAATACGCGCCCGTGGATGCAAAAAAGCGTCGGGATCAATCACGGCGCTGGGATGCACTTGCGGGCGAACCACCTGCACCCTGCTTTTTTTCCACAATTGCGTCAGACGGGCGAAATACAAATAGGGCTGGTCTGTCACGATGCAGGCCCCACGCGCCAAGGCTTGAATGCGCATGGCCTGCCCCACAATGATGCAGGCAGCACGGGAGGCTGCCAGCTGACTTTGGTACTTGGGATGACTGAGAAAACTTAACTGCTGAGAGGTTGCAGTTTCAAGCGGCGCCAAGCCTTCAATGTTGACCAGAGGGTCACCCAACAACTCACCCCCGAGAGCCTCAACAATTGAACCTAAACTTAAACCCACGTGCCGCCGACCTTAATCCATCGTTATTTGGCGTTGCCAGAATTCAACGTCTTGATCACTTTGTCAGTGATGTCATGTTTAGGATTCACATAGACCGCATCTTGTAAAACCAGGTCGTACTTTTCGGATTCAGCGACTTGCTTAACAACCTTGTTGGCACGTTCAAGCACTTGCTGTAATTCTTCGTTTTTGCGAGCGTTCAGGTCTTCCTGAAATTCACGACGTTTGCGTTGAAATTCACGATCCTGATCAACCAACTGCCGCTGGCGTGTGACGCGCTGCGCCTCTGGCAAAGTGGGTGCGTCGCGCTCAAACTTGTCAGCGTTGGACTTCAACGAAGCACCTTGATCCACCAACTCTTTTTCGCGTTTTGAAAATTCTTGCTCCAGCTTGGACTGAGCAGCTTTGGATGTGCTGGCTTCTCTGAAAATTCGATCAAGGCTGACAAAGCCAATACGAAAATCCTGTGCTTGAACCTGTGCAGACACAAGCAAGCCACCGAGGCAAATGCTGGTTAAGCATTGACGTAATAAATTATTCATTAGAAAGTTGTTCCAATTTGAAATTGCATAGTTTGTATTTTATCGCCATCAAACTTCTTGATGGGCTTGGCAATCGCCAATCGCAAAGGGCCAATCGGCGAGATCCAGCTGATGCCCACCCCGACTGACGAGCGCAGGCTGTTGGCATTTTCATTGATAACCAATCCTTGGTCTGGCCCCGATACGCTCCCGATATCAAAGAAGGCATACATGCGCAAAGTGCGGTCATTGCCAGCACCCGGGAAGGGCGTCAACAATTCAGCATTCAGGTTGAATTTTCGGGTTCCGCCAACAGAGGTTTCACCTAACAGTGAGCCTGATTTATCAATATCTCGTGGTCCGAGACTACCCTGCTCAAACCCCCGCACGGAACCCAGCCCACCGCCATAGAAGTTCTTGAACACAGGGTAGGACTTGCTGCCCAGTGCCGTGCCCCATCCCAGTTCGCCGTTAAACGCCAGGGTGTATTGCTTGTTGAGGGGAATGAATTCCTGGTATTGATAGGTGGCACGCAGGTAGCGCACGTCACCGGCTGGCGACCATTCAGCATTGGCGCGTTGATAGCGACCTGAATTAGGCGCCAAGGCACTGTCACGGCGATCTCTTGACCAGCCAATAGTCAGAGGAATAGCCACGCTATCGATACCAAATTCGTCAATATGTGCCTGGTACGAAGACGGCAATAAAGTACCCGTCTTAATCGACGTCTGCTCGACACCGACTCCAAAGTAAACCGTGTCGGTTTCGGTAAACGGCACACCAAAGCGCACACTACCACCCGAAGTCACGAGCTTGTAGTAACTCTGATCTTGATAGGGACTGGTTGTTCTGTGATAGACATCAAACGTACGCGAGACGCCATCAGCCGTAAAGTAGGGGTCTGTTGTGTTGAGAACTATCGCCCGATTGATCTTGCTGGTATTAACCTGAATGCCCAGCGCATTGCCAGACCCGAACGCATTTTCCTGCTTCAAACCAAACGAGAGGCCCAAGCCGTCACCACTTGAAAAGCCTGCGCCCAAACTCAAACTACCCGTTGGTTTTTCAGACACATTAAGTGTCAAATCAACTTGATCCGGCGAACCTGGCACTTCTTGCGTTTCGATAGCGACTTGATTGAAATAGCCCAATCGGTCGACACGGTCGCGTGACAGACGAATTTTGTCGCCGTCATACCAAGATGCTTCAAATTGCCGAAACTCTCGCCGCACCACCACATCGCGCGTGCGCGTGTTACCCGCTACATTGATTTTCCGAACATAGGCGCGGCGTGAAGGGTCAGCCTGTAGAACTAAAGCAACTTGGTTTGTGCTGCGGTCAATTTCAGGGCGGGCTTCTACGCGGGCAAAAGCGAACCCGAAATTACCAAAGTAATCAGTGAATGCCTTGGTCGTTTTAGCAACTTCATCCGCATCGTAAGCCTGACCCGGCTGAATCGTCACCAGTGATTTAAATTCGTCGTCCTTGCCCAAGAAGTTACCGGCCAATTTAACGCCGCTGACGATAAAGCGCTCGCCTTCCGTGATGTTGATTGTGATGGCAATATCCGTTTTATTCGGCAGAATGGCGACTTGCGTGGACTCTATCTTGAACTCCAGATAACCCCGTGTTAAATAGTAGGAGCGCAAGGTTTCAATATCGGCATTGAGTTTGGCGCGCGAATACCGGTTTGATTTGGTGTACCAGCTCAACCAGCCGCCAGTATCAAGATCAAACAGACCACGTAGCGTTGATTCACTAAAGGCCTGGCTACCCACAACCTGAATTTCACTAATTTTGGCAGGCTCACCTTCAACAACCGTAAAAGTCAGGTTAACCCGATTACGCTCAATCGGCGTGACCGTGGTGAGCACCTCAGCAGCATACAAGCTGCGGTTAATGTATTGACGCTTGAGTTCTTGCTCTGCCCGGTCTAGCTGGGCTTTGTCAAAGGATCGGCCATCTGCCAACCCGACATCGCGCAAAGCCTTTTTGAGAATTTCTTTGTCAAATTCTTTGGTGCCGACAAACTCGACATCGGCAACCGTGGGTCGTTCTTCGACCACAACCACCAAGACATCGCCGCTAACTTCAATGCGCACGTCTTTGAACAAGCCCAAACCAAAAAGCGTGCGAATCGCGCTTGATCCTTTTTCGTCGTTATAAACATCGCCCACCCGCACAGGCAACGACACGAAGACAGTTCCAGGCTCTACGCGCTGCAAGCCTTCAATGCGAATGTCACGCACAGTAAAAGGATTAACAGCCCACGCCGAGCTGGCGACAAGAAGGGCCGCTACAGCAGATGCCGAGCGCCAGTGAGATCGTTTAAATTGCATTTTTAATAGTGAGAAGTCAAGTCGGTGTTCATCGTCAACACCTGACATTTAGCCAAATAAGCGGGTGACATCGTTGAATAAAGCGATAGACATCATGCCCAACAAGATGGCAACACCGCCCCGCTGCAAGCGCTCCATCCAAATATCCGAAACAGGTTTTCCTGTCAGACCCTCCCAAAGATAATACATCAGGTGACCGCCATCAAGAACGGGTAAAGGAAGCAAGTTTAATACGCCGAGACTGACACTAATCAAAGCCAAAAATATCAAATACTGTGTTAAACCCATGCCCGCCGATTTGCCCGCATAGTCGGCAATCGTCAAAGGTCCACTGAGATTTTTGAGCGAGGCCTCGCCAACCAGCATTTTCCCCATCATTTTGAGGGTTAGGACTGAAACATCCCATGTTCGAACCAGACCACGCCACAAACCTTCGGCCGGTCCGTATTGCACCATCACCAGCTCAGGCATTGCACCGACATAGGCACCGATTTTGCCAACCCAGCGCTCACCTTCTTGCAAGGCTTCGGGTTTAACGGTAAGCGTGCGCTCTGTGCCGTCGCGGTTAATTCTCCAAACCGCAGAGATCGATTCATTATTTAAAACGGAAGCTCGAATAAGTTGGCGCAGTTGCTGCCCATCTACCACTGGCACGGCACCCACCTGCAGCACCACATCGCCTTCCCTTAACCCCGATTTATCGGCAGCAGCACCGACCAAAATCTCGCCGATTACCGGGAGGGAAAAGGGGCCAATAATTCCGATTTTTTGAAATAATTCCGCATTGGCTTCGCTGGCATCCATCTCACTGAGCTTGAGTAGCACCTCGGTTTGCGTGGCGCGCGTGGGGCCGCTCACAGCCAGGCGCACATCTTGCCCTTCGAGGGCACCACGGGTTAAAAACCAGCGGAGATCTTCAAACGATTCAACGCCTTGAAGCTCGTCGCCCTCAAATCCGATACCCTCAACCCGGTCACCTCCGACCAGGCCGCTCTGAATAGCCATTGAACCCGCGACAGGACTTGCCAAAACGGCGGCAGGATGCTGCATCCCTATCCAATTCACCATCGCTGTCAACAATACCGCTAACAACAGGTTAGCGACAGGTCCGGCGGCCACAATGGCCACTCGCGAACGCAAAGGTTGCGTATTGAAGGCCAAATGTCGCTCATGCTCTGCCACAGGTGCTTCACGTTCGTCAAGCATCTTGACGTAGCCACCTAGCGGAAAAGCGGCCAGCACAAACTCAGTGGGTGAACCTTTGGGCTGCCAGCGAAACAAGACCTTGCCAAACCCGATTGAAAATCGCAACACCTTGACGCCACAGGCCACGGCTACCCGATAGTGGCCGTATTCATGGACGGCAATCAATAAACCGAGCGCTAGGGCAAAGGATGCAATCGTTAACAACATGCGCGCGCCTGTTAAATCTTGTTAAACGCCAAAACGGCGAACCACCTGCGAGGCGGCTTCACGGGACAAACCATCCAGGGCCAACAAATCTTCCAGCGATTGGGGAGCGACGGGAATCACGGCTTCAAGCGTTTCCAGATTGACCGCATGAATCTGATCAAAGCGTATTTGCCGATTCAGGAAAGCCGCGACAGCGACTTCGTTTGCCGCATTTAAAACGGCAGTCGAACCTGCAGGGGCTTTCAAAACCGACCAGGCCAGCTTCAAACCAGGAAACCGTTGCTCATGATCCTTGGAGTCAATGGATTCAAACGTCATATCGGCCATGGCGCCAAAATTCAGCGCTGCAGCCCCCGAACTCATCCGGTCCGGCCAGGACAGGCCGTAGGCAATAGGCACCTTCATGTCAGGCGTGCCGAGTTGCGCCACGACCGAATTGTCGTTGTACTGAACCATGGAGTGAATCACACTTTGGGGGTGAATCACGACCTCAATCTGATCCGGTCTGACGCCAAACAAAAAGTGCGCCTCAATGACTTCCAGCGCCTTGTTCATCATGGTGGCGGAATCAACTGAAATTTTGCGACCCATGACCCAGTTGGGATGCGCGCAAGCTTGTTCCGGCGTGACATCGCGCAAGGTCAACGGATCGCGTTGGCGAAATGGCCCGCCCGAAGCGGTCAAAATAATTTTGTCGATCTGACTTGACCAGACGCCCGCATCATCCGGCAAGGACTGAAAAACAGCAGAGTGTTCGCTGTCAATCGGCAGCAACTTGGCACCGCCTTGCGCCACCGCCTGCAGAAAATAATCGCCACCCACCACCAGCGCTTCTTTGTTAGCCAGCAACAACCGCTTGCCTGCGCGCGCCGCACTCAAGCAAGAGGCCAGCCCAGCCGCGCCCACAATCGCGGCCATCACAACATCGACCTGTTCATGTGCGGCAATCATCGTGAGGGCCGAGGCACCCCAAAGCACCTGCGTTGTCAAGCCCAAGTCGCGGCATTGTCTGGCTAACACACGCCCGTGTGGCTCACTGGCCATCACGGCAAACGCCGGTTTGAACTGAACACATTGACCAAGCATGAGGTCTGTTTGTGTGGCTGCACTCAGGGCAAACACCTCAAAACGTTGGGGATGGCGCATAACCACCTCCAGCGTACTCAGCCCAATCGATCCAGTTGATCCCAAAATTGCAAGACGTTGTTTCACGCTTATAACCCAATCATTTTTAAGGCGTCAGCATTGAATGCAGCATCATCGCCAGCGGCAGTGTCGGCAATAAAGCATCCACCCGATCCAGAACGCCGCCGTGACCTGGCAGCAAACCGCTGCTGTCTTTAACACCCGCACTGCGCTTGACCAGCGACTCAAACAAGTCTCCAACTACGCTCATCGCCGCCATAAAAATGACCACAACCAGCAGCAACCAGCCACTTTTCAGACCGATGGCGCTGAAAAAACTGAAACTTGTACCCGCCCAAACCTTGTCAGCGGCTTGCCAGGCAAAGGCCAGCATAACCACGCCAGCCATGCCACCCCAAACACCTTCCCAGCTTTTGCCAGGGCTAATGCTGGGCGCGAGTTTGCTGCGGCTGAAACGTCCAGCCAAGGCCTTGCCAGCAAAGTACGCAAAGATATCAGCGACCCACACCAGTGCCAAAATAGAAAGCAAAAAGTTGACACCCATCATGCGGGCTTGCGTCACCGCCAGCCAAACCAGCCAAAGCGCCAGCAAACCAGAAATCAGCCGAATGACACGCGGATGACCCGACCAGGCCGATACACCACGGTACAGCACCCAAGCGCCAGCGAACACCCAAGCCAGTCCGGCAAAAAGCCACAGCAGCGTTAGCGATTGTTCAAGCAGCCCCAGCCACCAAGCGACCAGGCAAGCGAGGACACACGCCAGACCCGATAAAAATGAGGCTTGTTGACCAAACCCATTCAAACGACCCCATTCCCAAGCGCCAGCAGCAATGAACAGCAACGCCAGTGCAGAAAAAGGCACGGGGGAGTGATAAAACAAAGCTGGCAACAAGATGAGCAGCAAGACAAGAGCTGTGATCACGCGCTGTTTTAGCATCTAGTCATTTCAATCCATACAGGTGGTTAGCTTGCAGGGCAAGCGGTCAGCGGTTTTGCCTGATAAAAAACAAAGCCGTCAAAGACAATTTATACAGCCATAAGATCCAACTCTTTGGCAGCCACTAACTGATCAATCGTGATGATGTGCCGGTCTGTTGTTTTTTGAATCTCGGACTCCGAGCGTTTTTGGTCATCTTCCGAGGCCAGCTTGTCTTTGACTGCCTTTTTAACAGCTTCATTGGCATCGCGACGCAGGTTACGCACGGCAATTTTGGCGCTCTCACCTTCGGTTCGAACTACTTTGGTTAGTTCTTTGCGGCGCTCCTCCGACATGGCAGGCATGGGTACGCGAATCAACTCGCCCATCGAAGAGGGATTAAGACCTAAATCGCTGTCGCGAATAGCTTTTTCAATCTTGGCGCTCATGCTCTTTTCCCAAGGCTGCACGCTGATGGTGCGCGCGTCAATCAAGGAGACATTGGCCACTTGACTGATCGGCAACATAGAACCGTAATAATCCACCTGAACCGCATCCAGCAAAGCTGGATTCGCCCGGCCTGTGCGAATTTTGGTCAGGTTGTTTTTAAAAGCAGCAATGGACTGATCCATCTTGACTTCAGCGGTGTTTTTTATTTCGGTAATCGGCATATCACGTTCCTCACTCAACTATTTAAAGGGCACTTTGCACGGAGTGCAGTTTTGATAGGGTCAGGCATAAACTAGGGTGCCTTCGTCTTCTCCCATCACGACACGCTTGAGGGCGCCATGCTTGAAAATAGAGAATACTTTAACGGGTAGTTTTTGATCGCGGCACAGCGCAAACGCGGTGGCATCCATGATGCCCAGGTTTTGCGACATGGCCGCATCAAACGAAATTTTGGCGTAGCGGATAGCCTCTGGATCTTTTTTAGGATCAGCCGAATAAACGCCATCAACCTTGGTCGCCTTCAGTACGATTTCAGCCCCGATTTCAGCCCCCCGCAGCGCGGCAGCGGTGTCGGTTGTAAAAAATGGATTGCCCGTACCAGCCGCAAAAATAACGACTTTACCTTCTTCAAGGTATTGCAGAGCTTTAGGCCGAACATACGGCTCCACCACTTGTTCAATCGCGATGGCGGACATCACGCGCGCCACCAGGCCCGCTTTATTCATGGCGTCCCCCAAAGCTAACGCGTTCATGACGGTGGCCAACATGCCCATGTAATCGGCAGTCGCCCGATCCATACCGACCGAGCCGCCCGCGACACCGCGAAAAATATTACCGCCCCCAATCACCACAGCGACCTCTACGCCCAAACGTGTGATTTCAGCCACTTCTTCAACCATGCGCACGATGGTGTCGCGGTTGATGCCAAACGCGTCATCTCCCATCAAGGATTCGCCTGACAGCTTGAGCAAAATACGCTTGTAGGCTGGTTGGGCGATGGTCATGATGAACTCCTTGGTGTGATAAATAGGAAACAGAATAAATCCAAATTCAGCAGGCGTCTATCGCGCTGAATTTGGATAAAAAACCCGATTGCACGGGTTGTAGGCGATTAGCTGGTTTGTTTAGCAGCAGCGACTTGAGCGGCGACTTCAGCGGCAAAGTCGTCAACCTTCTTCTCAATGCCTTCACCGACGACATACAACGTGAAAGCTTTCACAGTGGTGTCAGCGGTTTTGAGCATTTGTTCAACCGTTTGTTTGTCGTTCTTTACGAATGACTGGTTAAACAGAGACACTTCTTTCAGGAATTTCTGCACGCCGCCTTCAATGCGTTTGGTCACAATCTCATCGGATTGAACAGATTTGCCTGCAGCCGTTGCAACAGCAGCGTCTTCAGCCGCTTTAGCAGCGGCGACCGAGCGTTCACGGGCCACTAACTCAGCAGGCACATCGGCGCTGGACAAAGCCACAGGTTTCATCGCAGCGACGTGCATTGCCACATCTTTAGCGGCAGCCTCGTCACCTTCAAACTCGACCACCACGCCAATGCGCGTGCCGTGCAAATAAGAAGCCAGTTTGGCGCCAGAGGCAAAGTACTTGAAGCGGCGAAAACTCATGTTCTCGCCGATCTTGCCGATCAGGCCAACGCGCACATCTTCCAGTGTCGGGCCAAAGCCGTCCTGGGTATAAGGCAAAGCGCCCAGAGCGGCCAAGTCAGCGGGGCCATTCTTGGCGATCAATTCGGCAGCGGCATTGGCGATAGCCAAAAAGCTGTCGTTTTTGGTCACAAAGTCGGTTTCGCAGTTGACTTCGAGCAAAGAACCTACGTTGCCGTCAATATAACTGGTCACCACGCCTTCAGCGGTAATGCGACCAGCAGCTTTGCCAGCTTTACTACCCAGTTTGACGCGCAACAACTCTTCAGCCTTGACCATGTCGCCTTCAGCTTCGGTCAATGCCCGTTTGCACTCCATCATGGGCGCGTCGGTTTTACCACGCAGTTCAGCGACCATGCTTGCGGTAATTGCAGCCATATTATTTCTCCGTACTCAGTTTGATTATTTATAAAGAACTAAAAAAAAGGGGCATAGAAGCCCCCTTTCTTAGGGTTGCAGAAAACTTAAGCAGCAGCTTCGTTCACTTCAACAAATTCGTCAGCGCTTTCAGCCACAACAGCCTTGACGACATCGTCAACCATGTTGGTACGGCCTTCGATAACCGCATCAGCGATACCACGGGCATACAAAATCACGGCTTTGGAAGAGTCATCATTACCAGGAATGACGTAATCGATGCCTTCAGGCGAATGGTTGGTATCAACCACAGCGATCAGAGGAATACCGAGCTTTTTAGCTTCTGCAATCGCGATTTTGTGGAAACCCACGTCGATCACGAAAATAGCATCAGGCAACACGGTCATGTCTTGAATACCACCAATGTCACGCTCAAGTTTGGCGATTTCACGGGCAAACATCAGTTGCTCTTTTTTGCTTAAGCTGTCCAGCCCGGCTTCTTGCTGGATCTTCATGTCTTTAAGACGCTTGATGGAGGTCTTGACCGTCTTGAAATTGGTCAACATGCCGCCGAGCCAGCGTTGGTCAACATAAGGAATGCCAGCGCGTTGCGCTTCTTCAGCCACTGTCTCACGCGCTTGGCGTTTAGTGCCGACCATCAAAATGGTGCCGCGTTTAGCTGCAATTTGACGTGCAAACTTAGCAGCTTCCTGGAACATCGGCAACGATTTTTCCAGGTTAATAATGTGAATTTTATTGCGATGACCGAAAATAAACGGGGCCATCTTAGGGTTCCAGAAGCGGGTTTGGTGGCCAAAATGGACACCGGCTTCCAGCATTTCGCGCATGGTTACTGACATGATTAACTCCAAAGGTTAGGTCTAAAATCCAGTTCGTTTTTGCGCCCTTTAAAGACACAACACCTTGATGAAACTGGTTTGCTACTTGTTTTTACCGAGCAGCCAGTAAAGGCCATTCAGTAAAGCCAAAAATTATAGCATTAGCCCCCTATCCAAGAGGAGTGCGACAATGCGCTTGATGACTACCCCCGTGCTTTCAGAAAGCCATCCGCTGCAACTCGGTCCGCCGCATTGCCTCTCACATTGAACAGCTCCAGCAAAATAATAGCGACTTGCGCTTAACCAAACGAGCGTTAAAAGCCATTCGGCTTAAGCCAAAAAGGGTCTCATGAAGATTGCAGTCATTGGTGCCGGCATCATCGGCATCACCACAGCCTACGAGTTGGCGTGTGACGGACACGAAGTTACAGTTTTAGAGCGGCGCGGTGCCGCAGCTGAAGAAACCAGTTTTGCCAACGCTGGCATCCTGGCACCTGGCTACATCACGCCTTGGGCAGCACCCGATATGCCAGCCAAGGTAATGCAGCACTTGTTCAGCCAGCACCCGCTCGTCAAAGTCGGGCTGCCGCTCACAACCCGCGAGCTATCCTGGATGTGGCGGTGGTATCGCGCCTGCAAACAGGCGTCTTATTTAAAGTACCGGACACGACTGCAGCATCTGGCGTTTTACAGCAGTGAGCGTTTGCACCAGATTACCGCCGATATGAAGCTGGACTACGAGCGCAGCAACGGTTACCTGGTACTTCTGCGTAGCGAAAAAGACAATCAAAAAATTCAGCCGGGTTTGCAAGTACTGCAAGAAGCGGGCGTAGCCTTCAAGGAAGTAACGCCGCTGGAGGCCCGCCAAATCGAATCAGCACTCAGTGGGGAAACGCCCCTTTTTGGGGCTATTTATTTAGCGGAAGATGAAGTCGGCAACTGCCGCCAGTTTGCCCTGCTGTTGAAAAACGAGGCGCTTCGCATGGGCGTGAACTTCGCATTCAACACCACGGTCACAAAAATAACCTCCTCTGCAGGCATCGTGCTTGAGTTGGCCGACGACCCCCAGCCCCGGCAATTTGATGCCGCTGTTCTCTGTGCGGGTCTGGATTCGACCCGTTTGCTTGATGCCTTGCACCAGCCCCTGCCAATAGCGGCCATCCACGGCTACTCCGTGACGGCGACCCTGCGTGAGCCGCTCAACGCGCCCCGCAGCGCAGTGATGGATGAGCACTACCAAGTCACCATTTCACGCATGGGCAACCGTGTACGGGTCGCCGGTAGCGCTGAAATTGGCGGCGTGCCCGACTACAAACGACGCCCTGCGCTTCAAACACTCTACAAAGTTTTGAGCGACTGGTTTCCAGGCGCGGTCAACCTGTCAAGCGGCGTCCAGGAATGGAAAGGGACACGCGCCATGTTGCCCGATGGTTTGCCGATTTTTGGCGCCAGCCATGTCGCCGGACTATGGCTTAACCTGGGACATGGCGCTCATGGGTGGACACTCAGTGCCGGATCAGCCAGAGCTTTGGCCGATTTAATGAGGGGCCGTACCCCCGACCTGGATGTCAGTGACTTCGGCATTGGGCGACTCCACACTTAGGAGGGCGTTTCGTGAGGGACAATTCATGCTATGAGCCCTGAACTTTCCCACAAGCTGGCCGCTGCTGTTGAGCGTATGCCCGCATTTCCCAAAAGTGTGCATAAAATCATGTCGCTGACCCGCGACATCAATTGCTCCCCCAAAGACATGGTGCAAGTCATTGACAAAGACCCTATCGTCACCGTCAAAGTGCTGCGTGTCGTCAACTCTGCCTATTACAGCCTGCCCAAGCAGATCACCTCCATTAATCATGCGGTGGTTTATTTAGGCTTTAACACGGTTAAAAATCTGGCCCTGAGCGTAGCCGCCATTGGCATCTTGCCCACCGACAACGATGCCGGATTTGATGGCCAGCAATATCTGGTTCATTCACTGGCCACGGCGGCTATCGCCAAGCAACTCGCGCAACAGGTGGACGGGGCTGACCCGATGGATTGCTTTATTGCAGGTTTGCTGCACGACTTTGGCAAAGTCGTGTTTGCGCAGTTCATGCCGCAAGAATTTCGTCTGGCGTTGGAAAGCAGTCAGACACACGGCACGTCGCTGCATCTGGCGCTGCGTGAACTCATCGGAGCAGACCATGCGGTCGCAGGCGCGATGCTGGTTGAAAAATGGCACTTCCCCCCTGATCTGGTCGAAACCATTCGCCACCAGTACGGCCCGGAACTCAAAGACACACCCATGATCGCCTGTGTCTTTGCGGCCAATCAGATCAGTAAAAAACTGGCCTTTGGATTTGGTGGCAACCCTTGGGTTGAAGAACTCCCACCCGCACTGGTTCAGCGCTTGGGCGGTACATTGGACGACCTCATTGTGTCTTTGGGGGACTTGGCGCCCGTCTTTGAGGAAGCCCGACTGTTTTCTAGAATTTGAGGAGGAAAAACCATGAAAGTCAGATTTTGGGGCGTGCGCGGGTCAATTGCTTCACCGGGACCGCGTACCGTGCGCTATGGCGGCAACACCACTTGCATCGAAATCCGCACCGACAACAACGAATTGATCATCATCGACGCGGGCACCGGTATCTTTCCCTTGTCGCAAACCTTGCTGACTGAGTTGCCATTGATCGCCAACGTGCTCATCACCCACTCGCATTGGGATCATATTCAGGGTCTGCCGTTTTTTATTCCTAATTTCATTCCCGGCAACCTGCTGCGCCTGCACGGCGCGTTTGATCCGGTGTCGGGCAAAGGCGTCGAACACATCATGTCGGTGCAACTGCAATACAGCTACTTTCCGGTGCGTGAAGCCGAGATGAAAGCGCGCATTGAATACGTCACGCTCACGCCTGAACAAAGCATCCAGATCGGCTCTGCCACAGTAACGCCCTACTTGATGAATCATCCTGTCATTGATTTCGGTTATCGCATTGAAGCCAACGGCAAGTCTGTTTTCTTTACCGGCGACCATGAACCGCCCCTCAATATCTATGACCCACAAGATGATGACTATGCCGAATACCAGCGCTTTGTCGATGACAAAAATGCAGCTATTCTGCGTGCCATGCAAGGCGTGGATGTGTTGATTGCCGACTGCTCCTACACGGCGCAGGAATATCCGGCCAAAAAAGGGTGGGGTCACGGCAGTTTTAACACCAGCATTCAATACGCCAAAAACGCGGGTGCCAAAGTGCTGTTTTGCACCCACCACGAACCCACTCGCAGCGACGACGCGCTGGACGAAGCCTTCCGACAAGTGCTCATCGAGCATCCACCCCAAATCGGCGGACCCGAGTATCGACTGGCTCGGGAAGGTGAAATTTACGAGTTTTAACGTCATCCACAGACAACACCATGCTGAAAATTGATCTCACTTTGCGCCAGGCTTTGTACAGCGTGGCCGCAACCCGCCGCCTCGAACAAGCGGCACAAGCAGCACTTCCAATACACACGCTTATGCAGCGCGCCGGGCTGGCCGTGGCGCAATTGGCGTTGGCGGTGGCGCCTCATGCGCAGCGTCTCTGGATCGCGTGCGGTCCCGGCAACAACGGGGGTGACGGGCTGGAAGCGGCCCTGCACTTGCAACGCTGGGGCAAATCGCCGGTCGTCACATGGTTGGGGGATCTGGACAAAACACCGCCGGATGCAGCAGCGTCCTACCAACGAGCGCGGCAAGCCGGCGTGACCTTCAGCGACACGCCACCCCCGCACTTTGATTTCTGCATGGATGCGCTGTTAGGCATGGGCGCCAACCCGCAGGTGCCCACTGGTTGTATGGCCGAATGGATTCAACGAATGAACGCGAGTCATGTCCCCGTTCTAGCCGTGGATTTACCCACCGGACTGCAAGCTGACACTGGCGTCATGAGCGACATCAGCGTTCAAGCCACACATACGTTGAGCTTACTCACACTCAAACCCGGCTTATTCACGGGCCACGGACGCGACGCCACCGGCACTGTTTGGTTGGCCGACCTAGACATCAGTCACGATGCCGGGACCACGCCCAATCTGGCAACGCCTACGGCCTGGTTAGCGGGCGCACCCGAGATGGTGGCTCGACGTCACGCCTCGCACAAAGGCAGTTACGGTGATGTGGCAGTGATCGGCGGCGCCCCCGGCATGACAGGTGCCGCCCTGCTGGCCGCCAGCGCCGCCTTACACGCAGGTGCGGGACGCGTCTTTGTCGGTTTACTCGATGGTGGCAGTTTGACTGTGGATATGACCCAGCCCGAACTGATGTTCAGACCCCTGGACGCACTGGACTTCAACGCCATGACGCTGGTGTGCGGCTGCGGGGGAGGTGAGGCAGTTCGTGTGCGGCTGGCACAAGTTTTAGCAACCACATCGCCCCTTGTACTTGATGCCGATGCGCTGAACGCCATCGCGGGCGACAAACAACTTCAAACCCAGCTGATCGCCCGCAGTCAACAACTGGGAAGCACCGTGTTAACGCCTCATCCGCTGGAAGCGGCACGACTGTTGGGCAGCACGGTGGCACAGGTGCAAAACGACCGTCTCAACAGCGCTCAACAACTGGCGCAATGTTTTGGCTGCACCGTCATTCTCAAAGGCTCGGGCACCGTGATTGCAACGCCTGGGCAGACGCCCGTAATTAACCCCACCGGCAACGCCCGACTGGCGAGCGCCGGCACGGGAGATGTATTGGCCGGTATGGTGGGCGCCTGTTTGGCCCGTGGATCAACCGCTTTTGAGGCCGCATGTCAAGCGGTTTATCGGCACGGTCTGAGCGCTGACCAATGGCCCTTTAGTGCGTCACTGGTCGGCGGATCGCTGGCCCGGCAGGTCAACTAAAGTTGTGCCTTCACCAACCGAGACCCGGACTTGTATCAAGTTCGACGGCGTGGCTTTTTCGCTTTGTCTTTGCCCTTGACTGAGGCTTGTCGGGCCGCCGCTTTCACACCTTGAACCGCTGACCTGGGGGTGCGGGGTAAAGGCTCTGCTATTTGGCGGGTGGCGCGCTTGGCAGGCGTTTTATCGGGCTGATCACTGGTGTTTGCGTGGCCCCTGCCCTCGCGTAAAACGCCTTTGTCCTTCATGGCACGAGAAGTTAAATTCTCACCTTCATGAATCAGCCGGAAATCAATACGGCGCCCATCCAGATCAACCCGGCTGACCTGCACGCGCACCCGAGTGCCGATGGCATAACGCATACCTGTGCGTTCACCGCGCAAGTCTTGGTGCATTTCATCAAACCGGAAGTAGTCGCCGCCCAACTCGGTGATGTGTACCAGCCCTTCAACGTACATCTCGTCCAGCGTCACAAAAATACCGAAACTCGTTGCCGAGCTGACCATGCCGTCATACGCTTCGCCCAGATGCTCATGCATATATTTGCACTTGAGCCACGCCTCAACGTCTCGACTGGCCTCATCAGCCCGGCGTTCATTGGCGCTACAGTGCAGGCCAGCGGCTTGCCAAGCTTGGGTTTCAGGGCTTTGCTTTTTAGGCTTTTGGCCTGGTTCAGCCACGCGGGCGGCTAATCCTTTTTCAAGTCGGCGTGACAGCTTGGCGTGGGCTTCACCCGGCGTTGGCAAGACCGGCAATTGATATTTGGTCTTGGCCAAGATTGCCTTGATAACACGGTGCACCAACAAATCCGGATAACGCCGGATGGGACTGGTGAAATGGGTGTAGGCATCAAACGCCAAACCAAAGTGACCGTTGTTAACCGGGGTGTAAATGGCCTGCTGCATGGAGCGCAACAGCATGGAATGAATTTGCTGCGCGTCTGGCCGGTCTTTAGTGGCGTTAGCAATGGCCTGAAACTCAGCCGTGACCGGGTCATCACTGATCGTCAGCCCCAAGCCTGTTGCTTTGAGGTAGTTACGCAAAATCTCAATCTTTTCAGGGGTCGGGCCTTCATGCACGCGAAACAGACCGGCGTGTTTGCTTTGGGCGATAAAGTCGGCACTGCACACATTGGCCGCCAACATGGCCTCTTCAATCAGCTTATGGGCATCGTTACGGGTGCGTGGCACGATTTTCTCGATGCGCCCAGCCTCGTCGCACACAATTTGCGTTTCAACCGTTTCAAAGTCCACGGCGCCCCGACGAGCACGCGATTTTTGTAATGCTTGGTAAACACCTTGAAGATTCAGTAAATTCGGCACACGCTCTTTGCGCTTTAAGGCCTCGGGACCGTGTGGATCCGCCAAAATTGCCGCAACTTCGTTGTAGGTAAAACGCGCGTGACTCCACATCACCGCAGGGTAAAACTGATAGGCCGATACGTCGCCCTCTTCAGTCACGACCATGTCACACACCATGCACAGACGCTCAACTTCAGGATTCAGTGAACACAGGCCATTAGACAATTTTTCAGGCAGCATCGGAATCACGCGACGCGGAAAGTACACGCTGGTGGCTCGGTCGTAGGCGTCAATATCAATCGCAGAACCGGTCTCGACATAGTGACTGACATCGGCAATAGCAACCAGCAAACGCCAACCTTTCACGGCCGCTTTACCCCTGCCGATTTTGGTCGGTTCGCAATACACCGCATCATCGAAATCGCGCGCATCTTCACCATCAATCGTGACCAGCGCAATGTCTGTCAAATCAACACGGCGCTTTTTATCTTGTGCACGCACAGTGTCGGGCAGCGTGCGGGCCAAGGCAATGCAAGCATCTGAAAACTCATGCGGCACGCTGAATTTGCGCACTGCAATTTCAATCTCCATACCGGGGTCATCCACCTCGCCTAGTATTTCTTTGATACGACCAACCGGCTGACCATATAAAGCGGGGACTTCTGTTAACTCAACCACAACCACTTGGTCGGGCTTGGCCGAGCCTGTGGCTATTTTGGGAATGAGTACATCTTGACCGTAGCGCTTATCTTCGGGCACAACAATCCAGATGCCGCTTTCTTGCAACAAGCGGCCAATGATGGGCTGCGCGGCACGCTCAATAATTTCGAGCACGCGACCTTCGGGCCGACCCTTGCGGTCACTGCGCACAATGCGCACCTTGACGCGGTCTTTGTGCAGCACCGCACGCATCTCGTTAGGAGGTAAGTAGATATCGGATTGGCCGTCATCGCGTATCACGAATCCGTGACCATCACGGTGGCCTTGAACTGTGCCTTCAATCTCGTCCAGCAAGCCGCTGGTTTGGCTAATATTTTTGATGTGGTAACTCTCTTTCCTGAAAGACTCAGGTGACGTAATGGTCAGGATGTCCTAACCGCAGATATTGTCGAAATTTTTATGAAAAACTAACTTCTTTAAAGCCCCATTCGCTGAAAATAGCAAGCGACTCCTTAAGCTATGTTATATTACCACCCATGCCCGGATGGCGGAATTGGTAGACGCGCACGGTTCAGGTCCGTGTGCCGCAAGGTGTGGAGGTTCGAGTCCTCTTCCGGGCACCAAAAAGTAAAGCCTCTTGTAATGTAGATTGCAAGAGGCTTTTTCTTTGGCATAACGCGTCATCAACTTTAGACATCTACCTGTGCCGTATAAGTAGATGCTATGTGAGTTAGTCGTGACGACTAAAAAGGCTGGGCTACCAAATCGTGGCCTTGCACGCCCACAATACGAGCCTTGGTAAATTCACCCACTTTCAATGTCTTGCTGATTTTTTCGGGCGGCAAGAGTTTCACGACACCATCAATTTCAGGCGCGTCAGCATACGACCGACCTAGCGCCCCTTTTTTACCCAAAGCAGGCGCTGAGTCCACCAACACCTGCATCGTGGCTCCCATACGTTGCTGCAGTTTGGCCACAGACACGGTCTCGGCCACGGCCATGAAGCGCGCTCGACGCTCCTCCCTTAATTCAATGGGCAACATACCTGGAATATCGTTGGCAACAGCACCTTGCACCGGGCTGTAAGCAAAGCAACCCGCACGATCAATCCGGGCTTCTTGCATGAAATCCAGCAGATGAGAAAACTCTTCCTCTGTCTCGCCTGGAAACCCTGCAATAAATGTACTCCGCACCACAATATCGGGGCAGGCCTCACGCCATTTTTGAATGCGCTCCAGATTTCTCTCGCCGCTGGCGGGGCGTTTCATGCGTTTAAGCACATCCGGATGACTGTGCTGAAGCGGCACATCAAGATAGGGCAACACCAAACCAGCTGCCATCAGGGGAATAATCTCATCTACGCTGGGGTAGGGGTACACATAATGCAAACGCACCCAGGCACCATACGGGGCCGCCATCTCGCCGAGTGCTTGTGTCAATTCAAACAGGCGGGTTTTAATCGGCTTGCCGTCCCAAAACCCAGTGCGGTATTTAACATCAACACCATAAGCCGACGTATCCTGGCTGATCACCAACAACTCCTTGACCCCGCCTTCAAACAGGGCACGCGCTTCATTGAGCACATCCCCAATAGGGCGCGAAACAAGGTCACCGCGCATGGACGGAATGATGCAAAACGTGCAACGGTGGTTGCAGCCTTCACTGATCTTGATATAGGCGTAATGCCGCGGTGTAAGTTTGATACCGGCAACGCCAAAAATATTAGGCACGAGATCCAGAAAAGGGTCATGCGGTTTAGGCAGATTTGCATGAACGGCGTCCATGACTTCTTGTGTTGCTTGCGGCCCGGTAACCGCCAACACACTAGGATGCATTTGACGCACCAGATTGCCGCCGCCTTCAGCAGATTTGGCACCCAGACAACCCGTCACAATCACCTTGCCATTGGCTGCCAAAGCCTCGCCAATGGTGTCCAAACTCTCCTTGACCGCATCGTCAATGAAGCCGCAGGTGTTAACAATCACCAAATCAGCGCCTTGAAATGTTTTGGAGGTTTGATAACCTTCAGCACTGAGTTGCGTCAGGATTAGTTCGGAATCGGTTAACGCTTTAGCGCATCCAAGGCTTACAAAGCCGACTTTAGGCGCTTGATTGGTTTGTGTCGTAACGTCGCTCATATATTTGTATTCTTGGCTGTCGTGCGAGTTAGCGTTTGAGGCCAAAAGCGCCGAGCATCTGGCCGGTTTGTTTTTCCATCTGTTCTTGCATTTGCGACAGAATTATCTTGGATTGCTCTAGGTTGCCACCCATCATCCCCTGCAACACGGGCGATTGCAGGGCGACAAACTGGGTCCACATTTCAGGCGTCAATCCTTTGGATTGCTCTGAAAATTTGGTTTGAACCTCCATCAAGGACTGGATATTTTTTTCAAGATAACCCCCCATTAAACCTTGCATGGCATGGCCATAAAACCGGATCACATGGGATAGAACGGGCGCTGTAAACATAGGCGAGCCGTTGGACTCTTCTTCAAGAATAATTTGAAGCAAAATGCTACGCGTTAAGTCCTCACCGGTTTTGACATCAAGCACCACAAAAGACTCGCCCTCCATCACCAAATGCTTGACCTCTGTCAGCGTGATATAGGTTGATGTGTCGGTGTCATAAAGCCGACGATTGGGATATTTTTTTATAACGCGCTGCACAGCTTGTGTGTCAGTGGTTTTTTGTGTTTTCATTTGGATTCCTTTGGCTTAGACCAAAACCAAACAATTAGATAGCTAAGTTTTTAGCTAGATTGATTCAGATATTCAGCATTTCCCCAAGAATCTGAAGACTGGTTATCTTCAGAGGGAAATGCTGGTAGGCGCGATTGGACTCGAACCAACGACCCCCACCATGTCAAGGTGGTGCTCTAACCAGCTGAGCTACGCGCCTAGGTTAATTCGATAGGCTGAATTATAGCCTGAATATTTATGACTTCGATTCATCACCCTAAAGAAAAAGACATGGATACGCCATAATTAGTTTTGACGTTAACGTCAATTAATTTTTTGGAGATCAGTATGGACATAGCAGGCAAAGTATTTATCGTTACAGGCGGCGCATCCGGTTTGGGTGAAGGCACAGCGCGTATGTTGGCCGCAAAAGGCGGGCTTGTAGTGATTGCCGACATGCAAGTTGATAAAGGTGAGGCCGTTGCTAAAGACATCGGTGGCGCCTTTGTTAAATGCGATGTCAGCAATGAAGCAGAGGGTCAAGCGGTCGTCGTCCAAGCCGTCTCCATGGGCAAACTCATGGGCCTGGTCAACTGTGCAGGGATTGCCCCTGCTGAAAAAACGGTGGGGAAAAATGGTGCGCATAGCTTGGGTGGGTTTACCAAATGCATTACCGTTAATTTGGTGGGTAGCTTTAATATGATTCGGTTGGCCGCGCAAGCCATGTCGCAAAACGAGCCAGAAGCAACGGGAGAACGAGGCGTCATGATCTCAACGGCCTCGGTAGCGGCTTATGACGGTCAAATGGGTCAGGCCGCCTACAGCGCATCCAAAGGCGGCATTGTCGGCATGACACTGCCCATTGCGCGCGATTTGGCGCGTAATGGCATTCGTAATATGACCATCGCGCCCGGTATTTTTGGCACGCCCATGATGTTTGGGATGCCACAAGAAGTACAAGATGCGTTGGCCGCCAGCGTGCCTTTTCCGTCACGCTTGGGAACGCCGCAAGACTACGCCAAGCTGGCCCAACATATTTTTGAAAACGATATGCTCAATGGCGAGGTCATCCGGCTTGATGGCGCCATTCGCTTGGCTCCCCGCTAAAACGCGTATGCGCAGCAGGGTCACACAGGGCGTTCGCATGGAGAGACGACTCAACTCAAATTCGATCAGAACTGTTATATTGCACTGCAACATTTTCTGAAAGTAAATCATCATGCTCTACAAACTTTACGAAGCGCAACGTACCCTGATGGAGCCCTTCACCGATATGGCTCAATCAGCGTCCAAGGCCTTTAACAATCCCCTGTCCATGCTGGGACGAAATCCATTGGCGCAACGCCTGTCAGCTGGCTACGACTTGATGCATCGGTTGGGCAAGGATTACGAAAAACCAGAATTTGGTCTGCGCACGATTGACGTGGATGGCGTAGAAATTGCCATCCACGAGCGCGTTGAACTTGACAAACCTTTTTGTGAGTTGCGTCGGTTCAAGCGCTTCAGTGATGATCTAACCACTCTGGGTAAATTGAAAGGGCAACCTGCCGTTTTGATCGTAGCGCCCTTGTCTGGTCACTACGCAACGCTGTTGCGCGACACAGTCAAGACCATGCTGAAAGACCACAAGGTCTATATCACCGACTGGAAAAACGCACGTCTGATTCCCCAGTCAGAAGGTGAATTTCATCTGGATGACTATGTGAACTATGTGCAAGAGTTCATCCGGCACCTGCAAGGTATTTACGGCAATTGCCACGTCATCAGCGTTTGCCAACCAACGGTGCCGGTGCTGGCTGCTATTTCACTGATGGCAACGCGTGGCGAGTTAACGCCCTTGAGCATGACCATGATGGGCGGTCCGATTGACGCCCGGAAATCACCTACTGCGGTGAACAACCTGGCCATGACCAAAAGTTTTGAGTGGTTTGAGAACAACGTGATCTACCGCGTTCCCACCAACTTTGCGGGTGCGGGTCGTCGTGTTTATCCCGGCTTTTTGCAGCATTCCGGCTTTGTCGCCATGAACCCCAGCAACCATGCCAAGAGCCATTATGAATACTTCAAAGACTTGATTAAAGGTGATGACGTCAGCACCGAAGCGCACCGCAAGTTTTACGACGAGTACAACGCCGTGCTCGATATGGATGCCAACTATTACCTAGAAACCATCAAAGTCGTGTTTCAGGATTTCAGCTTGGTCAAAGGCACATGGGATGTCAAAAGCGTTGACGCAATCATGGAACGCGTTCGGCCACAAGATATCACCACCACGGCCATCTTCTCGGTTGAAGGTGAACTGGATGACATCTCCGGATCAGGCCAGACCGAAGCGGTCCACAGCATCTGCAGTGGGGTGCCACAATCACAACAGAAGCACTTGGAAGTACCAGGTGCCGGTCATTACGGCATCTTTGCCGGTCGGCGTTGGCGTGAAGTGGTGTATCCAGAAGTTAAATCATTCATTCTTAGCCACCAGCAGGCTGCAAAGCCAGAAAAAATAGTGCCTACTGAAATTAAAAATACACCCAAAAAAGTGACCAGCAACACTTGATGAATGCACAAGCCGCCACACTTCTCGCGGCATTACCGCAAACGCAATGCACGCGCTGCGGTTATCCAGACTGTGCAACTTATGCGCAGTCAATCGTAGAAGACACGGCGGGTATTAACCAGTGCCCGCCTGGTGGTGCCCAGGGAATTGAGTGGCTAGCGGCCCTCACGGGCAAGCCTTTGACGCCCTTGAATCCTGCCAACGGCGCAGAGACGCCCCGGGCAGTCGCCTTTATTGATGAAGATTGGTGCATCGGCTGCACTTTGTGCATCAAAGCCTGTCCGACCGATGCCATCATGGGCAGTAACAAACGGATGCACACCATCATTGAGGCCTACTGCACAGGCTGCGAATTGTGCTTGCCGGTTTGCCCGGTCGATTGCATAGAACTTGAAAACGTTACAAAAACCAAAACGGGTTGGGCTGCGTGGTCGCACTCACAGGCAGACTTGGCGCGTGAGCGCTACGTTTTTCACCGCGAACGACAAACGCGCGATCTTGATGAAAACGCGCAAAGGCTTGAAGCCAAAGCGGTGCTTAAACTGTCTGATTTAGCCAGTCATTCGCAGCACACGGATGCTGCCGTACTGGATAAAAAACGAGCGGTCATTGAAGCGGCATTGGCAAGAGCGCGCGCCAAGCGTGACGCGAGCGATAGCGATCAATAATTGATGGCCTTAAAACACCAGGTTCTTGTATATGCCACACCCAACAAACAAGTCATCCAGACTCTGAACGTAAGACATCTTGGTTTGGACCCGGCCAGTTGCCGGGTTGGTAATGTCGTATTCCACCCAGCCTGGCTCGGCGTTGGACTGCGTCATGATGGCCTCTAGCAAGCCATCACCATCAATGCCTGCAATGTCTTGCACCCGCGTCCCCACTTTGGCGGGGTTACCACCAAAAGCCAGATAAGCCCCATGGCGGTCCAGTGCAAACATGTACATATCACGGTCAAAAAAAGCGTTTTCAACCTGTGTAAGTTGCTGCAGGAAAGCGTCGCGCGAGGTGCATTGGCGGCGATACGCCACCGCACGCTCCACCAATGTCATGGCCTCTTCTGCAGTGCCTTGCATCAGCTTGAAGCTGGCAACAGCCTCTGACAACGTGGAGGCACGCACCTCAAGGTCATTGGCTTGACTGACGGCACGCTCTACCACTACCGCATTTTGCTGCGTAATTTCATCGAGCTGGCGCACGGCGGTTGTGATTTCAGTCAGGCCCGCACTTTGTTCAATGCTGGATGCCGAGATTTGCGACATGTTGGCCGCAACTCCCCTAATGCCCTCGACAATCTGCGTGATGTTGGTGCCAGCTTGACGTATTTGTGCCACACCGATAGCCACCTGCTCTGACGACGCCCCGATTAACTGCCGAATTTCTTTGGCAGATGCAGCAGAACGCTGTGCCAGCGAACGTACTTCGCTGGCAACCACGGCAAAACCACGGCCTGACTCGCCCGCTCTTGCCGCCTCAACGGCTGCATTGAGCGCCAGAATATTAGTCTGAAAAGCCAAACCATCAATCACACTGACGATTTCATCCATGCGCCGGGTGCTGGACTGGATGGCCTCCACCGAACCGATAGCCTCAGCCATCGCTTGCGCGCCATGTTCAGCAACATCACGCACGCCACTGGCCATCGTGTCAGAGCGTTGCGCCGCTGCCGCGTTGCCTTGCACCGTCAAGGACAGCTCCTCCACGCTGGCAGCAGTTTGCTCTAAGTTAGCCGCCTGTTGCTCGGTGCGACTGGACAAAGCCCGATTACCCAGCGCCAGACTGCTACCTGCATGTGACACCAGCGCCGAATTGCTGCGAACGCTGGCAACCATGGCCGAGAGGTTAGTGACCATGGTATCCATCACATTGGACATATCGGCCAGCTCATCTTTACCTTGCATTCGGGCCTGTTGACGTAAATTGCCACTGGCTGTTTGTTTCATAAAGTCCAGCACCTGACGCAAGTCCGCCATAAAACTAATGTGAAAAGACAGCATCAAATAAAGCATGACCAAAAGGCCCAGACTGCTGCCCACCGTCGTCAACCAGAACTGGCGGCTGACGGTGTCCATACGGGTCTGCAAAACATGGCTGACATGTGCTACCGCGCTGCGCTGATAAGCCGTCACAGCCTCAATGGTTTGGGTGCCCCGCGTGAAAAAAGCTTGGGGTTCGCCGGTCAGGGTGTTGGCCGAAAAACGCTCGCGAGCATGTGCGGAAAACGAGGTAGTAGCCGCCAAAGCTTTGTCTGCCAAAGGCTCTATCGAACCAAAATCTTTCATTAAGGTCAAGGCATAGTGGGCATCGCGTGTCAGCAAATCCAGTACTTCCAGCTTGGTACGCAAACTAATGGCACCGGCTTCATCCATTTCGGGCTGACTTAGCAGACCGGCCCCTTGACCGCGTAATTTACCAATCTGCTCCGTCCAGGGAATCATGCGCGAAACCACCATATCAATCACCATATAGGTGGCCGGGTCGGGGTCAAATAACAAATTCGATTGTTTGGCCAAACCATAAACAAAACGGCCCAAGTCATCAATTAATGCCGTATGCAAGGCAAAACTGGCGGGCGCTGTTTTGCCATCCAGCGCCGACACCAGCCCATCAACGCGTGCGCGAAGGCCGCCCCACTCATTTTGATTAAGAGGCATCCGGGCAGACGCAAGCTGGCTGTCAAGCACATCGCGAGCGTGGCGCAAGGCCAGACGCGTAGTGTCTCGCCCTGTCTGCGCGGCGATGTTCCCGGAGAGCACCATGTTGGTTTGTCCACGATGGGTTTGCAGCTGTCGAATCAATTCACTGGCATCACTCGCCATGCCAATGCCTTGCAACTCATCGCGAGAAATGTCGAGTTCACGGGTTTGAACTGAAATTAATTGCGCCAGCACCACCAACATGGGAACGAGTAAAACCAGAGCCAGCACCGTGAGTTTGGTGGAAAACCGCATCTTGCGCATGATCCACATACCGGTTGAAAAAAACTTTTTAACATCCATAACTCACACTCTCGACTTAAATTTAACTCCAAGCAATTTAACACTACTTTTTGCAGTTAAAAGCCCCGGAAAAACCCGCTAAAGCGCAGCAAATGCCAGCACAACATCAGGCGGTGCCTGTACCAGTTCTATCAAAACGCCCTCCCCCGCAATCGGGAATTCTTCGTTTGACTTCGGATGCAGAAAGCAGATGTCGTACCCCGCTGCCCCCTTGCGGATGCCGCCCGGCGCAAAACGCACGCCGTTGGCCGTGAGCCATTCCACCGCGCGCGGCAGATCGTCAATCCACAGCCCCACGTGATTGAGTGGCGTTGTATGCACCGCCGGTTTTTTGTCGATATCCACTGGCTGCATCAAATCGACTTCGACCTTGAAAGGGCCACGGCCCATAGTGCAAATGTCTTCGTCCACGTTTTCACGTTCACTGCGAAAAGTGCCGGTCACTTCCAGGCCCAACATGTCAACCCAGAGCTTTTGCAAACGGGTTTTGTCGGTGCCGCCGATGGCGATTTGCTGAATGCCCAGTACTTTAAAGGGGCGAATCGTAGGCGTCGTCATGTCGTTACTCAAACTCGACAATGACTTGATCGACGGCCATGGATTCACCCTTGCTCGCGTTGATGGACTTGACAATGCCGTCAGCGGTGGCAAACAACACGTTTTCCATCTTCATCGCCTCAATCACAGCGACGCGTTCACCGGCCTGCACTTTTTGCCCCACTTGCACGGCCACTTCAACCAGCAAACCCGGCATAGGCGACTGCATAAAGCGACTCATATCAGGCGGCGCCTTGTAAGGCATCATGGCGTACAGTTCGGCGGCACGGGGCGACAGCACCAATGTGTCAATCTGCGTTCCGTTGTGCGAGACACGAATCGCCAGCGGATTTTTACCCGCCAAGCTGCCGCGTTCAACTTGCGCCGTGAATGGCTCACCGTTGCAAGTGCCATGAATACGAACTTCACCCAAGCGATAGTTGCTCGATATTTTGTAGCTTCTGGTGCCGACGGCGATAGAACTAGCACCTGTTTTTTCGTCAAATTCCGTCACGCAAACGGGCGTCGGCGTCGTGTTACCTTGTTGACCCAAAGTCACCACGACAAAGTCCGTGGCAACTTCGACCTCATGGCCTTCCATCTGACCACTGATGTTGGCAGCCCGGTTGCGGTATTTGCGGTTCACAAATGCAGCCAATGCAATCAACAAATCGGCGTCGTCATGCGGCACATCTTCGGCCCGGAACCCTTGCGAATAATTCTCGGCAATAAAGCCCGTGTTGAAGTCGCCTGAGACAAATTTTGGATGCGCCAACAAGGCCGCCTGAAACGGAATGTTGCTGCTGATACCGCGAATCACAAAGCCATTCAGGGCTTCACGCATCTTGGCAATGGCATCCAGCCGGTCTTTGCCGTGAACGATCAGCTTGCCGATCATCGAGTCGTAAAACATCGGAATCTCACCACCGTCTTGCACGCCGGTATCGACCCGAACGCCCTGCCATTGGCTCGTGTCAGCGGCAAACATGGTTTCTTCAGGCGGCTGAAATTGCACCAAACGGCCCGTGGAAGGCAAGAAATTGCGAAACGGATCTTCCGCGTTAATGCGGCACTCAATCGCCCAGCCGTCGCGCTTGACTTCGGCTTGCGTCAAAGGCAGTTTTTCGCCAGCGGCCACGCGAATCATCAGCTCCACCAAATCCAGGCCCGTGATGCACTCGGTCACAGGGTGTTCCACCTGCAAACGGGTGTTCATCTCCAGGAAGTAAAAGCTTTGATCCTTGCCGACCACAAACTCAACTGTGCCCGCACTCTGGTAATTCACCGCTTTGGCCAGTTGCACAGCCTGCTCGCCCATCGCTTTGCGGGTCGCTTCACTGATGAAAGGTGATGGCGCTTCTTCAATCACTTTTTGGTGGCGGCGTTGAATGGAACACTCGCGCTCATTGAGATAAATCACGTTGCCATGACTGTCGCCCACCAACTGAATTTCAATGTGACGCGGTTCTTCAACGAATTTTTCAATGAACACACGGTCGTCGCCAAAGCTGTTGCGTGCCTCGTTGCGACAGCTGGTGAAGCCTTCAAACGCTTCCTTGTCATTGAAGGCGACACGCAATCCTTTGCCACCACCGCCAGCACTGGCTTTGATCATGACCGGATAACCAATACCCTTGGCGATTTCAACGGCCTCTTCAGGCGTTTCAATCGCGTGATTGACACCGGGAATGCAGTTCACACCCGCTTTACCTGCCAGCTTCTTGGACTCAATCTTGTCGCCCATGGCGGCAATTGAGTGATGTTTGGGGCCGATGAAGACAATGCCTTCTTCTTCCACGCGCTTGGCAAAGCCCGCGTTTTCGCTCAAAAAGCCGTAACCGGGATGCACCGCTTGGGCACCGGTTTGTTTGCAAGCCGCAATAATTTTATCGGCCAGCAAATAGCTTTCGCGGCTGGGTGCCGGGCCAATGTTGACGGCCTCATCGGCCAGCATCACATGGCGGGCGTCTTTGTCGGCGTCAGAATAAACCGCAACGGTTTTGATGCCCATTTTTTGGGCTGTTTTGATAACCCGGCAGGCGATTTCGCCACGGTTGGCAATTAGTATTTTTGTAAACATTTTTTTCTTTCCTCGGGCCATCAAAGCGGAATATTGCCGTGTTTGCGCCACGGATTCTCAATTTTTTTGTCGCGCAACATCACCAGCGAACGGCAGATGCGTTTGCGGGTTTCGTGCGGCAAAATCACGTCATCAATGAAGCCGCGAGCGCCCGCCACAAACGGGTTCGCAAAGCGGGCTTTGTATTCGGCTTCTCTGGCGGCCAGTTTGACGGGGTCATTCTTGTCTTCACGGAAGATGATTTCGACCGCACCCTTGGCACCCATCACCGCAATTTCAGCATTGGGCCAGGCAAAGTTGACGTCACCGCGCAAGTGTTTGGAAGACATCACGTCATACGCGCCGCCGTAGGCTTTGCGCGTAATGACCGTAATTTTTGGCACCGTGCATTCGGCAAAGGCGTAAAGCAACTTGGCACCATGTTTGATGATGCCGGCGTACTCTTGAACGGTTCCGGGCATGAAACCGGGCACGTCCACAAAGGTAATAACCGGAATGTTGAAGGCATCGCAAAAGCGCACAAAACGGGCAGCCTTGATGGAACTCTTGATGTCCAGACAACCGGCCAGCACCAGCGGCTGATTGGCCACAATACCTACGGTTTGACCTTCCATGCGGCCAAAACCAATAATGATGTTCTTGGCGTACTCCGGTTGCAACTCAAAGAAATCGCCGTCATCCAATATCTTGACGATCAGCTCTTTCATGTCATAAGACTTGTTGGCACTGTCAGGCACCAAAGTATCCAGGCTCATGTCCATGCGATCAGCCGGATCACCGCCGCGGCGCACCGGCGCTTTTTCACGGTTATTGAGCGGCAGGTAGTTGTAAAGACGGCGCAACATCAGCAGCGCTTCTACGTCGTTTTCAAAGGCCAGATCAGCCACGCCACTCTTGGTGGTGTGCGTGGTAGCGCCGCCTAATTGTTCTGCGGTGACTTCTTCATGCGTCACGGTTTTCACCACTTCGGGGCCGGTGACGAACATGTAGGAGCTGTCTTTGACCATGAAAATAAAGTCAGTCATGGCGGGTGAATACACCGCGCCACCGGCTGAGGGTCCCATGATCATGCTGATTTGCGGCACCACACCGCTGGCCATCACATTGCGCTGGAACACGTCGGCATAACCGCCCAAGCTCGCCACACCTTCCTGAATCCGGGCGCCACCTGAATCGTTCAGACCAATCACTGGCGCGCCGACCTTCATAGCCTGGTCCATCACCTTGCAAATTTTCTCGGCATGGGCTTCGGACAAAGCGCCGCCAAACACCGTGAAATCCTGGCTGAACACAAACACCAAACGGCCATTGATCATGCCGTAACCCGTAACCACGCCATCACCAGGAATCTTGTTGTCTTGCATCCCAAAATCGACGCAGCGGTGTTCGACAAACATATCCCACTCTTCAAACGTGCCCTCATCAAGCAGCAACTCAAGGCGCTCACGGGCCGTCAATTTGCCCTTGCTGTGTTGCGCGTCGATGCGTTTTTGGCCTCCACCCAAACGTGCGAGTTCGCGCTTGGCTTCCAGTTTTTTAAGTATCTCTTGCATGGTTTTCTCTTTCAGAAGTCTTGATGATCTGTCTCGTTAATCGCTATTTATTTTTATAACGACTTACACGCTGCTCATGTGGGCCATGAGAAGATTTCGTGCTGCAGTCGAGGCTGCCATTCGACCTTCCAGAACCTCTTGAGTTAACTGGGGCAATAGCTGCTGTACCTGCGGATGTTGACGAAATGCTTGTTTCAAACCTGCGTCAATGCGTTCCCACATCCACGCCAGGGACTGGTGTTGACGGCGCGCAGCCCACTGGCCATTAGCCGTTTGCAGACGTTGGAATTCCGTCACGGCCGTCCAAAATGTGTCCACGCCCTGCCCGTTCAAAGCGCTAAGTGGCAGGGCTTTAGGGTGCCAGGTTGCCTCGTCATGGCGACCAAACATGCCCAAGAGTTGCATGGCCGCCGTGATTTGCAACTGCGCACGTTGCGCGGCGATGGCGTCAATATCCGCCTTGTTGATCAGCACCAAATCGGCCAATTCCATCACGCCTTTTTTGATGGCCTGCAGATCGTCGCCCGCGTTGGGCAGTTGCATCAACACAAACATATCAGTCATGCCGGCCACCGCCGTTTCGCTTTGCCCGACGCCTACGGTTTCGACAATCACGATGTCGTAGCCTGCCGCCTCGCAAACCAACATGGCCTCACGCGTTTTCTCGGCCACGCCGCCCAGTGTGCCACTGCTGGGACTAGGTCGGATGTAGGCGTTTTCGTGCACCGAGAGCTTTTCCATGCGGGTTTTGTCGCCCAAAATGGAACCGCCTGAAACCGTGGACGAGGGATCAATGGTGAGTACGGCCACGCGATGACCTTGATCAATCAGATACAAACCCAACACTTCGATGAAGGTGGATTTACCAACGCCCGGCACGCCACTGATGCCTAAACGAAAAGACTTGCCCGTGTGTGGCAATAGCGTTGTGAGGAGTTCATCTGCCTGCGCCCGATGATCCGCGCGGGTAGATTCGAGCAGCGTGATGGACTTGGCAATGGCACGACGTTGCGCACTGCCCGTCGAATTCACGATAGAGGCGACGGAAATCGGCGCGAGCACCCGATTTCGTTCTGCACTTTTTATGACCGTCGGCATGGTTGTTATAAATGAGGTTCTAACCGCAATTTCATTCAGGCAATCGCCTTTTTGATTTGCTCCAGCACATCTTTGGCGCTGGCCGGAATGGGCGTACCGGGGCCATAAATACCTTTAACGCCGGCCTCGTAAAGCATCTCGTAATCCTGACGTGGAATCACGCCGCCGACAAAAACAATAATGTCGTCGGAGCCTTGCTTTTTCAACTCGGCAATGATGGCGGGCACCAGCGTTTTGTGACCAGCGGCAAGGGTTGAAACGCCCACCGCGTGAACGTCATTTTCAATCGCCTGACGCGCGCACTCTTCGGGCGTTTGGAACAGCGGCCCCATGTCCACGTCAAAACCAAGATCGGCAAAGGCCGTGGCAACCACTTTGGCACCCCGGTCATGACCGTCTTGTCCCAATTTGGAAATCATGACACGCGGGCGGCGGCCTTCGACTTCGGCAAAGGCGTTGATTTCCGCTTTAAGCGCATCCCAGCCTTCGGCCGAGTCATAAGCGGCGGCATAGACGCCCGTTACCTTTTGCGTGTCAGCACGGTGACGACCGTAAATTTGCTCCATCGCATCGCTCACTTCGCCCACCGTGGCGCGCAGGCGCATGGCGTTGATCGTCAGTTCCAGCAAATTACCCGTGTTGGTTTCTGCCGCAGACGTGATCGCGGCCAAGGCTTGTGCGACCAGGGCTGGATCACGCTTTTGCTTGATACTTTCCAGGCGAGCGATTTGGCCGTCACGCACTGCCACGTTGTCAATGTCGCGGGTTTCAATCACATCTTCGGTCTTGAGCTTGTACTTGTTGACCCCCACAATCACGTCTTTGCCGCTGTCAATGCGGGCCTGTTTTTCTGCGGCAGCGGCTTCAATTTTCAGCTTGGCCCAGCCGCTGTCCACGGCCTTGGTCATGCCACCCATAGCCTCGACTTCTTCAATGATTTTCCACGCGGCATCGGCCATGTCTTGCGTGAGTTTTTCCATCATGTAGGAACCCGCCCAAGGATCAATCACGTTGGTGATGTGGGTTTCTTCCTGAATGATGAGTTGGGTGTTGCGGGCAATGCGCGAACTGAACTCAGTGGGCAACGCAATCGCTTCGTCAAAGCTGTTGGTGTGCAGCGACTGCGTGCCGCCAAACACGGCCGCCATCGCCTCAATCGTGGTGCGCACCACGTTGTTGTACGGGTCTTGTTCGGTCAGTGACCAACCCGAAGTCTGGCAGTGCGTGCGCAGCATCAGGCTCTTAGGCGCTTTGGCGTCGAAGCCTTTCATAATGCGACACCACAGCAAACGGGCCGCTCGCATCTTGGCCACTTCCAGATAGAAGTTCATGCCAATCGCCCAGAAAAAGCTCAGACGGCCGGCAAATTGATCCACGTCCATGCCTTTGGCAATGGCGGTTTTCACGTACTCTTTGCCATCAGCCAGCGTGAAGGCCAATTCCAGCGCCTGATTCGCCCCGGCTTCCTGCATGTGGTAACCGCTGATGGAAATCGAGTTGAACTTCGGCATGTTTTTAGCCGTGTACTCGATGATGTCGCCGATGATGCGCATGGACGGCGCGGGCGGATAAATGTAGGTGTTGCGCACCATGAACTCTTTCAGAATGTCATTCTGAATCGTTCCTGACAGCTTGTCCTGGCTCACGCCCTGCTCTTCGGCGGCGACCACGTAACCGGCCAGCACTGGCAATACCGCGCCGTTCATGGTCATGGAAACGCTGACTTTGTCCAACGGAATTTCGTTGAACAAAATCTTCATATCTTCCACCGAATCAATCGCCACGCCCGCCTTGCCGACATCACCGGTGACGCGCGGATGGTCGCTGTCGTAACCGCGATGCGTCGCCAGATCGAACGCCACACTCACGCCTTGGCCGCCCGCTGCAAGTGCCTTGCGGTAAAACGCATTGGATTCCTCCGCTGTAGAAAATCCGGCGTATTGCCGAATAGTCCAGGGACGCACAGCGTACATGGTCGCTTGTGGGCCGCGCAAGTAGGGCTCGAACCCTGGCAAGGTGTTGGCGTAAGGCAGGTTCTCGGTATCGGCGGCGGTGTACAGCGGCTTGACGGTGATGCCGTCGGGCGTGTGCCAATTGAGCGCATCGACATTGCCACCAGGCGCGGACTTGGCGGCCGCCTTGGCCCACGCCTCAAGATTAGCGAACTGAAATTCAGGATTTTTTTGGGTCATGACGGGGCCGTAGCAATAAGTTTATCGAACTGATCTAAAAAAGAACTTGTAGCGATTGAGTTGCAAAAGTGCTTTGTTTAAGAAATTGTAGCGCACGTTATTCATAATTATTAATTCAAAATATTGTTTCGTGTTTACAATCATCGCTATGGTTGCACTTTCACTTGCCCCCCGAGCGCTCTATGAAGAGGTTGCCGAACGCTTACGTCAAAGAATTTTTAATCGTGAGCTAGCGCCTGGCAGCTGGATTGATGAATTGAAAATTTCCGAGGCTTACGGCATCAGCCGTACCCCTTTGCGCGAGGCCCTCAAGGTCCTGGCCGCCGAAGGCCTGATCACGATGAAAGTTCGGCGCGGCGCTTACGTCACAGAAGTATCCGAACAAGATTTGTACGACGTCTATCACCTCCTCGGCTTGCTGGAGTCGGATGCGGCAAGCGTCGTGGCTACGCAGGCGACAGCAGCTCAGCTTGAAGAACTGCAAAAATTACACGACGAGTTAGAAACAGCAGCCCAACCTGGCCAGCAAAATCGTGAACTATTTTTTGAGATCAACGAACGTTTTCATATGCGACTTTTGGAGATTGCCAATAACCGTTGGCGAGATCAGATGGTGGCCGACTTGCGCAAGGTTATGAAACTCAACCGTCACAACTCACTACTGAAATCCGGACGTATTGAAGAATCGTTGAGTGAACATCGTGCCATCATGGCAGCCATCACGGCGCGAGATGGAGCACTTGCCATGCAGCGAATGCAAGAACATTTCAAAAACGGCTTGGAAGCAGCGAATTGATCTGAAAGATTTTTTTGAATCTCATGTGAATTCATGAGATTGATGATGGTCCGCCCGGAGGGAATCGAACCCCCATGATCGCTTTAGAAGAGCGATGTCCTATCCGTTGAACGACGGGCAGAATTTAAGAGAGAAGATATGGTCGGGGCGAAAGGATTCGAACCTTCGACCCTCTGGTCCCAAACCAGATGCGCTACCAGGCTGCGCTACGCCCCGACTTGACGTTATTGTAACGGATCAAATCACCTAATTTGCCGAAATATAAAAAGCAATTTCACAAAGTCAGGGTTTGCCGTGTTGCATTCTGTCGGCTACAGTCTGCTGATGTCCTCTCAACTCCCTTCGCTTGCATGGCTTGAGCCGGGTCAAGACTTTCCACCTGTCCGTCAAGCTTGGGGGGGGAACTCTCCAGCATCCGGGCTGCTTGCCGCTGGCGGTGCATTAGACGTTGACACCTTGCGCGACGCCTATAGCCACGGTATTTTTCCGTGGTTCAGTGAAGGGCAACCTATTCTGTGGTGGAGTCCCGATCCCAGAATGGTGCTTGATGTTGCTGAATTCCGACTTCACCCGTCACTCAAAAAAACACTGGTCCGATTTAGCCAAACACCTGATTGTGAAATCCGAATTGACTCGGACTTTGAACAAGTCATTCGAGCCTGCTCAAGCAGCCCAAGGGTGGAGCAGGCAGGCACATGGATCGTGCCCGACATGATGGCGGCTTATATTAATTTGCATCAAACCGGCTTTGCCCACAGCGTTGAGGTCTGGATAGAGGGGCAACTTATGGGTGGCCTGTACTGCGTGGCACTTGGTCAATCTGTATTTGGTGAATCCATGTTTAGCAAAGCCAGCAACGCCTCCAAAATTGCCTTGGCGGCACTGGTTGGATTTTGTCGCCATCATGGGATTCGTCACATTGACTGTCAGCAAAACACCAAACATCTAGCCTCTTTGGGTGCCCGTGAAATATCACGCGATTTATTTTTAAAGCAAGTCGCGTATGGACTTATCCAACAGGCGCCAGTTTGGCAGTTTGATGCCCTGCTCTGGCAAGAACTGTGGCCTTCAAAATTAACATCCACATGACACACCTGAAAGACCTTCCCGATCAAACGCTGCAGTTTTATACAACGGTGCCGTATCCTTGCAGCTATTTACCTAACAAACAGGCGCGCTCGCAAGTGGCAACCCCCAGCCACCTGATTAATACAGAAACTTATGCAGCTTTGGTCGGCCAAGGTTTTCGGCGTAGTGGCCTGTTTACCTACCGACCCTACTGCGATGGCTGTCGCGCCTGTGTTGCGTTGCGCGTGCTGACCTATGAATTTAAGCCTGACAGAAGCCAGCGGCGGGCTTGGATGCAGCACTCAACGCTGCTGGCCCACGTCATGAACTTGAGTTTTGTGCCAGCGCACTACCAGCTTTATCTGCGCTACCAACAAGGGCGACATGCCGGTGGTGATATGGATCAGGACAACATTGACCAATACACTCAATTTTTGTTGCAAAGCCGGGTCAACTCCCGCTTGGTCGAGTTTCGTGAGCCACTTGCCGATGGCACGCCAGGCGCTTTAAAGATGGTGTCTCTGATTGATGTGCTAGGTGATGGACTTTCAGCGGTTTACACCTTTTATGAACCTGAACCCCACCACAGTTACGGCACCTACAACATTCTGTGGCAGATCGAGCAAGCCAAGCTGCTCAATCTGCCTCATGCTTATTTGGGGTATTGGATTCGGGACAGTCAAAAAATGAACTATAAGGCCCGATTTTTACCCGCCGAGCGCCTTATCGCGGGGGCGTGGGTGAACGCAGCGCTTGCAACTGATTAACTGCCCGCCACCTTCATCCGGTTCACCAGAATTGAGCCGACCGTTTTAGCGCCATAGTTGTAAGCGTCTGCACCGACCGCCTTGATGCCTTTGAGCATGGTTTTCATGTTGCCCGCAATCGTAATCTCTTGCACCGGGAAAGCAATGCGGCCTTTTTCCACCCAGAAACCGCTGGCACCGCGTGAATAATCGCCAGTCACGTAGTTCACGCCGCTGCCCATTAAGTCAGTCACAAATAAACCGGTGCCCAGTTTTTCCAGCATCGCATCCAGATCATCCCCTGCCCGCGTCAGGCGCGACGTCAACGTCAGATTGTGCGAACCGCCCGCGTTACCCGTGGTTTTCATGCCCAACTTGCGGGCCGAGTAACTACCCAAAAAGTAACCCTGCACACAACCGGCTTCGACCACTTGCCGCGCTTTAACCCGGACCCCCTCATCATCAAACGGCGAACTGCCTTTGCCACGTTTAACAAACGGATCTTCCAGAATATCAATGTGCTTGGGCAACACTTGCTTGCCCAGAGAGTCCAGCAAAAACGAACTTTTGCGGTACAAAGCGCCGCCACTGATGGCCTGCACAAAACTACCCAGCAAGCCAGCGGCCAACGGAGACTCAAACAAAACCGGACATTCAATCGTGGCAATCTTGCGCGCACCCAAACGGCTTAACGCACGTTCAGCAGCATAGCGACCAATGGCTTCAGGCGAAGCCAAGTCGTCCGGGTGACGCATCGAGCTGTACCACGCATCGCGCTGCATGTCGTTGCCCTTGCCCGCAATCGGCGACACCGACAGGGAATGCCGCGAACTGGCATACCCCCCCCGAAAACCTCGCGTGTGGGCGCTGAAAAAATGCGATTGTTGGGCTGATACGCCCGCGCCTTCGCTGTTAGTAATGCGCTTGTCGGTTTGCAAAGCCGCCGCCTCGCACGTCATGGCCAATTGCGCGGCCTGCGCACTGTCAATGGCCCAAGGGAAAAACAGATCCAAATCCGTGCGCTGCTTGGAGGGCGGCGCCACGTCTTTGGCAGAGGGCAAACCAGCCATCGGGTCTTCGGCGGTGAAGCGCGCAATGTCATAGGCCGCTTGCACGGTTTGCTCAATAGCGACTTGGGAAAAGTCGGAGGTATTGGCATTGCCACGGCGTTTGCCTAAGTAAACCGTGACGCCCAAAGACTTGTCACGGTTGCGTTCCACGTTTTCCAGCTCCCCTTTGCGCACGGAAACGCTCAGGCCACAGCCCTCGGACGCTTCCGCGCCAGCGTCGGTGGCGCCCAGCTTTTTGGCGTGCGCCAACGCGGCGTCCACCAAGTCTTCAAAATAAGGGCGGCTATAGCTGAAGCCGGTGTCAGCACGAGGCTGGACGGGGGTCGTATTGGGTTTCTTCATATCGGAGGCTATGATACTTGGCTCTGCAGAACTCTGTGCCCGTCTCTTCCCCATTTTCCTTACCATGTCACGCAAATTCAAAAAAGGCTATTTCGTCAGAGGTGAGTTCGTCGCCGAAGGCAGCGAACGCGATCTGGAACTCAAACGCGAACTCAAAGGCACCGATGACCAAAGTCGCACCGATCTCAAACGCGAAAGTACCGAACTGCAAAAGCTGGGTGAAGACCTGCTGACGCTGCGGGCCGATCTGATGAAACGATTGGACTTGACTGAAAAGCTCAAGGACGCCGTATTAGAAGCCAAACGCATCACCAATTTTGAAGGCAAACGCCGCCAAATGCAGTTCATCGGCAAGCAAATGCGGCTGATTGATCCTGTCGTGCTGGAAACAGTTCGTGCCGCTTTAACCGAACAATTCAGTGGCTCCGCGCACGAGAACCTCGTGCTGCACCTGGCCGAAACCTGGCGCGACCGCCTAATGGCTGGTGATGAAGCGTTTGGCGAATGGGTCATCAAACACCCGGACACTGACTCGCAACAACTGCGCGCCCTGATTCGCCAAGCCCGCAAAGATGCCACACCTGAAAAACCCGGTGAAGCCGTGCGCCATGGCCGGGCTTATCGCGATATTTTCCAAATTGCGCGTGAGCAATTGGCTGACAAAGACGAGTCGGATGACGCGCCATGACCGGCACCGCCAACCCGGCATTTGACCGCATCAAAATTGGCATTGTCTCCATCAGCGACCGGGCGTCTGCGGGAACGTATGTTGATAAAGGTTTGCCCGCTTTGCAAGACTGGCTCACGCGTGCCTTACAGAATCCACTTCAATTTGAGCCTCGGCTCATCCCGGACGATCAAGCCAGCATCAGCGCCACACTGATTGAACTGGTGGATGCCGGTTGCGCGTTGGTGCTGACCACCGGCGGCACCGGCCCGGCCCCGCGTGACGTCACACCCGAGGCCACACTGGCCGTGGCGCACAAGGAAATGCCGGGGTTTGGCGAACAAATGCGCCAGATCAGCCTGAAGTTTGTGCCGACCGCAATTTTGTCGCGGCAGGTGGCCGTGATTCGGGATCAGAGCCTGATCATCAACCTGCCGGGCCAACCCAAGTCGATTCAGGAAATACTGGAAGGCCTGCGCGATAGCAACGGCGACATCCTTATGGCTGGCTTGTTTGCAGCGGTGCCTTATTGCATTGACCTGATTGGCGGCCCGTACCTGGAAACCAACAACGACGTTTGCAAGGCTTTTCGGCCTAAAGCGGCGATTCGCCAATATCCAATCGGCTGAATTACTTACCCACCAGCTGATTAAGTTTTTCCGCCTCAAAGTGCTCGCTCAGAGCGGCATCGCCTGGCACGCAATTGGTGGCTGACCGGTTGGCCTGCAGAATTTCAATCGACTTCCACAACAAGGCAATCTGATGCTCTTGCGTTGACGCGTTGTCAATCAAACCCCGCATGGCTTGGCTCAGGGGGTCATCGCTTTGCGTTAAACCATAGGCAGAAAATCCCATTTTGGACGCCGCTTCTTCCCGCTTGACATCTGTATCGGCCTGAATAATGCGCGCCGGGTTGCCCACCGCCGTGGCACCTGCGGGCACCGGTTTGGTCACGATGGCATTCGACCCCACTTTGGCACCATCACCCACCGTGAAGCCGCCCAATATTTGCGCGCCAGCCCCAATCACCACATTGCGCCCCAGCGTCGGGTGACGTTTAACACCCTTGTAAAGCGAGGTGCCGCCCAACGTGACACCTTGATAAATGGTGCAACCGTCGCCAATTTCAGCCGTCTCGCCCACCACCACGCCCATCGCATGATCAAAGAAAACGCGTTCGCCAATCTTGGCGCCGGGATGAATTTCAATCCCGGTCAAAAAACGTGCAATATGGGAAATAAAACGGCCCAGCCACTTCAGATCATGGCGCCAGCACCAATGGGCGCGCCGGTACAGCACCAGCGCATGTAAACCCGGATAGCAAGTGAGCACCTCCCACAGGGTACGGGCCGCCGGGTCGCGGTCCAGAATGCATTGAACGTCGGAACGTAGTCGAGAAAACATTTTTTCAGTCTAGCTTTTTAAGGGTTCTGCTGCGTCAGACAAGGGCTTCAAGCCCGGCGATGTCTGATCCATCATTTTGGCGATGCCCCGAAGCATATGAATTTCTTCCTGCGTGACGCCTGCCCGGTTCACCAATTGATTGAGTCGAGGCATTAATTTTTTAGGCGCCAACGGGTCAAGAAAACCAATACTGATTAATGACTGCTGCCAGTGCGCCAACATGCCCGCGACTTGTTGCGCATCGGCCAACACGGGCGTGGCGGTGGCCGCTTCAACGGCATAAGCGCCCAGGGTCAAACGCCACTCGTAGGCAATAACTTGCAAAGCCGCCCCCAAGTTGAGTGACCCAAACTTGGGATCACTCGGAATACACAGGGCCGCATGACAGCGATAAACGTCTTCATTGCTCATGCCAAAACGCTCACAGCCGAATAGAAAAGCCATGCCTTGTTCAGAATTCGCAAGACTGCTTTGCCCTGCGCTCATAAGCGTCTCTTTTTTCGCCAGCGCCTCGAAATGCTCACGCGGCGTCACGGTCGGCGGACCAAAGTCACGCGGCGTCATGGCGGTGGCGCACAAATGTGTCATGCCGTCCAAGGCCTCATCGAGCGTGGCGACAATGCGGGCGTTTTTAAGCACATCGAGCGCGCCGCTGGCCCGTTGAATGGTTTCTTCGCGGTTGAGCACATTGGCCCAACGCGGCGCGACCAGCACCAAATCGGTAAAGCCCATGGTTTTCATGGCACGGGCCGCAGCCCCTACATTGCCAGCGTGGCTGGTATTAATCAGGATAAAGCGGGTTTTCATCTAAAACTAACTCCAATTTGAAGTCTCTCCCTTTTCGGGAATAGACACCATTTGGGAGGGGGTAACCTCTTCCAAATTCGCCTTTTTCAGGGCGTAGGTTGAAACATAAGTCCGGCAGACGCTCAACTCTTGAGAAAATCTTTGAGGCGGGTAAAATCATGCTATTGTCGCTGCCCGCATCGTTAGGCAGTCCCGTTTCGCTCTTACTCAAAATTTATGGCATCTCCTAATCTTCACCCCATGATCAATATGGCCGTCAAGGCCGCCCGCGCTGCGGGTTCCATCATCAACCGCGCCGCGCTTGATGTTGAAGCGGTTCGTATTTCGCAAAAGCAGGTGAACGACTTCGTCACCGAAGTGGATCACAACGCTGAACTAGCCATCATTGAAACCTTGCTCGCCGCCTACCCCGACCACAGCATTCTGGCGGAAGAATCAGGTCAGGAACATGGGGCTAAAGATTCGGAGTTTGTCTGGATTATTGATCCCTTGAACGGCACCAACAACTTCATCCACGGCTTGCCCGCTTACTGCGTCAGCATTGCGATGACCTTTAAAGGCAAGCTTGAACAAGCCGTCATTTACGACCCCAGCCGCAATGACTTGTTCACCGCCACCAAAGGGCGCGGTGCTTATTTGAATGATCGCCGTTTGCGCGTCTCCAAACGTGTTCGCTTGCAAGAGTGTTTGATTTCCAACGGTTTCCCGTTTCGTCCCGGTGACGACTTCAACACCCACCTCAGCATGATGGGCGACATGATGCAGCGCACCTCCGGTCTGCGCCGCTCCGGCTCTGCCGCGCTGGATTTAGCCCACGTTGCAGCGGGCTACACAGACGGCTTTTTTGAACCCGGCCTGGCGTCTTGGGACGTTGCAGCAGGTGCCTTGATGGTGACGGAAGCCGGTGGCTTGGTTGGCAATTTTTCAGGCGATGCCAACTTTTTGGAGCAAGGTGAATGCATGGCGGGCAACCCCCGCATCTATGGTCAGATGGTCGCCGTTTTGGGTAAATACAGCAAGTTTGCCAGCGCGGGCGACAAAGCAGCAGTGCGCCAAACAGCGCATACGCTGGTTGCGCATTCGCCAACACGTCCAGCGGGTAATACGAACACGCCACCCGCTAGCGACGCACCCTTCTAAACTCAATCGAAGGAGTCGCCTTGCGAATGCAGACAAGCACTCAAAGCGGCTCCCTCAAAAAAATAAATCCATTGGGTTCCATGTCATCACCCAATATTTGCACCGACCTAATGCTTTTTAGTGGCATGACCGGCTTGACTGGTCACTGCGGTAAAGTTTGATCCAACCACTTCAGCCGCTTTTTTGGCTGAATTTTGAGCGGATTCAATCACATTTTGACTGGCATTGATGGCACTTTTAAAAGCAGCCACCGCACTCTCTGTCCCCGCTGGCGCATTCTTCAACATATTCTCAATGGCATCAGCCACCACTGTTTTTGTTTGCGTCAGCTGACCTTCAATCGCTTTCGTAAATTCAGCACCAATGCCCGCAACCAAGGCGTACACATGCTGGTTATAAGTGACAGATTTTTCAGCTAGCGATTGAAGAAAACTTGATTCCAAAGCCACCCATTCCTGCTGATCTTTAACCTGCAAAACAGCTTGTGCATGATGAAAAGACTCGCCCAAAGCCGCCTTGGAAGTGGCCATATTAAGTTCAATCAGTTTCTCGAATCCAGAATAAGCTTGTGTTGTCAGTCCTTGCAGCGCTTGCAGATTTTCTTGATGCGTGGCGACAAATTGTTCAGGGTTGTAGGTCATTTGATTCATCCAGGTTTTAAGGTGAGACGTTCATTTTTAAATTAAAAATTTAAAAAAACTTATTTAACCTAATAACGCCTGCTGCATCTTTGCGTTTTCACAAAGACAATCAGTTTTTTAACATAGGCGTCGCAAGATCAAAAGGGCGCCACACAAGAAATCACCAAAAATTTAGACCTGTCCCTATTTGGGGCAAAAACAATTTTTGAAGGCGATCCGATCCAATAACTCAAACCGAGAATAAAACGATATGTCCACATGTGTTTCGCATGTGTGAATTTTTGATAATCCCGTAAGTCATTGATGCATAAAAAGAATTCTCTACCCATGCCCTCTGAAGCCGCAGTGCCCTCTCATTCCCCCATGATGGCCCAATATCTTGGCCTCAAGGCCGCGCATCCCGACACGCTGCTGCTTTACCGCATGGGCGACTTCTACGAGTTGTTTTTTGCAGATGCTGAAAAAGCCGCCCGCCTGCTTAACATCACCTTGACCCAGCGCGGCCAATCAGCGGGGCAACCGGTGGTGATGGCAGGCGTGCCCTTTCATTCACTGGACACGTATCTAGCCCGACTCATCAAGCTGGGCGAATCGGTGGCCATTTGTGAACAGATTGGCGAAGTCACCGGCAAAGGCCCGGTGGAACGCAAAGTGGTGCGCGTGGTCACGCCCGGCACGCTCACCGACTTGGAACTGCTGAACGACAAAACCGAGTCGCTCTTACTGGCCATTCACCAAGGCTTGCGCAACCGCTGCGGTCTGGCTTGGCTTAGTTTGACGCAAGGCGAAGTGCATCTGGCCGAGTGCAGCCTCGACGAACTGGCGGAATGGGTGGCACGCATCAGCCCGGGTGAACTGTTGTTCAGCGCCGGTGCGACGCCTGTGTTTGAAACCCGTTTGCGCAGTTTTCAAACCGCCGGGGCTATGTCAATCACGGTACGCCCCGATTGGCAATTTGACGCCGGCTTGGGTCAAAACAAACTGCTCGCGCAACTCCAGGCCGCCAGCTTGGTGCCGTGGCAAGCGCAAGAACTGCCGCAAGCCCACGCCGCCGCCGCCGCTCTTTTGGGTTATGCCGAACACACCCAAGGTCGGGCACTGACGCATATTTATAGCGTGCGGGTGCAACGCAATAACGAACTGATTGACCTGCCCCAAACCACCCGGCGCAACCTGGAACTCACCCAAACTTTGCGTGGTGAAGACAAGCCCACCCTGTTTTCACTGCTGGACACCTGTATGACCGGCATGGGTAGCCGGCTGCTGAAAAACTGGCTGCTGACGCCCCGGCGCGACCGGGGCGAAGCGCAACAACGCCTGAACGCCATCGCCGCGCTGCAAAGTGGCCCTTGGGTCAAACTGCGCGAACAACTCAAAGGCAGCACCGATGTGCAGCGCATCACTGCCCGCATCGCGCTGCGCCAAGTGCGCCCGCGTGAACTGGTCGCGCTGCAACAGACACTGCAAAAAACAGCGCTGCTGGCGCCCGTCATCAAAGGGCTAGAGCTTTATTTAGATCAAATTTCAGGGCATTTGCTGCCGCCCAAAGGCTGTGCCGATTTACTGGCCCGGGCCATTGATCCCGAACCCGCCGTTCTGGTACGCGATGGCGGCGTGATGGCCACCGGTTTTGATGCCGAACTAGATGAACTGCGTGACATTCAAACCAACTGCGACAGTTTTTTACTCGCCCTGGAAGGACGCGAAAAAGCGCGCACCGGCATTGCCAACCTGCGCGTGCAATTCAACAAAGTGCATGGCTTCTTCATTGAAGTCACGCAAGGGCAAATCGACAAAGTGCCCGACGACTACCGCCGTCGCCAAACGCTCAAGAATGCCGAGCGCTTCATCACCCCGGAACTCAAGGCCTTTGAAGACAAAGCCCTGAGCGCCCAGGAACGCGCACTTAATCGTGAAAAATGGCTGTATGAGCAAGTGCTGGATCAGTTGCAAGTGTTCGTGCCCGCCCTGACCCAAGTGGCGCGCGCACTGGCCACGCTGGACGCGCTGTGCGCCTTGACCGAACGCGCCTTGACGCTGGACTGGTGCGCACCCCAGTTTGTCAAAGAGCCTTGTCTGGACATCACCCAAGGCCGCCACCCGGTCGTGCAGGCGCGCCTGAATGAGACCAGCAGCGGCGCTTTCATTGCCAACGACACGCACATGGGGCCAAAGCAGCGGATGCAGATCATCACCGGCCCCAACATGGGCGGCAAGTCCACCTATATGCGGCAAATCGCGGTGATTGTGTTGCTCGCCAGCATGGGCAGTTATGTGCCCGCCAGCGCCTGCCGACTGGGACCCATTGACGCCATCCACACCCGCATCGGCGCGGCAGACGACTTGGCCAACGCCCAGTCCACCTTCATGCTCGAAATGCTGGAGGCCGCGCAGATTCTGCACGCCGCCACGCCCAACTCGCTGGTGCTGATGGACGAAATTGGTCGTGGCACCTCCACCTTTGACGGCCTGGCGCTGGCCTCCGCCATTGCGACCCAGTTGCACGATAAAACACAGGCTTACACCCTGTTTGCCACGCACTACTTTGAGCTGACCGAGTTCCCAACCCAACACTTTTCGGCCATCAACGTGCATGTCAGCGCCGCCGAATCAGGCCGCGACATTGTGTTTTTACACGCCATCGAACCCGGCCCGGCGAGCAAAAGCTACGGGATTCAGGTCGCCCGCCTAGCCGGAATGCCCGCCGCCGTGGTGAACCATGCGCGTCACACGCTGGAAGCGCTCGAAACCAAAGCCAGCGAAGCCCATGCACAAGTGGACTTGTTTGCAGCCCCGCCCGAGATTGAAAGCCCCATTGCCAGCGCCGTAGAAGCGGCGCTTGAAGGCATCAACCCCGATGCCTTAAGCCCGCGTGAAGCGCTCGATGCGCTGTACCAGTTGAAGAAACTCAGCGTAGCCTCATGACCCCCCCCAAGACTTCATCGCCAAATGGGGCGCACACGACGACATTTCTGGCCTGGCATCTGCCCCGTCCCCGCCGGTTAAAAGCCCACACAGACATAAAAATGCTGCTTTTCCGGCAAAAGCGGGTAGAAAATAAGAGGCGTTAACTTCAAGCCGATTCACCGTTTTAATTTTCAACCTACCCACTCAAAAATGACTTATTGCGTCGCCATCAAACTCAATGCCGGACTGGTTTTTCTGTCCGACTCCCGCACCAACGCCGGGCTGGATCAAATCAGCACTTTCCGCAAAATGATCGTGTATGAAAAGCCCAACGACCGCTTCATGGTGCTGCTCTCGGCGGGCAACCTGAGCATCTCGCAATCAGTGCGCGAAATTTTGCAAATTGAACAAATCAAGGATCATGAAGGCGGCGACCCCATCACCATCTGGAACGCCAAAAGCATGTTTGATGCAACGCGCGTGTTGGGCGCGGCCATTCGCCATGTTTACGAGCGCGATGCCGCGTCGCTCAAACAGGCCGGTGTGGAGTTCAATGTGTCGCTGATTTTTGGGGGCCAAATCAAAGGCGAAGGTATGCGCCTGTTTCAGGTGTATTCAGCCGGTAACTTTATCGAAGCAACGCCTGAAACGCCTTATTTTCAGGCCGGTGAATCCAAATACGGCAAGCCCGTGCTGGACCGCGTCATTACCCCCAGCACCCCGCTGGACGAGGCCGCCAAATGCGCACTGGTGTCGATGGACTCCACGCTTAAATCCAATTTATCCGTCGGCTTGCCGCTGGACATGGTGGTGTATGAAGCCGATCAGTTCCAGACCGACAAAGTGGTGTGCATCGACGACAACAACCCGTACTTCAAAATGTTGCGCGGCAGTTGGGGTCAAAAATTGCGTGAGATGTTTGACAGCATTGAAGACCCCATGTGGCATGGCGAAAAAACCAACATCCCTTTGATGGTTCAATCGGGACGCAGTCTGACGCTGAGAAAAATAACAACGCCCCAAGAGAAACTGATTTAACAGATGTTACGCAGGCGCCAACGAACAAAGAGAATCGGCAAAGTGCCTCTTCGTTGGGAAAGATAGCTTCCGCTGCGTAACATCAGTGCCTCAAAAAAGCACGGGCCGACAAGGGCGATGATCAGTCCGCCCAGGTCACCACACCGCTCCAGGCGGTGACCAGCACCACCACCCCAAAGACGATGCGGTAATAGGCAAACCCGACAAAGCTATGGGTGGCGATGTAGCGCAAAAGCCAGCGAATGCACAACCAGGCGCTAAGAAACGAAAAAACAAGCCCAATGCCAAAGACCGGAAAATCAGTCCAAGCCAACAAGGCACGGTCTTTGTACAAGCTATAAACGCCAGCGCCAATGAGCGTAGGAATTGCCAGATAAAAAGAAAAATCGGTCGCCGCCTTGCGTGACAGTCCGAACAACATGCCACCAATAATGGTGGCGCCACTGCGACTGGTGCCGGGAATCATGGCCAGACATTGGGCCAAACCGACCTTTAACGCATCAAATGGTGCCATGGATTCCACGTTATGAATGCGCACAACCGCCGGATTTTTTTCTTGGCGCCGTTCCGCCCAAATAATAATGAAGCCCCCAATGATGAACATACTCGCCACCACCACGGGCGTAAACAAATTGGCCTTGATGGCTTTGCCAAATAGCAAACCCAAAATAACAGCGGGCACAAACGCAATGAACACATTCAAGGCAAAACGCTGCGCCTGTTTTTCTGAGGGCAAAGCCACCAACGTGTCGCGAATTTTTTGCCAATAAACCAAGATAACGGCAAAAATGGCGCCGGTCTGAATGGCAATGCTGAACACCTTGTATTTTTCACCCTCAAACCCCAACAAAGCGCCCGCCAAAATCAAGTGCCCCGTTGATGAAATGGGCAAAAACTCCGTCAACCCCTCGACGATGCCCATGATGGCGGCTTTAATCAGCAATGCAATATCCACGCGTATTCCTTAAATAAAAAATCAATTATCACTGCCAGGGCTTGTCAACTTGTGTCAAAACGTTCACGCCACAACGCATGATTTAACCTTTGTGCGCACGGCGTCAAATTTCCATAGCCGCTTGACTCAAGCCAATAACGCTGAAAATAGCCAGCTCCCTTTCACCCCCTTCAACACGGCGTCATGCTCATCAAAAAATCAATCAAAGAACGCTTTTTTCATGCTCTCGGATTTGAGGCGCTCGCGCTGGCTATTTGTGCCCCGTTGGGCGCGTGGCTTCTGGGTTATTCGTTGGCACACATCGGCTTGCTCACCCTGATGATTTCACTGATAGCGATGACGTGGAACATGCTGTTTAACGCCCTCTTTGATCGCGCCCAGCGCCGAATGGGGTTTAAACGCACCGTCGCCGCGCGCGTGGTGCATTCCCTGCTGTTTGAAATCGGCCTGATTCTGGCTGTCGTTCCGCTGGCGGCCTGGTGGCTGGACATCGGACTTTGGGAGGCTTTTGTGCTGGACATCGGCATTGTGCTGTTCTTTTTGCCCTACACCTTTGCCTATAACTGGACTTACGACTATGTGCGCGCCAGAGTGGTGGCCCACCGAAGCCGCGCACTCGTCGCCTGAATCCGTTGTGCCTTGCCTTGACCTGTATCAACGCTTGACGGCCTTGAAAGCCCGTTAGCCGGGATAGACTGGGTACACGAGTTCTTCTCGTTGTTCCCCCATTCACAACCCAAGGAGTGATGTATGTCTTCGATGATGAAAGCTGCAGTTTTTATTGAACCTGGTCGTATCGAAATAGTGGACAAGCGTATCCCGGACGTCGGGCCAAATGATGCCTTGGTGCGCATCACCACTACCACCATTTGCGGCACCGATATTCACATTCTCAAGGGCGAGTACCCCGTGGTCAAGGGGCTAACCATCGGCCATGAACCCGTCGGTGTAATCGAAAAACTGGGCAGTGCCGTACAAGGTTACAAAGAAGGTCAGCGCGTCATTGCTGGCGCGATTTGCCCCAACTTCAATTCCTACGCCGCCCAGGACGGCGCGGCCTCCCAAGACGGCAGCTACCTCGTTCCGCTCGGACTGTGTGGCTGTCATGGCTTGAAAGCCACCGCGGGCTGGCGCTTTGGTAACCTGATCGACGGCACACAAGCCGAATATGTTTTAGTGCCCGACGCCCAAGCCAACCTCGCCCCGATTCCCGACGGCTTGACCGATGAACAGGTGCTGATGTGCCCGGACATCATGTCCACCGGCTTCAAAGGCGCAGAAAACGCCAACATCAGAATTGGCGACACCGTGGTAGTGTTTGCCCAAGGCCCGATTGGCCTGTGCGCCACCGCAGGCGCACGTCTGTTAGGAGCCAGCACCATCATCGCCGTGGACGGCAACGACCATCGTTTAGGCATTGCCAAAAAGATGGGCGCCGACGTCACCCTCAATTTCAGAAACTGCGATGTTGTCGATGAAATCATGAAGCTCACCGGTGGGCGCGGTGTGGATTCTTCGATTGAAGCACTGGGCACGCAGGCCACCTTTGAATCGGCACTGCGGGTGCTCAAACCCGGTGGCACCTTGTCCAGTCTGGGCGTTTACTCCAGCGACCTCACCATTCCCATGTCGGCCTTTGCCGCCGGTTTGGGCGACCACAAAATCAATACCGCGCTGTGCCCCGGCGGTAAAGAACGGATGCGCCGGTTAATGAATATCGTGGCGTCAGGCCGGGTCGATCTGGGCGTGATGGTGACGCATGAGTTCAAGCTGGAAAACATCGTCGCCGCCTACGACCTGTTTGCCAATCAACGTGACGGCGTGCTGAAAATAGCGATCAAACCTTAAGTTAAATGTGTGCGGCGGGCCAACATTGGCCCGCTTATCAAAACCGCCGTAAAACCCCGGCGTTCGGGCTGGGGATGTCAGGTGATTTTGATAAAGCTGGGGGAGCGGCCTAAAACTCCGGCGTCTAAAATCAAAAGCATGAGCGCATCCAACCCCACCCACACCAAGCCCAGCACTGCAGCCACCACCGTGGCGACCGACCCCAAACCCAGCAACTTTTTACGACAGATCATCGAGCACGATCTGGCCGCTGGCACCTACGCCACACGCCATTGGGGCGGCAGCCCCGGCGACGCGGCACACCATGCCCAAGGCGCGCCCGACCCGGCCAAAATTCGCACCCGCTTTCCACCCGAACCCAACGGCTACCTGCACATCGGCCACGCCAAAAGTATTTGCCTGAACTTTGGACTGGCGCAAGATTTTGGCGGCGTCTGCCACATGCGCTTTGACGACACCAACCCCGAAAAAGAAGACGTTGAATACGTCAACAGCATTCTGGACGCGGTGCAATGGCTGGGCTTTGGCTGGCAGGCCAACGGCACGACGCACCTGTACCAAGCCAGCGACTACTTCGACTTCATGTACCGCGCCGCCGAACACCTGATCGAAGCCGGCCACGCCTACGTGGACGAACAAAGCGCCGACGACATGCGCGCCAACCGGGGCGACTTTGGCAAACCCGGCGTCAACAGCCCATTCAGGACCCGCACCCCCGCCGACAACCTGGCCCGCTTGCGCGAAATGCGCGACGCCCAACACGCAGACGGCAGCATGGTGCTGCGCGCCAAAATCGACATGGCCTCGCCCAACATCAACCTGCGCGACCCCGCCATCTACCGCATTCGCCGCGCCACGCACCACAACACCGGCGACAAATGGTGCATCTACCCGATGTACACCTTTGCCCATCCAATTGAGGACGCGCTGGAAAACATCACCCACAGCATTTGCACGCTCGAATTTGAAGACCAGCGTCCGTTTTACGACTGGCTGATGGCGCGCCTGATTGAAGGCGGTTTGCTGAACGCACCACCGCCCAAGCAATACGAATTTGCCCGCCTGAACCTGACCTATGTCCTCACCAGCAAACGCAAGCTGGCGCAACTGGTGGTTGACCACAAAGTCAACGGCTGGGACGACCCGCGTATGCCCACCATCGTCGGCCTGCGCCGCCGTGGTTACACCGCCGACAGCCTGAAACTGTTTGCCGAACGCATCGGCGTCACCAAGAGCGACAGCTGGATTGACTACAGCACGCTGGAAGGCTGCCTGCGCGAAACGCTGGACAGCAGCGCCACCCGCGCCATGGCCGTACTCGACCCCGTGAAGCTGGTGTTGACCAACTGGGACGACCTGATGGGCGCGAACTTTTTAGATGATTGCAGCGCGCCGATTCATCCGCACCACCCCGAGTTGGGCAAACGCAGTTTCAAAATCGGCAAAGAGGTGTGGATTGATCGCAGCGACTTTGAAGAGACGCCACCCAAAGGCTTCTTCCGCCTCTTTCCGCCCCATGTGAACGTCAGCAAACAAGCGATTGCGGGCAGCAAAGTGCGCCTGAAATACGGCCACGTCATCGAATGCACCGGCTGCACCAAAGATGCCGACGGCAACATCACCGAAGTGCAAGCCACCCTGTTGCCCGACACCAAAAGCGGCACACCGGGGTCTGACGCCATCAAGGTGAAAGGCGTCATCACCTGGGTCGCCGTGGCCGACAGCCTGAGCGCCGAAGTGCGCCTCTACGACCGCCTGTTTACCGACGCCCAGCCCGATGCAGGCGGCAAAGACTTCATCGAAGGGTTGAACCCGAACAGCCTGAAAGTGATTCAGGCGATTGTTGAACCATCACTGGCCAGCGCTTGTGCCGATGAGAAGTTTCAGTTTGAACGACATGGGTACTTTGTAGCGGATCGGGTGGATCACGCGCCGGGCAAGCTGGTGTTTAACTTGGCGGTAGGGTTGAGGGATAGTTGGGGAAAATAGGTCTGACATATCGATAAACTTATCGGCGTTCGGAACACTACTTCCGTGCAAACAAGAAGGACAGGGACTGTAATGAGCTCAATAAGTTATTTGAAAAAATATTTTTTAACAGGAACCGCCGAAGAAGATTTACCATTTCTTCAGCGAGCCTTTGTATCAAGTAGCCAATTGCCTGAGATAGTGGGCATACAGCCCGGAGCAATGAGGTTAATAGTCGGCAATAAGGGAATTGGTAAAACTGCACTCTTTGAATTTCTAGAGTCAACTTCAAAAAAACATAAACTTCCTTGCATTTTGGTCCGTCCCGATGACATCGCATCCCAACTGCAAGCAAACACAAGTGATCTTGCATCGTTAAAGCGGTTTTACTTCGACGCACTCCTTAGAGCGGTCGCAATGACGATTGGTCGAAAACATAGCGGCTTGTTGATTGGCGATGCCAAAACTCTATATCAAGAAGCCCAACGCCAGGGCCAAACATCAGAAGACTTTATACAGACAACGCTAAAGCTTCTCACAGCAATTGCCGTACCCGTAAAAGGAGTTGATGGAGTGAAGCTAGCAAAGGAACTTGCTGGGGTTGCGTCGAATCCAGAACTTACGAGAGCAATCAACAATCAGCTCCTGGACAGTTCTGCAAAGGTCGCATTCCTACTTATTGATGACACAGACCAAGTAGCTCAGCCAGGCGAACCCCAACACCTGAACCGTCTCTGGGGTCTTCTATTAGCTGCAAGAAAAGTAGCTACCGAATGCCCAAATGTTCGTGTTTTGGTATCACTTCGTTCAGAAATTTGGTTACGCCTTCAAAGTGAAGCGAAGGGGCAGCGAGATCAAACCGATCACCTTAGAAATCTTGTTGTACGGCTGAATAGCAATGACGACCATATGCGGAAAATTTTGATCAAAAGAATGAATCTTGCTGCTGCCGATTCTGGACATCCGACTACTGATCCTTACACACTTTTTTTCGTATCTGATCAAGTTACTTTGCCCTACAGCACGGATAAAAGGTCTTGGGAATCTTTCATCATCAAATCGGCCAGAGAGCGGCCGCGGGACGCAATTCAATTGGTACGAAAACTAATCGATTCCACAGAAAGCGGAAAGAAAATAGGAGACAACTCTGCCCAAATCGGCATGTCCGTATATTCAAAAGAGCGTGTTAACGATTTAGTTGGAGAGTTCACACCAGATTGCCCCGAAATTCGAAAGCTACTTGAGTCCTTTATTGATATCCCATTCGAATCAGATTTCGAAACCATCCGAGATCATCTAAAGCGAGTTGGATCGGAATTTTCACTTGTAATTCGCGGATCTATCATCCAACCAGGTAACGATGATTTAGCTGTGGTGGCTCTGCAACTGCTTCACGAAGCAGGCTTTTTAAATGCACGAGTTCCGGACAGTAGACAGCCCAAAGGATTTCGTCATGTGCAGTTTTCAGACGAACCAAATTTTGTTGAGCGATCAAATTGGAATGAATTGCAGGCTGCGCAATGGGAAATCCATCCAGCATTTAGAAGTCGATTAATCGAATTGACAAACAATAGGCAGGCTAGAAAATAGCCAAAAGGATCGAAATTGAATGGTCGATTCCAATCGCCATCGCTATTTATTAATGCCTCACCCAAAACCATCTATATCTACATCCTCGGTGACGATCCGCGTGACATGCAGATGGCCGAGATAACGACGCGCATTGTTCGCGAGAAACGAAGTGCCGCGCAGCCAGTTGACTGATGGAATTAAGGTCAGATTCTAATTAATCACATACCAATACATAAATCATCAGGGACGTAAAAATTCAAATGGCAAAATTCCTAAACACCAGCGCGACCAATTATTTCCTTGAAGAGATGATCAAGGGCGCGTCAGACCGTTTGATTCTGATCAGCCCATTTCTCAAGCTCAATGACCGTATGAAGGAGCTGCTGGCGGACAAGAACCGGCTCAAGATCGATGTGCGCATCGTGTACGGCAAAAGCGAATTACAGCCGCAGGAAATTGAGTGGCTGCGCGGCTTAACCTATATCCGCACCAGCTTCTGCAAGAACCTGCACGCCAAGTGCTACATGAATGAAGAGATGTGCATCGTCACCAGCCTGAATCTCTATGAATTCAGTCAGGTCAACAACAACGAGATGGGCATCCTGATTCAGCGCGCCGAAGACGGCCAGCTCTACAAAGACGCCTACGAAGAAGCCCAACGCATCATCCGCATCAGCGACGAAGTGCGCATTTCGCTGGAACGCGTGACCAGCGCGCCCGAAGCAGCCAACCGGGACGACGATAAAGGTGTAGATAGCGCTCACGCAGAAGACAAGCTGACCTCCTCCAAGATCGGACAAAAACTGGGTTTGAAGACAGTGCAGTTTCTGGATCGTGCGACTGAAGAAGGCTTTTTTCTGTTCGATGGTGAAAAGCACACCTTGAGCCCCAAGGGGGAACAAGTCGGCGTGGAGTTCGTCACCAAGTCACGTTTCGGCCCTTACTTTTTGTGGCCGCAGGATTTTTACTTGAGCTGATCCATGCCCGGCTCGCCTAACTCGTCACCCAGTGTTGTGATCTTCGCTAACCCGAACGGTGCTGGCAAATCAACTCACGCAAACGCCATCCTTGCGGCACTTGGCATTGATACTTTTGTCAACGCCGACTACATCGCACGCGGCCTGTCTGGCCGCCATGCGGACGCCGTGGCGTTTGAGGCGGGTCGCATTCTTTCTGATCAAAGTGCTACACAACTAGTTGGCGTATTCCCCGAAAGCACCCGAAGCACAGGCGACTAGTTGTGCAAGAAATTTCAAAGTAAAAACAATGCAAAGCTCTATACAGACACCACGCAAATTTCTTAATCCTCTGCTTTCGCAAAAAAGCATTGTCTCAACCGAGTTTGAGATATTCAAAGCGGCGTTGGTGAAATATGCGCAAGATGTACAGCAACTAAAAGCGACCAAACAAACCGAGACAACTATCGTGGCTGGGGCATTGATGCCTTTTCTACAAGAAAATCCGCTTGCTTACAACTGCCGCCCTTATAGCCAAAAAGGACAAAGCGGTATTGACCTTGCCATTCTGATCGGCGACGATGTTGCCGTCATCATCGAAGCCAAGGTCGTGGGCAGTAAAGACATGATTACGGCACATGATTTGAATCGAAAGGCGTTTCATGAGGCTATTTTTTACTTCATGCAAGAGCGAGAGAAAAGCAACGACAAGCTGACCCATATTGTCATTACTGATTTTTATGAGTGGTTTGTGTTTGATGCCCAAGACTTTGACCGTTTATTTTGGCGCAATGACCAGCTGAAAAAAACCTTTCACGCCTATCACAACCCGAACCAACTAACCAGAAGCACGGCTGACGTCTATGCGGCCATTGAAGCAGAACTTCCCAAGATGCTGAAGAATCTGTTTACGGAAGTAACCATAGACTGCGCCTACTTCAATGTAGCTGCGCCCCCTAGCCTCAACGACAAAGAGCTGATAGCCATCTACAAACTCCTCAGCCCAGACTGTTTGCTCAAAGCGTTCAACCCCAACGATGCCAACAGCCTGAATCGTGAGTTTTATAACGAATTGCTCTACATACTGGGGCTGCAAGAAATCAAAGAAGGCGGCAAAAGACTGATCAGTGCGGCAGGCACTGCAGGCGGCCTGTATGACGGCATTGCCGACAAACTCGACCAGCAAGGAAAACCCTATGCGTTTGAAGACGTCATCAAACTCATCATCATTTGGATAAACCGCATCTTGTTTTTAAAGTTGCTAGAGTCTCAAATCGTCACCTGGACGGGGGATAAAACAAGCCGGTTTTTAAGTGCCGACAAAATCAGCAGTTATGACGGGCTGGAAAACTTGTTTTTTGACACCCTGGCGCGGCGTGTGCCAGACCGAAAAAATAAAAGTTTTTCCTACATACCGTACCTCAACAGTTCGCTATTTGAAATGCAGGATGAGGAGAAATCCGGCATTGGGATCAGCGCCCTGTCTGACAGCACGCAAATGGCCTACTACGCCAAAACCGTGGTGAAAGATACCGCCAAAAAGCGTAAAAACGGCCATGTAAACACACTGACCTATTTGTTTGAGTTTTTGGACGCCTACGACTTTGCCAACGACAGCGGCGATGAAGTGGTGGCTGAGACCAAAAACCTGATCAGCGCATCGGTGTTGGGGCTTATTTTCGAGAAAATCAACGGCTACAAAGACGGTAGCTTCTACACCCCCAGCTTTGTGACGATGTATATGGCGCGGCAGTCCATTGAAAAAGCGGTGCTGCAAAAGTTTAATGAAAAATACGGCTGGGCTTGTACCGGGCTGATAGGCGATGGTGGATTAAAAAACGAGATCAAAGACCACAAAGTCAAAAAGCAGGACAGCAATGCGCTCATTGACAGCCTGAAAATTTGCGATCCTGCGGTGGGCAGCGGGCACTTTTTGGTGTCCGCCTTAAATGAAATTTTGTACATCAAAAGTGTGATGGGTTTGTTGGTTGATGAAGCGGGCAACCTGCTCGACTACAGCATCAGCATAGAAAATGATGAACTCATCGTGACCAGCGATGAAGGTGAACTGTTTGAATACAAAAAAGGCAGCAAAAAGAAAACACTGGTACAAAAAACCCTGTTTCAAGAAAAGCAAAAGATCATTGAAAACTGCCTGTTTGGGGTGGATATTAATCCCAATTCAGTCAATATCTGCCGCCTGCGACTGTGGATTGAGTTATTAAAAAACGCCTATTACCAGCCTGACGGTACGCTGGAGACGCTACCCAATATCGACATCAACATCAAATGCGGCAACAGCCTGATAAGCCGCTTTGCGCTGGATACGAGCTTAAAAGACGCGTTGAAAAAAAGCAAAGTTAGCGTAGAGGAGTATCGAACGGCGGTCAGCAACTACCGTCACACCAGTGATAAAGCGCAAAAACGGCAGATTGAGGCTTTTATTGAAAGTATTAAGACTAATTTTCGTACAGAGATTCTTTACTACGACCCGAAGCAAAAACGCGTAGTAGAGCTGCCAATGATTATTAAAGCCCTAGAAACTTCGCAGTCATTACTAGGCGAAACGGCAAAAGAGGTAAGTGAGCGTAAACAGAAGCAAGTCAAGCTGAAAAACGAGTTATTAAAACTCAACATGGAAATTGATGAGATTAAAACTAATAAAATTTATGGAAATGCGTTTGAATGGCGTTTTGAATTTCCGGAAGTTCTAGATAAAAATGGTAACTATATTGGTTTTGATATAGTTATTGGAAATCCACCCTATTTCAACATAGATCGGTTTGGCGGCGGTTCAGCTATGCTGAAATATTTTCCTGAAAATTTCCAGCAAATATATATGGATAAAAGCGATATCCTATTTTATTTTTTATTCCTGGCAGTAAATATAACAAAATCTCAAACTTCATTTGTTATTTCCAATGCAATGCTTTATTCCGATAAAGCTAAAAAATTACGGAATTACCTATTAAGTTCAATAACAATTGAAAAAATTATTAACTTTGAAAAATACCAAGTATTTGATGAAGCTAGTATTACGTCGATGATGATTTTTTTAAAGAAATCAAATACAATTGCGCCAACACAGGTAAAGAATTTTCCAGATGCGAACTATGATAAAACCAATCTAATACTCGAAATTAATAAAAAATCTGGATACTTTGACATATTTTTTTCAGAAAACAGTGTTTTTGCGTTAATCAAAAACAACATTTCTTCCCTAAACATTAAAATTGATGGTTTGCACAAAACTTGTGGTGATTTATTTTGCGTTGGGAAGGGTATGGAAACTGCCGCCAATAAGGTATTTTGTTTTGATCATTACCCTAAACAATTTGATGCAAATTTTATTAAAAATCGTATGAGCGGTGAAATTATTGAAAAATATATTCACAAACCAGCTTCTGAGTTTCTTTTGTATTTTGAAGATATACTGAGTTATGAGAAACTAGATAAAAGTATTAAAACTCATCTTGAATTATTTAAATCCGATCTTGAAAACCGAGCAACTGTTAAAAACGAAGGTCGTGCTTGGTGGCGTTACAGTCGCCCTATGCATAAAGAATATTACGAAAATTCTAAAATTTGGTGCTCTTACCGCGCCAAAGAAAATATTTTTTGCCTGGATGAAAGCAATAAATTTATTGGACTTAGCAATACTACTGTTATTTTTTCAATTAACAAAAAAGTAAATATTAAATATGCACTTGCATTATTAAATTCAAAAACTTTGAATTTTCGCTATAAATCAATTGGAAAACAAACTGGGAATGGCGTTTACGAGTATTTTGAAAGTCAAGTTTCCAAGCTACCCATACCTGTTATCAGTGAAAAATCTCAACATCTATTTATCATTAAAGTTGATGCAATCCTGAAAGCCAAGGCAAAAAGTGCAGATACGTCAAAGCTGGAGCGAGAGATTGACGATATGGTTTACAAACTTTATGGCTTGACGTATGACGAGGTGAAAACGATTGAGCCTGAGTACAGCAGCATGAGCCGAGATGAATACGAGGCACGCGTTTATTCATGATGAATGTCGCCAAGTTTTCACTGGATGGCGTTGACTGAGCGGCGCATTGCGCAAGCCAAGTCGTTCGACGCGCAGCCTTGTTCTGAATCCAAAATCAGTGATCTCGCGCTGGGTCAGCTCGACGCCTACCGACGTGAAGCCGTGGATGCTGAAACGATTGCGGCCAATCATCGCCCCCTTGAGCAACAACTGGCGTCGCTGCGTTTGTACGATCCAGATCGACACTGCGCCACCCACGCGGGGATGTTGCTGGTCGGTAAAAATCCACGCTTCTATCTGCCCGGCACTTCTTTGACGGAAATTCCAAGCGATCAAGCGGAGGTTTCTGGCGATCTGCACACCGTGCTTAAAGAATTGCTGGGGCGCCTGAAGTTGCTGATCAAAACCGCCATGGTGCGCATCAACCCGCTGCAAGAAAAGCTGGTGCCCAACTACCCAGAAGGTGCCGTTCGAGAATTGTTTTTACGTCTCGGTGCTGGTCAAGATACGCAAACGGGTTGCGTGAAAAATACAAAAATCCTGGCTTGGATGGGTAGCGTTCATCAGCGGGTTTCGGTTAACCTTCGCTTGTCTTAAACAAAGGAAGCTTCATGAAAAAACTCAACATCACCATCCAGCTAGAACTGTCCGTCCCGGATGACTGGGAACTGGTTCCGACCTCTGAAGGCGGGCAAGTGTTGAAGCTGCCTAACAACCAGTTTCTGGACATGGCCATTGAACCCTTGTTTTCCAGTGATCCCGAAGACACATGGGCCAGCACTGAGGACGATGATGTCCTGAACGATCTTTTGGATATGGTCGAAAGCGAAGAGGTCACCTACGAGTTCATCACGCACTAACATTTGAGCGCAGGTCTTGAGAAGATGATTTATCGCAAGACAAGCCAGAAAAAAGGGCATTCAAAAACGCGCCTAACACCCGCATGACAGCGGCAATGCCGACAGTTTTGACACTATCGAACTGAATGTTGATAACAACAGCAACATTTATTTCACATCAACGAAACTTAGCGGCACACTATCGGACTTTCATCACATCAAGGAATCTCAAAATGAAATTCACTACCATTGCTTGTGCCATTGCCACCGTCAGTCTCGGGTTCAGCGCAGGCGCGTTTGCCCAGGGCCATGACCGCCCTGATATGCGTCATGCGCCGCCACAAGTTCACAAAAAACCACCTCACCGAATGGATCAGCATCATCCCCAGCCTCCGATGCATCGGGCTGATCCGCGCGCCCAACGGGGCTTTGATGAACCCGAGATGCGACGCAATGATCGGCGCGACATCTACAACGCTCGCGGCCCTGAATTCAAACCCGGCGCGCGGATTCATGACGAGTTTCGCAGTCGCCAGTACATCGTGTCGGACTACCGTGAGCACAAACTGAAACCCCCACCACGGGGTCAACAATGGGTGCAAGTCGGGACTGACTATGTGCTGATCGCCATTGCGACAGGCTTGATTACGCAAATTATTCTCGGCCAGTAAAGTCGCCAGCGTCAGCAGGGCCGGTGCTATGCTTGCCCGCCATGAACTCTGCCAGCGCCTCGCGTCTTATTCGCTTTAACAAACCCTACGGCGTTCTTAGCCAGTTCACGCCGGAGGGTCGCTGGCGAGGTCTTAAAGAGTTTATTGAGATACCCGGCATTTATGTGGCAGGTCGGCTCGATGCGGACAGCGAAGGCTTATTGCTGCTCACCAATGACGGCCCCTTGCAGGCCCGCATTACCGATCCCCGTTTCAAGCTGGAAAAAGTCTATTGGGTTCAAGTCGAAGGCGTCCCGACCGACGCCGCGCTTGAAGCCTTGCGACAAGGCGTGCCGCTCAAAGACGGCCTCACCCGCCCGGCCCGCGCACAACGCATGACCCCACCGCCTGATTTATGGGTGCGCGAGCCACCGATTCGGGTGCGTCCCTCCATCGCGACGGCCTGGATTGAACTGGCGATTCGTGAAGGTCGCAATCGCCAGGTGCGGCGCATGACGGCGGCGGTGGGTTTTCCGACGCTGCGCCTGATTCGCGCGGCCATCGGTGTGCATACGCTGCACGGACTGGCGCCAGGAACCTGGCAAGAATAAGGGCAGATGACTGGCGCACCGCGTGCTGGTGCGCTATCGGTGTAGGCTCACAAGAAACCAAGCGCCCTAGACCCCAAGGCTATTTGGCTCACCGAACCCCAAAAAATTCTATGCTGAGAACACTCAAAGACATCTTCAACACCCTAACGAACACGGACAGTCAACCCTCGCCCGAAGCGCTTGAACGCTCACTTCAACTCGCCACCGCCGTCTTGCTGGTTGAAGTCATGCGGGCCAACCCTGACAGAGGTGTGGCGGAACGCAATGTGGTGATTGCGGCCCTGCATCAAAAATTCTCACTCGCCGATGACGATCTGGCCCAACTGTTGGCGCTGGCCGAACAAACGGCCACCCACGCCTACGACTACCAAGGTTTCACCTCCAGCCTCAACGATCACTTCACGCAAGCGCAGAAGATCCGTATTGTTGAATCCCTGTGGCAAGTGGCCTACGCCGACGCCCATCTGGACGCCAATGAAAATCATCTGATCAGCAAAATTGCCGGTCTGCTTCATGTCACGCATGGCGAGTACATCGTCGCCAAAATGCACGCTCAAGAACTGCAACCAAGGAATCCACTTGAAACTTAAAACACTGGCTTTGCCCCTCTTGGCCGCCTTAGCCCTCACCCTTGCGGGTTGTTCCCCACAAGGCGCCACTGACAAGAGCGCCGCCACACAACCCGCCCAACCTTACGAGGCGGTCGCCGCGCAAGGCAAAGGCTTCACCGTGGGCGCCATGATGAGCGCCAACACGGTGTACGTGATGTTTGACCCCCAGTGCCCGCATTGTGGTCATCTGTGGGAAGCCTCGGTGCCGCTGCATAACAAGGTCAAGTTTGTGTGGATTCCGGTCGCCATCATGAACGCCCAAAGCACGAGCCAAGGGGCCGCCTTGCTGTCGGCGGCCAACCCAGTGGCGCTGATGTCGGAACATGAAAAATCGCTGTTGGCAGGCACAGGGGGCATTTCGGCGTCTTCCAGCGTTGCGCCTGATATCGCACAAGCCCTCAAAACCAACACCGCGTTGTTCAACAGTTTGGGGGTGAGTTCCGTGCCTTATATCATCGCCAAAAATAGCAGCACCGGGCAAGTCGTCACGAACAACGGCGCGCTGGACACCCCCGCGCTGACCCGGTTTCTTGGCCTGCCGACACCTTGAGTCAGCGCGATTGATAGGGTTTGATCCTGCGCAAGCCAGGGTCAAATGCGCGGCAACAGTTGGACAACTTGGCGACTTGAGCGGGGTCATCGGGGTCGGCGTCGGCGTCGGCGTCGATGATCAACGCTCTTTATTCGATAATTCGGCACCTCTCAAAGAGACCCCGCAGCCAAACCCAACGACGCACCTGACTCATGACATCGCCCTCCGCCCTGACCCCGCAACTCACCCCCCACGGCCTGCTTCGACCGACCTCTGACGTTGACGCGCCGCCCCTGTCCGCCGAGTTGAGCGAGCGTCTGACAGAGGCCTTTGCACAAGGCGCGGGACATGGTTTATTGCAATTGGGCGCCGCCGAAGTCGGCAGCGTTTTGCCGCCGGGCTGGCGTTGGTGGCGCGATTTTGCAGCCCGTTATGTGACCGGTTTGTGCGCCACGCCAGAAGAAGGCGATATTGTGGTGAACGTGCCCGATGCTGCCATTCTCACGGCACTGATCGCTGATGCCCCGCCCATGATCGGCACCGAGTATCTGACGCCGGACGTGCTCATCCAGCTTTGGGGCGCGCTGGATACGGCGTTGCGCACAGAACTTGCTGCCTCCCAACTGGCGCTTCAAGACTTTCTTAAAACGCGTCATCCGATCTGGAACCGGGTCGGGCGGGTGGTGTTCAACCTCGCTGAAAACCGCAAAGACCCCGAAGCCCCATTTGCTTTTCTTGCTACCTACACCTCGCGTCTGTCGGCCCAAGGCCGGGCGCTGCATCAACCACTGTCGAAAGCCTTAACGGAATTCTCGGACGGCAAAAGTCAAGCGCAACTGCTCTCTCTTTTATTGCCCGTGCAACGCGCCTCTGAACAGTGCGACTGGCTGCGCGAGATGGTCAATGTCGGTGAGATTTACCACCCGCTACGCTGGACGCCCGCCGATGCCTGGGCCTTTCTCAGCGATGTGCCCAAGCTCGAAGCGGCGGGCATTGTCGTGCGTGCGCCAGGCAACTGGGCGGCAGGCCGTCCGGCGCGGCCCAAGATCGAAGCCAGCATTGGGGCCAAACCGCCGTCGCTTTTGGGCATGAATGCGCTGCTTGATTTCAGCATGGCGATGACGCTGGACGGCGAGACGTTGAACGCCGACGAGATCGAAACGCTGATGCAAGGCATGGACGGGCTGCAACTGATTCGGGGCCGCTGGGTCGAGGTGGATCGTCAAAGATTAAGCCGTTTACTGGCGCGATTCCAGACCATCGAACAAGCGGCCTCCGCGCACGGTTTGCCCTTTGCCGAAGCCATGCGTTTGACCGCAGGCGCGTCGCTCTCGGACGACAACGCGGCGGCGGATGCCGACTGGTCGCAGATCACCACTGGCCCTTGGCTGGCCGACACGTTAAGCGGCTTGCGCCAGCCGGAAGGTTTGGCCGCCGTGAACCCCGGCCCGGAACTCAAAGCCACCTTACGCCCGTATCAGCAAGCCGGTGTGCGCTGGCTTTACCTGCTCACGCGCCTCGGCTTGGGCGCGTGCCTGGCCGACGACATGGGGCTGGGAAAAACGATTCAGGTGCTGGCTTTGTTGCTTGTTTTGAAGCGGGAAAACCAAGGGGCTACGCGCCCGTCCCTGTTGGTTGTGCCGGCCTCGCTGCTGTCCAACTGGCAGGCTGAAGCTGAACGTTTTGCGCCCTCTTTACGCTTATTGATCGCGCATCCCTCGGCGCTACCCGCCGCCAAATTACGCGCACTGGATGCGCAGCAGTTGGGCGACTTCGACCTTGTCGTCACCAGTTACGGCACGTTGTTGCGCGCCCCGGCTTTGATGGCGATGTCCTGGCGTTTGGCCGTGGTGGACGAAGCGCAAGCCATCAAAAACCCCAGCGCCCGACAAACGCAGCAAGTCAAAAAACTCAAAGCTGACACACGCATCGCCCTCACTGGCACGCCGGTTGAGAACCGACTGTCCGACCTGTGGTCGATCTTCGATTTCACGCATCCCGGCTTGCTTGGCACCGGCAAAGTGTTCAGCAATTTCACCAAACGGCTCGCCAGCCAACAACACTTTGGTGCCCTGCGCACGTTGGTGCAACCCTACATCTTGCGCCGCCTCAAAACCGACAAGCGCGTGATTGCCGACCTGCCGGACAAGACCGAACTCAAAGCCTGGTGCAGCCTCAGTGCAGCGCAGGCGGCGCTCTATCAACGGGCTGTTAAAGACTTGGCGCAGGCGCTGCAAGAGGCCGAAGGCATCGCCCGCAAAGGTTTGGTTTTGTCGTATTTAATGCGCTTCAAACAAATCTGCAATCACCCTTCGCAATGGCTGGGCGACGGCGCTTGGGCGGCTGATGACAGCGGCAAGTTTGCCCGCCTGCGCGAGTTAGTCGAAGTGATTGCGGCCAAGCAGGAAAAGGTGCTGGTCTTCACCCAGTTTCGTGAAACGACTGAACCGCTGGCCGCTTTTCTGGGGTCGATCTTTGGCCGCGAAGGCTTGGTGTTGCACGGCGGCACGCCCGTGGCCAAACGGCGCGAATTGGTCAAGCGTTTTCAGGACGACGAGTTAACGCCTTTCTTCGTGCTCTCGCTCAAAGCCGGTGGCGCAGGGCTGAACCTCACCGCCGCCTCGCACGTCATCCACTTTGACCGCTGGTGGAATCCAGCCGTCGAAAATCAGGCGACTGATCGGGCCTACCGGATTGGGCAAAAAAAGAATGTGCTGGTGCACAAATTTATTTGCCGTGGCACGGTGGAAGACCGCATCGACCAAATGATCGAGTCCAAGCAACAACTGGTACACGACGTTTTAGAGGGCGGTGCTGAATTGCAACTCACCGAAATGAGTGACCGCGAGTTACTTGATCTGGTAAAACTCGACATCCACGCTACAAAAGATTAAAAAAACACCATGAGTTACTACGGATATCCGCGTTACGTCCCCGTCGCCGAACGGCGTTTGAAGGCAGAAAAGGCAGCCGCCAAAGCCACGAAAGCAGGCATCAAACTTTCGCCCATTGCAGCCTACCGAGGCGCTATCGCCAAGACCTTTTGGGGCAAAGCCTGGTGTGACAATCTGGAGCACTACAGCGACTATGAAAATCGTCTGCCACGCGGGCGTACCTACGTGCGCAACGGCTCGGTGATTGACCTTCAGATCACGGCAGGTGAGGTGCAAGCGCAGGTGATGGGATCAAGCCTTTACAAGATCAAAGTGAGCGTAGCACCGGTTGCCAAAACACAATGGCAGACCATGGCCGCTGATTGCGCGGGGTCGATTGATTCACTGGTGGGGTTGCTACAAGGCAAACTGAGCCAGCCTGTGATGCAACGTATTTGCAAGCCCGATACAGGACTTTTTCCGGCACCCAAGGACATCAAGTTCAGTTGCAGTTGCCCGGACTCGGCCTCGATGTGCAAGCACATTGCCGCCGTTCTGTATGGCGTGGGTGCCCGGTTGGACCAGCAGCCCGAACTTCTTTTTAGCCTGCGACAGGTTGACCCCAAAGACTTAGTGGCGCAAGCCGGTGCCGTGTTGCCAAACATCAAAAAAGTACCGGCATCGCGCAAAGTTCTTGTCGATGCCTCCCTGGCCGACGTGTTTGGACTTGAGATGGCGGAGGTCGCGCAACCCGCCAAGTTGTCGGTCCTACGCAAAAAAAGAAGCGTCGCCAGCAAGACCACCAAGGCTGGCACGATCAACGAGGTTGTTAAAGCCAAGCGTATTAAAACTGTCAAAACTTAACACTAATTAAAAGAAACCTTGGTGAAGCTTCAATTTTTTGCCAGTGGCAAAATGCGGGGCTGCATAAGCCGGGCTTGACCTGGCAGGCATTCACAAAGGATATTTTTTGGGCAATTTACTGATTCCGCTGACCTCCCTGTTCAGCGGCGCGGCCTTGTTGGTGCTGGGCACCGGCTTGCTGTTTTCGGCGATTGGCGCACAGGCTGATTCGGCTAATTTTCCGGTTCTGGTGACCGGCTTGATCATGTCGGCTTATTTTGCCGGCTTCATTTTTGGCACCTATGCCTGCCCGGTCATCATCCGGCGGGTGGGGCACATTCGCGCCTTTGCGGCCATGGCCTCTATCGCCTCAACCCTGCCGATTTTGCACGCGCTGTGGCTTGATCCATGGTTTTGGGGCGTGTTGCGTTTTGTCACCGGGGTTTGTCTGGTGGGCTTGCTGTTGGTGGTGGAGAGTTGGCTCAATGTGGTGGCACAAAGTCATCAACGCGGCCAGGTGTGGGCGGCTTATATGGCCGTGGGCGGCATTGCCATGGCGCTGGGTCAATGGCTGATTTTGCTGGGCGACAGGTTTGGTTTTATGCCTTTTGCGCTGGTGTCTATCTTGTTTTCTTTTGCCTTGCTTCCCATTACCCTGACCCCGGTAGATGAGCCAGAGCCTACGGTGGCCCCCAAGCTCAGTTTGATTGAATTGTTTGCCACGTCGCCGATTGGCGTTCTGGCGGCCATCGCTTCGGGCCTGTTGAGTGGCGCTTTTTTCAGTCTGGGCCATGTGTTTGCCCAGCGTGCCGGGTTCAGTGAGGCCGGTGTCGCCACCTTCATGGCCGCCACTATTTTGGGCGGTGCAGCATTCCAGTGGCCGGTGGGCCATTTGTCGGATCGGTATGACCGGCGCTGGGTTTTGCTTTGGGTTTGCCTCAGCGGCGCGGCGGTGGCCGCTGGCGGTTACGCGCTGGCCATGGGTTCTGAAATGGCCTTGATTGGGCTGGGCGTTGTTTATGGCGGCCTGACCTTCACGGTATATGGCTTGTGTGTGGCGCACGTCAACGACCTGATTGATCGCGAGCGGGTGCTGGAAGTCACCGGCGGCTTGCTGCTGTTGCACGGCATCGGTGCCACGGTCGGCCCGACATTGGCCGGCGCCATGATGGAGCTGATTAATCCGGCCAGTTTATTGCTGTACTTTGTCGGCGTGCTCATACTGCTGGCGGCTAGCTGCTGGCACTACATTCGCGCGCGACCGCTCAACCGGGGCGAGCCGGGTCACAAAGCGGATTACGTGGTCATGGGCAGCGGCACACAAGCCGTGTTGCAATTGGATCCCCGCAGCCTGGAAGCGGTACCGCCGTCCGAGGACTACGCCAGCACAACCGAGACAAACGACACCGCCAGCAACCCGAGGCCTTGAAGCGCTGTTGTGTTGACTTTTAATCGGGCCGTGCAACGGCGGCACCGGCCAGCAAAGTTCGCAGCTCCAGCATTTTGGTGTTCAAACGCCGGTGGTTAACCGGGCCTGAACGGATCAACATTTTTTGACCTGATGTGAGTGCCTCCAGTGCCGGGTCGGTAAATTCATAGCGTACCCAAGGCTGCAGCGACGGAATCGGCCCCTTGACATCAACCAGACTCACCGCTGTGACTTCGGTTTGAACCGGTGTGCGCATCAGGTGGTCCAGCACCGCGACAAAGCGGTCATTGAAGTAGCGCCCCGGATAGCCAATCTCTTCATACGCTTGCTGAAATAGCGGATACAACTTGACATACAAGGCGACGGCTTGAGTCGTATCAACCGACTCAAGAAACAGCACCAAAGGCGTGTAACGCAAGCTGTTGTCTGGGCTGATCACTTCGCCCGCAAAACTGTTCGGCATTGTCGTGAAGCGCCCCGGCGTCGGATTGACCGGCCACAATAAGCGCGGTGCGTGCGAACGCGCCAAGTTGTCAACGGTGGCGACAACGCGGCGGGCAAAGACATCCAGTTGCAAAAAAGTCAGGACGTTTTGACGGCCCAGCAAGTTGTTCAGGGCGGTACTGAGGTAAGGCTGGGAATCGGCCAGGGCAGGCAGAACATCAACCGGTGAGCCTTCAGCGACTTTATCAATTGGCAGCACCGGAAATAAAATAGCCGGCGCTTGCGCTGCAGACGCCACAGCAATCGGCGCCGAAGCCGGTTCCACCGCCAGTTCAGGCACTACCTCAACAGGGGCAACAAGCACTGGAGGTAACACCTCGGTGGCGACAATTCGAGAAGGTTGACGCGACGGCCATGCGTCATAAGCATAATAAGCACCAGCCCCCAAAACGACAACGACCAGCCCGATCAGGGTGCGAAATTTAAAATTATTCATGGCTCCTAACCGTGCCAAAAAATGGCAAAAATGAATTTTTTATCCTAACACTGCGCCCCAAAAATCCAGATCGGAACGCAGCCAGTCGTATAAATTCGCGTAGGGATTAGGCCGCTGACACCCACTCCACTTACAGCACACCACCCAGCAATTCGGACAAGCGCGTCAGTTCCATCTTGAAACCACAGGCCTGTGCGTGGCCGCCTCCGCCCATGCTTTCAGCAAAAGGAATGCAGTTAAAGCCTTTTTGCGAACGCAGTCCTACCTTGACAATACCGCTCTTGTCGGTGCTCCACATCAGCCCGAACGTGCCGCTTTGTTTGGAGAGAATTTCACCAATCAGGCTATGAAAAACGCCGGGGGCATTCACCATCAATCCACGCACGCCATTGAAGACGATAGGCTGTGCGCCTTCGGCAATACCGCTGGCGAGTTTGCGATATTTCTCGTCCATGGCCTGACCGCGCGCAATGTAGCGGGTTTGCTGATCGTCGTCCATCGAGGCGATTTCTTGCCAGCGGGCAAAGTCGAACAACTCCATATCCAGCGCCGATAAAAAGCCGGCACTCTCGGGATATTGCCAAACCCAAATGTCACGGTCCTCAACAAAACGCACCAAGTCCGGCACGGCTTTTTCAGGCTGGAAAAACTCCCAGGCCAACTTGGCGCCCGACTTGTTCATATCAAAATGCACAATGCCACAGCGGCAGGAAAAACCGGTCAGTTTGTCAGCGGCACTCTTATGGTGATCAAGCATCACCAGTTTGGCGGCGCGTTCTTCAATCCCGCGCATGATGTCCGGCGCAAAAGAAAAATCGAGAATATAGACCGCGCGTCCGTTGAGCGCGGGCAGGTCATCCACTGACTTGATATCGCCGTGGTCCAACCCTAAAAATTCGGCTTGGCCTTCGTAGAAAAGCCAGGCGGCCAAGGCGGCGGCAAAACCATCCGGGCATTTGTGACCGTGGTAAAGAATGAGCGGTTGGGGATCGTTTTTTTCAGGTTTAACAAAGAGACTGAGAGGAAGAATAGTGTTCATGGAAAAAGTGTTTGCGTAATTGAAAATAAGTGAAACTAGCTACAAATTTTATAGCGGCTTAAAAGACAACATTGTCCGGTTGAGCTTAGGGCTAACTCTTTAAAATAGCGTTATGAATCTCCCTGAAGCACCGCTATTTTTTATCGCCACCGTCGAGGCCGACGGTCAACAAGTTGACGCCTGGACGGATCGCCCCTTGCTAGACTCCCTGGAACAAGGCGGCATCGACTGGCCCAGTTCGTGCCGCAACGGCACTTGTCGCACCTGCATCGCGCAACTGGTCAGCGGCGAAGTTCGCTATGAGATCGAATGGCCAGGCCTGAGTACCGAAGAAAAAGCCGATGGCTACGTGCTGCCCTGCTGTGCTTTTCCGTGTTCTGATTTGGTGCTGCGCGACGCAAACTAGCGGGATAACCTCGGTGACTGAAAGTTTATAAATCGCGCGAATTAGGACGCGGGATTTTCTTGAACCGAATCTTGCGATCCAGCTCAATCGCGTCTTTCTTGACCTGCCGCTCGGCATCCATCTTTTGCCCTACGGCCAGCCAGCCGGCAAACTCATCAGGCGTTTCCAGCGTGATGCGGCCCATCGCCGCCGCCCGAAAATCATAGATAGCGATTTCAGCGGCCTTCTGCAAATCAACGCGATTACCGCTTTGCAACGCCCCGCGCTTGCGCCCAATCGCTGACAACAACGCTTCTTCGGTCAGGGCGGCTATGCCGGTCAGCTTGAAGCGTGCCTCCACCAGCGGGGCGTAATGTGTTTTCAGGTAATCCAGCAGTTCCAGCGCGACCTCTTCTTCACTGAATGCGTTGCGGCCAATGGCACCGCTGGCGGCCAGGTTGTAGCCGCTCTTGGCGACGATGATGCGCGGCCACAACATGCCGGGCGTGTCGTACAGATAGAAGTCATCGGCCAGAGAAATCCGCTGCTCCAGTTTGGTGACGCCCGCCTCATCGCCGGTTTTGGTGGCGCGCTTGCCCACAAGTGTGTTGATGAGTGTGGACTTGCCCACATTGGGAATGCCGCAAATCAGCACGCGCATCGGCTTGGTGTTGCCACCCCGATTCGGGGCCAACTCGAAGCACGCTTTAGCCAGCGCTTTGGCGGGTGCGCTCACGCTGGCATCCAGTCCAATCGCCCGGGTGTCGGGCAAATGGTTGTAATGAGCGAGCCACTGAACGGTGCGCGCGGGGTCGGCCAAGTCTTGTTTGTTCAACACTTTGAGCGCGGGTTTGCCCGCCGTCAACTCAGCCAACATTGGGTTAGCGCTTGAGCCGGGCAGACGGGCATCGAGCAACTCAATGACCACATCAATATTTTTGATACGGTCGCCGATGGCTTTTTTGGTCAAATGCATATGACCGGGGAACCACTGAATTGCCATTTTTTGATTGCTCCTATTAACTACAAAATGCACGCCACCCCAGCCAGCCGAAGCAAAGCCGGTGACGCAGGGAATGGCGAAACGCATTGTCCCCCGCCATGGACGCGACCGGCGCAGTGACGCCAAATCAGTTTAAGAAAATCGGGATTTTTAAAGGGCGCAGCAGGCGGCAAAGGCGGTTGAGCGCGCTTTTTATAAAATAAAAAATTGTTAACCCTTCGGAGAATTCAATGACCCAGCACGCCCACATCATCCAGCAACCCCAACCCAAAGCAGCCCAGCTAATTTTGTTGTTTCACGGCGCCGACTCGGACGCGCAGGCCATGCGACCTATGGGCGAGCGTCTGGCTATCGAATTTCCGAAAGCCATGGTGGTGGCCGTAGCGGTCGTGACGACCAACCCAAGTTCCGGCATGTCCGAGGGTTTTCAATGGTTTTCTGAAGTCGGCCTCACGGAAGAAAATCAGGTGACCCGTGTCGCAGAAGCGATGCCCGCTTTTGAGGCCTGCGTCGCCCATTGGCAGCAGCAAGCCGGGGTGGATGCCAGCGCGACGGCCTTAATCGGCTTCGCGCAAGGTGCCACGATGGCACTTGAATCGACCAAACGGGCGGCGGCTTTGGCCTCGCGGGTGTTCGCCATCAGCGGGCGCTTTGCGACGCTGCCCGACACGGCAGCAGAGGCCATCACGATCCACTTTCTGCACGGCAAGGCCGACACCGTCATGGGCTATCGCCACGCGGTCGAAGCGGCGCACCGTCTGCGTGATTTGGGTGCCGACATCACGGCTGAAGTGCTGCCCTTTATCGGCCATGAAATTCATCCCGATTTTGTGGATTTGGTAGTGGTCAAACTCAGCACGCACTTGCATCAGCGGCTCTGGGCTGAAGCCCTCAAAGTTGACCCGCAAGCTTAATGCGCCTGGGTGCCCAGTTTGCGTAGTTTGTCCTGCCATTTTTGAGCGCCCGCCTCGCCCAATTGATCCACCTGACCAATCAGCGTCTCCTTGACCGGCGAGATGCCGACAAAACCCAGCACATTGCGCTCCAGCGACTTCACGCTGTGGGCGCGAAAGTACCAGCGGTAAAGCAACGCGGGCATCCCCATGGTGACGACGACACGGGCCGAGCGTCCGGTCAAGCCTTTTTTACCAAATGGGTTGGTTCCGTCGGACTTGAACGCAAAACCCGGACGCGCCACCTGCTCCAAAAATCCTTTGAGCAAAGCGGGCATATCGCCCAGCCATAACGGAAAAAACAGCACGATATGCTGTGCCCAGGCGATGTCCGCCTGCGCTTGCGCCAGCGAAGGCGGCAACGCACCTTCTTGCCAAGCCTGTTGACTGCGTAACAAAGGAAAATCGAGATGTGCCACCTCAACCTGGCGCACCTCGTGCCCCGCCGCCTGCGCGCCTTGCATGTAGGCCTCTTGCAGCGCATGGCCTAAATGGCGGGTGACGGCATCCGGGTGACCCTGAATCAAAAGAATTTTTCGCGCATCCATGCTTGACTCCTTGATTTAACAAGCCGCTATCGTGGCACGCCATCCAAATTTTTTCTTTGATGCGGCGCAAGGCTAAACACGCCTTAATCGCTCATTTATTCGTTGACCCGACCGCGCAAAACCTTGGTCGCAGAACGCTGGCTTTTAGCGGCACGCGCTCTCTGCTTGGAGCCGTAACTGGGTTTCGTGGCGCGGCGCGTTTTGGGAGGCCGCGCCACGCTATTCACCAGCTCATGCAAACGAATAAAAGCATCCAGCTTGTTCATCTCCTGCGTGCGGTGTTGCTGTGCTTTGATGACCAGCACGCCATCCTTGGTGATGCGGCTATCACTCAAGGCCAGCAAGCGTTCTTTGACATCGTCAGGCAAAGATGACGCCGAAATATCAAACCGCAAATGAATCGCGCTGGACACTTTATTGACATTTTGTCCGCCGGCACCTTGCGCTCGAATGGCCGATAGTTCGACCTCGTCCTCGTTGATTTCAAGCAGCGCCAGGGATGTAGATTCAGCCATGAAAAATCTCTCGTTCACGCGCTCAGGCGCTAACCTGATTAGGCGTGCCTTCAAACTCCGTGTCTGCCACATAACGCGCCACAAACGCACCGACCGCGCTGGCAGGCAACGGCAACCACACCACATGGCCACTGCCCGGCGCCACCGTCATCGGCACCGCTTCGGTATTTTCCATGCTGATCAGCTGCACATTTTGATTACCGCCCGGCTGAATAATCTCCAGCCAATCGCCCACCGCAAAACGGTTCTTAACCCGCACTTCAGCCAAGCCACGTACAGCGTCAAACGACACCACATCGCCCACATACAAACTGCGGCCCGACTCGGAATAACCGCGCAAATAATTTTGCGTGGACTCCGGCGTGTGACGCTGGAAAAAGCCCGAGGTGTAACCCCGATTCGCCAAGCCTTCGAGTTGTCCTAACAATGCCGGGTCCAACGCGCGGCCCGCCACCGCATCGTCAATCGCCTGACGGTAGGTTTGCGTCGTGCGCGCCACGTAATACGGACTCTTGGTGCGGCCTTCGATCTTGAGCGAATCAACGCCGATTTCTACCAGCCGCTGAACGTGTTCTATCGCGCGCAAGTCTTTTGAATTCATCACGTAGGTGCCGTGTTCATCCTCTTCAATCGGCATGTAACTACCGGGCCGCTGGCTTTCTTCAATCATATAAACCTCGGCACGTTTTTCAGCCTCTTGCGGTGCGAAAATATCGCCCGAGGCATCCACCACGCCGGGCAAAGTTTTGTAATCCCAACGGCAAGAATTGGTGCAACTCCCCTGATTCGCGTCGCGGTGATTGAAGTAGCCCGACAACAAGCAACGCCCCGAATAAGCGATGCACAACGCGCCGTGAACAAACACTTCCAACTCGGTGTCCGGGCACTCCTGGCGAATCTGCGCGACCTGATCCAACGAGAGTTCCCGCGACAAAATAACCCGACTCACGCCAACGCTTTTCCAGAATTTAACAGCCGCTGAATTCACCGTATTGGCTTGCACTGACAAGTGAATTTCCATCTCGGGCCACGTCTCGCGCACCATCATGATCAGACCGGGGTCGGACATGATCATGGCGTCTGGCTTCAAAGCAATCACCGGGGCCATGTTCTGCACATAGCTCTTGATCTTGTTGTCGTGCGGGAAGATGTTGGACACCAGATAGAACTTGTTGCCCAGTTCGTGCGCCCGATCAACGCCTTGTTTGAGTACCTCGATATTGCCAAAATCGTTGTTGCGCACGCGCAAGGAATAGCGTGGTTGGCCCGCATAAACCGCCGTGGCGCCAAAGGCCATCGCGGTTTCCAACATCGTCAAGGAGCCAGCGGGGGCCAAGAGTTCAGGTGTTTTAAAAGTCATGTTTATTCTCCTGGTTGTATCGTCGCTAAACCGGCAATGGCCAAGGCATAACCACTGACCCCCAAGCCGCACATCACCGCTTTGGCCGCTGGCGAAATGTAGGAGTGATGGCGAAATGCCTCACGCGCAAACACGTTTGAAATGTGCAATTCAATCAGGCTGATGCCTGTGCCTTTGATCGCGTCAAACAACGCAATCGACGTGTGCGTGTAAGCCCCGGCATTCAGAATTACGCCCGCTAAATGGCCAGCGGCGTGCAACCGCCCGGCCTCATGCAGCCAGTCCACCAATTCACCTTCGTGGTTGCTCTGGCGAAAGTCCAGCGTAAACCCGTGCGTGGCGCAAGCCTGCGCGCACAGCTTTTCGACATCAGCCAGCGTTTGTGCGCCGTACACAGCCGGTTCACGCGAACCCAGCAAATTGAGGTTAGGGCCATTCAGAATCAAGGCAGTTTTCATCAGCAAATTTCCAATCATCAGTGGGAGTCAGGGCGCTCCTTTGAGTCTGATTATCGGGGCTGCTATTTCAGTATTTCAAAGCCGTCGATTTACCCCAGAACACGCGGTAGGCAAACACGGTGTAACCAATGATCACAGGCAGCACGACCACCACGCCGTAAAAGATCACCAGCAGCGCCTCTGGCGAACTGGCCGCTTGCCAGACCGTGAGGCGGTCCACCACCAACCACGGAAACAGACTGTAGGCCAAGCCATAAAACGCCAGCAAAAACACGCCAACGGTGCAGGCAAACGGCACGGCTGCACCGTAGTGATTGTCCTGCGCCAGCCGTGTTGGCAGTCGTTTCAAACTGCGCGCCATCAGCCAGAAAAGCGCCACGGTCATTGCCGGAATCGGCAGCAACATCACGACGTTGGGGAAGCTGAACCATTTCTCGAAAATGTGCGGACTCACCAAAGGCGTGACCAACGAAATCGCCACGACGCCTGCCGCTGTGAACCACAGACTCCCACGCGCCCAACGCACCGCCTTGAGTTGCAACACACCTTCGCTTTTCATGATCAGCCAACCGGCACCCAGCAAGCAATAAGCAGCCACCAAACACAGGCCAATCAGTGCGCTAAACAAATGGCTTGACACATCTTCCTTGAAGCCGGTGATCAAACTGCCCAACATATAACCTTGTGACCAACTAGCCAGCAGGGAACCGGTGTAAAAAGCCCGGTCCCAAATAGGCTTGTGTTTGGCTCGCGCTTTGACCCGGAAATCAAACGCCACACCGCGCAACATCAGCGCCACCAGCATCAGCGCCACAGGCAAATACAGCGAACCCAAAATCACGCCATGCGCCATGGGGAAGGCCACCAAAAGCACACCGACACCCAGCACCAGCCAAGTTTCGTTGGCGTCCCAGAACGGGCCAATGCTGGCAATCATGGCGTCTTTTTGCGCCTCATCATCGGCCCGGCGCAGCAGCACGCCAACGCCCAAGTCGTAGCCATCCAAAATGACGTAGGCCAGCATGGCCAGCGCCATCACCAAGGCGAAGACCAAAGGCAACCAACCGGCAGGCTGGGTCAGGTCGGGAATGAGATCAAGCATGTTTTTCTCCAGTCACTTCCGGGTGGGCATTGGCAACGCCTTCGGTTGTCACCGCGTCGTCCTTTAATGTCGCTTTTTTAGCCAAATGAAACACCACGCTGATATAGGAAATCAGCAGCGTGACGTACAGCGCCAGATAAACCACCAAGGTGATCAAGATATTGCTGGCCGGCACTTTGGACGCAGCTTGCGCGGCTGTCAGAACGCCGTGGACCAGCCAGGGTTGGCGGCCAATCTCCGTCACATACCAACCCGACAGGAGCGCAACCCAGCCCGCAAAAGTCATGGCAACCAACACCCGCGCCAGCCACGGTCGAATGGCCTGTTGTTTGCGGGTTTGCCAAACACTCAACCAACTCACCGCCAGCATCAACAAACCGACACCGACCATGACTCGAAAGGCCCAAAACACGGGCGCCACCGGCGGATGCAAATCACCAAACTCTTTAATGCCTTTGACCTCGCCATTCCAGTCGTGCGTGAGGTAGAACGAGGCCAGCTTAGGAATAGCAATCTCATATTTATTGCTCTGCGTGGCGGCATCCGGTATGGCAAACAGCACGGCAGGCGCGCCACGTTGCGTCTCCCAAATACCTTCCATGGCGGCAATCTTGGCGGGCTGATGTTTCAGCGTATTCACGCCGTGCATATCGCCCACCACAATCTGAATCGGAATCAAAAAAGCGGCCAGATAAATGCCGGTGCGCAAACCCGCATTCACATCCGCGCCCCGGTCATTTTTAAGCCACCGAAAAGCGCTGATACCGGCCAGCAAAAACGCCACGGTCAAGCCCGAGGCAATCAGCATATGGCTAAGTCGATAGGGAAACGACGGGTTAAAAATCACTTCAAACCAGCTCGTGACGTGGGCTTGGCCGTTGATCATTTCAAAGCCCGTGGGCGTGTGCATCCAGGAATTGAGCGCCAAAATCCAGAACGCCGACATCGTCGTGCCGACGGCGACCAGCAAGGTGGCGATGGTGTGGACGCGCTCACTGACGCGCCCGCGTCCAAACAACATGATGCCCAGCATGGTGGCTTCTAAAAAGAAAGCAGTGAGCACTTCATAAGCCAACAACGGCCCGGCAACATTGCCGACCGTGGTCATAAAACCGGGCCAGTTGGTGCCAAACTGAAAACTCATCGTGATGCCGCTCACCACACCCAGCGCAAACGTGAGCGCAAAAATTTTCACCCAAAATTGATAGGCTGCCATCCAGTGCGCCTGACCCGTGGCCACAAAGCGGGTCTTGAAAAACAGCAACACCCAGCCCATCGCAATGCTGATGGTCGGGAACAGAATGTGAAAGGTCATGTTGGTCGCAAACTGAATGCGCGCCAGCACTACCGGGTCAAACGTTTCCATTTTTTACCTCGTCTTTTTGTAAGGACAACACCTGTTTCACCCGGTCTTTCATCTCGACCAACTTCTGCACTTTGGAACCCATCTTCATCAGACTTGCCAACGTGGCCGAGTCCATTTTTTGCACATCGTCCAACCAATCGGTCATGCGTTCGATGAACTCGTGCATCTCTTTTATGCGCGCCTGGGCGTGAATATCTTCAGCCACGCTGGGCTGCTCCATCAAGGCATCGCGCAGCATGGAAAGCGTGGGATCAATCTCGCGTTTGCGCCGTTCTGCCGCCAGCGTTCTAAAAATCGTCCACACATCGTCGGGTGCTTTGAAGTATTCGCGCCGGTCGTTGGGCTGGTGAATCAGGCGCACCAAACTCCACGACTGCAACTCTTTCAGACCCATGCTCACGTTGGAGCGCGAAAAGTTAAGCGACTCGCCAATCTCATCCGCATTCAGCGGTTTGGCGGACACGTAAAGCAGCGCGTAGATTTGTCCCACGGTGCGGTTAATGCCCCAGCGACTGCCCATCTCGCCAAAGTGCAAGACAAAACGCTGAGTAAGAGGAGGAAGGTTCATAAATGCTTTCTTCTGAATTTTCAGTATTTTCTGAAATTACAGGAATTAGCATATTCAACGCACCAAATCCTTGACTTGGGATAAGGGTTATTGAATCAGAGTCTTCAAGCGTTTGATCTGGATCAAACCTTAATTAAAACAATAGGGTGCTGCAAACGCCAAACATTGAAAGCGCAAGCCGTGGCCAACAAACCCGACACGCTGGCCGCCACAAAGACCGAGGCCAATCCGTACTTGGCACTCAAAGCCCCGCCCGCCAAGCTGCCCAAAACGCCCGGAAATCCGTAGCCAATCACGGTGTAAAGCGCCTGCCCCCGGCCCCGCAAACGCCCCGGAAAATGCTGCGACAGTAAAGCGATACAGACCGAGTGGTGCGCCGCAAACGTCAGCGCGTGCAGCATTTGCGCCAGCAACAACAGCGGCAACATTGAGGCACCCGTGGCCGTCAACCCCATGCGCAGCGCCGTTGCGCCACCGCACAACATCAGCCAACCGGTCAAACTCAACAGCGCAAGCCAGCGGCTTTGGGTAAAAAACCAGCCCACTTCGACCAGCACCGACAGCGCCCACAACAAACCGATCATGGTTTTGCTGTAACCCAAAGCATCCAGGTACAGCGACAAGAAAACGTAAATGCCCATGTGCGCCAACACATGAAAAAACATCGAGGCAAACAGCCATTGCACGGGTCGTTGCCGCAAGACCGGCCAAACGGCGACCTTGATCGCATGGGCATGGACCTCTTCTTTCAGGTCGGGCAAAAGCCAGGTGCTGATCACCACGGCGGCCAAGGTGAAGGCCGTCCACGCTGGAAAATGCGCCATCCCGAACTGCTCAAACCAAGCCCCCGCCGCCAGCACCGTCACCAAAAACCCCATCGATCCCCACAAGCGCACCCGCCCGTAACGGCGAATGTCAAACGCGCCGCCGCTGCTCACCAAATGCGCCATAGCCGCCTCGCTCATCGACATCATGGCGCTGGTGTGGATAAACATCACCAACAACACGGCGGCTAGCCAACCCACGCCCAAGTTAAACCACAACCCCACGGAGGCCAGCAAGGCCACGGTCGCGCCAAAGCGCAGCAACTTGACGCGCTCGCCCGTGTGATCGCTCAAAGCGCCCCAAGCGTAGGGCGCAAAAAGGCGCGTCGCCGCTTGCACCGAAATCAGCAGGCTGATGGTAAAAATATCCAGCCCCATATCCTTGAGCCACAGCGGCAGGTAGGGGTTGAAAAATCCGACATGGGCGAAGTAACTCGCCGAAAGCGCCGCAAAAGGAACCAGATGTCGGCGTCGGGCTGACGCAGCGGAATCGGTCAAGTTAACCCGACGTTAAACCGACGCCTGAATGGGCTTTAAATTCACCGCCACATCGCCGCACTGCGCCCGATGGCGCAACGCATGTTCCATCACCACCAGCGCCAGCATGGCCTCGGCAATCGGCGTGGCGCGAATGCCGACACAGGGGTCGTGTCGGCCTTTGGTGCTGACTTCGGTGGACTGGCCCGCCGTGTCAATCGACTCGCGGGGCGTCAGGATGGAACTGGTCGGTTTGATGGCCATCGACACTTCCAAGTCTTGCCCGGTCGTGATGCCGCCCAGCACGCCGCCCGCATTGTTCGACTTGAAACCTTGCGGCGACAGCGAATCGCCATGCGTGCTGCCGCGCTGTGTGACGCTGGAAAAACCAGCCCCAATTTCGACGCCCTTGACGGCGTTGATGCCCATCATGGCGTAGGCAATATCGGCGTCCATCTTGTCAAACAAAGGCTCGCCCAAACCGACCGGCACGTTCGACGCCGACACGCGAAGACGCGCTCCGCACGAGTCGCCGCCTTTGTGCAAAGCCGCCATGTAGGCTTCGAGCGCGGACACGTCAGCAACCGGCGCAAAAAACGGATTGGTCGAGACAAAGTCCCACGATTCAAAGCCGATGGGCAACTCGCCAATTTGCGTCATGCAGCCGCGAAACACAGTGCCATATTGTTCAAATAACCACTTTTTAGCCACCGCGCCCGCCGCCACCATCGGGGCTGTCAGGCGCGCCGAAGAGCGTCCGCCACCGCGTGGGTCACGAATGCCGTATTTATGAAAATAGGTGTAATCCGCATGACCGGGGCGAAACGATTCCAGAATGTTGCCGTAGTCTTTGCTGCGCTGATCGGTGTTTTTAATCAACAGACAAATCGGCGTGCCGGTGGTTTTGCCTTCATAAACGCCGGACAAAATCTCGACTGAATCCGGCTCGTTGCGCTGCGTGACGAACTTGGAGGTGCCGGGGCGACGACGATCTAGATCAGTTTGAATATCAGCCTCGCTCAAGCGCATTCCCGGCGGACAGCCGTCAATGATGCAGCCAATGGCCGGGCCGTGGGATTCACCAAAGTTGGTGACTGCGAATAAATTTCCGAATGTGTTGCCGCTCATGCGCTGGATTATCCCAGACCGCCAGGGATTGGAAAACCCGGCGCGACTGCACACCTTGTGAGGGCAAGTTGAGCACCCAAAACAGCACCGGCTGGCATCGGTATGAAGAACATCTCCTCTCATTAAATTGAAGCCAACGCACAGGTGGCTTCCAAGCCCGCTTCGATCCGCGTGTGCGGGAGATGATGCACGCCAGCACGGCGCGAGGCGTCAATCCACCGCTCAAGACGCCTTCTTGATCTTCATCTGCTCGAATTTATCCTTGTATTCTTTGACCTTGTCTTTCATGACCGCGCCCAAAGGCTGCGTGGTTTTGATGATTTTTTGCAACCGTTCCGTATCCAAAGGCTTTTTGCCATCAACAAATGCGCTTTCAATCGCGTCTTTAACAATGGCTTCAATATCCGCGCCCGAATAATCGTGGGTGTCTTTGGCCAGTTGCTCCAGATTGACGCCGTCATTCAACTTGCCGCGCTTTTTGAGGTGCAGGTTAAAGATTTCTTTACGCTCCATTTCGGTCGGGAAATCGACATAAAAAATCTCGTCAAACCGACCTTTGCGCAACAGTTCTGGCGGCAAGGCTGAAATATCGTTGGCGGTGGCAATGACAAAAACCTGACTGGTTTTTTCTTGCATCCAGGTTAGAAAATAACCAAACATGCGGGTGGCGACCTCTGAACCCGCGCCGCCGCTGCCGATGCCTGCAAACGCTTTTTCAACCTCATCCACCCACAACACGCAGGGGCTTACCGCGTCCGCCACCTTGAGGGCGCGGCGCATGTTGCCCTCGCTCTCGCCCACATACTTGCCCATCATCGAACCCATATCGAGCTTGAGCAAAGGCAGTTTGAACAGGCTGGCGGTGGCTTTGGCGGTCAAAGATTTGCCACAACCCGGCATCCCGACCACCATGATGCCCTTGGGCGTTTCCACGCCAAACGCACGCGCATGGTGCCAATCAGCCAACACCTTTTCTTTTTGCTTGAGCCAAGCCTTCAAATTTCTCAAGCCGCCGATGTTGGCCATATTTTCTTGGGTCTTCACCAACTCAAGAGCACCATTTTTTTGAATAATCTGCGCTTTTTCGTCCTGAATCAGATCAATGTGCTGGCGACCAATTTCGCCCTCACTTTGATAACTCCGGTTAATCAATTGCTTGATTTCATAATGCGTCAACCCTTGAAATGACAGCGCCAATTGACTCAGCGTTTCATCATCCATGGTGAGTTCAAAGGCACGGGCCGCCGTTTTAATCATCTCAAGAATGGCGGCCTCGTCGGGCAGGGGCAAATCAAACAGGGTGATCAGTTTTTCAAGTTCCGCCGGAATCAAAACCAGCGGGGCCACCAGGAAAATAGTGACGCGGGCATCTTCCCGGTTCAGTATTTGTGTCGCCAACGCCTTCAGACGCGCCACCGCCATCGGGTTGTCACGCAAGCCCAAATGGGCATCCCGAATCACGATGATTTGTTGCTCGTAATCCTGATCGAGCATGTGCAACAAAGCGGCTGATAAATCCTGGTAATCGCTGGCACCGTAGGGTTGTTTGGTTTCAAAATAAACCAAACCCCGCGCCATATTCCATTCGATTATTTTCCGATTGTCCGCCAAGGCGCTGATGATGGCGTCAGCTTCGGCATCTTCGGGAGTTACCAAATATAAGATCGGGTAGTGTGATTCCACATAACTGCGGATGTGGCTGGTTAGTTTTTCTTTTGTGAATGACATTTCAACGTATCTCTGGTTAATAAGAGGATCGTCCTCCGCCATATCCACCTCCAACTGGACGCGATGGTTTTTTGGCAACAACTCTAACTGAGGGTTCACTTATAGGTAAAATAGTGGGGCATTCCAAGCCAATTACACCGGTTAGTTTTGCATCAGTTAAATTTAATTTTGAGACGCCATTTTTATCTTTGAAAGTTGCTTTAGTAAAATTAGAAAAAGATAAATCCGAATTGGTGAAATTTGCATCATAAAGCTCTGCATCAACTAATGTTGCTTTTGTTAAGTTTGCACCATTAAAATTAGCAGATATAAGTATATTGTTATCTAAATTAACATTTGTTAAATTAGAATTAGAAAAATTAACTAATGATGATGTAAATGCTTTATATTCCGATATTACAAATAAATCCAAAATACTTTTATTAGTTACAATATTCTTATTCTTATTTTTAAGATTCATATTTTTATAATTAAAATCTGAATTAGTTAGATTAGCGCGAGTAAAATCTGATTTATCTAAATTGCATCTTTTTAATATTGCATCAATCAAAGTAGTGTCAATTAATTTAGCTTTATATAAATTTGCACAAGTCAAATCAGCACCAGTCAAATCCGCGCCAGTTAAATTAATTTTACTTAAATTGGAACTTAAAAAATTAGCCCCTTTTAAATTTGCGCCACTTAAATCAGCGTTGCTTAAATCAGAATTACTGAAATCCGTGTTTTCCAGATTGGCATTGCGCAAATCTTCCCCGACAAACTGCCGTTCACTCATATCCTGACCACTCCAGTCCACGCCGGAAGGTGCAAGAATTGAAGCCTCTTCGGCCTCCACATCGCTCGCATCGGTTACAGGCGTTGCCGCTGTCGCTTGAGCGGCTTGGGCCACTTGGGCAACCTGACGGTCATCCAGCAAAAACTGCAAAACGTCCTCGTCATCATCCAACTCCAATGCCCGACAAATAGCCGCCAGTTGTTGCTGTTCAGTGCTGTTTTTATCAATGGCGTCAATTGCTTCCGCCTGCGCTGGCAGTTCGCGTGACTTTAACCATTTGGCCAAGCGGCCTGATTGAAAAATCGGCAAGATGTCCGCGCTGAAATTCTCTTGCAACTCATCAAAATTGGTGACTTTGATGCCCTTCATTTGAAGGTCAAATTTGATCATTTTCGTAGCCATGGTGTTATCCCCTGTTGTTAAAAAGTTAAGGTTTGTTTCATTGATGGTGAGCGATGCAGGACGGCCATCAGCCAAAGATGCTGCATATTGAACTGGCAAAACTTTTCGCCATCGAATAACCTGCCGAGGCCGTGCTGCTCACCATGCTCATGGCGGTTTTTGCAATGCTTTTACTGCCTTCGTAAAGAAGTTCGCCTACCTTGCTGCCCGCCATGCCTGCGACGATGCCGCCTACCAAGCCGCCCGCAAAGGCACCGACCGGGCCAAACACGGCACCGTAAGCCGCACCCTGCGCCATGCCCGCACCCGCAGCGGCCAGACTGACACCCAAACTGGCCGTGGTTTTGCCCATCGCATCGACGGTTTCAAGGCCGGACAGTTCACCTTTGGCGTACTTGTACAAAGCCTTGGCGTTTTCCATGCCCAGATACGCCATGGCCGCCAAGTGCCCGGCGGGTGAGTTTTTCAACACCGCGCCCAACCAGCCATTTTTGGCCGACACCACGATGGCCCCCGACACGGCCACCTGCACGCCAACATGGCTGGCCCCCTTGACCGAGCTTTGAAAAAAGTCTTGCAGATCGGCGCTGAGCGTCGGGTTTTTCTTGCCCAACAAACCATTCCACAGCCGTCGGCCAAACACGCGCACCCCATGAAAACCCGCCACCATGCCCGCACCGATAAGCGCTTGTTTGCCGATTTTTTTGGCAATCTCGCCGAGCGAGACATCGTTCCACTCGTATTGCTTGCTTTCTCCAGTGGGTTTGCCTGCCTTGTTTGTCTTTTGCGCCTGCTCTTGCAGGGCTTTGCCTTCGGCTTTGGTCGCAGGCTTGGATTGAACACCGTCATATTCAATGCGATCTTTGGCACTGCGATTTTTGATACCGTCCAACTGCTCGACTTGATCGGCTGGGACTAATTTTTGTTGGTTGCGGTAATCACCTTTTTCCCACAAAGTTTGCGTAGCCTCGGCATCTTTGCCGTACTTGGATTGATAGCGAGCAACTGGCCGACCAACCAACTCACCCCCTTCCACTTTATAAATGCCAATGTCCATCGAGTTCTTGCCGTAGGCGGTGCCGTCCGGCACAAGGGCTTTGGCTCGAAAGTCGCTGCCTTTGGCTGCGGCTTCGAGATTGAAGGTGTCAACGTGGTGTTGTTCAACCAGAAAGCCATCCAGATTGGGTGCCTTGCTGATGAGGCCGTCTTTTCTGAGAATGGTGCTTAACATGTCCGCGTTGGCTTGCTCAAGGGTGGCCTCAATTTGCCCCGCGTAGTGACCCACGTCCGTGATGCCTGCGGCTTTGGCCCCTTGTTCAATTTGCCCCGCCAACCAGCTCGTCTGGCTTTTGCCTTGGTCGGTGTGGGCATACAACGACGCCTTCGCTTCATTGCTGCGCGTGACGGTGCCGATGACGTCTTTTGCGGTTTCTTCAATTTCAGCGTCATCGCGCCAAATGTCGGGGTAATGCTTGAATTCAGTCACCAGCCATTGATCAAGCGGCATGGTGGCTTTGTGCTTTTCGTAGGAGTTGACGAAAACGGTGATCAAGTTGCCCGATTTCTCGGCTTGACCCTCCTGATTGCATTCCTGGGCCAGTTTGTCAGCCTGTAGTTGCTGAAATTCTTCTGACGTGATGACGTCAATGTTGGCGGCTGCGGTGGCGTTGCTCATTATTTTTCAAATCCCTGTACAAGTGGTTGGCACTTTTTGAACTGGTATTCATTATTGACGACCGTTGCGACAGTTGATGACGCGCAACAGCTGAAATGCAAAAATCTTTTAAAGATTGGATGATTGCCAAGGTTGTCCCAGCTGAAAATCCTGCAGTACATTCCTAAATTAATAGCAACTTAAAAAGGTCTTGAGAATGGGTGAACACGGCAAAAAAATACTTCAAGCGACGGTCTTTGATGAGGTGATCGCACAAGAGGTGTTGTCGCGGGCAATGGAACGGGGCCGCCTGCGGGGCAGCGCGGGTGTTCATGCCACGGCGGTGCAATATGTTCCCCTGTTGGAATCCCTGTTGATCAGCTTTGTCGATCACAGTGCTATCGCCTTACCGATTCGCAACTACCCGGAATTAGCGGCGCTCAATGCGGCAGAACTAACTGCGCTGGAATTGGGGTTTGGGGGCAGCGCGCTGTGTCTGCAAACCCGCGATTTGCATGTGTCGATTGCCGGGCTGGTGTCCGCCAGCTTGATTGCGGCGAGTTGATTTAGAAAACCCAACATCACAGACTCGCTCATGGCTCTACTTCATCCTGATACGCTGCTTCGCCAATGGCAAATGCTGCGCTTGATTCCGCGCCATCCCCAAAGAATTTCCGCTCGCGATTTGTACGAAAAATTGAAGTCGGAGCAGTTCGATGTCACCAAGCGCACCGTTGAACGCGATTTGCTTTGGCTCTCCGGGATGTTTCCTCTGGTGGCGGATGAGCGTAACAGGCCGTATGGCTGGAGCTGGAAAAAGAATGCGCCCCTGTTCAGTCTGCCGGGCCTGAGCCATACCGAAGCGCTGACGCTGGCGATGGTGGAGCAGCACCTTAATACGCTGCTGCCGTCTTCCACTTTGCAACAGTTGCAGCCTTACTTTGACGCAGCCAAGCAGCATCTCGACAACAATCCGCAAGGCGACCACGCGCGTTCATGGTTAAACAAGGTGCGCACCGTGCCACCTTCGCAACCGTTGTTGCCGCCTGCGATAAAACCTGCCGTGCAGAAAATCGTTTACGAAGCCCTGCTGGCAGATCGCCAGCTGAGCATCAAATATCTCAAACGGGATCAAACGAAGGCGGTTGAATACCGTATTCACCCGCTCGCCGCCATACAGCGCGGGCACATCACTTATCTGTGTTGCCGCTTTGCCGACTACGAAGATTTGCGCACATTGGCAGTGCATCGCATACAAGCCGCCACGATGCTCGAAGAAGCGTCAGTGGTGCCGACCGGGTTTTCTATCGACGAAGTTATTGACGGAGGCAAGTTTGGTTTCGGCTCGGGTGAACTGATTGCGCTTGTGGCTCATTTTTATGGCGGCGCGGGCGACCATCTGTTTGAAACCCCTTTAGCCCGAGGACAGACTTTGACGGCGTTGGAAAAAGGTACGCTAAGACTGGTGGCTACCGTGCCGGATACTGCGCAATTGGGCTGGTGGCTGCTGGGCTTTGGTGACGGCGTTGAGGTCATTGAGCCAAAAGCTTTGCGCGACCGGATGGTGTCGAACATTGACAAAATGCAGAGGCGTTATGACGTTGCACCCTAACTTGAAATTCAGCCAATATAGTCTCAGATTCACCCCATTAAATCGCTCCCCAAGCGCAGCCTGAGAAACCCGACACTGAATGCGCATGGCGGTCCAGGAAAACAACCCGGACTCTCTCGGGCAATTGGGCAAGCGCTATCGTCTGCAAAGCCAGATAAAGCGTGTCTTGCAGACGATGAAGTCGAACAAGTCGGTCAGGGCTGACCTGCTATGACCGCCCTGCCAAAAACTCAAACTCAAGCAGCAGACTCGGACTCTTCCGGCCAGTCGCGAATGTAGGCTTTGAGCATCTTGTTCTCAAAGTTCTGACTGTCCACCACGGCCTTGGCAACGTCGTAAAAGCTGATCACGCCCATCAGCATTTTCTTGTTCATGACCGGCATGTAGCGGGCGTGGCGCTCCAGCATCATGCGACGCACCTCGTCCATATCGGTTTCGGTGGTACAGGTCAGCGGCGCATCGTCCATGGCGGTGCGAACCACCGTGGTGCCAATGGTGCCGCCGTTTTTCACAACCATCTGAATGACCTCCCGAAACGTCAACATGCCGACCAAATCACCATGCTCCATCACGACCAGCGAACCGATGTCACGCTCGGCCATCAGGTCAAGCGCCCGCGCCAAAGGTTCGTCGGGGGTGGCTGTGTACAGGGTGCTGCCCTTGACACGCAAAATATCGCTAACTTTCATGATTTCTCCTCTTGATTTTCGTGACTTGTGGATGACCCAATAACACGCAATTGCGGCTTCTTGTTTGCGAAATATAGCCCACAAAAAGCTGATTTATGCAACAAGCTATCAAAGACAGTACTGAAAACCTGTTCGCGCCTCAAAAAGGCTTCTTGCCTGGCGACTCAGACCCCCAATTTTGATGGACTGAACCTGCCATATTTCATAGCCGATTCTGCCACTGGCACATGCGCTGTGCCTATTTAAGGACGCCCCTTTTGGCTCATCCAGTGCTCCATGCTAACGAAGAACGTCGGCGTGATGTAGAGCGTGAGCAGTTGCGAGAACACCAGTCCGCCAACGACAGCAATCCCCAGCGGTTGACGCGATTCGGCGCCCGCCCCAATGCCCAGCGCAATCGGCAAGGTGCCCAGAATGGCGGCCATTGTTGTCATCATGATTGGGCGAAAACGCGTCACGCTGGCTTCTAGCATTGCTTCGTGCGGCGTGATGCCGGATTTGCCGTTGCGCATCAGTTCCAGCGCAAAGTCAACCATCATGATGCCGTTTTTCTTCACCAGCCCGACCAGCAAAATCAGCCCCACAAAGCTGAACAGGTTCAGCTCCTGGCGGAACAACCACAGCATCAGCAGCGCCCCAAAGCCGGCCAGCGGCAAGGAAGTGAGGATGGTAATGGGGTGAATAAAGTGCTCGTACAACACCGCCAGAATCATATAAATCAACACCACCGTGACCAGCAGCAGCACCGGCAAATCGCGCATCGAGTCTTCAAACGCCTGCGCTGACCCGGCAAAACGGCCCGCGACTTGGCCTGTCAGGTGCTGCGCGGCGCTGGCATTAACCGCCTGCGTGGCCTCGCCAAGCGCTACGCCGGGGGCCAGATTGAATGACAGCGTCACCGACGGCAAACTGCCGTAGTGGTTGATTTCCACCGGCCCGACGTCGTTGCGGATGCGGGCCACCGCGCTCAACGGCACCATCTCGCCATTGCTGGCCGTCAAGAAAATAGACCCCAACGCGTTGATGTCGGTTTGGTAGCGTCGATCCACTTCCATGATCACCGGGTACTGGTCGGTCGCCGCGAAGATGCTGGCCACTTCGCGTCCGCCATACGCGCTTTGCAAAGTGCGCAACACCTGGTCCGGCGAGACCCCGAGTGCGGCGGCCTGGTCACGGCGCAAGTCCACGCGAATTTCGGGGTTGCTCAGTTGCAGGTCGGTGTTCACGTCCTGCAATTCAGGCAGCGCGGACAGGCGCTGCAAGAAGGACTCGGAGTCGGCGTAAAGCGACTCGCTGGAGGTGGACTGCAGCACATATTGCACCGCCGTTCTCGATTGTTGCCCGATCTCAATGGCGGGCGGATTGCGCAACAGCAGTTCCATGCCCGGTACTTCTTTGGCTTTCTCTCGAAGTTGCTGAATCACCTCATCGGCTGAATCAGGACGTTCACCCAGCGGCTTCAGACCAATTAACAACCGCCCGGTGTTGCCGAGTGTGCCGTCGTTGCCAAGCCTTGACATCACGGCGGCCACATTAGGGTTATCTCGAATGATCTTGGCAATGGCGTTTTGCTGTTCCAGGAAGGTGGCGTAGGGCGTGCCTTCGGCGACCCGCGTGTTGCCGTCGATCTTGCCGGAATCGACCCTTGGGATGAAGCCTTTGTCCACCAGCTTATAGGCCATGCCGGTGCCCAAGAGCACCGCAATGGACAGCGCCAACATCGCCCCCCGATGCACCATGCACCAGCCCAAGCTGGTTCGGTAGCCGTTCAGGGTGCGTGCAAAACCCGCTTCAAACCAGCGAAACACAAAGAACTCGCTTTGCTTGGTATTGAGATAACGCGACGCCAGCATCGGCGTCAGGCTCAAAGACACGAAGCCCGACAGCAGCACCGCCACGGCCATCGTCACGCCAAACTCGGAAAACAAGCGACCGACGATGCCACCCATGAAAATAATCGGCAAAAAAACCGCTGCCAGCGACAGCGTAATAGACACAATTGTGAAGCCAATCTCTTTGGCGCCCAACATGGCGGCCTCGCCGCGAGACAGGCCTTTTTCAAGATAACGCACGATGTTCTCAAGCACCACAATCGCGTCATCCACCACCAAACCGACCGCCAGCGTGAGTGCCAGCAGCGACACATTGTTCAAGCTGTAGCCCAGCAAATCCATCACGCCAAAGGTGCCGATCAGCGAGGTCGGCAGCACCAGCGCCACGATCAGCGTGGCCGAGAGGTTGCGCAAGAACAGCATGATGACCAGCACCACCAGCACCAGCGAGATCACCAGCGTCAGTTCAACTTCATGGATGCTGGCGTTGATGTAGTCGCCCCGGTCGTACAGCACCTGCAGCTCCACATCAGCGGGCAACTGGGCACGAATCTCTTTGACCGCCAAACGCGCTGCACGGGTCACATCGACCGTGTTGGCGCCGGGCTGGCGGTTCAGGTTGATGGCAATGGCGCGCTGCTCGTTGACAAAAGCCGAGGAGCGGATGTTCTCCACGCTGTCAACCGCCCGGCCCACATCGTTGAAGCGCACTGGCTGGCCGCCTTGGTAGGCCAACACCAGATTGCCGAACGCAGCGGCGTCGTGCAACTGGCCGTCGGACTTGAGGGTGTAATCACGGGCCGTGCCGTTGAGTGTGCCAATGGGGGCGTTGCTGTGACCGGCTTGAATCGCCGACAAGACCTGATCAAAGCCGAGTTTGCGCGCCGCCAGCGCCAGCGGGTCCACGTACATACGCACGGCGTAACGCTGCGAACCCCAGATGTCGATTTGTCCCACGCCCGGCACCGTTTGCAGACGCAAAGCCACTCGATCATTGGCAATCTGGTTGAGCAGCGGCATGGCAATGGTCTTGGAGCTGATGGCCAGATGCATCACCGGCGCATCACTTGGATTGATCTTGCGCAACTGCGGCGCGTCAATGCCGTCGGGTAGTCGCCGCACGGCCTCGGAGAGGGCAGACTGCACATCCTGCGCGGCGGCATCGACGTCACGATCCAACTTGAATTGCAGCACCACGCGAGTTCGGCCGGTCGAGCTGGTCGAGACCATCGAGTCAATGCCTTCGATGCCACTAAACGCGCGCTCCAGCGGTGTTGCCACCGAGTTGGCCATCGTCTCGGGGCTGGCCCCAGACAGATTCACGGAGACGCGGATGGTCGGGAAATCGACATTAGGAAGTTCATTGACGGGTAGCCGAAAGAACGAAAAGGCACCAAAGATCACCAGCGCCAGCATCAGAATGGTGGTGAATACCGGACGCCGGATAAAGATGGCGCTGAAGTTCATTGACCTGCTCCGCTGGAGGAGGATGCCGCGCTGGCTGCTTGCGCGGCCGGAGCGGCAGGCGTGACAACCACCACCGCACTGCCATCACGCAGATTGGACGGCACCGAGGCCAGCACCGTATCGCCCACTTTCAGGCCCGCCGTCACCACCGCAAAACCATCCAGCACGCGGTTCACCGTTAACTGTTGCAAATTGGCCGTGCCTGCCGTCAGCACATAAACATAGGGGCCATTTTGGCCTTGCTGAACCGCGCGTTCAGGCACCGTGATTGCCGCCTCATCCGTTCTCAGCGTGATGACTACAGCGTAAAACTCGCCGGGCCAGAGCGCTTCATCGACATTGGAAAAACGGGCCTTCGCGGTGATCGTGCCGGACTGCGCGTTGAGCGCGTTGTCAATGAAAACCAATTCACCCGTAGCACGCTTTTTTTGGCTCAGACTGTCACGCGCCTCCACACTTAGACGGTGGTCCGGCGCTGCCGCCATGGCGTCGCGCAACTGCTGGGACTCGCTTTGTGGCAACGAAAAAACCAGCTCGACCGGACGCAGTGCGTTGATGACGACCAGCGGCGTGGTGCTGTTGGCGGCCACCAGATTGCCCGGTTTCACCAGCACGGCACCAGCGCGCCCGGAGATCGGCGCGGTGATGGTGGCGTAGGCCAGCGCAATGCGGGCCTGGTCAATCAGCGTGCGGGTCGCGTTGGCGGTGGCTTGGGTTGACGCTTGCGTGCTGACGGCCAACTCATACTCGCGCGCCGTCACATATTCTTTGTCCGCCAGCGGTTTGAGGCGGGCCTGGGCGGCGGCGGCGTCATCGGCCAGCGCTTTGTCGCGGGTCCACTGTGCCTGCGCTTGGGCGAGCGTGGCTGCCAGCGGTTGCGCATCAAGCATAAACAATTTTTGTCCCGCCACCACCTGATCGCCATCCTTGATCAAGACTTCACGCAAGACGCCACCGGCTTGGGAGCGCACCTCAACCGAGGCCTGCGCGACTACTTTTCCTACGCTTTGCAGTACCACGGGCATGGCCCGCGTTTGCGCCTGCGTAACTGGCACTTCAATCCGCTGGATGCGCGCGGGAGCCTTGGCAGGTCGCGTCAAGAACCACCCGCTAGCCCCGACGATGAGAAGAACGAGCAGGGCTAATCCGACCCCGATCCCCCGATTTCTGGAAGGAGGGACAGCGGGCGTGCCGGGTGAACTAGATTTTGAAAGAGGGAGAGTCATAGCGTGTGTTTGTTAAATCTCAAGGGGCGACGGTGCGGGCGCCGACGGCATAGCCCAATCGGGCCATCGCTAATTGGGCGTCATAGCGGGCTTGCACCACGCTCACGCGGGCCTGTGCGGCACCGCTTTGCGCCAGCAACAATTCAAGCAGACTGCCCACGCCTGCGCCGTAGCGTTCGCGGGCGGCACTTTCAGCTTCTGTGGCGCTGCGCAACAGGGCTTGCGCGCTGTCGATGACTGTCTCGGCGCTGTCGGCCAGATGAAAGCTTTGCCACACCTCCAGCGCGACACTTTGCTGTTGCTGGTCGCGCTGGGCGGTGAACTGCTGAACACGCGCCAGCGCCGCTTGCGTCTGCGCGCGCACCAGGCCGCCATCAAACACCGGAATGGACAGAGTGAACGCCAGTTGTTGTGTGTTGCGCGAGTCCACATCGCTGTGCCACTGACGGTCAGCCTTGGCCGACAAGGTCAACACAGGGCGACCCTGCGCCTGAGCGGCTGCCAGTTGCGCCTGGCCTTGCAACACCTGCGCATTGAGTGCGACCAGATCAGCACGCGAGGTGCGGGCAGTGACCAGTAATTCATCTATTCGCGGTAGCGTTTGGTAGGAGGTGGCAGACGGTTGGCTCATCACGTCATCGGTCACCTTCAGTGCCGTGTTGACAGGCAAGCCGACCGCGTTGGCGAGACTGCCTTCGGCACTGCGCGCGGCGGCTTGCGCCCGCACAAATTGAAGCGTGGCATCGGCCCAGGCCGACTCGGCCAAGGCGGTATCGCCGACGGTGGCCAAGCCTGCACTGCGACGTGCCTGTGCCACCTCAAGGCTGGCCTTGGTGGCCTGCACACTAAGTTGCAAGGCCGCCTGCAATTGGCGTGCGCCCAACAAACCGTAATAAGCCTGTTCGACCGTGTTGACGACGGTTTGCAAGGCCCGGTTGTAGCCGAGTTGACTGGCCACCGCTTGCCAGCGAGCCGCCTCAACGCCGGAGGTGCGAGCGCCAAAATCAAACAACACCCACGTTAGGCTAAGACTGGGCGAGACGCTGCGTGTGACATTTGAAGCGCCAACGGTGGTGGCCTCGCCGTGGTCAAACGTCAGCGGCACGGGCAGCGTCACGTTGGGTTGCAACAAGGCGCTGGCCGCCGCGACGCCCGCCTGATTTGCCAAGGCGGCAGACCAGGCCAGGCGCGTAGCCGGGTTGTTGCGCAAGGCCAAGTCGCTTAATGCCGCCAGCGACCAAGCGCGGTCAGCGGGCAGCGATGAAGCGACCAGAGGCATGACCGGCTCGCCCCCGGGCACAGGCGGCACCGTCCACGGGCGCCCGATCAGAGGCACATCACTGGCCCATGCCGCACCCTGAACCATCAAAATGGCCGCCAAGGCAGAACCGGCCCATACGAACCGTTTTTTAACGGAGGGAGAAGTCAAATAACGAGACAGATGAAAGTAGTTGAAGGGGCGGGTCATTGCGTTTTTTCTGGCGACATCTGTGCCAGGAACAACACAAATCAACTGGAATTATGTCTGTGCATTGTTAATTTTTGGTGAAGTTGCACAGAGTCCCTACTCAAGGTGCAACCCCCAAGGGCTGAAAAATCCGGGCGGGTTACAGCGCATCCCGCATCACCAGCAAAGGCCAGCGCCCGTTTTGCCATAGGTGGCGGGTGCTTTCGTCTTGCGGCAACAACAAGGTGGCCAGCAGTGGCGCCAGCACGGTGGTGTCGGGATCGACTAACAACACATAACGGGCCTCCTCGCTGGCTAACTCTTCTTGCAGCAGGCCGATCCAGTCCAGCTCGCACAGGGTATCGAGCACCGGCTCCAGTTGCAGGGTGTCCATCCGCAATTGCTGGGCCAGTTGCCCAATCGTCAAGCCCTTGCGCCCTGTTGCGCGCACATGGTCGAGCTGTTGCAAGGTCTCCAGCGCCAGCTGAAACGATAAACCGTTGCTGTGGGGACGGCGCGTCATGCCCATTAACAAACTGGGTAAATAGGCCGTGATGACAGCCCCCAGCAGCACAATCATCCACGCCACATAAATCCAGATCAGTAAAATCGGCACGGTGGCAAAGGCGCCGTAAATCAAGGAGTAGGTGGGCACGCTGCTCAGGTACAGCGCCAATATTTTTTTGGCTAGTTCAAAGCCCGCCGCCACGAACAGGCCACCGAGCCAGGCATGTGCCCATTTCACCCGGATATTGGGCACGTAGTGGTACATCGCCGCCATGCCACCGGCGACCAGAAAATATTGAACCGCATCCAGCAACACTTGCACGCCGCCCGGAATCACGCCGACGACGCCTTTAGAGGCTGACACGACATAAGACGTGATGCTCAGGCTGACCCCCAGCAGCAGCGGCCCCAAAGTAATGGCGGCCCAATACACCAACACCCGTTGCCCGAAGGGTCGGGCCTGGCGTACCCGCCAAATGCCGTTGAGCGTGTGGTCGATGGTCAAAATCAGGGTCAGCGCGGTGACCAGCAAAAAAGCCACCCCGACCACGCCCATTTTGCTGGCCTGACCGGCAAACTGGTTCAGGTAGTCCAGCACCTGACTGGCAATGTTGTTGGGAATCAAGCTTTCAATCAGCCAGTTTTGCAACACATCCTGAAACTTGGAAAACATCGGAAAAGCGGTAAAAACAGCCAAAGCTACCGTAAAAGATGGCACTAGCGCCATGATGGTGGTGAAGGTCAGGCTACTGGCGGTGAGGCCCAGCCGGTCTTCCCGAAAACGCTCTTGCAACGTGAGCGCGCTGCTCCGCCAGGGAAAGGTTGAAAGTCTCTTTAACAAGGCGGCAAGACGCGGGGTCAAACGCTGAGGTAGGTGAGTAAAAAAACGCATGGCCGCTATGATGCCACTCCAATGAATACAGAACAAAAAACCATCCCGCCCCTGGTCACCACCACCCGCATTCTGGCGGTTGGTAGTTTGCTGGGGCTTATCGTGCTGGGGCTTGCCTGGGAGCTGTTTTTAGCACCGCTTCGTCCGGGCGGCTCGTGGCTGGCGCTCAAGGTGTTGCCGTTGTGCATTCCGCTGGCCGGTCTCTTGAAAAACCGCATGTACACCTACCGCTGGGTCAGCCTGCTGGTGTGGATTTATTTCACCGAGGGAGCGGTGCGCGCCTACAGCGACAAAGCGCCAGGTAATTATTTAGCCATGATTGAAGTGGCGCTGTGCCTGATCCTGTTTGTGGCCTGTGCGTTGCATGTTCGCCTGCGCTTTCAAAGCGTCAAAAAAGAGATTTAATCCATGCAAACCTTGCTTGATGCTTTGCGCCACATCGTTGGCGCCGCCCACGTTTATACCGACGGCGACCTGACGGCTTGGGAGCAAGACTGGCGCAAGCGCTCGCACGGCAAAGCGCTGGCCGTGGTGCGACCCGCCTGCACTGACGAGGTCGCCCAAGTCGTCAAAACCTGCGCCGCTTTTTGTCAAGAACATCCCACCAGCGGCATCAGCCTCGTGCCCCAAGGCGGCAACACCAGCCTGGCCGTCGGCGCCACGCCCGACGACACGGGCCGCCAGATTGTGTTGAGCCTGCAACGCATGAACACGATTCGCAGTCTCGATGCCGACAACCTGACGATGACGGCGGAGGCGGGTTGCGTTCTGCAAAATCTTCAGGACTACGCCGAAGCCGCCCAATTGTTATTCCCGCTCAGTCTGGCCGCCGAAGGCACTTGCACCCTTGGCGGCAATCTGGGCACCAACGCGGGCGGCACGCAAGTGGTGCGTTACGGCAACACACGCGACTTGTGTTTGGGGCTGGAAGTGGTTACCGCACAGGGCGAGGTCTGGCATGGTTTGAGCGGCCTGCGCAAAGACAACACGGGCTACGATCTGCGCGATTTGTTCATCGGGTCGGAAGGCACGCTGGGCATCATCACGGCGGCGACGATGAAGCTCTATCCCCTGCCCGCTGCGCAACTCACGGCGTGGGCCGCCGTGCCTTCGCTGGCCCACGCAGTTCAATTGTTGGGACTGACGCACCGCCATTTGGGCGCGGGCCTGACCGGCTTTGAAGTGATGGAGCAATTTGCATTAAGTTTGGTGGTGCAACACTTTCCCATGCTGGGCACACCTTTACCGCTTGATTCAGCCTTTTTCGTCCTGTTGGAAAACTCGGATCATGAGTCAGAAACCCACGCCAGAACCCAGTTTGAACAGCTGCTTGAAACAGCGTTGAATGAAGGCTGCATCACTGATGCCGTGGTGGCAGAAAACCTGTCACAAGCCAGGCAGATGTGGCACCTCCGCGAAAGCATTCCGCTGGCGCAGGCGCGAGAAGGGTTGAACATCAAGCACGACATTTCAATCCCGGTGTCGCGTATTCCTGAGTTTGTCGGGGTGACCGATGCGCTGCTGCAACAAGCAATTGCGGGTGTTCGGCTGGTCAATTTTGGCCATCTGGGGGATGGCAATCTGCACTACAACGTGCAGGCGCCGGCGGGCATGGATGCCGCTGTTTTTTTGCGTGCACATGAAAAGCAAGTGAACACGCTGGTGTTTGACTCGGTGGCCGCTTTTGGCGGGTCGATCTCCGCCGAACATGGCGTGGGCAGTCTGAAAGTGGGCGCGCTGGAGACATACAAATCGCCCGTCGCGCTGGCCCTGATGCGCGCCATCAAGGCCGCGCTGGACCCGCTCAACCTGATGAATCCGGGACGCGTGATTCGGGTTTGAATCGATCATTTTTGGACAAAATAAAAGCGGCCAACGCCTGATTAAAGGCGCTGGCCGCTTTTCTGATTGGTGCTTTAAGCTGGGTGCTTGCGCTTATTTTTTGGCAGCGGCCAAGGCTTGTGCCACCCAGCTGTCAAAGGTTTTTTGATGCGCTTTAATCCAGCCATTCGTGTGGCGTTCAATGTCAGCAGCGGTGTTTTCACCTTGGCTCATGCGCATGTTTTGCGCATTGATGTCGGCCACCGGCAAACGCATCAATTCAAACAATTTGGCAGCCGCCGGATTGGCCTCGACAAACACCTTGTTCGCCACAATTTGCTGTTTGTTGATGACAAAGCCGTAGTTTTTGCCGTTTGGCAACTCTGTATTCAGCTTGGCCTGTTCGCCGGGGAGTGACGAAAACGGCACTTCCAGCCACACCACGTCACGCCCTGGGCGCAACTCGGCGCTGACCCAGTAAGGAGTCCAAGTGTAGTAAAGAACCGGCTGGCCATTTTTAAAACGTGTCAGCGTGTCGGCAATCAGCGCGGCATAACTGCCTTGGTTGTGGGTGACCGTGTCGCGCAATTTGAACGCGGTGAGTTGGTGCTCAATCACGCCTTCGCAGCCCCAGCCGGGGTTACAGCCGGTCAAGTCGGCCTTGCCGTCGCCGTTGGTGTCAAAGAGCTTGGCAATTTTGGGGTCAGACAACTGGCTGAGGTTGGTGATTTTGTATTTATCGGCTGTTTTTTTGTCGATTAAATAACCTTGCGCGGCATTGTCTGAATAAACCCCGGTGCGCGAGAGCTTGGCATCGCCGCCCGCTGCTTTGTAGAAGTCGGCGTGCAGTGGGTTCCAGTGGGCGGCGGCAAACGTGGCGTCGCCATTGCCGATCACGACGTGGGCGGTGGCGTACTCTACTTCCTTAATCGGTTGCACGTCGTAGCCCAGCTTTTCCAAAGCTTTGGACACTAACAGGGTCTGAAAGGTTTCTTCGGCAATCGAGCTTTTGAGCGGCAAAACGTTGATGCCGGTGCCGGGCAAGGTGGCGGCTTGGGCGGCCAGACCGAGGGTTAGCAGGGTGCTTGCCAGCAGGGTGCGCGTCAGGCGTCGAGTGGTGCTGATGGTCATTGAATGAACTCCTTGAAGTGAGGGTTGAAAAAATAAAGTTGAGAGGCAAGCCATGCGTTAAGACGCAGGCTTTGAGAGCGTCGCAGGCGCGGCCTGAGCGGTAGCGGGGGTGCGGGTTTTGAGCAGTCGCGCCACCAGCCCGACCGGGCCGGTTTGCCACCAGTGACGCACGCCGCGTCGCGGTTGACCCGCCGCTTGCGTGATGCGGTCCAGCGAAATCGCCAGTAACACAATACCCAAACCACCGACGGTGGCCAGGCCCATGTCCAAGCGACCAATGCCGCGCAACACCATCTGGCCCAAACCGCCGACGGCAATCATGGACGCAATCACGACCATGGACAGCGAGAGCATCAACGTCTGATTCACGCCCGCCATGATGGATTGCATCGCCAACGGCAGTTGCACTTTGCGCAGCATCTGCCAAGGCGAAGCGCCATAAGCACGCGCCGCTTCAATCAGATCAGGACGCACTTGGCGAATGCCCAGATTGGTCAGGCGCACCAAAGGTGGCAGCGCAAAGATGATGGTCACAATCACGCCTGGCACGTTACCGATGCCAAACAACATGACCACCGGCACCAGATAAACAAAGGCAGGCGTGGTTTGCATGGCGTCCAACACAGGCCGCGTCAAGCGCTGAATGCGGTCACTGCTAGCCAGCAAAATGCCCAGCGGCAAACCCAGCACCAGACAAAAAACCAGTGACGTCAACACCAGCGACAGCGTCACCATAGCCTCGGGCCAAATGCCCAGCATCACCACCACGGCCAGCGACACCACGGTGCCCAGCGCCACCGCTTTGCCCGCAAATTGCCAGGCCAGCAAGCCAAAGATAGCGACCATCGCCAGCGATGGCACACTTTGCAACAACGCCTCAATCCAGGTCAATATGCCATCAATTGGCTCGCGCACGGTCTGGAAAAATGGGCGAAAGTGCAGCACCACCCATGCGAGGCCCTGGTTAATCCAGTCCTCCACCGGCATTGAGCCGTCCCACAGGTTCTGAATCTGCCAGCCGCTATCGGCACCGCCGTCAGCGGGCAAGGCGGCCACGGGTGCATCCAGCCAGTTGGCTTCAGCAGCGGGGGTCTCAACGGTGGCCGCAGCGGGTTCGTCGGTAGCCGTTAACCAAGGATTACCTTCTGCGGGGGGATTCTCGGGAGTTTGTGTGTTTTGCATAGGGTCAATAAGCCTTCAGGGTCAGGGAGTGGGCACCACGGGGGTGTCGCGGTCCAGAAATTTCAAGAGCGTGGTTTTGCTGATGGCACCGCAATAGCGCCCGTCTTGCGTGACCACCGGGACGGCGTAAGGCGTTTGCGCCACTTGACCAAACAGCTCGCTCACCAAAGCATCAGCGGCAATCGGCTGCACATCGGGCAAATAAACATGCGCCAAACCAAGCGGCCCGACGTGTTCATGTAAAGCTGCGCGCAAGCTATCCGCCGAAACCACCCCCAAAAACTGTTGCGTCGGACTGACAACATAGGCGTAATTGCGGTCTTCGTCTTCCAACATCTTGAGCGCGGCGCGGGACCCCCGGCTGGGATGCTCGGACACCACGATTTGCGTCTTGCGCGCAATGTCGGCGGCTTTGAAAACAGCGGCGGCATCCACGCCATAAATAAAGCTGCGCACGTAGTCATCCGCCGGGTTGCGCAGAATCTCTTCCGGGGTGCCGACCTGCACCACATGCCCGTCTTTCATGATCGCAATGCGGTCGCCAATGCGCATGGCCTCGTCCAGATCGTGCGAGATAAAGACCACCGTGCGGCGTTTGATTTGTTGCAGTCGCAGGAGTTCTGATTGCATCTCGGTGCGGATGATGGGGTCTAGCGCCGAGAAGGCTTCATCCATCAACAAGATAGAAGGGTCTGAGGCCAGGGCGCGGGCTAGGCCGACGCGCTGTTGCATCCCGCCCGAGAGTTCGTCCGGATAACTGGCGCCCCAGCCGGTCAAGCCCACTTGTTCCAGCGCGAGGGCGGCTTGGGCCGAGCGTTCAGCGTGCCCGACACCGGCCAGTTCCAGACCAAAAGCCGTGTTGTCCAGCACCGTCATGTGCGGCATTAACGCAAATGACTGGAACACCATGCTGATGTCTTTGCGGCGCAAGGCGCGCAGTTGGCTGTCAGACAATTGGTTGATGTCATTGCCATCCACCACGATGGTGCCGGAGGTCGGTTCTATCAAGCGATTGAGCATTCGCACCAGGGTCGATTTGCCCGATCCGGACAAGCCCATGATGACGAAAATTTCGCCCGCTTCAATTGTGAAGTTGGCGTCAAAAACGCCGATGGAACTGCCGGTTTTCGCCAGAATTTCTGGCTTGCTACAGCCTTGTTTGACGAGTGCCAGTGCTTCTTGCGATTTCTCGCCGAACACTTTGAACACATGGTTGATGCAAATTTGCTTGGCCACGGTGTGTACCTCCTCGGTCGTTGGGTTTCATACAACCCGACCGGTTTGGTGCGGGTCCAAAAACGACCTGCGTCATTTCATAAGACCGCCAACTCTACGTCAATCACAATTGTTGCAAATAATTACACGTCTTAAATCCACACACCGCCACCGAATTACGGTAGCTAAATCAGCCTATTGAACGGCGGCACTCGCGGGCGGCAGAGGACTGCTGGACTTGAAAATATGCGCCACATCGACCGGGTCAAACGGGTATAGCACGCCGCAAAACTCACAGCCTACTTCGATGTCACCGCGTTCGGCGATGATGCTTTGCGCCTCCTCAAGACCGAGTCCGAGAATCATGTTGCTCACCCGCTCACGGCTGCAAGTACACGAGAAGTGAGGCACCGCATCGCCCGCTTGGGGTTCAAAAAGAACCAGCGTTTCTTCCCAAAACAAGCGTTTAAGAATCGTCTCGACATCCAGCGTCAACAACTCCTCGCGTTTTAAGGTGGAGGCCAAAATAGCGATGCGGTTGTAGTGTTCGTTGAGGCCAATTTCATCCTCATTGGCCTCGCTCACCAAACTACCGGCCAGGTTGCCAACACCTTGCAGCGGCAAACGTTGAATCAAAAGTCCTGTAGCGACTTTGTCATCAGCGGCCAGCACCAGCGTGGTGTCTAGCTGTTCGCTTTGCAGCATGTAGTGCGCCAACACGTCGCTCAATTTCTCCAGTTTCTCGTGCGCATCACCAAATAAAGGCACCACGCCTTGATAGGCTTGCTGCCCCGGAAAACGATTCTTGGGGTCGAGTGTGATGGCGCATTTGCCCTCGTTGTTGACGTTGACCATGGCGCTCAAAGAAGCGTCTGGCGCCACATCGCCGATGACGGTCGCCGTGGCCCGCAAACCAAAATCAGGCTGCACTTCTACAACAGCCAGTTTGACCGGGCCATCGCCCACAATTTGCAAAATCAGCGAGCCGTTGAACTTGATGCTGGATTGCATCAAAACCGCTGCCGCCGTCATCTCACCCAGCATGTTTTGCACCGGCAACGGATAGGCACCCGCTGACTTGTTAGAGGCCCGGCGCTGCAAAACTTCAGTCCATGCATCGGTCAAGCGCACCAGCACACCGCGCACCGGCAGGCCTTCAAATAAAAACTTGTGAATTTCAGACACGCACTTTTCCGTTCTCTGTATAAATCTAAAAATCAGGCAATTTTGCTGAAACTCGCCCGGTAGCGACGCGCATTGTCCACGTAATGCCGGGCGCTTTGCAACAAGCCTTCCAACTGCTCGGGCGTGAGTTGGCGAACCACCTTGGCCGGGCTGCCCATGATCATGGAGCCATCCGGGAATTCCTTGCCTTCGGTGACCAAAGAACCCGCGCCGACCAAACAGCCTTTGCCGATTTTTGCGCCGTTGAGCACGATGGCACCAATGCCAATCAGAGAGCCGTCGCCCACGGTGCAGCCGTGCAACATCACCTTGTGCCCGACCGTCACATCGTCGCCAATGGTTAAGGGTTTGCCGACATCGGCGTGCAGCACGCTCAGGTCTTGAATGTTGGTGCGCTGGCCAATTTGGATGGTCGCCGTGTCGCCCCGAATTACCGTGCCAAACCAGACACTTGTGTCATCGCCCAACTCAACCGTGCCTATCACTTGCGCACTGTCGGCGACCCAGGCCGAGTCTGAAATTTGGGGGGTTGCACCGTCAAGTTCATAGATTGCCATATCGATTTTTTCCTTTAATGTTCGTGGAATTGTACGGACGGAATGCCTAATCGCGTGGCGACAACGGCAGAAGAAACGCGCAAATTCGCCGGTATCGAGGCTGGTATTCTTGGCGCGTGAATTACGCTCAACTTTTATTTCCCGACTTCTCCCTGATTTTGTGTGGCTACCTGGTGTGCCGTTACACCGCGCTTAACCGCCTAGTCTGGGCGCAGGCTGAAACGCTGGTTTATTTTTTATTCTTTCCGGTCTTGTTGTTTCACTCCATTGTGAAAAGCCCGCTGGATGTGGCGGCCGCCTCCAGTCTGATTGGGGCAGGCTGGGCCTTGATGTTTACCGGTATCGCGCTGGCTTATTCATTGCCGCATTGGCCGTGGCTGGGGCGACACATAGCGCACCGACAGCACGCCGCCAGCACGCAAATAGCGTTTCGGTTTAACTCCTTCATTGCGTTGGCGTTGGCCGACCGTCTGGCGGGGCCGCAAGGCACGCTGATGATTGCGGTCTTGATTGGCGTGTGTGTGCCGCTGACCAACATCGCCGCCGTGTGGCCCATGGTGCGCCATGCCGAACGCGGTTTTTTGCGTGAATTGATGCGCAACCCGCTCATCATTGGCACCGCCTCCGGTCTGGCGGCCAACTTGCTGGGCTTCACGATGCCGATCTGGCTGGAACCCACCGTGACCCGTATTGGCGCAGCCGCCTTGGCGCTGGGTCTGATGGCGGCTGGTGCGGGGATGCAGTTTGGCGCCCTCAAAAAAGCCAAAACATTGGCCATTGCGCTGCTGGTGATGCGTCACTTTTTGTTGCCGCTGGCGGCGTTGGGCTTGTCGTATCTGTTTCAACTTGACCCGCTTCAAGCGACCGTGCTGCTGGCTTTTTCTGCCTTGCCCACGGCCTCCAGTTGCTACGTGCTGGCCGCCCGCATGGGTTATGACGGCGCCTATGTGGCCGGGTTGGTCACGCTATCGACCGTCTTGGGCATGTTGAGTTTGCCCTTTGCGCTGGGCGTGTTGCGCCCGCTTTATCCCTGAAAAGTCAGCCCTGCCAAGGCCCAATCTACATGCTCACGCACCAACGCACTCGGATGCTGTGCCCGCAACGCCAGCGCCTCCACCAGCGCCGGGTCAGCGCTGAGGCGCAACGCATTGCCCATTGCCACCGCGATGTTGCGTAGCCAGCGCTCATGACCGATGCGCCGAATGGGGCTGCCTTCGGTCAGGCGCAAAAAGTCGGCTTCAGTCCAGCTAAAGAGCGTCACCAATTGACTGCCCGCCAAGCCTTTGCGTTCGTCAAAATCAGGCAAGGCGCTGCGTTGCGCAAACTTGTTCCACGGGCAAATGAGCTGACAGTCATCACAGCCGTAAATGCGGTTGCCGATCAAGGGGCGAAATTCCAGCGGAATCGGCCCGGCATGTTCAATCGTCAGGTAAGAGATACAACGCCGGGCATCGAGCTGATGCGCCGCCACGATGGCTTGCGTCGGGCAAATGTCAATGCAGGCCCGGCAACTGCCACAGTGACCTGACACCGGCTCGGTGGGCGGCAGCGCCATATCCAGATAAATTTCACCCAGAAAAAATGTCGAGCCCGCCTCACGACTGAGCAGCAGCGTGTGCTTGCCGCGCCAGCCTTGACCGCTGCGCGCGGCTAATTCGGCCTCCATCACGGGTGCGGAATCAGTGAACACGCGATGCCCGAACGGCCCCAATTCTTCAGCGATGCGGTCACTTAATTGTTGCAAGCGCTTACGTAAAACTTTGTGATAGTCACGCCCACGGGCGTAAACGGAGACGATGCCTTCGCTGGGTCGCGTCAGTCGGTCAAATTCAAGGGTTTGCCAGTGGGACGGCGTGGCAGCGGGCAGGTAATCCATGCGGGCGGTAATCACGCTCACTGTGCCGGGCACCAGTTCAGCGGGGCGGGCGCGTTTGAGGCCATGCGCGGCCATATAAGCCATGTCGCCATGAAAGCCTTCGGCCAACCAAGCCGATAATCCTGATTCAGATGAAGATAAATCCACCCCTGCGACGCCAATTTGAGAAAATCCCAACTCTTGGCCCCACACCCTAATTTTGGAAACCCACTGGCTGCTATTGATATGAATGCTGGAATTGATCACCCGCCCATTGTAAAAAGTCTGGTCTGGTCTGACGAAGCCGCCACACAATTATTTGCGACAGCTTTGGCCGCACAGCCAGCGCTGCGCTGGGCCTTTGTCGAACTGCACGGCGACTTGGGCGCGGGCAAAACCACACTGGTGCGCCACTTGTTGCACGCACTGGGCGTGCAAGGCCGGGTTAAAAGCCCGACCTATGCGGTGGTGGAACCCTATGAATTGCCCGACCTGAATGTCTGGCACTTTGACTTTTATCGCTTCAACGACCCGCGTGAATGGGAAGAGGCCGGCTTTAGAGACATCTTTGCCAGTCCCGGCCTCAAGCTCGCCGAGTGGCCTGACAATGCCGCCGGATTTCTGCCCCGCGCTGACCTGGTCATTCATCTGGAGGCGATTGAAGCGACATCGCGCCAAGCCACGCTCACCGCGCAAACCGACACCGGCAGGGCTTTGCTGCAAGGTCTTGAAATTTAAAGGAAAACCGCATGAAACGCCGCAATTTACTTCAATCCGGTGCATTGGTACTGTTGTTCGGCGCCCATCATCTGGTGCGTGGGGCCACCATCGTGGCGGTGCGTATTTGGCCCGCGCCGGAGTACTCTCGCGTCACCATTGAGTCGGACATCGCGCTCAAAGCACGTCAGTTTTTGATCGACAGCCCGCCACGTCTGGCTGTCGATATTGAGGGTTTGGAGCTGAATGCTTCATTGCGGGAGTTAATCGCCAAAGTCGCCGATGCCGACCCCAACATTGCGGGCATTCGCGTGGCACAAAACACGCCCGGCGTGGTGCGTCTGGTGCTGGACTTGAAGCAGACCATCGCCCCCCAAGTCTTCACGCTGACGCCGGTGGCCGCCTATCGTCACCGGCTGGTGTTTGATTTGTATCCAACGCACGCGATTGACCCGCTGGAAGCGCTGATTGCCGAGCACATTAAAGAGAACGCCACGGCCAGCCCAAGCACCGACCCTTTGGGCGAACTCATCTCGCAGCACAAACAAAAAGCCCTCGCCAAACGGGACAGCAAAGCCATCGTGACAGCGGCGCGGTCCGCCCCCGGGCCGGATGCGCTGGCCAACTGGCAGGTTGATTTCAACAGCGCCAAAAAAACTATGGCCCCGACGGCAACGACGCCCCCGCCCGTTACCTCTGCCGCGCCTTCCACCAACCGCCTGATCATCATTGCGCTGGACCCCGGTCACGGCGGTGAAGACCCCGGCGCCATCGGCCCCGGCGGCACTTATGAAAAAGACGTGGTGCTGCGTCTGGCGCACCGAATGCGCGACCGCATCAATGCCACCACCATCAATGGCAACACCATGCGCGCGTTCCTCACGCGTGATGCCGACTTCTTTGTGCCGCTACACGTTCGCGTGCAAAAGGCGCAACGGGTGCAGGCCGACTTGTTCATCAGCATCCATGCCGATGCGTTTTATACGCCCCGCCCGCAAGGAGCCAGCGTGTTTGCCCTAAGCCAAGGCGGTGCCTCCAGTACGGCGGCGCGCTGGATGGCGGCCAAAGAAAACAAGGCGGATCAAATTGGTGGCCTGAACGTGGCGACACAAGATGCGCAGGTCAAGCGCGCCCTGTTTGACATGAGCACCACGGCGCAAATCAACGACAGCTTGAAACTGGGAAGCGCCATGCTGGGCGAAATCGGGCGGGTCGGAAAACTGCACAAACCGCAGGTCGAGCAGGCAGGTTTTGCCGTGCTCAAGGCGCCCGATATTCCCAGCGTTTTGGTAGAAGCGGCCTTCATCAGCAACCCCGAAGAAGAGGCCAAACTCAACAGCAACGCCTATCAGGATCAACTGGCCGATGCCTTGATGCGCGGCATTCAGGGCTACTTTTCCAAGAACCCGCCGCTGGCAAGAAACCGCACGGTTTGACGGTTTGATCAGGGCTTGTGGTGCGATGCGCTTGCCTGACAAGTACGTTCAGCCTTCTGCTCGGCGATATCAATAAGACGATGCGTTTCCGAATTTTTTGGAAGTCCTCATGATTAAGCTGAAACTCAATATTGAGTGACAAACAAAAATAAAAATGGCTAAAGCAATATTGCGCCATCTGACGATTTGGTGCTTGTCAGTTACATGTTCAGTTATAACTGGATTTGGACTGGTCTTGTTGGTTATCACGATAACCGGAAATTACTATGAAGTGCGCTATCCAATCCCTGCGGGTGAAGATGATCTAGGTCTCGGATTAATGGTTGTTCTTTGGGGAGGTGTGGCATCTCTGTTGTCAATTCCACTATTAATTTTGTTAACCCGAGTTTTTAAAAAAGTAATAGAAAAATTTCTAAAGACAGGATAGATTCTTTGAAATAATTATTTATTTACTTGAAGTGCGCTGCCTAGCGTTCACCTGCGCACGCGGGACACACGGTGCAATTATCAGCCCACCTTTGAGTATCGGTCATTTCAACCGACCCGCCGCATTCCGAGCAAGTGCACTCAGCCTTCTGCTCGGCGATATCAATAAGTAAGTAATACTAAATTAAATACGTATTTTTATAAAAAGTTTTAGTTTAATATAAAATTTCTGGATTAATTATGCCTCGCAAAGTCACATTAAATCTCCTTGCTGTATTGCCTTATCACAAGTACAAAAAACCGTTATAAATCAACGATGTTCGTTTTTGGCAACATCGTTGATTTCATTGAGTTTTTTCGACTTGTGTATAAGGCGATGGCTCAAGAGT
>CAIJRK010000059.1 GCA_903823025.1 uncultured beta proteobacterium
AGGCGTCGAGGACGTCCAGACAATGCTGCATTTGTTGCGGGTTGAATTTCTTGCTCGTCATAACTCTCAAACTCCTTGGAAAACGCCAAGATTGCCGGGTTATCGATCAGCTTTCAAGATGGGTTCGCCGCGCGCTTACGGCTGGCGCACCTTTCAGTCTTGAGGTCGCCCGGCACGCAATCGCTTGATAAAACGTGGTCCAAGCGCCCAGCCCAACACAAATATGACAGCGGTGATCGAGAACACCCAGAATAAAACCTGAATCGACCCCGTCAAATTTTGACCGAGATAGGAATACAACAGCGTGGCAGGCAACTGCCCCAAACCCGTGGCCAGCAAGAAGCGTCCCAACGACACCGGCGTTAAACCGGCCCCATAACTGATGACGTCAAACGACACAAACGGGAGCAATCGGGCGATGAAAATAGCCCGATGCCCGTAGCGGGCAAAAAACAAATCGGACACCTCCAGCGCACGACTGCCCCCCACCATTCGCTCCACCACAGGACGCCCCAGCGCCCGCGCGATCCAAAAACACAGCGCCGCCCCCACCATGGCGCTGGACCACGACAACAGCGCGCCCCAACCCCAGCCGAACAAAAGTCCGTTGGTAAAAGTCATGACAAAAGCGGGAATAGGCGCAATCACCGCCTGAAACACCATCAAGGCGGCAGAAACGACCGGCGCCCACACCCCAAAACCCAGCAAATAATCACGAAACTGGTGTACCGCTTCTTGCAGATCAGTCACGGTCAAAATGCGCACCGCTGTGTTCACTCCCGCGTGAAGAGACGGCACCCAGAGATAGGCGCCCACCATGAGGGCCATCACCAGCAGCGCGCCGACCGAGCTTTTCAGGGAAACATTCAAACGCATACGTGAACGCGCGTTGTGATTGAAAACACCCGCGTGCGCCTCACCGCTCGCCGAAGGGGTAAAAATTGAGTCATGTGCTGTTTGAACCTTGAAATAAGACTTGAGAGGAGCCACTGGCGACCCATGCCAACCAGAAAAACATCTGATCCGACTCTAATATACTGCCCCAACCTACCTGTACCTTTGCACTGATGGCTGCGTTTTTGTAACCCAAAGAAGGACGATGGACGCTGCTTGCAACGGCGCCACGTTCGGGCCAGTTGGCGCGGTGTTCCGCCTCAAGCTTGCACAAGACAATAATCACTTATGACTCTGTCCACACAACATCAAAAACACCTGGTTCTGCTGGGCGCTGGCAACGCCCACATTCATGTGCTGTCCACCTTGGCAAGTCATGCCTTGCCCGACATCAAAATCACCCTGATCACGCCCTACCCGCGCCAGCTTTATTCAGGCATGGTGCCGGGGTTTGTGGCCGGGCACTACACCCTGGATGACTGCGTGATCCCCCTGGAGCCTCTGCTTAAAAAAACGACGGTGCAATGGCTGCCCCGACGGGTCACGGCTCTGAATGCCAACCAATGCACGCTCACGCTGGACGATGGCAGTGAGGTCAGCTATGACTGGCTCTCGGTCAATACCGGACCAGTGCAAGAGCGCAAACGGTTGGAGCAAACCCTCCCCGGCGTTTGTGAATATGGCTTATTTGTACGTCCTCTTGAAGGGTTTGGCGCCCTGTGGCCCCGCGTCACCGAGCTGGCACAAAACACCGCCTTGCGGGTTGTCGTCCTCGGGGGCGGGGCGGCAGGCATTGAGTTGGCGATGGCGATGGCCTACCGATTACCAACGGCCACCGTCACGCTCGTCACTGGGGGCGCAGCGGTCGGGGCCAACTACACACCTGCGGTTCAGCAACGTATCGTCAAGGCTTTGGTGCGTCGTAACATCACCGTTTTGGTTGATACGGCAGTCAGCATTCAAAAAGAAGAAGTCCTGCTCGCCAGTGGCACCCGACTGGCCTGCGATGTGCCGGTGATCGCCACCAGCGCCCAGGCACCCGCCTGGCTTGAAGACACCAGCTTGACGCTAAATGAGGCCGGCATTCTCTCTGCCGCCCTGCGTTTGGCAGTGGACGAACACGGTTTTATCGCGGTTGACGCCTGCCAACGCTCCACCAGCCACCCCAACGTGTTTGCCGCCGGTGACGTCAGCACCCGCATGGATTTACCGCTGGCGCGCAGTGGCGTGTATGCCGTTCGCGCTGGCCCGGCACTGACCAAGAACCTGACCGCCGTTATCGCGGGTCAAGAACCCAGCCCTCACATGCCGCCTGAAAAGACTTTGAACTTACTGTCCTGCGCCAACCAGACCGCCATTGCCAGTTGGGGCAACTATTCAGCGCAGGGCCGCTGGGTATGGTGGCTAAAAGACTGGATTGACCGGTCATTTATCAAGCGCTATCGGCGCATATGAGGGCCGTCCCATCTAAAAGATATTAAAAATTAATGACTTACAAACCGTTCTTTTCGTATTCGCGTAAATATCTGAATATATTGAAGGAATTGGTCTTATTTTTAGCTATAGCAATCGCTAATCAAAATGCAGCCAGAAGTATAAATTTCTATCGCCGCTAAATGTGAAAATACGAGTATGCAGAAATTTCTCTCTACCAGCCAAAGATCGGCTCTCAAATCAGCCCATAAAATCGAGCGTGATC
>CAIJRK010000060.1 GCA_903823025.1 uncultured beta proteobacterium
CATTGAGAAAAGAGGTAATCATCTCTCTCCTTGTAAAACGGTATTCTTCTGCACGCAACACCTAATCATTAGTGATTTTGATTCAAATGCCAGCTTAAACAGGAGCTAAAAACTGTCCAGAAAATGGGGTCCACTTTAATCCATCAACTGTCCGGTCATAAACAATAGCGTTGCTTATGCCAATCCGAATCTCTGGCGAAAGGATATCCCCTATCAGGCCAAGAAATGGTGCCCGCTTTTTCTAACAATTTCTTTTAGAGCCAACTCCCAATCATTCAACATAATCACCCATCCCCTTGTATTTTTATTCGTGTATGTGACTGTAGCGTACATAGAAAATACACTACAGTTCATCATGCTGGGCGTATTCAAATGTTTTCACACTTAGCCTTGCAAAACGACGCAGTGCTAAAAATAATTTCTACATTTGCTGAATAAACTTACTGAACTTGGCGCTAATCAGAATAGGAATTCGCGTTGATCGCCGCTTGCAGACTGGCGGCCATTTCCTCTGGATTTTCAGCCGCCACCAAGGCGCGCACCACCGCCACCGAACACACGCCGCTGGCCAGCACGTCCTGCATATTGCGACTGTCAATACCTCCAATGGCGACGAGCGGATAGTCACGCATCAGGCGGGCATAGGCGTGCAGGCGTCCCGTGCCTTGCGGGGCGGTCAGCATCCGTTTGAGGGTGGTCGGAAACACAGCGCCCATGGCGATATAGCTCGGGCTGAAAGCGTCGGCACGCAGCATTTCGACATAGCCATGGCTGCTTAACCCCAAGCGCAACCCGGCGGTGCGGATGGTCTGCAAATCCGCATCGGCCATGTCCTCTTGTCCCAGATGCACGCCGTAAGCGCCTGCGGCAATAGCGGCTTGCCAGTGGTCATTGATGAACAGCAAGGCATCTGTACCTTGAACGGCTTGAACGGCAGCGCGTACTTCCTGTTCAATGGCGTGGACGTTGTCCGACTTGAAGCGCAGTTGAAGTGTCGGCACACCAGCCCGCGCCATACGGGCAACCCAAGCCGCATCAGGCAATACGGCGTACAAACCGAGTTTTTTGGGGCAAGCGGCAAACGCGTCTGACCGTGGCCACGGGCGCATTCCAAAGTCTGATGCTTGATCAGGCCAGTCTTCTGCGTTGAATTGGCCTGTGCGTTCAAATAAATGTTGCCACGCATGGGCGATGCATTCCGCGTCAATCTCAATAAAACCGAGGGTCAAACAGGCTTGTTTTGCGGCGCGGTAAACCGCTGCTTCGCTGCTAAATTCGACCATGCGGGTGGCGTCTGAAACCCGTGAGTCCCCCGCATTCAAGGCCAGCGCTGAATGTGCCGTAACAATGGCTTTCACCTTGGCCTCATGCCTCTCCACGGTGAGTAAATTGCTCATGCCTGATGCCAAAAAGGCGTGCCTAGCACCGGCGTGCTGGGTTGCGCGGATTGTTGCTCCCGCATGGCACCACTGCGAAAAGCATCACGTCCCGCCTGTGTCGCACGGGCAAAAGCGCCCGCCATCGTGACCGGGTCTTGCGCCAAAGCGACCGCCGTGTTGAGCAGCACGCCATCAAACCCCCACTCCATCACTTGGCAGGCGTGCGACGGCAATCCCAGCCCCGCATCCACAATCATGGGAACCGATAAACGTTCGCGCAACGTGCGCAGGGCGTAGGCGTTGATGGGACCTTTGCCGGTGCCAATGGGCGCGGCCCACGGCATGATGGCTTGGCAACCAACATCTACCAAGCGCTGACAAACCACCAAATCTTCGGTGCAATAAGGCAGCACTTTGAACCCGTCTTTGATCAATTGGCTGGCGGCTTCTACCAGATTCAAGGTGTCGGGTTGCAAGGTGTAGTCGTCGCCAATCAGCTCCAGTTTGATCCACGATGTGGCGAACACTTCACGTGCCATGTGGGCCGTCGTGATGACTTCTTGAATGCTGTGGCAACCGGCGGTGTTGGGCAGCACGGGCACCTTCAACTCGTGCAACATCTCCCAAAAGCGGTTGTTCGTTGGGGCGTCCGTGGCGCTGATGTTTTGTCGGCGCAGTGACGCGGTCAGCATGGCCGGTTTAGCCTCGCGCACTGCCGCTTCCAAAACGCGGGGCGAGGTGTAGCGTGAGGTGCCCAGCAGCAGGCGGCTCTCGAAGGTTTGGCCGTACAAAACCAGTGGATCGGCAGAGGTAGCAACAGAAAGTTCAGCAGTCATGATGTGTCAGAGGTTAGCCGCCGGTGACCGGGGCGATGAGGTCAACGCGGTCGTTGGCTTGAAGCAAGTGTTGGGCGTATTGGGTGTTGGGCACAAACTGCAGATTCACCGCCACCGCAAAAGGAGGTCGGGCTTGCAGCCGCATGATGGCGTCTGCCACGGTCGCCCCCGCGTCAAATTCGTGCGGCACTTGGTTGATAAAAACGTTCATAGGCTTCATTCGTGTGCATCTTGGATAGACAAGGAAAACGTGTTGGCCAGCGGCGAGGTCTGGGTTTCAAACAGTTCCATAACGACATCCAGCATGGCCGGAGCGATCATAAAACCGTGACGGTAAAGCCCGTTAATTTGCAACACGCGTTCGCCCAAACGTCGGATGGACGGCAGGTTGTCCGGCAAGGTCGGGCGGCATTGGGTGACTAAATCCACAATGCGGCCTTCGCCAAACCCGCTGTCCACCGTGTAGGCGGCGCTGAGTAACTCCAACGTGCTGCGCACGCTAGCCGGTGACATATCGTCGGATTCAATTTCAGTCGCGCCGATTCTGAAAATACCGTCTTGTTTGGGCGCAATGTAAATGGGGTAACGCGGATGAATCAGGCGCGTCGGACGGGACAAGGTCACGTTGGGCGCGTGCAGCATGATGACTTCACCGCGCACCCCGCGCAAAGCGGGCCATTGGTCGCGTGCGCCCAGTCCACGGCAGTCAAACATCCAGTCGGGCTGCCCCGGATGGCCCGGCGTGAAGTCATCAGGCGAACGCGGGCTGTTCCAGTTCAGTTTGACATTGGCGTTTTGCAGTTGGTGCAACATGGCCGCCAACAACTGGTGGTTGTCCAGTTGACCTTCGCCCGGCAAATAAAGACCTTGGGGGAAACGTGCGCCTAGCGAAGGCTCCAGTTGCGCCAAGCCGGTGGCATCAAGTCGCTGTGCGGCGGGCAAGGTGGGCAACGACTCGCTGGTCGCGTCCAGCAGGCGTGAAAACCGGTCAGCCTCGGCAGCGTCCTGACGGTGCCAGACGACCAGCGTGCCTGCTTGCTGAAAAAAGACTGGCTCATCAAGTTGCGCCAGCAATTCCGGCCAACGCTTCAACGCGTGCATCCCCATTTGCACAACGCCTGTTTCCGTGACGGCTGATTCAGCCAACGGGGCCAGCATGGCCGCTGCGGCGCGGGCAGCCGAGGTCTGCGCATCCGGGCCACCGGCTTCAAACAATTCAAGGCAATGACCTGCCCGCGTCAACTGGCAAGCCAGCAGCCGTCCCATCAGGCCTGCGCCCAAAATAACGATATTCATATATTTTTCCAGGTGGTTGGACTTAGGTCCGTTGGGGGCGTGTGAGCCACGCCAGCGTGAAGGTCAGCGCCAGCGTTGGCAGCGCTGAACCCCATTGCGGTGCCCATTTGGCCAAGGCATGAAAAAACACCACGCCCGCCAGCCAGAGCAAGGCCGCCGTGATGTCAATCTTGCGTTGCGGTGGCGCAAAGCTGGGCTTGCCCACGCCCAAACGACCCAGAATGACGCCATACAGCGGCACAAACACCGAACTCAGCAAGAGCAAAAACGGTTCCAAACTGTGCATGGGCAACACCAGCGCCAACCCGGTACATAGCACCGCCAGCCCGATGCCCCATTGCCGAATCGTCCAGGACGGCTTGATGCTGTGCGCCGACACCGAGCCCGAATAAACGTCGCCATAAGCGTTGTCAATTTCATCAATCAGGATCAGGCTCAGGGCAATCAGGCCACCTTGCGCCAGCAACAGGGCGCTCACCAGATTGGCGTCCGGCGCGGCGACGCTGATCACCATCACGCCTAGCGCGTAGCACCAGATGTTGGCCACCGCGTAGCCCAACCAGGTGCCACTCATCGCGCTGCGACCTGAGCGACCATGGCGGGCGTAGTCGGCCACCAGCGGCAGCCACGACACCGGCATGGCAATTACCAAATCCATCGCCGACAACATGCCCATGCTGCCGTCACCGGGACGTGCCCAAAAGGCCTCAAAGCCTTGCGTTTTCAGTTGCCCGCCAAATTGCCAGGTCAGCCATAAGAGCGACGCAATCACCAGCGGCAAGCCAAAACGGCTGATGATTTTGCGAACCAGCTTCGTCATGGAGCCTGCCAGCAACAAGGTCAACACCGCGCCCCATAACAGCGTGGTGGCAAAGATGCCGCCGGGGCCGTCAAGTGCCAAACCAAACGACTGTTTGCCAATGGCCGCCGTGCCGTCACGCATGATGACCAGCTCGAACGTCGTCCAGCCAATTAACTGCGCAATATTTAACAGCACCGGCAAGCGGGCAAACAGACTGCCATACGTGGTGTGCATGAGCCCGGCGCTGGTCAGGCCGCTGTCGCAACCCAATTTAGCGGTCCAAGCCAGCAAGCCGGAGCCGACCACGGAACCCAGCACGATGGCAATCGCCGCATCGCGGCTGCCGACGGCGGGCACGAGGTAAGCGCCGATCTGCATCACCAGCAGACCAACGCCCAGACTAAACCAGAGCGCGGCGTGGTCGTGCCAGCTGAAAACCCGATCAACGTGCGCAATCGGGGTGAGTGCCTTGTTGTCGGCACCGGGAGAATTTGTAGTTGCCATCCGTTTGCTCCAAGCAATTAAGTGGGCAGGGCGGCGTTATCTGGATGGGGCGATGTGTCACTCAAGAATAAGGTGATGCGCCGAAAACCGGACTTGCTTCCCTGCGCGAGGATTACCTCAATCAGGTTCAAAGGGACTTTCTCAGTCGCCCGGCCTCTTTGGAAGCCGGGCAACACCCCTAGCGAAAGTGCTTTAAAAAAGCACGGGTTGTGTTTAGTTAATCAAACACTGGCGTTTCAACACCCAGCACTTTGTGCAGTTTGGGGCTGGTCGTGGTGTATTGCAAAAAGACTTTTTTCTCAGGTGAGATGACGGCGATGGCACCAAAAGCGGCCAACGCACATTCATGAAAACCACTCAAAATCAGCTTCTTTTTGCCGGGGTAAATGTTGATGTCGCCCACCGCAAAAATGCCAGGCTCGCTGGTGGAAAACTTCTCGGTATCCACCTTGAGTTGCTTGCGTTCAATGTCCAGTCCCCAGTCGGCAATCGGGCCTAACTTGGGACTCAGACCAAAGAATACCAGCAGCACGTCCAGCGGCACCACGCGGGTCACGCCATCGGCGCCAGTGACTTTAAGGCCCGTGAGTTGGCTGTCTTTTTCGTCATAGCCCGTGACTTGGCCGACGATGAATTGCATCTCATAGGCTTCGCACAGTGCGCGCATTTTGGCGACATTGGCGGGCGCCGCTTTGAAGCCATCACGGCGATGAATCAGGATGACGCTTTCGGCCTTGTGCGGGCTTTCCCGAACAAAATCCAGCGCCCAATCCAGCGCCGAATCACCACCACCGACGATGACCAAATTTTTACCCGCAAAGGTCACTGGATTTTTAACGCGATAAAAAAGCTGCGTGCCTTCAAACGCATCCAGCCCTTCAACCTTGAGCGTGCGGGGCTGAAAAGCACCCACGCCTGCGGCAATAAAAATGGTTTTGGTCAAAAACTGCGCGCCTTTAGAGGTTTCAACAAAGAAGCGACCATCGGCCTGTTTTTGTACTGCTGTGACTTCCTGTCCGAAGTGAAACGTAGCGCCAAACGGTTCAATCTGTTTAAGCAGGTTGTTGGTCAGTTCCTGGCCGGTACACATCGGCACTGCCGGAATGTCGTAAATCGGCTTGTCAGGATAAAGCTCAACGCACTGACCACCGGGGTAATCCAGCGCGTCGATGACGTGGGCTTTGATTTCCAGCAAACCAAGTTCAAACACTTGAAACAGCCCAACCGGACCTGCGCCCACAATGAGGGCGTCGGTTTCGATTGGAGCGGGGTTCAATTCAGAGGCCATGAGTTTCCAAGTTACTTGATGAGCTGGGAGAGTTTGCCGGTCTTGTCTTTCCAGTCTTCAGCGTCCGGCAGCGGGGCTTTGCGTTTAGTGATGCTCGTCCAGGTAGGCAGTTTGGCTAATTCAGCGTTCAGCGCGGTCATGTGCTGCTGATCTTTGGGCACATCTTCTTCAGCGTAGATGGCGTTAACGGGGCACTCGGGGATGCACACCGCGCAGTCAATGCATTCATCGGGGTCGATGGTCAAAAAGTTGGGGCCTTCGCGAAAGCAATCCACGGGGCAGACGTCCACGCAATCGGTATATTTACATTTGATACAGGCTTCGGTGACGGTATGAGTCATTTTTGGGTTCGGCAAGTGAGTGAAAACCACAGATTTTATGGGGTTTCAAAATCCCCTCGGTTCAAATTGACCTTGGGGTGCTGAGGTTGCTTGCGCTGAGTCAATTGATCAGGACGGCACCCGCTGTTTTGTGCGAGGCGGTGTCCACCAAAATGAGCGAGCCCAACACGCGGGATTGTTGATAGGGCAGCGTTGCAATGGCTTCTTGCAGTGTCAGTTCAACGTGCCCGATGGCGTTGGCGTCCAACTGGGTGGCCTCTTCTTCAGCCAGCGTGTTGATGTCGAGTTTGTGAACAATGCGCTTGATTTTGGCCTTGATCCAGCGGTGCCCATGCAGCGCCCAGTAAACGCGACCCGCCACCAGCGGTTCGTCGTCCATCCAAGCGACCGTGGCTTTGAGGTCACGGCTGGAATTGAATGTTCCCGCACTGATGGCTGTCTCAAACTCGTCTGCTTGGGTTTCTGTTTTTGGCTCGGCGGCCAGCAACCAATCGCCGCGTGACACATCAACTTCACGGTCCAGCACAATCCCCGCGCTGTGACCGGCTTGCACGGGGCCAGGCTGGCGCGTTGCGCTCAAGACCTGAGCCACAGTCGCTGTTTGGCCGCTGGGCAAAATCGAGATTTGTTGCCCGACCTGGATGCCACCAGTGGCCACGCGCCCCCAAAAAATGCGGCGACCTTGTGAGGTGTCGCTCGACGCTGAAAACTTTTCGACCCATTGCACCGGAAAGGCAAAAGGCGTTGAGATTTCAGCCGGAGTAGCGGGCAATAGTTCCAGAATTTCCAGCAGGCTCGGGCCGTTGTAATGGCACCAACCCGCTGCTGACGTCACCACGTTGTGACCCTTGAGAGCCGAGATCGGCACGATGGCTGTCACTTCAATACCAGCCGCCTTGGCAAACGCTTCCAGCGCATGGCTGATATTCAAAAATGCCAATGCAGCCTGACCCGCCGTCTCAGGTTTGGCAGCATCTTCCAGCGCATCCAGCTTGTTCACGGCAAACACAATGCTGGGCACGCGCAGCAAGTTCACCAACAGTGAATGGCGGCGGGTTTGCGGCAGCAGCTCCAGCGCGTGGCTTTTCCACTGGAGTTTGGTGGCGTCCACCAGCACCACGGCAGCGTCGGCGCTGGAGGCGGCGGTCACCATGTTGCGGGTGTATTGCTCGTGGCCGGGCGCATCGCCAATGATGAATTTGCGCTCGGCGGTGTTGAAGTAGCGGTACGCCACGTCGATGGTGATGCCTTGCTCGCGCTCGGCACTCAGGCCGTCGGTGAACAACGCCAGATCGGCCTCGCCACTTTTGGAGACGTTGGCCAGTTGATCCAGCAACACTGAGCGGCTGTCCACCAGCAGGCGACCAATGAGCGTGCTTTTGCCGTCATCGACACTGCCGCAGGTGATGAATTTCAGGGCGGCGCCCGTATCGTTCAGACTGTTGGCGGCGGTGGTGACTGCGTCAGCAGCGATTGAAGTTGTTGCGTTCATTTAGAAATACCCATCTTTCTTGCGCTTCTCCATCGAAGCCTCGGAGGTTTTGTCGTCCATGCGGGTGGCACCGCGTTCGCTCACATCAGCGGCCAGTGTTTCGATCACGATGTCTGCGGCGGTGGCAGCCACGCTGGCCACGGGACAGGTGCAGGTAATGTCGCCCACGGTGCGAAAACGCACGTCGCGTGTTTCCACGGTTTCACCTTCACGCGCCGGGGTGAGTTCGGTCACCGGCACCAGCAAGCCTTTACGTTCCACCACGTCGCGTTTGTGTGTGTAGTAGAGCGAGGGCAGGGCGATTTTTTCGCGCTCGATGTATTGCCACACATCAAGTTCCGTCCAGTTGGAAATCGGGAACACACGGAAATGTTCGCCGGGTTGCAGTCGGGTGTTGAACAGCGTCCACAACTCGGGCCGCTGGGCTTTGGGTTGCCATTGGCCAAAACTGTCGCGGTGCGAAAAAATACGCTCTTTGGCGCGGGCCTTTTCCTCATCGCGACGGGCGCCACCAATCAGCGCATCAAAACGAAATTCTTCAATCGCTTCCAGCAGCGTGACCGACTGATGCACGTTGCGCGATTCGCCGGGGTGCGCCAGCCGCACGGTGCCGCGTGCCATCGAGTCTTCGACGCTGCGCACAATCAACTCGGCACCCAGTTCTTTGGCGCGTGAATCACGGAAATCGGTTACTTCTTTGAAGTTGTGGCCGGTGTCGATCATCAGCAGCGGATAGGGAATGCGGCCTGCACCAAAAGCTTTTTCAGCGCATTTCAGCATGACCAGTGAATCTTTGCCGCCCGAGAAAAGCAGCGTCGGGCGCTCGAAAGCGGCAGCAACCTCGCGCAGGATGAAGATGGTTTCTTCTTCCAGCGCGTCCAGGTGCGCGTTGCTTAAATGGTCAGGGCGGTGCGTATGAGTCATGGTTTGTAGGTGTTCGGGAGGGATACGGTCGTTCATGTAGGAGCTTGCTCCAAGGTGCTTGATTGGCTGACGTGCAGGCCACATTCTTTGGCCGTTTCGTCTTCCCACCACCAGCGACCGGCGCGAAAGTCTTCGCCCATGCTGATGGCCCGGGTGCAAGGCGCGCAGCCAATGCTGGGGTAAAACTGGTCGTGCAGCGGGTTGTAGTCAATCTTGTGCAGACCAATGAAATGCCACACATCGCCCCAAGTCCAGTTGGCCAAGGGGTTGAACTTGACGCGGGTTACATCGGTGTTGTCGATCAAATGGACATCGGAACGGGCGTCGGATTGCTCGCGACGCAGGCCTGTAATCCAGGCGTCTTTGCCTGCCAGCGCCCGGCTGAGCGGTTCCATTTTGCGGATGTGGCAGCAGGCTTTGCGCAAGCTCAGGCTTTTGTACATCGCCTCCTTGCCTTCGCGGTCCACAAACTGCACGACCGATTCATTGACCGGCGTAAACACGTCAACCGGGGCGCGTGACGAGGCTTTCAGGCGGGCTAGCAAGTCAAGCGTTTCGGCGTGCAACATGCCGGTTTCCAGTACAAAAATGCCGATGTCCAACTGCAAAGCGTTGATCAGGTGGCTGATCACCACGTCTTCTGCGCCCAAACTGGAGGCTTGGGTGATGCGGGCCGCGCCGCCTGCTGTCAGCGGGGCGTAGTCGCGGGCGGCTTGTTGCAGCAGGGCGGTAGTTTCGGCCAGTTTGGCGTCAAAGTCTATTGAGGCGCGGGCGTTCAGGTCAATAGCGCTCATGCGGCGGCTCCTTCGTGAGGTTGGTTGGCCACGTGAGTGGCAAACAGGGGTTGGATGGCGACGGCATCGCCTTGGTAAAACGCTTTGTAACGGTCAAACTGGCGTTGGGCAAACTCCAGATGCTGGTCTTCGCGCAACACCGCGACGTCAAAACCGCTGCGCTGCATTTGCACCAATTGGTCAATCAGCACATCGCCGGTGGCGCGAATTTCGCCTTTGAAACCGAGGCGGCGGCGCAACAAAAAGGCTTGGCTGAACGCGCGACCATCGGTGAATTTCGGAAAATTCAGGTCAATGCGGTCGACGCCTTCCAGCTTGAGCGTGCGGGGGTCGGCATCGTTGGGCAGTTCAACGATGTTCAGGCCGGGCGCTACGTTGGAATGGGTGTTGGAAGCGATGAGTTTCATGAAATTGATTCCTTTCAGACCAGTTCGGGTTCAACCGGGTGGCGCACGCTGTTGGCGGCTTGTTTGAACGTGTCCATGCCGATCCGGCGGAAGGTGTCGATAAACGCCTCGCCCGTCAGCCGTTCGCGGCGGTAGGTGTCGAGCACGGCTTCAATGACATCGGGGACTTCGGTGGCGACAAACGAGGGACCCACAACCTTGCCCGCCATCGGTGTGCCACTCAAGGTTGAGCCGTCAGAGCCGCCCAGCGACACTTGATACCACTCGCGGCCATCTTTGTCGACGCCCAAAATGCCAATATGGCCGCTGTGGTGATGGCCGCACGAGTTGATACAGCCGCTGATGTGCAGGTCGATTTCGCCCAAGTCGTGCAACTCGTCCATGTCCTGGTAGCGCTCGGTAATGGCCTCGGCAATCGGGATGGAGCGGGCGTTGGCGAGTGCGCAAAAATCGCCGCCGGGGCAAGCAATCATGTCGGTCAGCAGGCGAATGTTGGCGCGGGCAAAACCGGCTTGACGCGCAGCTTGCCAGAGTTCAGGCAATTGCTCGGCACGCACCCAAGGCAGCAACAGGTTTTGGTCGTGCGTAACACGAACTTCGCCAGCAGAAAAGCGGTCAGCCAGTTCAGCCGCTGTGTCGAGCTGATCAGCCGTGGCATCGCCGGGCGCTTGGCCCAGACGTTTGAACGAAAGGGTCACGGCACGCAGAGCAGGATTTTTGTGCGCCGCCACGTTTTGTTGCAGCCAGTGGGCGTACTCGGTTGGGTCAGCGGCTGATAGAGATGCGGCTTCTTTTTGACTCGCGGCTGGCGCAAAGTCAGCCAGCACGGGCGGTGCAAAGGAGGCTGAAATTCGGATCAGTTCAGCCTCGGGAATCGTGTGCGGCGCGCCATCCACGGTCATGATTTGCTGGTACTCGACTTCGACTTCGTCAATAAAACGCTGGCCTTCGGCTTTCACCAAAATCTTGATGCGCGCCTTGTACATGTTGTCGCGACGACCCCAGCGGTTGTAAACGCGCACGATGGCTTCCAGATAGTTCAGGATTTGGTTCCACGGCAAAAAGTCGCGGATGACGCTGGCAATCACGGGCGTGCGGCCCATGCCGCCACCGACCCACACTTTGAAACCAATTTCATTGTCAGCGTTGCGCAGCACATGCAGGCCGACGTCGTGCCAGCGGGTGGCGGCGCGGTCTTCAAGTGCGCCGGAGATGGCGATTTTGAATTTGCGCGGCAAAAACGCGAACTCGGGGTGCAGCGTGCTCCACTGACGCATGATTTCGGCAAAGGGGCGCGGGTCCACCAACTCATCGGCAGCAATGCCCGCCCGCTCGTCGCTGGTGATGTTGCGAATGCAATTGCCGCTGGTTTGGATGCCGTGCATATCGACGGAGGCCAGCAAATCCATCACGTCGGCGCTTTTATCGAGAGGAATCCAGTTGTACTGGACGTTTTGACGCGTGGTGAAGTGGCCGTAGCCGGTGGGCATGTTGAGGGTGCCAAATTGGGCTTGCGTGCTTTGTGCCGTTTGGTAAACCTGGGCGCTGGGCTGGTCGTACTGCCGCGCAATGGTGGCCAAGGCGCGCAGTTGGCGGCTGGCTAGCTCGCCATAAGGCACGGCGACGCGCAGCATGGGCGCGTAGCGTTGCACATACCAGCCGTTTTGCAGACGCAGGGGTTTGAACTCATCGTCGCTCAGGGTGCCTGCCAAGTTGCGTTCGAGTTGGTCGCGGTATTGCGCGGCCCGGTTGTGGACGAATTGGCGGTCAAAGTCGGTGTATTGGTACATGGGGTTTATAAAGCGATCAATTTCACGCCAGCGTAAGCCAGCAAGACAGAAAGAAGGGCGCGGATAACGCGCTCAGGAATGCGTGACATCAGGTGCGAACCCAACCAGATGCCGGGCAGGGAGCCTATCAGCAGCTTACCCAGCAACGCCCAGTCCACGGAACCCATGGACGCGTGTCCCAATCCGGCCACGAGGGTGAGCGGTACGGCGTAGGCAATATCGGCGGCCACAATGCGGGGCAACGGTAGCAGAGGATACAAAATCATCAGTACGGTGACGCCAATAGCCCCCGCGCCAACAGAGGTTAGCGTCACCAAGGTGCCAATCACCACGCCAAACAGCAGCGGCAAACTCCAGTGGCGGGGTGTGGCCGCCCGCAGTTCCTGACCGGGGAGCACGATGCTGGGCGCCGTTTTGCCGCGAACCGCTTTGTACAAGGTAGCCGTCGCCGTCAGCAGCAAGGCAACGCCCAGCGTGGTGGTCATCACACTTTGCACGCTGGCACTGGCAGCACCCATCTCTTTGAGGAGGTACAACGTGATTAAAGCCGCCGGAATACTGCCCGCCGAGAGATGGAACACGACACGCCAATCAATGACACGGGCGCGTGCTAGCTTAACGGTGCCCCCCATTTTGGTGAACGCGGCAAACAACAGGTCGGTGCCAACAGCCATATAAGGCTTGACGCCAAACACGAAAATAAGAATCGGGGTCATGAGCGAGCCGCCTCCGACACCGGTTAAACCAATCACGGTGCCGACAAAAAAACCAGCCAAAATAAATGCGATGTCATCCATGGGGGCTGACTGTAAAGGCGAAACGTTATATTTTTAAATATATTTTTGTTTTTCCTATATGTCATTTAATGCATATAACAAGGCCGGGTGTCAGCTTGGCCGATGTTCCGCCGCTCCCTTGTCGGGCGCCTGTTTGCCGCGCAGGGCTTCCAGGGACTGCGCCAGTTCGGCGCTGACGGCCAGGGGTTCGCCACCCCAACGGGCCGCCAGCAGTTCAGCACACAACACCGAAAAAGTCATGCCGCGCGAACCCATGCCCGCACAAATCCACAGGCTGGGGTTGTCGGCTTTGTAAAGCGGGCCGACCACAGGCAGGCGATCCAGGGTGACGCATCGGGTGTTTTTCCAGGTGTTCACCGTGGTGGCGTCAAACTGCGGCGCAAGGGCTTGGCCCAAGCGAGGAATTAAGGTGCGCAAGCGACGCAGATTGGCGGCGTGGTTGTCTGCATCAGGCAGGGCGGTTTGGTTGTCAGGTTGGTAGCTGGAGCCGGTAAACCAAGCCATGCCGCCCTCAACCGGAACAAACGGCACCATGCTGCCCGACCCATTCACCGGGAAAGGAGGAAAGGCTGCATCAGGCCTATTTGAATGCATGGCCCACGATAACTGACCCCGCATTCCATGCATGGCAGGCAGCTTTTGAGTGTCAAGCCCTAAGGCAGGTAAAGCGGCTTGAAGGGTTTCAAGCAGCGCCATTGCACCGCTGGCGTTGGCAAAAACCACCCGATTGGCCCGGGTCAGCACCGCGCCTTGTGCATCCAGCAGTTCCCAGCCCTCGTGGCATTGACGCAATGAGCTGATGCAAGCGTTGCCTTGAAAAGTCACGCCAGGCAGCGACAAACAAGCCCGCACTAATTCGGCGGGTTTGAGCCATGCCGCCTGTGCGTGCCATACAGCCAGTTCTTCTGGGGAAATGCCGTGACGCCAGGGATGTGGCGGATCAGCGGTCACTTGGCACGCGCTGGCCTCATCCGGGCTACGGCTTTGGGACCAGTCCCGACCCAGCGACGGCCAATGAGCCGGTAGCCCCGCCGAGCCATCAACCCGGCGTTCCAATGTGCCGCAGGCGTCCCAGTCTTGCCCTTGACGCAACAGGCTGCGGGCCTGTTGCAGCATTAAACGCACGCCGCTGCGTGACAGTCGGGAGAGGGTGCAGTCGTCTGCCGACACATGCGGCACGACCAGTCCCACCGGCAAGCCGGAGGCTCCAGCGGCAGGTGCGTCGCCCTGATCAAGCACGCACACTTGCCAGCCACGTTTGGCCAGTGCTGCAGCCACACTGCCCCCTGCTAACCCCGCGCCAATAACAGCACAAGTGCCAACTGGCAGCACCTGGGCTTTCGAAGTGTCGCGTGTCGTTTTGATTGTCCAGCGCGGATTGAACTGACTGACGAGCAGGTCAGCCCCGGATAGATTGGGCGAACTTTGAATCTCAAACCCGCATGGCGTCAAGGCCTCACGTAACGCCAAATCAGGCGCTAGGCTGGTCAGCCTCGTGCCACGGCGACAACAGCGCACCAAGGCTTTAACCGTCCAGACATTCCAGAGTGAACCCCCTGCGAAAACCGAATCTGCAACAAACTGTTGTTGTCGCAACAGCGGCATCAACTCGCCCACGCACAGCGTCAACAAAACCCGACCACCATCCAGCGTCAGTCGATGAAAGCCGGGCAACAACCCAAACCAGTGCGGTGTTAGCGCTTGAATAAGCGCCTGCCGTTCAGGCGCAAAAGTCATCCCCGCTTTAAGGTCATCTAAAGAGGGCGGTGTGGCGGCGAAGGCGACGTAATGCAGCAAGTGCGGACGCAACGGGTCATTTTTCCAGGTCTGCCATGTGTCTAAAAAATGGACACCCTGATCAAACTGGGTATCCAAAATGCGCCAAGCCGTCTGTCCGGCCCAAGCTTGCGGCAAACCACATCCGCTTAACAAATCGGCTGTGGTGGGTTCAGTCATGCGAGAAGAGATTCAAGCGGCAGGTGGCACGTAGCCTTGTGCCGCATCGGCGCCAGAGCCAAAAAAGTGATTTTCCATTTGACGTGCCAGATATTGACGTGCCCGTGCATCAGCCAAATTCAAACGGTTTTCGTTGACCAACATGGTTTGATGCTTGAGCCAAGCCGCCCAAGCCTCTTTGCTAACGCTTTCCCAAATACGTTTGCCCAATTCACCGGGATAAGGCGGGAAATCGAGGCCTTCAGCTTCTTTGCCAAGTTTGATGCAGTTAACAGTGCGTGCCATTTGAAGCCTTTTCTGAATTCTTGAAAAAGGACTAACTTTAGCAAGCTTTCAGAGGCCTTTGACGGGGTGGGTCAGATTTGCATGGGATGCTAAAAATCAACGCAAAGCACTTATAAAATATTTCACCTACACACTGACGTAAAATGAAGGCTATGGCAAAAGCTGACACAAAAACCAAAATGCTGGCCGATGGCCTGCGTTACAAATCCAAAGTTTCGGGTTCACCTTTCACGGCGGCAACGTCGTTCGGGGCCGCGACCATGTCGTGTTTTCTCTGCGGCAAGCATCGCGCTCGCTCCCAGATGACGACGCGCAAAATACTCGGCAAGTCCCAAGCGGTTTGCGCACCGTCGTGCAAAGCGGCGGACGAGGCAGCCGCTGGCTGAGTTCATGATTTTTCGGGAACCTACGGGCTGGCTGAGTCGCCATCCCCGGCGCGTGCTCACGCTTCTCACGCTGGTGTGCGTCGCCTCCTTGGCCTTTGGTTTGTACTTGCAACACGTCGTAGGTCTGGTTCCTTGTCCCATGTGCATCGTCCAGCGTTATGCGCTGTTTCTAACTGCCCTGATCGCTGGTTTAACCGCCCTTAGCCAAACCAAAACAGTACACATTAGTGGCGCTCTCTTGCTGTTGACTACCTCTGGTTTCGGCGCTTTTGTGGCCGCACGACAAAGTTGGCTTCAATGGTTTCCGCCTGAAGTCGCGACTTGTGGGCGAGACTTCTTCGGCATGATTGAGACTTTTCCATTACAACGCGCCATCCCCATGATCTTCAAAGGTGGCGGCGACTGCATTAAAGTTGATTGGACTTTTTTAGGTGCCTCGCTCGCCAACTGGTCATTTTTGTACTTTAGCAGCGTTGTCTTTTTGGCTTTGGCGCTGATCTGGCGCCAAAGCAAACGCCGCTAACGCCGCACGCTTCAGTTGTGGCGCCTCACAACAGTCATAACAGCGCGCCGCCCGGATGTTCACCCCGCTCATACACCACATGGGCGCGCCCCACCAGCAAGTTATCCAATGTGCCAATGTTGGCTAAATCTTTGTTGTCATAGGGCAACTTGTGCAACACATAGCGCATGGCGTTGAGTCGCGCCCGCTTTTTGCAATCCGATTTAATGACGGTCCAAGGCGCATCGGCCGTATCAGTTTCAAAGAACATGGCTTCTTTGGCCTTGGTGTAGTCATTCCACTTGTCGAGTGAAGCCAAATCAATCGGGCTGAGTTTCCATTGTTTCAAGGGATGCAGTTCGCGCTCCTTAAAACGACGACGTTGCTCTTTGCTACTCACTGAAAACCAAAACTTGATGAGATGCACCCCGCTACTCACCAGTTGACGCTCAAATAACGGTGCCTGACGGATAAATTCCTGGTATTCCTGTTCAGTACAAAATCCCATAACCCGCTCAACGCCAGCGCGGTTGTACCAAGAGCGGTCAAACATCACAATCTCGCCTGAAGTCGGCAGGTGTTGCACGTAACGCTGAAAATACCATTGTCCACGCTCGGTATCCGTTGGCTTTTCAAGAGCAACCAGACGTGCACCCCGTGGGTTCAGATGTTCCATAAAGCGTTTGATGGCACCCCCCTTGCCCGCTGCGTCACGGCCTTCAAACAAAATCACGATGCGCTGTCCGGTTTCTTTAGCCCAGTTTTGCAACTTGAGCAATTCAACCTGAAGCTGGTATTTTTGCGTTTCATAGCGCTTGCGTGACATGAGATTTTTATAAGGATAGGCGCCGGTGCGCCAGTCGCCAACCAGCTCATCATCCGGGCGACCCGTGTTTTCTCCGGTCAGCGTAGGCTCATCGAGCAACATCGTGCGAATAGCCGCAACATCGTCGGGCGAACTGCCCGCCAGCAAGGCCTTGAGCGCAGAAACCTTATCGTTGGCGTGCGTCAAAATATCTTTGAGGGCGACTTGCTTGGAACCTTGGGCCGCATCCACTTTGTTTTGAACGACTTGTTTGCCAATACCTTTGACGGTGCTGGCGCCCGTGGTATCGCCCTGCACGGCACGTCGAAGCGGAGGTTTCAAGGTTTTAGCCGATGCCCGCGTGCGCTTGACCCCAGGCTTGGTCGTTGTCGTGGGTGCCGACAGGCTACTGGGTTCAGGTATCTGAGGGGTGATTTTCTTTTCGGTCATTAGGTGTTTCCTCTGGGTCAAAAAAGTATTTTGTATGGGGTCAACGTTGATTCACTTGAATGAAGTCAATGGCGCAAGGCGATCCAGGATTGGCAAGTCGCCGATCATCAGGTTAGCCGATCAGCTCAATCTTTTGACGAGTACCTGACTTTTACGGTTCCAGTTGTATTTGCGTTTACGGGCTTCGGGTAGCCAATCCGGGTCAACCAACACAAAACCGCGTTTTAAAAACCAGTGTGTCGTGCGCGTCGTCAACACAAAAATACTATCAAGTCCGATAGCCTTGGCCCGTTGCTCAACGCGCTTCAAAACCCGTTCGCCATCGCCTTGGCCCTGTACTTGAGGCGAGACGGTCAGGGCCGCCATTTCACCGGTGCGCGCTTCGGGGTAAGGATAAAGCGCGGCACAGGCGAAGATCACGCCGTCATGCTCAATGACGGTGTAGTTGCCTAAATCGCGTTCGATTTCTGTGCGGCTACGTTTAACCAGCGTGCCATCGTTTTCAAAAGGCTCAATCAATTGCAGAATGCCGCCCACGTCATCGACGGTAGCTTCTCGCAGGCTTTCCAGCTTTTCATCGACCACCATAGTGCCAATGCCGTCATGCACATAAACTTCCAGCAAGATGGCGCCATCCACGGCAAAGGGAATGATGTGGCTACGTTCCACCCCATTTTTGCAAGCCTTCACGCAATGCTGCAGGTAAAACCCGGTGTCTGTGGGCCGGTTGGCGGAGGGCAAGCTGGCCAATAGCTTTTCGGCGGCAGCCAGTGGCAGCTCGGTGTCAATCGGGTTGTCCTCGCTTTGGGGCGCGTCGGGATTCACAAGAATGCCAGGCACTTCAGTCACAAAAATAAGCTTGTCGGCTTGCAACGCCGTCGCCACCGAGGTCGCCACTTCTTCCATGGTCAGATTGAACGCCTCGCCCGTGGGTGAAAAGCCAAAGGGCGACAGCAACACCATGGCGCCAAAGTCCAGGATGCGCAAAATGCCCGCCGTGTCAACTTTGCGCACCAGGCCGGAATGCAAAAAATCAACGCCATCCACAATACCGACCGGGCGCGCGGTCAAAAAATTACCTGAAATAACCCGCATCTTGGCGCCCGCCATCGGCGTGTTGGGCAGACCCTGACTGAAAGCGGCCTCAATCTCATAACGCAACTGACCGGCGGCTTCCTGGGCGCAGTCCAGCGACACGCCATCCGTGATGCGCATGCCGTGCGAATAACGTGGCGTGTGGCCTTTGGCCTGGAGCTGCTCATTGACCTGGGGGCGAAAACCATGCACCAGCACCACTTTCACGCCCATGCTTTGAATCATGGCCAGGTCTTGCGCCAGATTTTGCAGTTTGCCAGCCGCAATGGCTTCGCCAGCAATACCCACGACAAAAGTCTGGTTGCGAAATTTGTGAATATAGGGCGCCACTGACCGGAACCAGGGCACAAAGGTAAAGTTAAAAACAGCGGACATGCGTTGAAAGGTGATACGTAAGTGACTAAAAAATAATTGAAACGTGAGCGGATAATTGCCGACTGTCATCCCGGATCAGATCCGGGAACCATGAATTGCAGGTCAAGCCCGCAATGCCCCTGCCCATTTCCTTGATTTTGACCGAAGTTTTCCCCTTGTCCTCTATTCCCCTGAAAATCGAATTTCCCGAATCCTTGCCCGTCTCCGGCAAACGTGACGAAATCATGGCCGCGCTGGAGGCGCATCAGGTCATCATCGTGTGCGGTGAAACCGGCTCCGGCAAGACCACGCAACTGCCCAAAATTGCACTCGCCATGGGGCGCGGCAAGCTCAATTACCCGCCCGGGCGCGGCAAACTCATCGGCCACACCCAGCCGCGCCGCATTGCCGCCAGCAGCGTTGCCAAGCGCATTGCCGAAGAACTGAAAACAACACTAGGCGACGTGGTCGGCTTCAAAGTGCGCTTTCAGGATCGCCTTTCCCGCGACACTTCCGTCAAGTTGATGACCGACGGTATTTTGCTGGCTGAGACACAAACCGATCCGCTGCTCAAAGCCTACGACACCATCATCATTGACGAGGCGCATGAGCGGTCACTCAACATTGATTTCTTGCTGGGCTACCTGCGCCAAATTCTGCCGCGTCGCCCTGACCTGAAAATTGTCGTCACCTCGGCCACGATTGATGCCCAGCGTTTTGCCGACCACTTTGCGTCGCGCACTGGCCCGGCCCCCGTCATCATGGTGTCGGGGCGTATGTTTCCTGTGGAGCAGCGCTACCGACCTTTTGAAGAGTCGCGCGACTATGACTTGAACAGCGCGATTGCCGACGGCGTGGACGAACTCTGGCGTGACGTGCATAACGGCGGCGACATCTTGGTCTTTTTGCCCGGCGAGCGAGAAATCCGCGAAGCTGCTGACCATTTGCGCCGCCACCTGAGCCACCAGCCCGTGTTTCGTGACGCCGAAGTGCTGCCGCTGTTTGCGCGTTTGTCGCAGGCTGAACAAGACCGTATTTTTGACGGCCACACGGGGCGGCGCATCATTTTGGCGACCAACGTGGCCGAGACTTCGCTCACCGTGCCGGGAATTCGCTACGTGATTGACGCGGGCACAGCCCGTATGAAACGCTACAGTTTTCGCAGCAAAGTAGAGCAATTGCTGGTTGAGCCGATCAGCCAATCGTCGGCTAATCAGCGCGCCGGGCGTTGCGGGCGGGTGGCTAACGGCATTTGTATCCGGCTTTATGACCAGCAAGATTTTGACGGTCGCCCGCGTTTTACCGATCCCGAAATTTTGCGCAGTTCGCTGGCTGGCGTGATTTTGCGCATGAAGTCGCTGCACATGGGTTTGGTAGAAGATTTTCCGTTTATCGAGCGACCTTCCAGCCGCGCCATTGCCGATGGCTATCAGCTACTTAACGAACTCGGTGCCGTGGACGACGCCAACGAACTCACGCCCATGGGTCAAGAGTTGGCCAAACTGCCGCTGGATCCGCGCGTGGGTCGCATGATTCTGGAAGCCCGCGAACGCGGTGCGCTCGACGAAGTGCTGGTGATTGCCAGCGCCTTGAGCGTGCAGGATGTGCGCGACCGCCCGATGGAGGCGCAGCAACAGGCTGATGCGGCGCACGTCAAGTTTGACGATGAAAAGAGTGAGTTCAGCGGCTATCTCAAACTTTGGAAGTGGATCAATGACGGCAAGGGCGGCGAAGGGCAACACAAGCTCTCCAACCGGCAATATGAACAACTGCTAAGACAAAACTTTGTCAATATTCGCCGCGTGCGCGAGTGGCGCGACATTCATTCGCAGTTGCACACGGTGGTGGCCGAACACAAATGGCGACTCAACACGCTGCCAGCCAATTACGAGCAACTGCACTTGTCCATGTTGTCCGGCCTGTTGGGCAATATTGGCTGCAAGATCGAAACAGAAGGTGCTTCGGGCGATTATCTGGGCGCACGTGGCATTAAGTTTTATCCGCATCCGGGCGCGCATCTGGTCAAAAAGCCGGGGCGCTGGATTGTGGCGGCCGAACTGGTGGAAACTACGCGTCTGTTTGGTCGTGGCGTGGCCGCCATTGAGCCGCCGTGGCTGGAGCAAGTGGGCGCGCATCTATTAAAGAAACAACTGCTCGATCCGCACTGGGAAAAGAAGGCCGCCGAGGTGACGGCGTTGGAGCGCGCCACGCTGTACGGCATCGTTATTTACAGCGGGCGGCGGATCAATTTCGGGCGCATCGACATGGTGGCGGCGCGTGAGATATTCATTCGCCAAGCCTTGGTGGACGGGCAGTGGGACACCAAATTGCCGTTTTTGGAGGCCAATCAAAAGCTGATCAAACAAGTCGAAGAGTTAGAGCACAAGGCGCGTCGGCAAGACGTGTTGGTCGATGAAGAGCTGATTTACGCTTTTTACGACCAGCAGTTACCGCCGGATGTGTGCAGCGGCTACAGCTTTGAAAACTGGCATCGTGAAGAGGTCAAGAAAAACCCGAAACTGTTGCTGTTGACCCGCGAGGAGCTGATGCGCCACGAGGCGGCGGGCATCACCACGCAATCGTTCCCTAAAACCATTCGTTTGGGCGGCGTCGATTGCGCGGCGACTTATCTGCACGAACCGGGTGACGCCAAAGATGGTTTGACCGTCACGGTGCCGCTGTTTGTGTTGAATCAGGTGAACGAGGAGCGCTGTGAATGGCTGGTGCCCGGCATGTTGAAAGACAAAATTCAGGCGCTGATTAAAACCCTGCACCAGCGTCCGCGTTCACGTCTGGTACCGCTGCCGGATACCGCGACCAAGATGGCCGAGACGCTGAATACCACCGAGGTTTTTGGCCACGGGTCCTTGCTGGATGCGGTGTTGAAGCTGGCTCGCCAAGCCACATCCATCGACATTGTTCGCGCCGACATCAAGGTGGACATGCTTAGCCCGCACTTCTTCATGAACTTTCGGGTGGTCGATGAGCATGGCCGCCAACTCGGCACCGGGCGCAATCTGGGTGCTTTGAAGTCGGAATTGGGCGCGCAAGCACGCGGCGCATTTCAGGCCTTGGCGGGCCTGAAGATGGCGCGCGACGCGGCCGCCTTGCCTGTGTTGAAAGAAACGCAGCCGGTTGTCCGCGTTAATAGCACCAAAGAGGCGATTAAAAACGGAGCCAAGCCCGCAGCGCCTGCCGGACAACGCTACACGACCTGGACTTTTGGCGAACTGCCCGAGTTGCTCGAAATTCAAAAGGGTGGTCAAACCCTGATTGGTTATCCCGGTCTGATTGACGCCGGTGATGCGGTCACGATTGAAGTATTCGACGAGCCCGATGTTGCTGCCACCAAACACCGTGCCGGATTGCGCCGTCTGTTTTCGCTGCAAATTAAAGACGCGCTCAAGTACCTAGAAAAGAACATTCCTGATCTACAAAAAATGGCCGTGACCTTTATGCAGGTCGGTAAGTCGGTGGACGGTTCAGGCGGCGGCACGATTGAAGAGCTGCGCGAGCAAATCATTGCAGTGGCGCTGGATCGGGCTTTTTTGCTGGAACCGTTGCCGACCAACGAGTTTGACTTCAAGCGCCGAGTGGACGAAGGCCGGGGACGACTGACCTTGATCTGCAATGAAGTCGCGCGATTGGCCGCCGGCATTTTGGCCGAGTACGCCACGGCGGCCCGCAAGATCAAAGACACCAAAAATGCGCCCGAGGCCAGCACCGATGCTGCGCAACAATTGGCGCGGTTGATGCCTAAACGCTTTCTCATTCAATCTCCGTGGGGCGCGTTGCCGCACTTTGCCCGCTATCAAAAAGCGATCACGGCACGGCTCGAAAAATACCGTGCTGACCCGGCTCGGGACGCCGCCCGTCTGGCCGAACTGCGTCCGCTGGAACAGCGTTACTGGCGTCTGGTGGCCGAGCGCAAAGGCGTGGTCGATGAACGGATGCAAGAATTTAGATGGCTGCTGGAAGAGTTGCGCGTCAGCTTCTTCGCCCAAGAACTTCGCACCCCGCAGCCGGTGAGCGTCAAAAGGCTGGAGAAGGCGTGGGCGCAGGTGGGGTGAAAGTTTTTTGTTACGCCACTTGCAGGGCCAATTCTTTCAGGCGTCTGCGGGTGCGCGCCAAACTTGGCGAGCGTTCCGAGGCCCGTTCCGGGTTCCAGTCGGACTGAACCCAAGCGGTCAGACAGGCGTTGTAACCCATGCCCTGACTGGCTACCGCCCCGGATTCTTTCACCAAGTCCTGACGTATGGGCCTGGGCGCTAACTTTGCGAGTTTGAGAAAATGTTGTTTGGGATCTGGCAGGTCGTCGGGCTGGGGCGGCAGAGTTCCTTTGCTGCCAATAAGTTGACGCATGGCGACATGATCGGCCAGCACCCAAGACTCGACTTCCCTGACCGCGATGCGTAATAGCAAGTTGGCAGGGCGTGGCGTCTTGCCAAGCCAATCCGCGCTGAGTGCCACCGGGCAAGCGACTCGATCCAAGTCTGTCAAGACGAGCACGATTTGACGTTGCGACAATTCACGCCAGCTGTTCATGCGCGATTTCAGGTAGCCAAATCCTCCCTTTTGCAGAATCAGATTGGGGACGACAGGGGTCGGCAATTCCGCCAACAAACGCTTGCCAATGGCTTTGCTCAAGTCATCTTCGATGGCCAAGGCCACTGGCATCATTGCCAAAAGCCCAACTGGTTAACAGAGGTCGGGCGGGTTTTAGGTAACACCACCTCGGCCACCGTCAGCCCCGCATTGATCGCACTCGTCTCATCCTCTGCAAGTGTCCTGCCCGTAGAGCCTTGTGGCCCGGTTTCCAGCACCACGACTCCGCGTCCGTCTATGCCTGGGTTGCTGAGCAAAGCTTCACTGTGTGTGCTTAATATGATTTGACGTTTGATCTTTCTGTCTCGTTGCAAACGCTGAAGAATTAACGGAATTTCTTTCACAATCGCATCGTTCAGTGAGATTTCAGGCTCTTCCAGCAGCAGCAGAGAATTTCCATCCAACAGTGTCCACAAGAGACCCAACAGGCGCAATGTCCCATCAGAAAAATGTTCTTCAGATTGCCATCCTGCGTTGGGGCGATGATGGGCGTACAAAGCCTCCAAGTGCGGATGACCCAAGTCGTCTTTGTTAAAGCGTAGCTCTTTGAATTGGGGTACTGCCAGCGTCAACGCCTTGGTGATCTTATGAAGGCGGGCTGTGCGTGTTTTCTCGGTTGTCTTGGCAATACGGTCCAGAAACCCCTGTCCAAATGGGTCATCTTCCAAGTGATGACCACCTATTTTTTTAGAAAATTTCAGCAACTGAGGCACCAAGTGCAAGTAGGTTGTATTGCTGAAAAAGTCAACCAGATCACGGAATTTTGCGTTCGTCTGAATTTGCTCCAAATGGGTTTGCGTGAGCAACATCACATCGTCTTTATCGCTCTCGTTTGGCCGTATCAAGATCGGATTTCCTTCGTGCCAAACCTCTTCCTTCGAGACAATAATTCGTTGTGCGCCTTTGCCTTCGGTTTTGAAGCCCAGCACATAACGCCAAATGGTCGGGCTATCAGAGGTTTCGGCCAGCTCAACGTCCATCAGCACCTCGGTGTCTTTGCGGGCGTGCAGACAACGTACTTTGGTGATGCCATCCCGGTCAGACACGGCTTGCTGAAGTCCACCGCCTTTGGGCTTGCTGATGTCACGCAGAAAGCGGAACACGTCAAGCAAGTTGGATTTGCCGGATGCATTGGGTCCCAAGAGGTAGCTCACATCGCGCAACGGAACATCCAGCGCCCGGAAGTTTCGCCAATTTTTGAGCTTTATATGTGTGATCAACATGCTGAATTTCCTTGAGGGTCTGACCTGTAGCCAAAGCTATTTTTTTAATTGTAGTGATGCGATAGTCAGTTGATTAGGCCCGTTGATTGCGCTGGCACCACCCGGATCAACTGCCCGTGTGCGTTGTCCGTCAGCACATACAGGAAGCCGTCCGGGCCTTGGCGGACATCGCGGATGCGCTCGCCCAAATCGGCCAGCAGCTTGTGTTCGCGTACCACGCTGCCTTTGAACGGCTCAGACAACTCGATGCGATTCAGGTAGCCAAATTTGAGCGAGCCGACAAACAAGTTGCCACGCCAAGCCGCGCCATAACGCGCGCTGCTCAGAAACGCCATGCCCGATGGCGCAATCGACGGCACCCAGTCATGCAAGGGTTGCGTCATGCCTTCTTTGGCGCTGAGGCCTTCGCCCATTTTCCCGCCACCATAGTTTTCCCCATAGGTAATCACCGGCCAGCCGTAGTTGCGACCCGGCTGAATCAGGTTGATCTCGTCGCCGCCTTGCGGGCCGTGTTCATGCGTCCAAAAAGTGCCGTCGGGTGACAGCGTGGCACCCTGCGGGTTGCGATGGCCGTAGCTCCAAATCTCGGGCAGTGCCCCGGCGCGGGTTACAAAAGGATTGTCAGCGGGCACACGGCCATCTTTGTAGATACGGATAATTTTGCCCAGATGGTTGTCCAACTTTTGCGCATCGTCCTTGCGCACAAAGCGTTCGCCCAGCGTCATGAACAACAAACCATCGGACTTGCCCGCTTGCTGGCTCTCCACGATACGGCAACCAAAATGAGCGCTGCTGGCTACCTTGGGTTTTTGGCTGAAGATGACTTTGACGTCTTCCAGCCGGGTGCGGTCGTCGGACAATCGCGCGCGGGCCAATGCCGTGCTGTTGCCGCCCGTGCCAGCTTCGGAGAAACAGAAAAACAGCGTGCGGTTGTGCGTAAAGTCGCTGTCAAGCACCACGTCCAGCAAACCGCCTTGTCCTACCGCGACAACCTTGGGCACACCGCCCAGCGCCAAGCTCATTTGCCCGTTAGCTTCAATGACCCGAAAATTTCCGACCCGCTCGGACACTAAAAATCGGCCTTCAGGCAAAAAAGCTACAGCCCACGGATGTTGCAAACCAGACGCCACCACCTCGGTGCGCACCGTTTGAGCGTTAACCCAAGTCATAGGCGCGATGAGCAGCCAAGCGAAAAACAAGAAATTTTTAGGCCATCGACGCATTTTTCCGGCTCCTTCAGATTGAAAATAAACATCCTAACGTGGTGACGCGCCCCCTTGCCGACACCGGGCGCACAAACCCACAGACGACTGCTTCACCCTAAAGCAGGTACAGTCGGTTTCCAAAATTTTTGCTTTCAGATTTGAAACAGTTGTTCATGCAAGACGAAAAATCAATTGATATTGTTTACCTTTGGGTCGATGGCAACGACCCTGTCTGGCGCGCAAAACGTGACTTGGCGGTGGCCAAACTGAGCCTCGACCAGCGCCATGCGATGGCTCTGTATGGCAATGTTGAGGGCCGATTTCGGGATAACGACGAGTTGCGTTACAACCTGCGCGCGCTTGAGCGGTTCTTTCCGTCGCACGGTCATATTTATATCGTCACCGATGCGCAAACGCCCGCCTGGCTGCGGCCCTCGAACGGACTCACGCTTATCGACCATCGTGAGCTAATGCCGCCCGCCTCGCTGCCCACGTTTGACTCCAGTCATATCGAGTCTTATATCCACCGGATACCGGGTTTGTCAGCGCAATATTTCTACCTCAATGACGATGTTTTTTTTGGTGCCCCCGTCGCTTTGAGTGACTGGTTTTTGGACAGCGGCATTTACGTGGCCTGGTCTGATGAGCCTGTGGTCACCGATGAGCCGCTCCGTGAAGATGCGTTATCGCTGGAAAACGCTTGTCGGTTGTCAAGCCAATGGTTCAGGGCGGCGGCCCATCAACCGGGTCTGGCCGACTACCAGCACACTTTTCGCACATTCGCACATTCGCCCCGACCGATGCACAAAGCGGTTCTTTTCGAGCTGGAGCAACGCGCGCCAAGTCTGTTCGAGCGCGTGCGCTCGACGGTGTTTCGTACCTGGGACAAACCAACCATCATCTCTGACTTCGTGATGCGTTGGGCCTTGGCCCAAGGCCTTGCGAAGACACGCCATTATTCGTCCCGCTATTTGTCCACCGGCGAGGCCGATCAAGCCGTGCAGCTTGACGATTTAATGGCCGCGCTGGGCACACTGGATTTCTTCTGCCTTAACGACACCACGGATGATGCGCACGCGCAAGACCCCCGGCTGATCCAGGTTCGCGCTGCGCTGCAAGCCATGTTCAGTCAAGCCTCCCGTTTCGAGCAGCTGCCCGATAGCGATGCGTCAGCCCAATCACGGCTGAGTGACACCGTGGCACAGCCATGAGCGATATTTTGACCGTCACCATGAATCCGGCTGTTGATGTGGCAACCTCGACGGCGTATGTGATGCCGACGCACAAACTTCGGTGTGCCACCGTGCAACGCCATCCCGGAGGGGGTGGCGTTAATGTGGCGCGGGTGCTGCATCGTTTGGGTGGCGAGGTGGTAGCGCTTTACCCGGCAGGCGGCGCCTCGGGCAAACGCTTGCGCCAGCTGCTCGATGACGAAGGTGTGGCCAGTTGTTGTATAGCAATTACAGGTGAAACCCGTGAGAGTTTTTCCGTCAAAGACGAGGGGGGCGGACAAGAATATCGCTTTGTATTGCCGGGACCCACGCTGCTGGCGCGGGAATGGCAGGCGTGTCTTGATCAGGTGGAGGCGCTGGCCCAGTCAGCCCGCTATCTGGTGGTCAGCGGGAGTTTGCCACCGGGTGTTCCGGCTGACTTTTATGCCCAGTTGATTCGCCGCGTCAAACCGTTAGGCGTTCAGGTGGTGCTGGACACGTCAGGTCCCGCCCTCGCTGCGGCGCTGGCGGCGGGTGTTTACCTGGTCAAACCAAGCTTGCGCGAGTTGCGTGATTTCTCTGGCCTGGCGCTGGAGACGTCAACGCAGTGGCTCGGCGCGGCTGAACAACTCATTGCACAAGGCCGGGCACAGGCGGTGGTGTTGACCTTGGGCGAAGCGGGCGCTTGGCTGATCACGGCGCAAGAGGTGTGCTTTGCACCCGGTTTGCCGGTCAAGGTGGTCAGCGCCATCGGGGCCGGCGACAGCCTTGTCGGTGCGATGGTGTGGGCGCTGGCGCAGAGGTTGACGTTGAAAGAGGCTTTTCGGTACGGCGTGGCGGCAGGGTCAGCGGCGCTGCAAAGCGAAGGCACCGGGCTGTGTCATCCGGCAGAAATCGCCCGCTTGCATGACGACGTTCAATTGAGGTGCGAGGTCAAACCGTCTTAAGACCGCGATAAAGCATGTAAGCGGCCAACAAATAAAGCGTGCAGGCAAACACGCGTTTGAGTTTCTTCACCGGCAGTTTGTGCGCTGCCCAGGCGCCCAGCGGCGCGGTCAGCACGCTGCAAGTGGCAATCACGCCCAACGCGGGCAACCACAGGTAACCCAGTGAATGGGGCGGCAAGTCATGCAAGCCTTGGCCGCTGATGATGTAGCCCACCACATTGGCCAGCGCAATCGGAAAACCCAGCGCCGCCGAGGTGGCGACGGCGTTGTGAATGGCGACATTGCACCAGGTCATGAACGGCACGCTGATAAAACCGCCCCCGGCGCCCAACAGGCCTGACAAAAAACCAATCACTCCCCCGGCGCCCAGTAGCCCCGCCGTGGCGGGCACTTGCCGGGTGGGTGCGGGTTTTTTATCCAGAAACATCTGGGTTGCAGAAAAGCTGACGAAGACGGCAAAAAACAGCGCTAACCACGACCCCTTGAGCAGCGCAAAAACGCCCAGACTGGCCAACGCCCCGCCCAGCACAATACCCGGCGCCAGACGCCTGACCAAGTCCCAGCGCACAAAACCCCGTTTGTGATGCGCGCGCACGCTTGAAATCGAGGTGAAGATGATGGTCGCCATCGAGGTGGCAATCGCCATTTTGATAGCGAGGTCAGGGTCAACGCCCCGGCCCGACAGGATGATGGTGATGAACGGCACCATCATCATGCCCCCGCCAATGCCGAGCAAACCCGCCAAAAAGCCGGAGATTAAACCCAACAGGGCCAGTTGAATGATCAGCAAAGGTTCAAGAATCATGGCGAAACGGGAGAAAGGGGAGAAGAACGGGAGGACGAGAAAAGGTGTCTGCAAATGCCACCGGACCGTCATCCTAAACCGGGGTTTAGGTGGGCGAGGTCAGCTGACCATTGGGTACATCTAACGCGAGATGTTCACGCTTGAGCAGCGATGTTCCAAGCCCGGGCTCAGAGAGCATTGGTTCAAGAAATATAAAGCCCGGCGAGCATTGCAGACAAATGCGATTGTAGAGCGTGATGGCACGCCTATCCACCCGCTTCTTGGGGGACCAAGAAGGGCTGGATGTCAATCAGGGCGGCATCCAGCTGTGCCAAGAGTGCGGTGAGTTGCGGGTTGTCCTGTACGGGTGACGCATCGCCCTGAAAACCCGCACCGGCAGGCGGCGCCAAAGGCGTGTTGTACTGCTCAGCCAAATCAACGGCGAGGTTGAGCGCGGCCAGCACGGCGATACGGTCACGCGCTCTGACTCTGCCATCATCGCGAATTTTGCACATGGCCGCGTCCACCCGCTTGACGGCTTCTTGCAACCGCAAGTCGCCCCCTTCGGGACAACTTAGCAAGTAGCCTTGCCCCATGATCTGGACTTCAAGTTGTTTCAAGAGTTGCCTTTGTGTGGCGCATTGACTGCCGTATCCGGCAAGCGATTCAGTAACGCATCAATCCGGGCGCGAGCGGCACGAAGTCTGGACTTGAGGGAATCACGCTCTTGGGCAAGCACACGCAACTGCTCAACGAGGAGCCTGTTTGTGTTTTGCAATTCTGCGTGGTGAACGAGCAAACGCTCCACGCGGGTAGCAATTTGGTCGATTTGAGAGGGTTTCGACATAGGTGCCCATTGTAGGGTTAGCCCAAGTTTTAAAGGCTAAGATCGCAGGGTTGGTGCTCGCGGCGTGGTTCACACGGCGCAGTTCAACGGGAAGCAGGAGGGTTTGTCGTTATCGACCCACCTAACCTGCGCTGCCCCCGCAACGGTAAGTGGACGAATCCTTTGATTCCGCTTCCATCACAGCCACTGAACGCCTTGAACAAGCGCTTGGGAAGGCGATGGAGGTTGCTTCCACCAGCCCGGATACCGGCCAACAAGGTGGTTGCACGCGTGCGTGCTGCCTTGCCGCTCAGGCACTGTCGGGGACGACGGTGAGAGCTTTCGTTATTTGGTCTTTTTTCATGAAAACTTGTGTCTTTTCTGTGCGCCTCGCCGCACTGCCGCTGGCTTTGGCTGCTGCTTTTCCTTCTTTGGCGCAAACGCAGACTAATTCGTCTTTAGGTGAAATGGTGGTAACTGCCACGCGGGTCGCCCAACCTTTGAGTGACTTGCTCGCTGATGTCACCCTCGTGGATCGGGCGCGCATTGAGCGCAGTGGTGCCACCGGGTTGGCCGATTTGCTGGGTCGATTGCCCGGTATTGAGTTTCAGCGTAATGGCGGGCCGGGGGCCACGACCGGCGTGTTTTTGCGCGGTTCCGAATCGCGTTTCACGGCGGTGTTCATCGACGGCGTGCGCATTGACTCGCAATCGACGGGCGGGGCATCGTGGGAAGGCATTCCACTCGGGCAGATTGACCGCATTGAAGTGTTGCGCGGCCCCGCTGCTGCGGTGTACGGATCAGATGCCATGAGTGGTGTGATTCAGATTTTTACCAAACGCGGCGAAAACGGCTTTTCGCCCTTTGTAGGCGTTGGTTTGGGCACCTACGGCACGCGCCAACTGGAAGCCGGATTCAGTGGTGCCAGTGGTGCTTTTGATTACTCCCTGGGTTTGATTGATGAGCAAAGCGACGGCTACAACGCACGCACTATTCCCACACAAAACCCAGATCGGGACGGCTACAGCAGCCAATCGGCCAACGTAAAACTCGGATTTCAGATCAATCCAACGCATCGACTCGAAGCCACCTACCTGACCAACGACGGTGACTCGCAATACGACGGCTACGGTCAGAACAATGATCGCAACTTGCACAAACTCACCGCCCAAGGTTTGAATTGGCAGGCGCAGTGGACGCAGGCGTGGCGCACGCGCCTAAGCGTTTCCGACTCACAAGATAGCTACGAAACCACGCCTTCGCCTTACCGCACCGTCACCAACTTGCGCAGTTATTTATTGCACAACGAACTGCGTCAGGGCGCGCACCTGTTCTCGGCAGATCTGGAGCGCAAAGAAGACCATCTGGACAATACGCCCATCAACCAAAGCCGATCACAAGACGGCGTGGCGTTGGGTTATGGGTTTACGAACTTGCAACACACGGTGCAATTGAATGTGCGCCACGACAACGACAGCGAGTTTGGGGGGCATGACACCGCCAGCGCCGCTTATGGCTACGCCCTCACACCGCAGTGGCGGGCCACGGCCGCAGTGGGCACGGCCTTTCGCACGCCGACGCTCTTCCATCGTTTTAGCGAATATGGCAAATCCACGCTGCAGCCCGAAAGTGCGCGCAATGCCGAAATTGGTTTGCGTTACGCACAGGGCAGCAGCCATTTGGGTGTTGTGGCCTATCGCAACAAGGTGGACAACCTGATCACCTACTCGGCACCTGGGCCTTGCGTTTCTCTTTATGGCTGTTATGAAAACACCGCGCGTGCCGAGTATTCGGGCGTGACCTTCACCGGCGGTTACACGGTCGGTGGCGTCAACCTGAACGCCTCGCTGGACTTGCAAAACCCGCGTGATCTGGACACGGGCAAGCAACTGGCCCGCCGCGCCAAGCGGCACGGTACGCTAAGCGCCGACACCCGCGTGGGCCAATGGGCGCTAGGTGCTGAGGCTCAGTTGTCGGGCGAGCGTTATGACGATGGCGCCAACACCAAGCCATTAGGCGGCTACAGCCTCTTCAATTTGAGCGCCAGCACCGCGATTCAAAAAAACTGGACGCTGCTGGCGCGTGTGGACAATCTGGCAGATAAAAAGTACGAACTGGCGCGCACCTATGCGACTGCTGGCCGCACTTTTTATGTCGGTGTCAAGTGGGCACCGAAGTAAATCCCGTAGTCCCCGAATCCCTTAATTGACCTGAAAGAAAACGCCATGTCTGACGCGCCTTGCTGTCCCGCTATCCTCATCGCCGCCCCGGCTTCCGGCCAAGGCAAAACCACGGTGGCCGCCGCCTTGGCACGTTTGCACACACGTCAAGGTAAAAAAGTGCGTGTCTTCAAATGCGGACCGGATTTTCTGGACCCTTATTGGCACACCATGGCCAGCGGCGCGCCGGTACATCAGTTGGACTTGTGGATGACGGGCGAGGCGGACTGCCGGGCGCGACTGGCCGCAGCGGCTCGGGAGGCGGACTTGATCATCGTGGAAGGCGTGATGGGTTTGTTTGACGGCGAGCCGAGTGCCGCTGATTTGGCGCAACGCTTCGGTCTGCCGGTGCTGATGGTCATTGATGCGTCAGCCATGGCGGGCACTTTTGGCGCGCTGGTTTTTGGTTTGCAGCATTACCGAACCGATCTTTCTTGGGCTGGTGTGTTGGCCAACCGCGTCGCCAGTGAGCGTCACGAAGAGATGTTGAAAAACAGTGTGCGCGAACCTGAGCAATGGCTGGGCGCTCTGATGCGCAACCCGGCCATGAACTTGCCGGAACGCCACCTCGGCCTGACGGTCGCCAGCGAAGTGGTCGATGCACTGGAACGGTTGGACGCCGCCGCCGATGCGTTAGCCACCACGCCGCTGGGACAAATGTCACTGCTTGACTTGAAACGCTGGGATGTCACTTTCACAGTGGAAGAGGAGGCCGGACGAGAGGTCTTCGACGCTCAACCTTTGGCCGGTTGCACCATCGCCATTGCCCGTGACGTCGCCTTTTGTTTTATCTACGCGGCCAATCTGGATTGTTTGCGCGATCTGGGCGCGCAATTGGTGTTCTTCTCCCCCTTGGCGGACGCGGACTTGCCCGCTTGCGACGCCGTTTGGCTACCCGGCGGTTACCCCGAGTTGCACGCCGCCCGACTCGCCGACAACACCCGTTTGCGCGACAGTCTGGCGAACCATGTGGCACAAAACAAACCGGTCTGGGCCGAGTGCGGCGGCATGATGGTGTTGTTTGAGTCGCTGGTGACGATTGACGGTCAGACGCACGCGCAGTGGGGTTTGTTGCCCGGCCGCGTGACGATGCAAAAACGGCTGGTCGCGCTGGGGCCGCAGCAATTGGCGATGCTTGAGGGCGTGTTGCGCGGTCACACTTTTCACTACTCCACCAGCACGACGCCGCTGCTGGCCGATTTGCGCACCACGCGCCCGGACAGCGAGCAGACGCCCCATGCGGGCGAGGCACTGTACCAGGTAGGCTCGATTCAAGCCAGTTATTTTCATGCGTGGTTTGCGTCCAGCCCGGCGGCCACCGCCGCGCTTTTTGCGCCGGTTGAAATGCTACAAAACCCCACGGCAGGAGTTATCCAATGACTGAACGTTTTGCATTCTCCCAAGGCCCGCAGCGCATCGTCTGCATGACCGAGGAGACGACCGAATGGCTCTACCTCTTAGGCGAAGAGCAGCGGATTGTCGGCATTTCGGGTTATACGGTGCGGCCACGCCGGGCGCGGGATGAGAAACCCCGTGTCAGTGCTTTTACCAGCGCCAAAATCGACAAAATTCTGGCGCTGAAACCCGATTGCGTTTTTGGTTTTTCAGATATGCAGGCTGACATTGCCGCCGCGCTGATTCGCCAAGGGGTGCAAGTCACGGTGTTCAACCAGCGCAGCGTGGCCGAGATTTTTTCCATGCTGTACCAGGTCGCCGCAATGGTGGGGCAGGGCGAGCAGGCCATGGCGCTGATTGGTGGAATGCAACAGCAACTGACCGCCATTGCCGATGCCGCCGCCCGCCTGCCGCGTCGGCCAAAAATCTTCTTTGAGGAATGGGACGAGCCGCACATCAGCGCCATTCGCTGGGTGTCCGAGTTGATGGGCATCGCGGGCGGTGACGATTGCTTTCCCGAATTGGCCACGCAGTCGCTGGGCAAAAACCGCATCATTGCTGACGGTGCCGAGATTGTGCGGCGCAACCCCGACATCATCATTGGCTCTTGGTGTGGCAAGAAATTCAGGCCTGAAAAAGTGGCGGCGCGTCCGGGTTGGGAGAACGTGAATGCGGTGAAAAACCAGCAACTGTTTGAAATCAAATCCGCTGACATTCTGCAACCCGGCCCCGCTGCCTTGACCGACGGTGTGGCGCAGTTGCACCGCATCGTGATGGATTGGAGTCAGAAGCAAGACGGCGCGCTGGTCGAGCCGGGCTGCAGCGCGGCGGCTGAAAAATGACGGTCTTATCAGTGGCGCGCAGCGAGTTAATTTTGGGTGGTCAAAAAAGCGGCAAGTCGCGTCGTGCCGAAATGCTGGCGCGGGACTGGCTGGCCGCGTCAGCGAATCACCACGCTGTGCTGATCGCCACCGCTCAGCCTTGGGACGATGAGATGCGCGCACGCATTGCCCGCCATCAGTTGGATCGCGCTGAACGTGTGCCCGGTCTGAGCACTGTCGAAGAATCGCGGGCACTGGCCGAAAAAATAACGCAACACAGCCGTCCCGACACACTGGTGGTGGTTGATTGCCTCACGCTGTGGCTCACCAATTGGTTGATGCCGATGAGCCAAAGTGAAGCCGCCAACCCGCCGTTAGCTCCCATTCCAACTGCGCCAGTCGCGCTGCTGTTGGAAGCGATTTCCAGCGCACCCGGCCCAGTCGTGCTGGTCGGCAACGAGATTGGCCTGGGTGTGATTCCCCTCGGCTCAGAGGTCCGTGCTTTTGTGGATGCCTTGGGCACGCTGAACCAGAACGTGGCCCGCGTGTGCCAACGTGTCACGTTGATGGCGGCGGGTTTGCCGCTCACTTTGAAAGATGCCGTATGAAGAATTTGCACCTTAAATTGTGGCTGGCAGTCATCGCCTTCAACGTGTTACCGGGCGCAGCGCAAGCCCTGCAAGTCACCGATGACCGGGGTGTGACGGTGATGTTCAATCAGGCACCGCAACGCATCGTCAGTTTGCTGCCGTCGCTAACCGAGACGGTGTGCGAACTGGGCCAATGCCAGCGGCTGGTCGGGGTGGATCGCTATTCCAACTATCCGGCGAGCGTGCGTGCCTTGCCGCAAGTGGGTGGCGGCTTGGACCCGAATATTGAAGCCATCGTCGCCCTCAAACCCGATGTGGTGTTGATGGCAACGTCTTCCCGCGTCGGTGAACGACTGCAATCGCTGGGCATCAAGGTGGTGGCACTGGAGCCTAAAAGTCACGCCGATGTGAAGCGCGTGCTGGAGAAAATCGGCCAAGTGTTGGATGTGCCCGATGCGCAGCGCGTCTGGCGCGTGATTGATGCGGGCGTGTTGGCGGCATCGCAATCCTTGCCCACCAGCGTTAAAAACACGCGGGTTTACTTTGAGGTGAATCGCGCGCCTTATGCCGCTGGCGCTTCGTCTTTTATTGGCGAAACCTTGTCGCGTTTGGGTGCTCAAAATATCGTGCCCGCCAGCCTCGGCCCATTCCCCAAACTCAACCCCGAATACGTAGTGCGCGCCAACCCGGACGTGATCATGGTCGGTGACCGCAACTATGCGGGCATGGAAGGGCGTCCCGGTTGGGCAGGTATTCGCGCCATTAAAGAACATCGCGTGTGTGTGTTCACCGTGGCGCAATCCGATGTGGTGGTGCGACCCGGCCCACGTATGGCCGAGGGCGCACGCATCATGGCGCAGTGTCTGCAAGCCATGCAAGCGCCACAAGGCAAAACGCCGTGACCGATATTTCTCTTCAACAACGCATCGCCTCTTGGTTGGGCGCGGGTTTGTTGCTGGTCAGTGGGGTATTGGTGTTGATCGGTGCCAGCGTCGGCAGCACCGGGTTTGAGAGCGTGCTAAACGCTTGGCATGACCCGTTGGCGCAGCAAATTGTGTGGGATATTCGCCTGCCGCGTACGCTGGGTGCCTGGACGGCAGGCGCGTTGTTGGGTTTGGCGGGGGCTGTGGCGCAAGGGCTTTTTCGCAATCCGCTGGCCGACCCCTATTTGTTAGGCAGTGCCTCGGGCGCGTCGTTGGGCGTGGCCTTGTCGCTGGTATTTTTTGGCGTGTCGCCGTTTGCGACGCAGTGGATTGTCCGGCTGGGTCTGACTGGCGCGGCCTTTGCAGGCGCGGTCGGCGCGGTGCTGCTCACGCTGATGTTGGCCAAAGGCGTGCAGCACACCTTGCGCCTGCTGCTGGCGGGTGTCATTGTGGGCGTGGTGCTGGGCGCTTTTGCGTCGCTCACCATGCTGATGGTGCCCGAGGTGATGCAGGCGATGCAGGCGTTCATGTTGGGCAGCACCGGCTTTGTCGGCTGGATGGCGTGCGCTTTGATGGCCGGGGTTTGGCTAATTTGCATGGTGGTGGCCTGGATGCTCAGTCACGTGCTGGATGGCTTGTCGCTGGGCGAAGCCACTGCGGCCAGCCTCGGCTTGCCTTTGCCGCAAATGCGGGCGGCGTTGGTGGTGGTGCTGGCGCTGGCGACCGGCACGGCGGTCGCGCAAACCGGGTTAATCGCGTTTGTGGGACTGGCGGCACCGCATCTGGTGCGCTCGGTTACCAAAACCACGCATGGCCGTTTGATCTTGCTGTCCAGCCTGATGGGCGGCGTTTTGTTGATGGCGGCGGACACGCTGGCGCGTTGGTTGATTGCGCCGCAAGAGTTGCCCGTGGGCGTGTTGACGGCGGTACTGGGCGGCGGCTATTTGCTGTGGCTCATGCACCGCAACACCCGCACCTCGTCAGGAGCCAGTTTATGAAAACGACCGTTCATTCCATTGCGATTGACGCGCAAGATATTCGTACAAGTCTCGGTCATACCGAGGTTTTGCACGGCATCGGCCTGACCTTGCAACGGAGTCGCTGGACCAGCATCGTGGGGCCAAACGGGGCGGGCAAATCAACGCTGCTTAAAGTCTTGGCGGGTCTGTTGCCTCACACCGGCAGCGTGGCTTTGTTGGGCCAACCGCTGGCCACCCTGCCGGGGCGCGCACGCGCGCAGCAACTGGCGTGGCTCGGGCAAAACGAAAGCACGGGTGACGATTTAACGGTGTGGGATCTCGCCATGCTGGGCCGTTTGCCGCACCAGTCGTGGTTGGCCGCGCCCAATGCCGCCGATCACGCCGCCGTCGAACAGGCGTTGCGCGCCACGCAAGCTTGGGATTGGCGTGCTCGCTCGCTGGGCCACCTGTCGGGCGGTGAGCGTCAACGTGTGTTGCTGGCCCGCGCCTTGGCGGTGCAGGCGCAGGTGTTGCTGATGGATGAGCCACTGGCTAATTTGGACCCGCCGCACCAAGCCGATTGGCTGGCGATGGTGCGTGCGTTGATTGCGCAAGGCAAAACGGTGGTCAGCGTGTTGCACGAAATCTCGTTTGCCTTGCACGCCGACCAGATGGTCATCATGGCCCAAGGCTGCGTGACGCACCAAGGCAATTGTTCTGACCCCACCACGCACCGCGCGTTGGAAGCGGTGTTTGACAAGCGCATTGCCATTCACGCCTTAAGCGGGCAGTGGGTGGCGTTGCCAAACTAAACGGACGTCATCCCTTTTGATGGTATATACAATTGCACTATCCCATTTATTTAGGAGCATTCCATCATGACGACCAGCACTGTTTTCATTAACAACCGCAGTCAGGCGATTCGTCTTCCGGCTGCGCTTCGCCTGCCAGCTAACGTCAAGCGTGTGGATGTGCGTGCACGCGGCTGTGAGCGCGTTATCGCGCCGTTTGGGCAAACATGGGACAGTTTCTTTTTGGACAGTCCAGATGTTGCCGACGACTTTCTGGCAACACGCGCCAGTCAGGAACAGCCCGAACGCGAGGCACTCTGATGCTGCGCTACCTGCTCGACACAAACATCGTCATTTACGTGATCAAAAACAAGCCCTTGTCTGCACTCAAGGTGTTTAACGAGCACGCCGGGCACATGGCCATTTCCACCATCACGCTGGCCGCGTTGCTCCACGGTGCCGAAAAGAGCAACGCCCCGGCGCGCTCGTTGGGCGTGGTGGAAGATTTTTGCAGTCGGCTGGAGATATTGCCCTACGGCCCCAAGGCCGCGCAACACTACGGCAGCATTCGCAGCGCGCTGGAAAAGCGCGGGCAAACCATTGGCGTCAACGACCTGCACATTGCCGCCCATGCCCGCAGCGAGGGATTGACGTTGGTGACCAACAACCTGCGCGAATTCGAGCGTGTGGAAGCGTTGCGGTTGGCTAATTGGGTGGAATGAATAATTTAACTTTTAATTTTTAATCTTATGCACATTGAAACCCCACCCCAAGACAAACCCTACGAAAAACCCGAGGGCGAACGCCGGGGCATCGTGATCGTCAACACCGGCGACGGCAAAGGCAAAAGCACAGCGGCTTTTGGGCTGGCGCTGCGGGCGCACGGGCGCGGCAAGGCGGTCAAGATTTTTCAGTTTATGAAAGTGCCAACAGCGCGTTTTGGCGAACACCGCCTATTCGAGCAAATCGGCATTCCCATTGAGGGTCTGGGCGACGGCTTTAGCTGGAAAAGTCAAGACCTGGCGCATTCCGCCCAATTGGCCCGCGACGGCTGGCAAAAAGCCAAAGCGGCGATTTTGAGCGGCGACTATTTCATGGTGACGCTCGACGAAATCACCTACCCGCTGATCTACGGCTGGATGCCGCTGGACGATGTGCTGCAAACCCTGCGCGAGCGTCCGGGCCATGTGCATGTGGTCATCACCGGACGGCGTTGCCCGCCCGAAATCATCGAACTGGCCGACACCGTGACCGAGATGCAAATGGTCAAACACGCGTTCAAGGCGGGCATTCCAGCCCAGCGTGGCATTGAGGATTGAATGCCACTGATGAGCCATTCTGATTCAAATCCAGTCCGTTTACCGGATGCCGAACCCGTGCCTCCCGCGACAGAATTTGCATTTTCTGCTGATGAACGAGGCGCGGTGTACCGGACTATTTTTGAGCGGCGCGATATGCGGCACTTTTCTGGCGGCACGGTCGCGCCCGACGTGATGCGGCGTTTGCTCACCGCCGCGCACCACGCGCCCAGCGTGGGTTTTATGCAGCCTTGGCGTTTCATTCGTGTGAGTCATTTGTCCTTGCGCCAGCAACTTCATGCGCTGGTCGAACAGGAACGGGTGTTGACGGCGCAAGCGTTGGGCGAGCGTGAAGACGCCTTCATGCGGCTCAAGGTGGAGGGTTTGCTGGACGCCGCCGAACTGTGGGTGGTGGCGCTGGCCGATGGCCGCGAAAAGCACATCTTTGGCCGTCGCACTTTGCCGCACATGGACTTGGCCTCTGCGGCTTGCGCCATTCAAAACCTGTGGCTGGCCGCGCGGGCTGAAGGGCTGGGCGTGGGTTGGGTGTCGTTGTTTGATCCGGTCGCAGTTGCCGCGTTGTTGCAGATGCCTGCTGGCGCCGAGCCGATTGCGCTGCTCTGCATCGGGCCAGTCCATGCTTTTTACGAAGCACCCATGTTGCAGCAAGAACGTTGGGCCAAACGCCAGCCGCTGGCGTCACTGGTGTTTGAGAATGGCTGGGGCGAGCCGTCGGCTTGGTTTGAACCAGCGGTGGGGCCGGACAAGGCCTGCGCTTTGCCTCAACAAAAACCGCAGGTATGAGCCGTTGACAGCGCCCGGTTTAGCGCGTGACTTTACGCACCTGCACATCCACATCCATGCCCAGATAATCTTCAACCGGACCGCTCCATGAGCCGCTCACCGGTGACGCCAGGCTGGCGTGGCGGGCCACACCAACACGAATCAGGCTGTTGCCACCGACAAGATTGTTGGTCGGGTCAAATGGAATCCAGCCCGCGCCGGGCAGATAAACCTGCAGCCACGCATGGGTAGAGCCGGGGCTGGCCGCCACGTCGGGACCGCTGTCCAATCCTGGTGAATAAATATAGCCGGAAACAAAACGAGCGGCATAACCGAGTTGACGCACCGCTTCAATCATTAACGTGGCGAAGTCGCGGCAGGTGCCACTTTGTAAACGCAAGGTGTCAAACGGGGTTTGCACACCTTCGTCAAAACGGGTTTGGTACTGCATCGAGTCGCGGATAAATTGCGTCATATTCACCAGCAGCGCCCGTGCACCCAACACGTCATGACTTTGCGTGAACTGATTGGCCCAGGCCAGCAATTGACCGTTGGGGTCGTCGTAATAGGGCGCCCGGTAATGTGCCAGCACCAATTGTTCTTCAGCGTCGTACTCAAACGGATAGATTTGTGCCCGGGGACTTAAGGGAAAGTCGAGCGCCCGGGTGCCCGTGTGTTCGACTGAAAACGTACACACAATCTTGAGTTCCGACGCCGGGCTTTGTGGCTGCACCAAGGCCATGGAGTTGGAATACACGTCTTGAATCAAGCGAATGCTGACCGGCTCGGGTGTGACCTGCAAATCCGTCGCCAGAACCCGCAGGTCATGACTGTCGCGTGGTCGAAACAGCACCCGATGCACCCCAAATTCGATGGGTTGCGCGTAGCGGTAATGCGTGGTGTGGGTGATGTCGAAAAAGACAGACATGAGGGACAGCTCCAGTTGTAATGCGTGCGCGAATATACGCGATATGACCTCAATTCTTCATGAGTCGCGCAAATGTTTTCCGAAACTTGGCAACCTTGGGTGCGGCCACCGCCAGGCAGTAACCCTGTCCCGGATTCTTGGCAAAAAAGTTCTGGTGATAAGTCTCGGCGGGCCAGTCGTTCGCCAGTGGCATCACCTCGGTGACGATGGGCTGGCTATAAACGCCGCTTTGCGTCATGTCCGAGATCACCTCTTTGGCAATTTTTTCTTGCGCCGGCGTTGAAAAGTAAATGCCACTGCGGTACTGCGTGCCCACGTCATGACCTTGGCGGTTCAATGTCGTCGGGTCGTGAATCACAAAGAAAATTTCAAGAATTTCACGCAGGCTGATTTGAGCTGGATCGAACCCCAGTTTGACGACTTCGTTGTGGCCCGTCGTGCCTGTGCAAACCTGTTCGTAGTCAGGCTGCACAACGTGGCCATTGCTGTAACCCGACTCAACCGTTAACACGCCGCGCACCTGAACATACACAGACTCTGTGCACCAAAAACAACCGCCCCCTAAAGTGATGGTTTGCAAGGAATCCGACATCGTAAATCTCCAGTTAAAAAAGGCTGAATAGCCCTGTATTTGATCTTACGCGCCACGCCAAGTCCCTACAAAACCCCAGTCCTCATTGACAGTCAAAATGCGGGACGATACATTACTAACCTTTTAGTCATTAACTATTTTCTATGCACCTTTGCCCCATCACGTCTGCCGTCCACGCCAAGCATGAGCGCCGCAAAGAGGCGCGTCCGGGCGAGTTATTGAGCGCTGCGCTGACGTTGTTTGTTAAAAAAGGTTTTGCGGCCACACGGGTCGAAGAGGTGGCCAAACTGGCGGGCGTCTCCAAGGGCACTTTGTTTCTCTACTTTGCCAGCAAAGAAGAACTGTTTAAAGCGGTGGTGCGTCAAAACATTTCTGGCCGGTTTGCCGTCTGGAATGACGAGTTTGATAGCTTTGAAGGCAGCACGGCGGACATGCTGCGCCACTGCATGACCTCTTGGTGGGAGCGCATTGGCTCGACCCAAGCCTCCGGCATCACCAAACTGATGATGAGCGAGGCGTGTAACTTTCCCGAACTCGCCGCTTTCTACGAAAATGAGGTCATTCAACCCGGTAACGAGTTGATCGCGCGCGTGCTAAAGCGCGGCGTGGATCGCGGCGAGTTTCGTCCGCTGGACTTGAAATACGGTGTTTATATGGTGCTGGCGCCGATGATGTTTCTCGCCACCTGGAAGCACTCCCTGGGCGTTTGCACCGGCAGCCTGCCGCTGATTCCCGAAGAATACATTGCCGCACAGGTTGAAACCTTGCTTTATGGCCTGAGTCTTCACCCGCCACGGGTGCCGGAAATTATTTCACCCTCCGTCAATAAACCCAACATTTAAATTATGAAATATCGGCTGAAATGGATTGTCACAGGCTTGATCGTGGCGTTGCTGGTGCTGGGATTATTCCGGATTTTGTCGAGCCGACAAGCTAAAAAAGACGCGCTTCAAGGGCAGCAAGCAGCCCTTGACACAGCGCCCGTCATGACGCTGATCGACACTGACCTGGTGCAGGTCAAAACCATTGACTTGGTGCATGGATTGGCGATTTCCGGGCCAATCAAGGCCGTGAACTCGGCTTGGGTCAAGGCCCGCGTCGCCGGTGAACTGCAAGGTCTAACGGTTCGCGAAGGCGATGAAGTGAAGGCCGGTCAGCTCATTGCCCGCATAGAGGCCACCGAGTTTCAGGCGCGCGTGCGCCAAGCCCGCCAACAAGCCGAAGCAGCCAAAGCGCAAGTGGCGATTGCCCAACGCAGCTTTGACAACAACCGCGCCTTGGTGGCGCAGGGTTTTATTTCTAACACGGCATTAACGTCGTCTTCGTCCACCCTGGCCGCTGCCGAGGCGACCTTTCAAGCCGCGCAGGCGGGGGCCGATGTCGCCACCAAATCCTTGCAGGACACGGTGTTGCGGGCGCCAATTTCGGGCACTATCGCGCAGCGTCTGGCCCAGTCGGGCGAGCGCGTCGCCATTGAAGCACGCTTGATTGAAGTTGTTGATCTGCGTCATCTGGAACTGGAGGCCTCAGTGAGCGCGGCCGACTCGCTAACGGTCAAAATCGGGCAAAAGGCGCAACTCACCCTAGAAGGCGCGACTCAAACACTCGCCGCCCAAGTGGTTCGCGTGAACCCGAGCGTGATCGAAGGCAGTCGAGCCGTTCGGATTTATCTGGCGATTCAATCCAGCGCCGATTTACGTCAAGGGCTGTTTGCTCAGGGCACGCTACAAACGGGTCAATCCCGCACGTTGGCCGCCCCTTTAAGCGCGGTGCGCACCGACCAGCCACTGCCTTATGTGCAGCAGGTCAGCAACGGTCAAGTGCTGCATCGGACGGTGACGCTGGGCGTGCGCGGTGTCTTCAACGGAGAAACTATGGTGGGACTGCAAGGTGTCAATGAGGATGCCTTGATTTTGAGTGGCACCGTGGGCCTGTTGCGGGCAGGCACTTTGGTTCAACGCCCAAGCGGCGCAAAGTAAATTATGTGGTTCACCCGCGTTAGTCTTAAAAATCCGGTCTTTGCCACGATGGTGATGCTGGCCTTGGTGGTGTTGGGTTTGTTCTCGCTGCAACGTTTGCAGGTCGATCAATTTCCCAATATCGACTTTCCGGTGGTCGTCGTCACCGCCGATTATCCGGGCGCCTCGCCCGAGATTGTGGAGAGCGAAGTCTCCCGAAAGATTGAAGAAGGCGTTAACTCGATTGCCGGCATTAACGCCCTTACCTCGCGCAGCTACGAAGGTCAATCGGTGGTGATCATCGAATTCAAGCTGCACGTTGATGGGCGTAAAGCCGCTGAGGATGTGCGTGAAAAAGTCGCCGCGCTTCGAGCCAGCCTGCGCACTGAAGTTAAAGAGCCGCGCGTGTTGCGCTTTGACCCGGCGGCACGCGCTATTTGGTCGGTGGCCGTGCTGCCCGACGACACGGCAGGCACGATCAAACCCATGTCGGCTATCGAGCTGACCAATTGGGCGGAACAAATATTTACAAAACGCTTGGAGAATGTCCGCGGCGTCGGCTCGGTCACGGTGGTGGGGGGCACCCAGCGCGAGATCAATATTTACCTGAATCCGCAAGCGCTGGAGTCGTTTGGCATCACGCCTGACCAAGTCGTCTCTGCCGTGCGCAACGAGAATCAGGACTTGCCGGTGGGCGCCATCCGTTCACCCACGCAAGAGCGCGTGATTCAAATCGCCGCCCGGATGCAGCGCCCCGAAGACTTTGGCAAAATTATTGTGGCCCGCAAAAACGGCGCGCCCGTGCGTATCGAACAACTGGCGCGCGTGGCCGACGGCGCGCAAGAAGTCGAAAGTCTGGCGCTCTACAACGGACAGCGCACCTTGCTGCTCACGGTGCAAAAAGCGCAAGACGAGAACACCATTGCCGTGGTCGATGGCTTGCAAAAAACGCTGACCGAGATGCAGCAGGAATTACCACCCGGGATGCGGCTGGCGCAGATTACCGACGGCTCACGCCAAATCCGCGTGTCGGTCGAAAACGTGCGCAGCACGCTGATTGAAGGCGCTTTGCTCACGGTGCTGATCGTGTTTTTGTTCCTGAACTCATGGCGCTCCACCGTCATCACCGGCCTGACGCTGCCGATTGCGTTGATTGGGACTTTTCTGTTCATGAATATGTTTGGCTTCACCATCAACATGATCACGCTGATGGCCTTGAGTCTGTGCGTCGGTTTGCTGATTGACGATGCCATTGTGGTGCGAGAAAACATCGTGCGCCATGTGCAAATGGGCAAAACGCCCTACCAAGCCTCGCTGGATGGGACGCAGGAAATCGGGTTAGCCGTGCTGGCCACCACGCTGTCCATCGTTGCCGTGTTCATGCCGATTGGCTTTATGGGCGGCATCATGGGTAAATTTTTTCATGAGTTTGGTGTCACCATCGTGGCCGCTGTGCTGATCTCAATGTTTGTCAGTTTCACGCTGGACCCGATGCTATCGAGCATTTGGCACGATCCGACGATTGAAAAACACGGGCGCCACGGACTCGGCGCGGATGGCAAACCGTGGATTCCGGTGACGCTTTACGACAAGACGATTGGCCGCGTGACCGGTTGGTTCGAGCGTGCCACCGACAAGCTGGTGGACGCTTACCAAGGGATTTTGCGCTGGGCGCTGGCGCACAAACTCGCCACCTTGGGGTTGGCCGTGAGCATCTTTATAGGCAGTATTTTTATGGTGCCGCTGCTGGGCACCGAGTTCGTACCCAAGTCCGATTTTGCGGAAACCAACCTGAGTTTCAACACGCCAGTGGGTTCGTCGCTGGAAGTCACCGAAGCCCGGGCGCAGCAGGTTGAAGCCATTATTCGTGGCTTTCCGGAAGTGCTCTACACCTTGACCACCATCAACACGGGCAACGCACAGGGAAAAATTTACGCCAGCATTTACATTCGGCTGGTGAATCGCAAAGCGCGCAATTTCAGCGTGGATGCCATGTCGGTCATCTTGCGGGAGCAGCTGAAACAAGTGCCGGGCATTACCGTCACCCACGTTGGCCTGCTGGACCCGATGGGCGGACAAAAGCAAATTCTGTTCTCAATCAAAGGCGCCGACACCGCCGAGCTGGAACGCTTGACCCAACAGGCGCTGGAAAAAATCCGCCCAGTGCCGGGCCTGGTCGATCTGGACTCCACCGCCAAACCCGACAAGCCCACGCTGGACATTGAAATCAACCGCGACCTGGCCTCTGATGTGGGCCTGAATGTGGCGCAAATTGGCTCGGCCCTGCGCATTCTTGTGGCCGGTCAAACAGTCGGCAACTGGCGCGCGCCCGACGATCAGACCTACGATGTCAATGTGCGTTTGGCCCCGCTGGCGCGCAACAGTCCAGCGGACTTGGCGGTGCTGCCTTTCACTGTGGGCGCCAATGCGGATGGCAGTCCGCGCATCGTGCGGCTCAACCAAGTGGCCAACGTGGTGGAATCGACCGGCCCGAATCAGATCAATCGGCGCGACTTGACGCGTGAAGTCGCGGTCAGCGCCAACGTGTCGGGCCGTTCGGCGGGCGAAGTGTCTGCCGACATCAAAACCGCAATGGACAGCCTCGTCATGCCGCCGGGTTACAGCTACCAGTTCAGCGGCTCGACTAAAGACATGGGCGAAGCTTTTGGCTACGCCATCTCGGCGCTGCTGCTGGCCGTGGTGTTTATTTACATGATTTTGGCCAGTCAATTCAAGAGCTTTTTGCAGCCTTTAGCATTAATGACAGCGTTGCCACTGACCCTCATCGGCGTGGTACTGGCGCTGATGCTCTTTAATTCCACCCTGTCCATGTTCTCGGTGATTGGCGTGGTCATGCTGATGGGTCTGGTGACTAAAAATGCCATTCTGCTGGTGGACTTTGCCATTCGCGCCCGGGCTGACGGACTCAATCGTCATGACGCCCTGCTGATGGCGGCCAAGGTGCGTTTGCGCCCTATTTTGATGACCACGCTGGCGATGATCTTCGGCATGTTGCCTTTAGCGCTGGCCCTGTCAGAAGGCTCGGAAATGCGCGCTCCGATGGGTCAAGCCGTGATTGGCGGCGTGATCACGTCTTCCTTGCTAACTTTGGTGGTGGTGCCGGTGGTGTATTGCTATCTGGATGACTTTGCGCAATGGTTGCGCCGCCTTTGGCACACCAAACCACCGCTTGACGCCCGCCCTGCCGAGTAAAATTTATGGCTATCGGCCAACACACACTCTGGAATTAAACACATGAATATCGAACAAGCCCGCTTCAACATGATCGAACAGCAAATTCGACCTTGGAACGTTCTGGACACCGAGGTGCTGCATTTGCTGTCCGTCGTCAAGCGCGAAGACTTTGTGCCACTGGCACACAAGGCGCTGGCATTTATGGATATGGAGATTCCGCTGGGCTACGGTCAATCCATGTTGGCGCCCCGGCTTGAAGCCCGATTGCTGCAAGATGCCATGGTTCAAAAACATGAAAAAGTGCTTGAAATTGGTGCTGGCTCCGGCTTCATGGCCGCGCTGCTGGCGCACCGGGCACAGCGCGTGATCTCGCTTGAAATCGTGCCTGAACTGGCCGCTATGGCACGCGAAAACCTGCAAAAAGCAGGCATTCTGAATGCTGAAGTTCGCCAGTTTGATGGCGCCAAAGGCACGCCCGGCGACGGCCCGTTTGACGTCATCGTTTTGAGCGGATCAGTCGCCGAGGTGCCACACGCGCTGCTGGCACACCTCAAAGTGGGCGGTCGGCTCATCACCATCGTGGGAGACGAGCCGGTAATGCGAACCACATTGGTCACACGCACGGGCGAGGCCGACTTCATCACCACCCAGCCGTGGGACACAACAGCACCCCGGCTGCTCAATTTCCCTGAACCTTCCCACTTTCGCTTTTAAACCATGATTGTTCAAATTCGACCCTCTCAATTGTCGGCTTGGCTGGAGACGGTGCGGCCCCACGGCGCGCCCGTCGTGCTCGATGTGCGCGAACCCGCCGAATGGGCCACGGCCAGCGTCAAGCCCGACGGCTTTGCGCTGCTGACTATTCCGATGGGTGTGATTCCGCCACGCCTGCAAGAACTCGACCCTGAGCAACCCATTGCCTGCCTGTGCCACCACGGCGGACGCAGTATGCAGGTGGCCTCCTTTTTGAAGGCACGGGGCTTTAGCCATGTCGCCAATATTGCAGGCGGCATCAACGCCTGGTCAGCGGAGTTGGATTCGACCATTCCCCGCTATTGATAGCGCGCTTTTAACTGGCCTGCCCTTTTGACCGGCGGGCCTGTCCCACTTGTCTTTGCCGATTACCCTTACAAGGTTTCTCATGAAAACGTTGCGTTTGTTACCCCTGTGTGTCGCTCTCGGTGCTGGGCTGGCTTTGCCTGTACAGGCACAAAGTCTGGTTCATCTGTATGAATCGGCACGAAGCTTTGATGCGTCCTACCAATCGTCCAAATCCTTGTACGACGCGACACTGGCCAAGGCGGATCAAGCCAAGGCTTTGATTTTGCCGTCTGCCGAGCTGGGCTTTGATGTGTCGCGCTCGCATTTGGACAACAACCTTGAAAAGGCTGCACGCAACTACAACACGCAAACAGCGGCCTTGAGCGCCTCGCAACCGCTTTACCGGCCAGGCGACTGGGCCAGTTACCAGCAAGGTCTCAAGCAAGTTGATCTCGCCCAGGCCCAATTAGCGGCCGCCGATCAGGACTTGATTATTCGCGTCAGCCAAGCCTATTTCAATGTGCTGGCGTCCCAGGACAGTTTGACGTTTGTGCTAGCACAAAAAGCTGCCGTAGCCGAGCAATTGGCGTCGGCCAAGCGCACGTTTGAGGTCGGCACCTCCACCATCACGGACACGCGCGAAGCACAGGCCCGGTATGACTTGGTGATTGCCCAGGAACTCGCCGCCGACAACGATTTGCTGGTCAAAAGACTGGCACTTGATCAATTGGCGGGCCTCAGCAACGCCCAACCCAACCCGTTGATACAACCGCTGGTCTTGCCCGCCTTGTTGCCCAACGATGTCAACATTTGGGTGGCTCAGTCCGAAGTTGATCACCCCACCATTCGGGCCTCACAAACCGCACTGGATGTCGCGCAACTTGAAACCCGCAAGGCCGAGGCCGGACACAAACCCACGCTGGATCTGGTAGCCAGCTATCGCGACATTAATAATCTGAACGGCAATACCAACTTTACCGGCGATTCGCGTGTGAATGTCGGCTCCATCGGTCTGTCTTTCAAACTGCCGTTGTTCGCTGGGTTTTCTACACAAAATCGCATCCGTGAAACCCTGTCGCTGGAAGAAAAAGCCCGTAACGACCTGGAAGGCGCCCGCCGTGCGGTGGGTTTGAGCACGCGCACCGCCTTCTTCGGGGTGCTTTCAGGTCAGGGCCAGGTCAAGGCACTGGAAGCGGCTGAAGCCTCCAGCCAAAGCGCGTTGGATGCCAATAAGCTGGGCTATGAGGTGGGCGTGCGCATCAACATTGACGTGCTGAACTCGCAAAGCCAGTTGTTCCAGACCAAGCGCGATTTAGCCAAAGCCCGTTACGACGTGCTGGTCGGCGGCTTGAAACTGCGCCAAGCCAACGGCACACTCAGCGCCGACGACTTACAAACGATCAACCGTCTGTTGACTCAGTAAAGCCAGCACAGCAGCGCCTGTTTTTTCAAGCGCGCCGCGATGGGCGCTTGAAAATTCGGCAGCGGCATGAATCATCCGGGCGCGCTCGACCGAATCGCTCACCAGCGCCAGCGCCACTTCAACCGCCTGTGACAAAGACGCCACCCGGCGCGCCGCACCCGCCACTTCAGCCCAATCTGCGGCCTCGGAAAAATTAAAGGTATGCGGCCCCATAACCATGGGGCAGGCACAGGCGGCGGCTTCAATCAGGTTTTGTCCGCCCAGTGGCTCAAAGCTGCCGCCCAGCAAAGCCACATCAGCCAAGCCGTAATACAAAGCCATGTCGCCCAGCGAGTCGCCCAGCCAAATAACAGGACGCGCGTCCGTGCGCGCGGACGGCCCGTCGTGCCAGTGACTGCGGCGCGACACCTCAAAACCCTGCGCCTCAATCAACGCCGCCACCTCGTTAAAACGCTGGGGGTGGCGGGGCACGATCAACCACTGAACGGCTGTTGAGTCCGTCACAAGCGCGCTGGCCGTCAACCGCTCAAGCAAAGCCGCTTCCTCGCCCTCACGCGAACTGGCTAACATCACCACCGGACGACCCACTTGGCGCCGCCACAGCTGCCCCATCCCCAACAGCGCGGCCTGCGGTGTGGCGTCAAACTTGAGGTTACCCAATACGCCTTGCACTGGCGCGCCCAGTTGCCTCAAACGCTGAGCATCCGCCTCAGTTTGAGCCCAAACAGCGGTTAAGCCGCCCAAGGCCGGACGCGACAACCAGGCTAGCCGACGCATTCGCTTCTGCGACTTGGCACTCATGCGCGCATTCGCCACCACCAGCGGCACCTTCAGACGCTGACAACACGCCACCAGTTGAGGCCAAATTTCGGTTTCCATCAGGATGCCAAGGCTGGGCTTGAAGTGAGTCAAAAATCGCTTGACAGCGCCCGGCGTGTCCCAAGGCTGCCATGTTTGCAAGTCGCCGGGCTGCAACAATTTGGCGCCTTCCTCGCGACCTGTGGCTGTGCCGTGGGTGAGCAACAAGCGCATCCCTGGCAGATGTTCACGCAAATAGGCAATCAATCCGGCGGCGGCGCGGGTTTCGCCCAACGACACGGCGTGAATCCAAACCGTGTGGCCGTCCAAGGGGGGCACGGGCGGGCGGGTGTAGTGTCCAAAACGCGCCTCAATGGCTATCAAATAACCCGGCTCTTGCACGCCACGCCGCCTCAATTTTCGGCGTAACAGGGGCTGAATCAGCCACATCAGCCAGCCATAGAACAGGCGCGTCACGCGGTTTTTTCCGGGGCTGAAACCAACGGGGCGGCGGCGACTGCTTGCCAAGCCTGCCAGACTTGATCGACCTCCGGCGTGGGCCGGGCAAACACGCTGCGCTGTCGCTGACCGGGCGTTGACCCGGCCCCGCTAACAGGCCCGGTGCGCCAGGCTGTATCAAAGTTATAAAGCTGCACATGCGGCACATCCAGCGCCACGGCGATGTGGCTCAAACCGCTGTCCACGCCAATCACGCCCGCGCAAGCCGCCAGCGCATCGGTCAATTGATCCAGCGCAAGGCGGGGCCAGACCACCGCGTTGGTCAGCGGGGCGGCGATGGCCTCAGCCATGCGCTGCTCGGCGTCACTGCCGTGCGGCAAAGCCACCGCGTAACCGTTGGCATGAAGACGCTGACCCAAGGCGTGCCAATGGGCGAGCGGCCATTCTTTGTCGGCCCGCGACGTGCCGTGCACCAAGGCCACAACACCTTTAGGCAGTGCCTTGAACCCGTCACTTTGCGTCGTCTTTAGCGGATTATCCAGATGGGCCAACAGTCCAAAAGTCTGATGATTCGGCATGACGTAGCCCAAAGCTTGCGCACACAAGAGACGCGAACGCGCCACGGCATGACTGTGCGGTGGCAACTTAATCGCTACATCAGCGACCCAGCGCGCGGGCGCTTCAAAACTGGAGCCTTCCGTCTGGTTTGCCAAGCCGTAGCGCTGGCCGTGCAGCGTTCGCCGCGCCAGCCAGGTAATCAAGGCGGACTTGGTCAAGCCTTGTAAATCAATCACAGCGTCGTAAGAGTCGTGCTGCAATTCGGTTTTAAAAGCGCGCCAGGCCAAACGGGTCGGCGCGGATAAAGGCGACTTGCGCCAGCGCCGCAACTCACATTCAATCACTCGATTGACGCCTGCACAGCGGCGCACCAGCGGCGCAAAACCACGCTCGACCACCCAATCAATTTGCGCTTCGGGAAAAGCCTGCCGAATGTCTTGCACGGCAGGCATGGCATGAACGACATCGCCAAGCGAAGAAAGCTTGACGATCAAAATCCTCAATGCGCGGCCTCGTCCAACACGGCGCCGGGTTTGACGGTTTGCAGCAGCGCCAGCATCTCGCTTTCAATGCGCTGCAAGGCCTCGGGCGTGTGGCCTTCAAAGCGCAGCACCAGCACTGGCGTGGTGTTGGAGGCACGAATCAGTCCAAAACCATCGGGCCAATCCACGCGCAAACCATCAATCGTGCAAACCACCGCCGGGGCCGCAAAGTGCGCACTGGTCACCAGTCTTTCCACTAAAACATGCGGCTCACCCTCGGCGCATTTGACGTTCAACTCGGGCGTCGAAAAGCTGGTGGGCAAGGCATTGAGCACGGCATTGCCATCGGGTGAGTGGCTCAAAATCTCCAACAAACGACCCCCTGCGTAAGTGCCGTCATCAAAACCAAACCAGCGTTCTTTAAAGAAAATGTGACCGCTCATCTCGCCCCCTAACGGCGAGTTGATTTCTTTCATCTTGGCCTTGATCAGCGAGTGGCCGGTCTTGAACATCAACGGCTCGCCACCGGCGGCCACAATCGCAGGGGCCAGACGTTGCGAACATTTCACGTCAAACAAAATAGTGCCGCCCGGCACACGCGAGAGCACATCTTGCGCAAACAGCATCATTTGCCGATCCGGGTAAATGTTGTTGCCCTCTTTGGTCACGATGCCCAAGCGGTCGCCGTCCCCATCAAACGCCAAACCGATTTCAGCATCGCTTGTTTTCAGGGCCGCAATCAGGTCACGCAGGTTCTCGGGCTTGCTGGGGTCGGGATGGTGGTTGGGGAAATTGCCATCCACTTCGCTAAACAGTTCGGTCACCTCGCAACCCAAAGCCCGCAAAATGCCGGGGGCCGAGGCCCCCGCAATGCCGTTGCCCGAATCAACCACGATTTTCATCGGGCGTGCCAGTTGGATGTCGCCCACAATGCGCGCCGTGTAAGCGGGCAGCACATCGACGCTGCGCACCTGACCGCCAGGCAATGCGACCGACGTCTCGCTGGCCATCATGCGGTGCAAAGCCTGAATTTCTTCACCGTAAATAGCGCGCCCGGCCATTACCATCTTGAAGCCGTTGTAATCCTTGGGATTGTGGCTGCCCGTGACCTGAATGCCGCTGGTACACAAGGTGTTGGCGGCAAAGTACAACATGGGTGTCGTCACCCTACCGACGTCGATCACCTCAACACCTGCCGCCACCAAACCGCGCATCAGCGCCGCGCTCAAAGAAGGGCCACTGAGTCGGCCATCGCGGCCCACCGCGACCACCGTTTCACCCTCGGCGCGAGCGACTGTGCCAAAGGCCCGACCCAAGGCTTCGGCCACGGCTTCGTCAATGGTGGCGGGCACGATGCCGCGAATGTCGTAGGCTTTGAAAATAGAGGCGGATAACTGCATGAAGGGGTTCCCTGAAAAAATTTGGTGCTTGATTTGCGCTCTGAATTGTAGGCGCCGCCTTCGATACAAGGATGGCAAAAAATGAGGTGTATCGAGTACCCGTCCGCGTATCATGCCAAGCATGAAATTCGCAACAACGCTGATTCAGACAAGTTTTGAAAGCCCCTTGGGACGCCTTATTTTGGCCGCCTCTGCCGGTCATCTGGTGGGCGTATGGTTTGATGGTCAACGCCATCAGCCCGACACCTCCCACTGGCCTGAGAAACCTGATCACCCAGTGCTGCAACGGGCAAAAAGCCAACTACATGACTACTTCGCAGGCCACCGAAAAGCCTTTGATCTGCCGCTTGATTTTGGGCAAGGCACTGCTTTTCAGCAAGCTGTTTGGCACGCTTTGCAGGAAATTCCCTGCGGCACGACCTCAACCTATGGCGCACTGAGTGCCGCGCTAGGCCGACCCACGGCGGGGCGGGCGGTGGGCGGTGCGGTGGGGCGCAATCCTTTGAGTGTGGTGCTGCCTTGTCACCGTGTGATGGGGGCAAACGGCACGCTCACGGGTTACGCAGGCGGTCTGGCACGCAAAACGGCCTTGCTTCAACTTGAAGGCGTGCTTTGAATTCAACACACACACCCAAACCCTGGCTCATTGATTTTGTGTTGCTGTCCGCCATTTGGGGGTCGTCGTTCATGTTCATGCGCTTGGGCACGCTTGAATTTGGCGCCTTGCCGACTGCGGGCCTGCGCGTGAGTATTGCAGCGCTTTTTTTAATGCCTTTGTTGTTGTGGCGCGGTTTGGGGCCACAACTGGCCCAACACTGGAAGAAGACATTTTTTGTAGGACTGCTCAACTCGGCCCTTCCGTTTTCCTTCATTGCTTTTGCGTTGTTGTCCGTCAGCACCGGGTTGTCGTCCATCCTGAATGCCACGTCGCCGCTGTTTGGCGCCTTGGTGGCTTGGGTCTGGCTGAAAGATCGCCCCCACGGCTTGCGCATTCTGGGGCTGATCGTGGGCTTTGTCGGGGTGGCGTTACTGGCGTGGGACAAGGCCAGCTTCAAACCCGACGCCTCCGGTGTCGCGACCGGCTGGGCCTTGTTGGCATGCCTGATGGCTTGTTTGTGTTACGGCTTATCCGCCAGTTACGCCAAGCGCTATCTGGGCGGCATCCCCGCCTTGGTCACGGCCACCGGTAGCCAGTTGGGCGCCACCTTGGTGCTGGCCTTGCCCGCCTTTTGGTTTTGGCCGCAGCACATGCCCAGCACGACGGCTTGGCTGTCCTTGCTGAGTGTTGGCGTGTTGTGCACTGGTGTGGCCTATATTTTATTTTTCAGGTTAATCGAAAACATCGGCCCGGCCCGGTCGCTAACGGTGACATTTGTGGTGCCTGTGTTTGCCATGTTTTATGGCGCGGCTTTTCTGAACGAGACCGTTTCCTGGCAAATGCTGCTGTGTGGCGCCATCATCATCAGCGGCACAGCGCTGTCCGCCAACCTGTTCAAACTGCGCCGCGTTTAAGGCGAACTGCTCCAGTTCATCGACAAAAGCAGCCACATGATCAGCGCGGGGATCACGATGGGCAGTGACAGTGCCGCAAACATCAGCAAAGTTTTTAAAAATGTGACGAGATCGCGGCCCCACAGCTTGAATAAGTCAAGTAGATCCGCGCTCCAAAAAGTATCTTTTTTCATCCCCCGACAATACGCCGAGAAGATGAGCCTTAACGAAAAAAAAGGTTATCCCTCTTTTTTATTTAATGCCAGTGGCCAGGTACTGAACGCCAAGTCGCTAGACCTCCAGCCATTCCTGGCGAATAGGGTCGTCAGCACGCAACGCATGGGGCGTGCCGTTGAACACAATACGGCCATGGCCCATAACCAGACAACGGTCTGAAATCGCCATTGCAATAGTCAGCTTTTGCTCGATCAACAGCACTGAAATGCCTCGATCTTTAAGCGTCGTCAGGAACTGCGCCACCGCCTCGACCATTTTGGGCGCCAGCCCTTCGGTCGGTTCATCAATGACGATCAGGTCAGGGTCGCCCAGGAGCGTGCGACACAGAGTGAGCATTTGCTGCTCGCCGCCCGACATCACACCCGCTGGCGCGTGTTGGCGTTCTTTGAGCAAAGGAAACATCAGGTACATATCGCCCAACGACCAGCGCCTGATCAGGCCGGGTTTACGGATTTTTTTTTGGCCTAACAGCAGGTTTTGTTCAACCGTCACGTCAGGAAAAATGTCGCGGCTTTCGGGGACATAGCCGATGCCAAGCTGCGCGATTTCAAACGTCTTTTTGCCGACCATCTCCTGCCCGCGCCAAAGTACAGAACCTCGGCAATCGACCAAACCCATGATGGCCTTGGCCAGCGTTGAGCGCCCCGAGCCGTTGCGTCCCAACAGCGCCACAATTTCGCCCGGTTGCACCTCACATTGAACGCCGTGCAGCACATGGCTGTTACCGTAAAACGCGTGCAACTGGTTGATTTTCAGCATGAGGATCCCAAGTAAGCGGCTTGTACCTGTGGGTTGGCACGCACGGCATCGGGCGCGTCATAAGCCATCAATTCACCATAGACCAGCACGGCAATTTTGTCGGCTAAATCAAAGACCACGCCCATGTCGTGCTCCACCATCAACAAGGTTTTGCCGACTGTCACCTCTTTGATCAGTTGAATAAACCGACGGGTTTCTGATTGGCTCATGCCCGCTGTTGGCTCGTCCAGCAATAAAACGGAGGCATCTCCGGCGAGGGTGATGCCGATTTCCAGCGCCCGCTGTTCGGCATAGGTCAAGTTCATGGCGAGTACATCGCGTTTTTTGTCCAATTTGATCTGCGCCATTAACGCCTGCGTCCGGGCGTTGGCATCGTCCAAGTTCGCCAGAAACCTCCAAAAGGTGTATTTGTAACCCAAGCGCCACAGCACGCCGCAGCGTAAATTCTCGAACACACTGAGCTGGGGGAAAATATGCGTGATTTGAAAACTGCGACTCAAGCCCAGGCGGGTGATCTCATACGGTTTTTTCCCGTCAATGCGCTGACCATTCAGCAGAACTTCCCCGCTGGTCGGCGCAAAGCGGCCACTGATCAGGTTGAATAAAGTTGATTTCCCCGCGCCGTTGGGGCCGATGATGCCCACGCACTCGCCCTTTTTGACGGCCAGATTAAGGCCACGAATAACGTCAGTCTTGCCAAAACTTTTATACAAATCTTTCAACTCAAGCACCAAACTTGAGGTGCTCGCGCCAGCCACAATATTCGCTGTATTCAAAACGACTCCCTGCGTTTGATTTCTTCTTCAATGCAACTCTGAATTTCATCCCACTTCAGCGCGAACTGGCGGCGGCAGCGTTCAAACAAGCCGAATCCGGTCAACATGACTAAGGCAGCGCCCAGCCAACTGTTCAATCCCCGCGAATTCAGCGTGGTGCCCCAGAACGTCAACTCAGACCCCAAGGCTGAATTTAGTTGCAGGTGATATAGTATTTCAATGATGGCACCGACACCGGTCAGCGTGACCGAGGCCGTGAGTACCATGGCTATGTAATGAACCCAGAGTTTGTGCCAATGTCCCCACATCGCCACCCGCACATTCATCATGACCAGGGACGCCACGCCGCCGGGTGCATACATGACCATCAGCACAAAAGTCAAACCGACATAAAGCAGCCAGGCTTGCGTCAACCCGGACAGCCACACGAACGCCAGCACCATGAGAATGCCGCCAATCATCGGGCCAAAAAAGAAACGGGTTCCGCCCAGAAAAGTGAACAGCAAATAAGCGCCGGAGCGGGTGCTGCTGAAGACTTCCGAGGTGACGATTTCAAAATTCAGCGCCGCCAAGCCGCCCGAAATTCCGGCAAAAAAAGCGGCAATGACAAAAGCAAAATACCGGACCGTCTGCGGGTCATAGCCCACAAACTCAACGCGCTCGGGGTTGTCACGCACCGCGTTCAACAGGCGACCCAAAGGCGTTTGGGTGAACGCAAACATCAACGCGGTGCAAACAAAGGTGTAGGCGGCGATCAGGTAGTACAACTGAATCTGCGGGCCAAAAGTGATGCCCAAGGTGTTGGCACCCGTCACCCGGTTGCCCGAAACGCCGACCTCGCCGCCAAAAATTCCGGGAAACATCAGCGAGCTGGCCCACACCAGTTCGCCTATACCAAGGGTGATCATGGCAAATGGTGTGGCCGCTTTTTGGGTCGTCACCCAGCCCAATACGATGGCCAGCGCCATGCTGGCCAAGCCGCCCACTATCGGGATCAAACTCACGGGCAGCGGCCATCCATCGGTGACCCGGTTCAAGGTGTGAATCGCCAAAAACGAACCCATGCCGGTATAAACCGCATGACCAAAACTCAACATCCCACCTTGCCCCAGCAAGATGTTGTAGCTCAGACACGCAATGATGACGATGCCCATTTGGCTCAGAATCGTCTGACTCAGGCGGCTAGTCAACAGCAGCGGCGCGGTCAACAAAATCACCGCAAATAAAATCCAGACAATGAGGCGTCCGCTATTTAACGGCTTGAACGAAGCAATATCACGGCGCATGAATCAGCTCTCGCGCGTGCCGAGAAGGCCACGGGGGCGAAAAATCAGCACCAGCACCAGCAATAAATACGGCAGGATCGGGGCCACCCGACTGAGCTTGAGATTCAGCAAGGCGTAACCCGGCGTCGAAGTCGTCAACTCGACGCCCAATGTTTGCAACGCCGACAGCAAGGACGCATCCATCGCCACCGCAAAAGTTTGCAGTACGCCAATCAACAGCGAGGCGAAAAAAGCCCCCGCCAAAGAGCCAATGCCCCCCACCACGACCACCACAAAAATAATTCCACCCACCGAAAACGCCATACCCGGCTCGGTGACAAAGGCATTGCCACCCAGCACGCCCGCCAAACCGGCCAACGCACAACCGCCACCAAACACCAGCATAAAGACACGCGGCACGTTATGCCCCAACGCCTCGACCATGTGCGGGTGCGTCAACGCAGCTTGAATCACCAGCCCAATGCGGGTGCGCTTGAGCAAAAGCCAAAGCGCCAGCAGCATCAACATTGCCACCAACATCATGAAGCCCCGGTACATTGGAAACTGCGTATCAAAGATCGTGAACAACGGCCCGTCCAGCGCCACGGGCACCCGATAATCCACCGAACTGCGCCCCCAAACCAGTTGCACGCCCTCCAAAATAAGGTAACTCAAGCCAAAGGTGATGAGCAGTTCAGGCACATGGCCTAACCGGTGAACCCGACGCAGGCCATACCGCTCAAACGCCGCACCCAGCAAACCTACGCCCAGCGGTGCCAGCAACAACGCGGGCCAGAAACCAAGCACCGAAGTCACGCTGTAGCCAAAGTAAGCCCCCAGCATATAGAACGACGCATGGGCAAAGTTCAACACCCCCATCATGCTGAAAATCAGCGTCAACCCGGAACTCAGCATGAACAGCAGCAAGCCGTAACTGATGCCGTTCAGCAGTGAAATAGTAAAAAATGCCATGGTGCCATTGTCTTATCCCCGTGCGCTGTACCACGGCATGTCAGGCAGTTTTTAACCCTGCCGACACAATGCTCGTGAGATAACCCTGTCGTCTTTGTGTGCGCCCGCCCTGCGACACAATTCCGTCATGACCTTAACTCCCCAAAAAACCAGCCTGTTGGATGTTGGCTTAACCTGGCACAACAGTTTTTCTCAATTAGGGCGCAGTTTTTACACGCCTTTGGCGCCCCACCCATTGCCCTCGCCCTATTGGGTAGGTCGCAGCACCGCCGTGGCTCACGCCATGGGTTTGGACGCCGCCTGGCTGGACTCGCCGGATTTTCTGGACGTTGTGGCCGGCAATCAACCGATGGCAGGGACACAACCTTTAGCCAGCGTTTACAGCGGCCATCAGTTTGGGCAATGGGCAGGGCAACTCGGTGACGGGCGCGCTATTTTGCTGGGTGAGACGGCGCAAGGACTGGAGCTGCAACTCAAGGGCGCAGGCCCAACGCCTTATTCCCGCCGGGGTGATGGTCGCGCCGTGCTGCGCTCCAGCATTCGCGAGTTTTTGTGCAGCGAGGCGATGCACGGTCTGGGCATTGCGACCTCGCGCGCGCTGTGCGTGGTCGGCTCGGACGCGCCGATTTACCGCGAAACAGTCGAAACTGCGGCAGTGGTGGCGCGCGTCGCACCCAGTTTTATCCGGTTTGGTCATTTCGAGCATTTCTCGCACAGCCACCAGCACGAAGCCCTTAAAAAACTGGCCGATTACGTCATTGACCGGTTTTATCCGCAATGCCGCATGGACGACAAACACGCGGGTAACCCGTATGCCGCGTTGCTTGAAGCGGTCAGCATTCGCACCGCCAAAATGGTGGCGCAGTGGCAGGCCGTGGGGTTTTGTCACGGCGTGATGAACACCGACAACATGAGTATTTTGGGTTTAACCATCGATTACGGCCCGTTTCAGTTTTTGGACGCTTTTGATCCCGGTCACATTTGCAACCACTCCGACACGCAAGGCCGTTATGCCTTTGACCAGCAACCCAACATTGCCTACTGGAACCTGTTTTGTCTAGGCGATGCCTTGCTGCCACTCATTAAAGAGCAAGGACTCGCCATGGCCGCGCTGGCGTCCTACAAGACGGTATTTCCCACCACGTTTGAGGCCTTGATGGGCGCCAAACTAGGGCTGACCGATCTCGGGTGCAACGCCTCGTTGAGCGACAAAACGCTGCTGGAAGATATTTTGAAATTGCTCGCCGAAAATCGCGTGGATTACCCTCTTTTCTGGCGCCACTTGAGCAACTCCGAGGGGGGCACCCAAACACAAAAAGTGCGCGATCTATTTTTAAACCGCGAAGCCGCCGATGCCTGGTTGCTACGTTATTCAGCGCGTATCACGCCTGCAGGGCGAATGGCTGCAACTGCATTGATGCTCAAAACCAATCCGAAATTTGTGCTGCGCAACCATTTGGGGGAACAAGCGATACAACAAGCCCACTTGAAAGATTTTTCTCAAGTCGAAACCTTGTTGCGCCTGCTTGAATCGCCTTATGAAGAACACCCCGGCTTTGACGGCTATGCAGCGCTGCCGCCTGCCTGGGCCAGCAGCATTGAGATCAGTTGCAGCTCTTGATTTTTACTTAGCAGCGTTAGCTTTTTCGTAGTTGGCCATGCCATCCACGATTTCTTTTTTGGCCGACTCCGGCCCTTCCCAACCTTTAACCTTGACCCACTTGCCGACTTCCAGATCTTTGTAGTGTTCAAAGAAGTGTGCAATGGTTTTCAGGCGAAGGGGGTTCATATCTTCCGGCTTTTGCCAATGCGAATAGATAGAGAGAATCTTGTCAATTGGCACGGCCAGCACTTTGCCGTCTTCACCGGCTTCGTCGTCCATCTTCAAAATGCCAATGGCGCGGCAAGTGACCACCACACCAGGAACCAGGGGCACAGGCGTGATCACCAGCACATCCACCGGATCGCCGTCGCCGCTGATGGTTTGGGGCACATAACCGTAGTTGGTTGGGTAGTGCATGGCCGTACTCATGAAGCGGTCAACAAAGATGGCGCCGGATTCTTTATCAACTTCGTATTTCACAGGATCCGCGTTCATCGGAATTTCGATGATCACGTTGAAAGATTCGGGAACGTTTTTGCCAGGGGTGACATTATTAAGGGACATAAGTGCTTCTTTGGAGGGAGTTAAATCATTGACAACAGGTGATTAACCCAGATTTTACTTACTCACCACTTGCGCAATTTTGCGGTTTGGTTTTTGGACGCCACAGGGCCAGTGGTCTTAACGAATATCAATCCAAACGTCAACCCCTGTGACTAGCATCGAAACCTTCAGCATTGGTATGGCGGAGGCCGACTTGAACCCACACAAACTCATTTTCGGCAGCTGCCTGCTTGTGGCGGGCGTCTTGCTATGCAGTGGCTGTTCGTCTTTGCTGCCGCGTACACGCAATGAATCCACCCCTTTCCAAAGCTTTGAGCAAGCGCGTGACGCCATTGAGGGGCTAACGCCCATGACCAGCAATGTCGTCACTTTGACGCAGCTAGGCGTTGACCCGGCGCATCAACCCAACACCGCCATCCTGGCCCACGATGAGATCGTGCGCCGCTTTGTCCCCAGCGGCTTGCTCAAGCGGGAGGACCTCAACGTCGGTGTGCTGGCTTGCTTGGAAGCCCGTGATGCCTGTCGCGGCTGGGAGATCAACGCCGCCCGCATCTTCAAGAAACGAACCGGGGGCTTTTGGGCCGATTTCACCAACTTTTCTCGCCGCCTGGAGACAACCGGCTGGCGCTTCAATGCCTTGATCTTGCTGGTCAACGATGTGGTGGTTTACCGGGCCTGGAGCGGGCAACCCAACATCAATGAAATTGATATCACGACAAACCCTTTAGGCCCGCTGCAAGACATTGGCCCAGCCATCGTGACCCACCGTTAAAAGCGCCCGACGTGGGTGCTTTGCTTTTTCGCAGAGAATCCATTCCATGCAATTTAACTACATCGCCAACGCCTCGCTACCCTCCTTATCGGGCCGAACCCTGGCCATACTGGATCCGTCGGACGGACTCCCTTATGACGAGATTCAGCGCAGCAACGCCGCCGACGTGGACTACGCCGTGCGCGCTGCACGACAAGGTCTTGATGCGGTTTGGTGCAAATTCAATACCGACGAGCGGGCAAACCTGCTGATGCGTCTGTCGCAAAAAATCACGGAACACCTGCAAGAACTCACGGACATCGAGCAGCGCGATTGTGGAAAACCCACCCGCCAAGCGCGTGCCGACGCCCAAACCCTGGCCCGTTATTTCGAGTTTTACGCCAAGGCCTGCCTCACGTTGCAAGATGAAACCACGCCTAACCCCGAGGATGACAGCCTGCTGACCTGGCATGAGCCGCATGGGGTCACAGCCCACATTATTCCGTGGAACTACCCGATGCAAATTTTTGGCCGCAGTGTCGGCGCGGCTTTGGCGGCGGGCAATGTGTGCGTCATCAAGCCGGCAGAAGATGCGTGCCTGTCCCTCTTGCGCGTGGCACAACTGGCCGCAGAAGTGGGTTTTCCGGCGGGCGTCATCAACATCGTGACTGGCTATGGTCACGAAGTGGGCGAAGCCCTGGTGCGCCACCCCGGCATCGACCACATCAGCTTCACGGGCAGTCCGCATGTGGGTACCTTGATTCAGCAAGTGGCCGCCCAGCGGCACTGCCCCGTCATGTTGGCTATTGGCGGGAAAAGCCCGCAAATTATCTTTGCCGATGCGGATCTTGATGCCGCTATTCCGGCCATCATCAATGCCATGATTCAAAATGCCGGGCAAACCTCTTCTGCCGGTTCCCGCTTGCTGATTGACGAGACGATTTACGAACCCCTGCTGGCCCGTTTAGGCCTCGCGTTTGAAAACCTGCGCGTTGGCCCCGCTGCGATGGACCTGGACTTAGGCCCCTTGATCCGCCAGCAACAACAACAGCATATTTGGGACTTTTTAAGCGATGCCCAAGTGGCCAACGTCACGATGGTCGCTCAGGGCAAAGTTGTGGACGAAGCCCCGCAAACCGGCTTCTATCAAGCGCCTACCCTACTCCGCGATGTGCCGGTGACGCACCGTCTGGCCCAAGAAGACGTGTATGGCCCCGTCCTGATCGCGATGTCTTTTCGCGATGAAGATCATGCGGTGGAATTGGCGAACGCCATTCCTTTTGGCTTGGTCGCCGGTATTTGGACCACTGAGGCGTCCCGTCAACTTCGCGTAGCCCGGCGCATCCGGTGTGGTCAGGTTTTCATCAATAACTATGGTGCGGGCGGGGGCATGGAACTGCCCTTTGATGGCGTCAACTTAACAACCAGTGGCCGCCGCAAAGGGCTTGACGCGCTGCGCGGGTTCACCATTCGCAAAACGATTGCAGTTAAAACATCGCCCCAGCCCGTCAAATAGAAACGTGCCAGAATCCGGCTCACGACACCCACTTGACGGTGCCACGGGATCTTCAGGGATCGCTTTTTTATATCCCTCACAACCCGCCACAAACGCATGACTGAACGCCACTCGCCCCGCGTCGTGCCGCTGATTGACCAGCGCTCGGCCTCTCACCACACCCCAGCGGCGGCTTTTTCGCCCGATACGCGCATCGCCGCCAACGGCTTGTTGTCCGACACGCTCGGTCGCCCCTTGCGCGACTTGCGCATCAGTGTCACGGACCGCTGCAACTTTCGCTGCAATTACTGTATGCCGAAAGAAATTTTCGACAAAGACTACAAGTACTTGCCGCATAGCGATTTACTGTCATTTGAAGAAATCACCCGCATTGCCAAAGTGTTTGTAGCCCACGGTGTACAAAAAATTCGACTGACAGGCGGCGAACCCTTATTGCGTAAAAACATTGAGTTGCTGATTGAACAGTTGTCCGCTCTGCGCACGCTGGAAGGCCAACCTTTGGATTTAACGCTCACCACCAACGGCTCGTTATTGGCCCGCAAAGCCCGCGCCCTCAAAGCGGCAGGCCTGCAGCGCGTGACCGTCAGTCTGGACGGACTGGATGACGCCGTGTTTCGCAGCATGAATGATGTGGACTTTCCGGTAACCGACGTGCTGGCCGGCATTGAAGCGGCACAAGAGGCTGGTTTGGGGCCGATCAAAATCAACATGGTGGTCAAACGCGGCACCAACGCGCATGAGATTTTGCCAATGGCGCGGCGCTTCAAAGGCAGCGGCATGGTGCTGCGCTTGATTGAATACATGGACGTGGGGGCCACCAACGGCTGGCGTATGAACGAAGTCATGCCGTCTGCCGAGGTCGTCCAACTGATTCATGCCGAGTTGCCGCTGGTGCAACTGGAACCGGCCAATCCGGGCGAAACAGCCCAACGTTGGGGTTATGCCGATGCGTCAGGCCAACACGACGCCGCCGCCGGGGAAATCGGTGTCATCAGCAGCGTGACGCAGGCTTTTTGTAGCGACTGCAACCGCGCCCGACTGTCTACCGAAGGCAAGTTGTTCTTGTGCCTGTTTGCCGCCCAGGGCTACGATTTGCGTTCCATCCTGCGCAACGAAAACGCTGATGCGGCTGATCTGGCGTCGGCCATCGGGCATATCTGGCAGGGGCGCACAGACCGTTATTCCGAGCTGCGAAGCGCCATGGCCGCCGATACAGGCACGGGCATTCGCCGCGTTGAAATGAGTTACATAGGAGGCTGACATGATCAACCCAAATGAAATAACCGGCCTGATTTTGGCTGGTGGACGCGGCTCCCGCATGGGCGGCGTGGACAAAGGTTTGCAAACCTTTAACGGACTGCCGCTGGCGCTGCACACCTTGACGCGCCTGCAAATGGGCGGCGGCGTCGGTCATCTCATGATCAACGCCAACCGTAATCTGGCGGCTTATGAGTCTTTTGGTGCGTCGGTCTGGCCCGATGGACTGGCCGATTACGCCGGGCCATTGGCCGGGTTTTTAATCGGACTTGAGCGCTGTGAAACACCTTTTTTAGTCACCGTACCATGCGACACGCCATTACTCCCGCTTGATCTGGTGCCCCGACTGACTGAGGCGCTGGACGCGCAAGACGCCGATATTGCAATGGCGGCAGCGCCCGAGATCGGCAAAGACGGTCAGATGCAAATTCGTCCCCAGCCTGTTTTTTGCCTGTTGCGCGTGGAGTTGCTGGAAAGTCTGGTGAAGTTCACCCAAGACGGTGGCCGAAAAATTGACGCCTGGACGGCGCTGCACAAAACAGTCATCGTGCCGTTTGATCTGCCAGGTGACGATCCCCAAGCGTTTTTCAACGCCAACACACTGGCAGAACTGCGCCAATTGGAAAATACATGACCCCCAAAACAATGGACAGCATTGCCGCTGAACTGGCCGGTTATGACCCGCAAGCATTGAGCGCCAGCATGGTGAGTGCGTTTTTGTCGCGGCTGGTGACGCCCGTCACGCAACATGAAACGGTGGGGATTTTCGAGGCCTTGGGCCGCGTGCTGTCGCATGACGTGATCTCGCCGGTGAGCGTGCCGCCGCACGATAACTCGGCCATGGATGGTTATGCGTTTTCGGGGGCGCAATTAGCATCGGAAACGCCTTTGATTTTGAAGGTGGTGGGCACGGCGTTGGCGGGCAAAGCCTGGGCGGGTTTGGTGAAACCGGGCGAGTGCGTGAAGATCATGACAGGCGCTGTCATGCCGCAAGGGCTGGACACGGTGGTGCCGCAAGAGTTGGTGAACCATCGTGCTGAGGATCCGGCTCAAACCGATGTCATCGTCGTTGCGACGGGCTTGCTGCAAACCGGAGACAACCGCCGCCAGCTGGGCGAAGATTTGAGGCAAGGTCAGCCTGCGCTACAAAAAGGCGCGTTGCTCACGCCCGCCGCGCTGGGGCTGATCGCCAGTTTGGGCCTTGAAAAGATCAACGTGTGGCGCAAGCTGCGCGTCGCCTATTTTTCGACCGGCGACGAAATTTTAAGTTTGGGTGAAGCGCCACGCGAAGGCGCGGTGTATGACAGCAACCGCTACACCGTCTTTGGCCTGCTCACCCGCTTGGGTTGCGAGGTGATCGACATGGGCGTGGTGCGTGATGAACCAGCGCTGCTGGAGGCCGCGTTCATTCGCGCCGCCGCTCAGGCCGATGCCATCATCACCAGTGGCGGCGTCAGCGTGGGAGAGGCCGACTACACCAAAGCGATGATGAAAAAGCTGGGCGGCGATGCGGGCGGTGTCGCCTTCTGGCGGATTGCCATGCGACCCGGTCGTCCCATGGCAGTGGGACGTATTCTGAAAGAAATAAGCGAAAAAAACGCTTCCAACTCGGCGGTACTCTTTGGTCTGCCCGGTAATCCGGTCGCGGTGATGGTGACTTTTTTGGCGTTTGTGCGCCCGGCACTTTTACAAATGATGGGCAGCACCGCCGCCCCGGCGCCGTTGCTCAAAGCACGCAGTAGCGAGGCGATTCGCAAAAAACCGGGGCGTACCGAATACCAACGAGGCACCGTCAGCACCGCGCCCGATGGCTCGCTGCGCGTTAAAACGACCGGCAACCAAGGCTCCGGCGTGCTGAGTTCCATGGTGCAGGCGAACGGCCTGATCGTGCTGCATCACAACCAAGGCAATGTGACCTTGGGGGACGAAGTTGATGTGATGATGTTTGAAGGCGTGATTTGAACGGGGTTGCGCTCAAAAACTTTTAGCGTTGACGCAAAGCCTGCTCAACCCCTTTGTTAGCCAGCATGTCGGCGTGCTCATTGCCGGGGTCACCGTTGTGGCCCTTGACCCAGCGCCACTCAATCTTGTGGCCAGCGGTGCTGACCAGCGCGTCCAGACGCTGCCAGAGATCGACGTTTTTGACCGGCTGCTTGGCCGCAGTTTTCCAGCCTCGCGCTTTCCAGCCGACCAGCCATTCCGTCATGCCTTTGAGCACATACTGGCTGTCCACATGCAGCGTGACATGGCAAGGCCGCTTTAAAGCGGTTAGCGCCTCAATCACGGCCATCATTTCCATACGGTTGTTCGTGGTGACGAGTTCACCGCCAAACAACTCTTTTTGCGAGTCGGTGGACTTGAGCAGTGCGCCCCAGCCACCCGGCCCCGGATTGCCTTTGCAGGCGCCATCGGTATAAATATTTATCGCGTTCAATCCATCTTCCTCATTACTTTTTTTCATTCTTGGTGGCTTTGGTCAACGTGGTTCTGTTGGCAACAGACACCGGTGACGATGCCAGCACTTTCGGGATTTTCCAGGCGGGGCTTAACAGCGTCATGGCACGCACCCGTTTGACGGCGACCAAAAAATAAATCGAACCCAAAATGGGCCACCAGCGCCCACCTGCCCGATCCATCCAGTCAAAATGCTGCAACCATTTTTCTCTGGAGAACGACGGTTTATAGCAGCCAAAGCGCACCACCTCCACCTCAAAACCCAATAATCGAAGCCAGTCTCGCAGACGCCAATAACCGACAAACTCGCCTTCAGGTAAAAACAATTGACCAAACCCTAGCCGATGGTAGAGATGGGCACGGCGCTGGCGCAAACCCCATAGCGAGGCCGGGTTCAAGCCACAAATGACGACCCGCCCTTCTGCCACCAAAACCCGCTCAACTTCACGCAAAGTGGTGTGAGGATCAGGGGCCAGTTCCAGCGTATGCGGCAGAACAACCAAGTCCAAGCTGTTGGCCGGAAACGGCAGGGCTGAAAAATCAGTCACGATAGCCGTACCTTTTGTGGGGATATGGGTGGCCAGCCAGCGGTGTGGCATTCGGTTGGCGGCCAGTGCATCCAACTCTGGCATCCCCAGTTGTAACGCATGAAATCCGAAAACATCAGCCACGGCCAAATCCAGTTGTGCCCGCTCCCAAGCCAGCTGGTAACGCCCGGAAGGTGTCACAAACCAGTCATGCAAACCTATAATTTGATCGCTCATGAAGTTAATACCACTCCCCGCTTTTACCGACAATTACATCTGGATGTTGCATGACGGACGTCACGCGCTTGTAGTGGACCCCGGTGAAGCACCTCCGGTGCTCGAAGCCTTGCAGCACTTTAACGTGCAACTGACCACCATTTTAGTCACCCACCATCATGCAGATCACACGGGTGGGGTTGCGGCTTTGCGTCAAGCCACGGGCGCCCAAGTCTTTGGCCCAGCCCGCGAAATCATGCCTGAACCGCTGACCCGATTAAACGGGGGAGACACCCTTCAAACGCTTGGACTCACATTCAAGGTCATGGAGGTTCCCGGTCACACAGCCGGTCATATTGCGTATTACGGCACGCCTGTGGATGCGGCCCCCCTGCTGTTTTGTGGTGACACGCTGTTCAGTGGCGGTTGCGGGCGCCTGTTTGAAGGAAGCCCTGCCCAAATGCTGGCCTCGCTGGACGCCTTGGCCGCTTTGCCCGATGCCACGCGCGTGTGCTGTGCCCATGAGTACACGTTAAGTAACCTGCAATTCGCCCGTGCGGTAGATCCCGATAATGAAGCGTTAGCGCGCTACACCCAACTCGCTCAATCGCTGCGTGACCAGCAGCAGCCTACCGTCCCCTCCACCCTTTCGGTGGAGCGCCAAATTAACCCTTTTTTGCGTACACGCCAGGCGGCCCTCATTCGGGCCGCACAAGGTTTTGACGCATCAGCCCACGACGAAGTGAGCATTTTTGCAGCCCTTCGCCAGTGGAAAAACAAGTTTCAATGAATATCTTAAAAATTTCCTGTCTCGCCAGCTTGATCTGGCTCACCGGTTGTGCCTCCACCGGGGTTATCAATTCCTCGACCGCCAGCGCGGCGGGTTCAGAATCGGCCGCCATGACCTCAAAAATGTCTGCCGCCGAGGCGCGCTATCCCCTGTTGTCAAAGGATGCTTTGCTGCCCATTACCGCGACACGGGCAGGCTCAAAAGGGGTTGCTCAATTGTTGCCGCCCACCGACTTATGGGATCGGATGCGCCGGGGCTATGCCATGCCCGACCTTGAAAACGATTTGGTGCGTGAACGCGAACTGTGGTACAGCGCCAAGCCTGACTACATTTTGCGCATGACCGAACACTCTCGCAAATATCTGTTTCATATTATTGAAGAGCTGGAAATGCGCAACATGCCCACTGAGCTGGCGCTACTCCCTTTTGTTGAAAGCTCTTTCAACCCACAGGCCGTATCGAGTGCCAAGGCTGCTGGAATGTGGCAATTTATGCCCGCCACGGGCCGACATTTCGACCTCACACAAAACGCTTTTCGTGATGACCGGCGTGACGTGCTGGCCTCAACCCGTGCGGCGCTGGACTACCTGCAAAAACTTCATGACATGTTTGGCGACTGGCACCTGGCGCTGGCCGCCTACAACTGGGGCGAGGGCAGTGTCAGCCGTGCTATCGCAAAAAATCAGCGGGCAGGCTTGGGAACGGCCTACACCGACCTCGATATGCCCGCAGAAACGCGTTATTACGTGCCCAAATTGCTGGCTATGAAAAATATCGTGACGCACCCGGAAGCCTTCAATTCCAGCCTGTCGCTGATTGAAAACCATCCCTATTTTCAGAGTGTTGATATCACCCGTGATATTGACGTGGCCTTGGCCGCCAAACTGGCGGAAGTGTCTCAGGATGACTTCAAGGCACTGAATCCATCCGCTAGCCGCCCTGTGATTTTTGCAGCTGGCACGCCTCAAATTTTGCTGCCATGGGACAACGTTGCTATTTTTCAGCGCAATCTGGACGCCTATGGTGATGCACCTTTAGCCAGTTGGACCGTTTGGCGTGCGCCCGCCAACATGAATCCGGCTGATGCCGCCCAGCGCGTTGGCATGAACGAATCCGAGCTACGCAGCATCAACAATATTCCAGCGCGCATGTTGATCAAGGCCGGCTCCAGTTTGCTGGTGACACGCTCAAAAAATCTGGGAACCGAGGTCACAGAGCATGTCGCGGACAACGGACAACTGGCCTGGGCGCCTGAGGTTGTCTTGAAGCGTCATGGTAAAAAAAGTGGTAAATCCACCCCAAGCAAGCGGGTGAGTCCGAAACGAGTTGCTAAACGCTAAAGCACACAAATGACCTCTGCAGCGCCAGCAAAGACGGCTTGCTTGAAGGCGCTAACGCCGATCCACTAACGCGTGCGCAATAGTGCCCAAGTCCACATATTCCAACTCGCTACCGACGGGCACGCCCCGGGCCAAGCGAGTCAGGTGCAACCCGCGAGCCTTCAGCCCTTCACTGATGACGTGTGCCGTAGCTTCGCCTTCAGCGGTAAAGTTAGTGGCCAAAATCACTTCTTGTACGGTGCCATCACAGGCCCGGTCAAACAGTTTTTTAAGGCCAATGTCTTTGGGACCAATGCCATCCAGCGGACTGAGTTTGCCCATCAGCACGAAATACAGACCTTTATAGGCTCCGGTTCTCTCCAGCGCGGACTGGTCAGCGGGTGTTTCCACCACACACAATTTGGACGCGTCGCGTCGTGAGTCAAGACAGACGGCACAAACCTCGGCTTGCGTAAACGTGTGGCAGCGCTCGCAATGTCGGATGGACTCTGCCGCTGTCTTCAAGGCGCGCGACAACGTCAAGGCGCCGGGACGGTCATGTTGCAGCAAATGAAACGCCATCCGTGCAGCTGATTTAACGCCCACCCCCGGCAAACTGCGTAACGCCTGAATCAAGGCATCAAGCGAATTGGTATCAGTCATCAGGGACGTGCCAGGCTTGTCATGGCGGCTCAAACCTTAACGTTAAAAAGGAAATTTCATGCCACCGGGCAAGGCGGGCATTCCGGCGGTGAGTGCACCCATTTTTTCGGACGAGGTGTCTTCCGCTTTGCGCACAGCGGCGTTGAAAGCGGCAGCCACCAGATCTTCCAGCATGTCTTTGTCTTCAGCCAGCAAGCTGGGATCAATGGTGATGCGCTTGACGTCGTGTTTGCAGGTCATGGTGACTTTGACCAGTCCGGCGCCCGACTCGCCCGTGACTTCGACATTGCCCAGTTCATCCTGGGCCTTTTTCATATTTTCCTGCATCGCCTGGGCTTGCTTCATGAGGCCAGCGAGTTGTCCTTTGTTGAACATGTGTATTCCTTGAGTTAGGTTTGAGATGAAAAAATCTGAAAAGGAAAAGCTTGAGAACGGTTTGAATGAGATCAACCCGACTTGAGGCTTCCGGGGACAATTTTCGCCCCAAAATCGCGCATCATTGTCTGAACAAATGGATCGTCCAAAATGATTTTTTCAGCGCTCTGCAGTCGCTCTGCAGCCGCCGTCGTGTTGCGCAGGACGGGACAATCCGTAACCGGCCCAACCTGCACCATCAAGCGCAGCACGTCGTGGCCTGCAGCCTGCAGCGCAGCGGTGAGACGGTCACGGCTGCCAGACTGGTTAATTGATTCACGTGCGACCTGCAGAGTCCACTGATCAGCGGTTTTTTCCATCAGCTGTGACTGCAAGGCTAGCTCACGCACCATGGCCGTAATCGCATCGCCTGCGATGAGTTGTTGTATCGTTTGATGCCAAAACTCTCCCAAACCGGGCGGCGTTAAGGGCGGTGTTGGCAATGCAACCTGTGATGGCTCTGCAGGTACATCCGTTGGCGAGAGTGACGGTGCCTCTGCTTCTAACGCTGCCGTGACTTTTGTTTGCTGGACCGGCGCAGGTGTCGGCCTTGGCTCATCTTCCCAGGGTTGAAGTCGCGATGGACTGGGTTCAGCGGCCATCCGAACCACGGCTGTTGACACGATGACGGGCAGCACGGCGTCGGCACCCCCAGCTACTGAAGCGGATGGCGGCGTAGCCACCGCCCGTGGCGGTTCAATTCGGGCCGAATTCAGTGTTTTTTTTTCAGCCGGTGCTGGCTGATTCAGCTGCGGCTTGAAGGCCAATAAGCGCAACAACACCATGGTCAGCGCCGCGTATTCATCCGGAGCCAAGCCCAATTCACTGCGGCCATGCAGGCAAATGCTGTAGAGCAACTGTATTTCGTCGGCGGGCATCAAGGCGGCCAGACGGGCCGTGTCAGCGGCTTCCGGGTCGCTCTCATCGGCGTCAGTGGCAGCAGAGGGCGCAACCTGCAACACGGCCATACGTTGCAATACGGAGCTCATTTCTTCCAGCGTCGAGGCCGCACTCAGGCCATTCAAGCGCAACACTTCAGAGGTTTCCACTACGGTCTTGCCGTCCCCATTGGCCAAGGCTTCAAGTAGGCGAAATACGTAAGAACGATCCACGCTACCCAACATCTGACGCACCGTGGCTTCTTCCAGTTGACCGGCACCAAAGGCAATGGCCTGATCGGTCAGACTCAAAGCATCGCGCATGGAGCCACGCGCGGCGCGGGCCAGCAGGCGTAACGACTGCACATCGGCAGGCACCGCTTCGGTTTGCAAGACTTGTTGCAAGTATTCGCGGATGGTCTCGGGCGCCATCGGGCGCAAGTTGAATTGCAAGCAGCGTGACAACACGGTGACCGGCACTTTTTGCGGATCGGTCGTCGCCAGCACAAACTTCAAATATTCCGGTGGCTCTTCAAGGGTCTTTAACATGGCGTTGAATGCCGTGTTGGTGAGCATGTGCACTTCGTCAATCATGAAGACTTTGAAGCGACCTTGCACGGGCTTGTAAACCGCCTGCTCTAAAAGTGCCTGCACCTCATCCACCCCCCGATTGGAGGCAGCATCAAGCTCGGTGTAGTCCACAAAACGGCCTGAATCAATGTCGGTGCAAGCCTGGCACACGCCACACGGTGTCGCCGTGATGCCGCCTTGCCCGTCCGCACCCTGGCAGTTGAGCGATTTGGCCAAAATACGCGACACCGAGGTTTTCCCGACCCCGCGCGTGCCTGTAAACATATAAGCATGATGCAGCCGCTGCGTGGTGAGCGCATTGGTCAGCGCCTGGACGACATGGTCTTGCCCCACCATTTCAGTGAAATTGCGGGGGCGATACTTACGGGCGAGCACGAGATAGGACATAGAACCTGATTCTAAAGGCGTGCTAGGCACAAATTGTCAAATTTGAGCCAACGTCAGACAGTGAATAAAACCGTGCAACACGCACCGTTTAATCAACGATTGCTGTTTTGTCTGTAACAAAAGTTTGCTACAGCTAAAAGAGAATGATGTGGCGGGTGATTAATTCATCACGATGAATCTGTCAGCCCAACTGCTTTCTTTGTCTTTCCAGCGCTTCAACGACGGCTTGGCGCACAGCCAGGGCCAATTCTTGCTGAAGCCGCAAGTTTAAATTTTCAAGATGTTCATTGACCAACACATGCACCATGGCGTCAGTTTCTTCGCGCAGCCGATTCTCCAGAACGTCATTGACCTGTTGCATCACCGTGCGGATGATTTCTTCATCATTTGCCCCAACAGTCGCCGACGTTGGGCCTAAGCTGGAGGGATGCACAACTTCGGTGAGCGTTGGCAAAAAGCGCGGTAGGTTTCGAGGTGTAGAACTCATAAGCGTTATGTTTTTAAAACCAGATCGTGGCGTTGAATCGCGTAACCCTGCGCGGCGTAATGCTTCCAGCGGCCTCTCGCTAGCTGGCGGTCTTGGTCCTCCAGCCCGACAACTTCAATAACCCGTTCAAACTGCTCGAAATTCTCGGGTATCACTTGGTCCAAGTTGATCAGTACCTCTTGATGCGGCGTCTTCTGGGTTGAGGGGGTCAAAATTACGGGCGTGGCCGCGACAACGCCAGGGTCACTTGACAAGTGACAATGCGGCACAAAATCGACAGCGGAAAAAGTCCACAAATCGGTGTCAAGCTGCTGCAGCACATCAAGCTGGCCCAAAACCACGATTTTTGACCCACTGCTGACGGCTTTACGCAGCAAGCGGCAGACATAGGCCAGCCGGTCGGGTGCATTGAAATGAAAGGCCACCTGAGTCACGCGCAGTGTCCTGCCTGTTATTTGACCGAGGCCAACAAATAGGCTAGCAATAACGCCACTGGACGACCAGTCGCCCCTTTGGCGGCACCGCTCTTCCAGGCGGTTCCGGCAATATCCAGATGCGCCCAAGGAAATTTTTCTGTAAAGCGTTCTAAAAACTTAGCGGCGGTAATGGCCCCACCCGCCCGCCCTCCGACATTGGCGACATCTGCAAAATTGGTTTTAAGGCCTTCCGCATAAGCGTCATCCAAGGGCATTCTCCAGCACAGGTCAGAGGACGACTCACCAGCAGCCAACAAAGCAGCAGCCAACGTATCATCCGCCGAAAAAAGACCGCTGCGCACTGCGCCCAAGGCCACCACACAAGCTCCGGTAAGCGTTGCAATGTCCACCACTGCACGCGGCTTAAAACGCTCGGCGTAGGTCAATGCATCGCACAGCACTAGCCGCCCTTCGGCATCGGTATTGAGAATTTCAATAGTTTGACCACTCATGCTGGTGACCACATCACCGGGTTTAACTGCGCTGCCATTGATCAGGTTTTCAGAGGCCGCAATCAGCCCGACCACATTGATAGCGGGTTTTAATTCAGCCAAAGCCCGAAAGACACCCAATACGCTGGCGGCGCCGCACATATCAAACTTCATCTCATCCATGTCGGCGGCGGGTTTGATGGAAATACCGCCGCTGTCAAACGTGACACCCTTGCCAACGAGCACCGTAGGGGCCTGTGATTTCACGGCGCCGTCGTAGTGCAGCACAATAAAGCGCAACGGCTCTTTTGAGCCTTGGGCGACGGCCATGAATGAACCCATTCCCAGTTTTTCAACTTCTTTAGGCCCCAAGACGTCGCATTTAATAGGCGCAAACTTGGTCAAGGATTTGGCAGCTCCCGCCAAAAGGGTGGGCGTTGCGTAATTGGCAGGCCGATTCGCCCACTCTTTTGCAAACTCAATGCCTGCCACTGCGGCGACAGCCTGGTCAAAAGCGGGCTTGAACAGGGCGGCCGTTGGCCCACCCACAAGCACCTGTTGAATCACCCGACCTTCAGGTTTTGACTTGGTGGTTGTATAAACATAGCTGGCCTCAGCAACAGCCATGACTGCGGTACCAAGGGTTTCATTTTGCGGCGCCGAGGCAAAGCAAATCGTCAGTTTTTTGACGCTGGCGGCCTTCGCTGCAGCGGTTGCTGCGGTCACCGCTTTTCGCACATCCTCGGCTGATCCTGCACCAATACCGGCAAGAACGAGGCGTGAACAAGCCAGTCCAACCGGCTGATAAATCATTAAAACTTTGCCTGGTTTAGTCTCTAAATCACCCGCCTTCAGTGCCTGCGCCACTAATTTGGATAAAACATCTTTTCCCGGCTTAAAGGTCTGGTTTAGCAGCACAATCAGAGCGTCACATTTCTCTTCAGCCACTCCGGCCAAGTCAAATGTTTTGAGTTCAAAGTTCATAATTCGGTTTTCCAATCAATTGATGACAACGCTTGCTGCGCTTTGCAGCGTTTCGTCGTGCAAATTTTCAGTCTATGTTATTCCATTCCTCTATTCGCAAGGAGTTGGCGCGCAGTTTTGGCGCTACGTTGATTGTGCTGGCCACCGTTGTCATGACCATGACGCTGATCCGCACGCTAGGCCAGGCATCGCGCGGCAGTTTTAACCCGTCGGACGTGATGTTGGTCATGGGTTATACGGTGCTCGCCTATATGCCGACGATTCTGACTTTGAGTCTGTTCATTGCCATCATTAGCTCGTTATCGCGCATGTACCGTGATAGCGAGATGGTGATTTGGTTTTCCAGTGGCAGAGGTCTAGCGTCCTTACTCAGGCCTTTGTTCAGGTTTGCCTGGCCTATTTTGGGGGTCATTATGGCGCTGGCTTTGCTGGTCTTGCCTTGGTCAAACCAGAAGATTAAAACCATGCGGGATCAATATGAAACACGCGGCGATATTGAACGCATAGAACCGGGTCAGTTTCAGGAGTCTGCCGGGGGAAATCGGGTATTTTTTGTTGAAAAAGAAGCCGCCGGTCAAACCTCAGGCTCCAACGTTTTTATTGCAACGACTGAAAACGGTAAAGAAACTGTGACCTCAGCCCGCAGTGGCCGGATTCACTTTGACGGCCAAGATCAGTTTCTATTACTCAGCAATGGACAACGGCTGGAGAGTGTGATCGGTCAATCAGATATAAAAATCAGCGAGTTTGAAAAGTACGGCATCAAAATAAGCTCGAATCCGCTGGGAGGCACAAATGATGTCCCGGTTGGCACGCGCACCACGCTGACATTGCTGCAAGCCCGCACGCTGCCCAATCTGGCAGAACTGTCATGGCGCCTGGGTCTGGTTTTTGCGGCTATCAACTTTGTCATCATTGGCATTGCTGGCTCAAGCGTTAACCCGCGCGCAGGTCGCAGTGTTAATTTGATTTTTTCCCTATTTATTTTTATTCTTTACTACAACCTGTTAACCGTGGGTCAAAGCTGGATCGCATCGGGTAAATTTACATGGCTTGGCTTTTTGCTGGCTTTGCATGGTGGCGCTTTGGTTTTCGGGCTGCTCTGGCTTGTCAAGGCACATCACAACTGGCACTGGCGCAGGTTGTTGGGCCGCCGCACCGCATCAGCCTCACGTTTAAGAAATTCAGCCTCATGAAGACGATACGGCGCCTGATTTACGCCGAGGTTCTTTCATCGGTGGCATTTGTCACCCTTGGGTTTCTCGCCCTGTTTTTCTTTTTTGACTTTGTCGATGAAATTCAATCGCTCGGGCGCTATGCGGCGACAGGCTATCGGCTCATTCACGCCTTAACGTATGTGACGCTGATGATTCCGAGTCATCTTTATGAATTGCTTCCAATTGCGGTGCTTATCGGAACCATTTTTGTAATGGCGCGGTTTGCACAAAATTCGGAATTCACAATTCTTCGCACCAGCGGGCTAGGGCCTTGGCGGGCGCTAAAAACCCTTTTGATGCTGGGTGTTGCCTTTGTCGCGCTGACTTTTGCGATTGGTGACTACCTCTCACCCGCAGCAGACCGTAGCGCACAACTTCTCAAAGCCCGTTATCAGGGAAGCATTACCGTCGGTCAGACCGGCGCCTGGTTGAAAGAAAAGCAAAGTTATTCGCAATACGCCGTCAATATCAGCGCTTTGGAAGCGGATGGCAGCATGACCGGTGTGCGTATTTTTGAGTTTGACAGTCAGGGTTTTTTGATTTCGACCATGCAGGCTGAAAAAGCAAACTACGCCCAGGATGAGTCCTGGGTTTTAAGTGGCGTCAATCGAACAGAATTTCCGGCGCGTGGCTTGGACAGCGCCCGCATCGACCGGACACAGATCGCCAGCTTTCGATGGCCAAACCAAATTAGCGGGGAAATGGTGTCTGCAGCGCTGCTCAAACCTGATCGAATGCGCACGATTGATTTGTTTCAGTACATTCGGCATCTGGATGCCAACTCACAAAGCTCTCAACGTTACGAGATTGAATTCTGGCGTAAAGTTTTTTATCCGCTAAGTTGCTTGGTGATGGTGGTGCTGGCCCTGCCTTTTGCCTACCTGCACTTTCGTTCAGGCAGCATTGCCACTTATGTTTTTGGTGGCGTGCTGGCAGGCATCAGTTTCTTTTTACTTAATAATGTTTTTGGCTATATTGGCAATATGCAGAATTGGCAACCTTGGTTAGCGGCTGCGCTGCCGGGTCTTATTTATTCATTGCTGTCCCTGTCCGCATTTGGATGGTTGGTTCTCAGACGATGATCGGATGATTCACATGAACGAGACTTTTATGGCAACTGACCCGACACACGGCACCATCTTGTTTGCCCACGGCTCACGCGACCCTTTATGGCGCAAACCCATTGAGGCCGTCGCCAGTCACATTCAAAAAACTGCCCCTACCCAGACCCATGTGCGCTGTGCTTACCTGGAACTCACCCTGCCCGACCTGCCAACCAGCGCGGCTGAATTGTTGACGCTAGGCGTGACCTCCATCACAGTCGTTCCTTTATTTCTGGGCGTTGGCAAACATGCAAGGGAAGACTTGCCGCTGTTGATGGTGTCATTGCAAGCCAGTTACCCGCATATCGTGTTTAAGCTGCGCCCTGCTATAGGCGAGGAGCCACAAATGATCGCCCTCATGGCTCAAATTGCACTTGCCTGATTGATTGGCTGGTTTTTATATACGCTGGAGGCATAATTAATTTCATTTTTAGTTGAAATTCAATATGAATCTCCATCAATTCCGATTTGTTCAAGAAGCGGTTCGCCGCAATCTCAATCTAACCGAAGCGGCCAAGGCACTGCATACCTCCCAACCCGGCGTCTCCAAAGCTATTATCGAATTGGAAGAAGAGTTGGGTATCGAGATTTTTGCTCGCCACGGCAAACGCCTCAAGCGCGTGACAGAACCAGGACAGCTGGTTCTTAAAAGCATTGAACTCATCATGCGCGAATTGGGCAACCTTAAGCGCATCGGCGAACAATACAGTGCTGAGGACAGCGGGATGCTCTCCATTGCCACCACGCACACGCAAGCGCGCTATATTTTGCCGGAACCCGTTGTCAAGCTGCGCCAGGCTTACCCAAAAGTTAATGTCAGTCTGCACCAAGGCTCGCCTGATCAAGTAGCCCGCATGTTGATTGACGAGGTAGCCGAGATTGGCATCGCGACTGAATCGCTGTCAGGCTACTCAGAGCTGGTGACCTTGCCGTGTTATGAGTGGGAACATGTGCTTGTGTTGCCCGTGGGTCACCCTTTATGCTCAAAAGAACACTTGACGCTGGAAGATATTGCCCAGGAACCTTTAATTACCTACCACCCGTCCTACACGGGGCGCACCAAAATTGACCATGCTTTTGCTATCCGCAAGCTCGAACCCCGAATTGCCCTTGAAGCCATTGATTCAGATGTGATCAAAACCTATGTCCGGCTTGGTTTGGGAATTGGTATTGCAGCTGAAATGGCCGTGCGAGATGTTGTCGCCGAGGGAATAAAAAGCGATTTAGTGGTACGTCCTGCCGGACTTTTATTTGGCCAGAATGTCACGCGGGTAGCCTTTAAACGTGGGTCTTATCTGCGTAATTTTGTTTACAAATTTGCCGAACTGTTAAGTGATCGGCTGGATCGCAATCTGGTAGCCCGAGCCATGTCGGGCCATGTGGACGACTATGAGCTGTGAAAATATTTCAGCCTCGATGGGCCTGGTTGAATAAATCAGAAACATGCCGTGACTTCTGCGAACAACTCTGATACCCCCCGTGATTCCAGCTCCAAAAAAACTTGAATAGAAAAGCCTGCCGGATGAGCCAGCCCTCAACGAAGTGGTGCGCCTGATTGTCAGGTTGGGACTTTTTAGCATGAAAAGGCGATGGTGAGCCAGGTGTAAAAATCATCTAGCTGGGCATGGCAGCGCATTCTTAACTTTGCCACTGGAATCAGGTTCTCAAGGGAGTTACAGGCCTAGCCACTTAGGTACGCACCTGGAGCGCAATCGGTACGCAGTCGGGGGGAGTATGCCAGGGCTGTCCCATCTAAAAATACTTGTAAATATTCGCTAACCCCATAGTCAGCCCTCATGAACTGTCGAGTTCTTCGACAAGGGGGGTCACGTCCGATGCAACAGCGCGCATGGCGGCCAATCTGCGCTCATCCATGGCCCAGGGTAGAAATCCACTGAGATCAGCCGGTGCCCGCTGGGCGTTATCGGCACAGGCCTGCAAGTAGGCGCTCAGCCAGGCGGTAGATGTCAAGCTAGTTGTCGCCTGCGAGGGTAAATTTAAGCGGTTTTTTTGAGTGTTGGTTTTCCTTCTTTTTTCACGTCCGCATGTTGATCCGGATTGAGGTGAACCACCAGCAC
>CAIJRK010000061.1 GCA_903823025.1 uncultured beta proteobacterium
CGATCACGCTCGATTTTATGGGCTGATTTGAGAGCCGATCTTTGGCTGATAGAGAGAAATTTCTGCATACTCGTATTTTCACATTTGGCGGCGAGGAGAATTCATACTTCTGGCTGCATTTTGATTAGCGATTGCTATAGCCCCCTGGACTTCCCATAACCCGACGTCGCCAGTAACCGCAAACGCTGCATACTTGCCCTATAAAACACGGGCTGAATGACCGGTACCAGCCATCTGGAGTCGTTCACAGCCAAAAGCTCTATGACTGCTACCGCTGCATTGCAGCTAGCAGCGGCGTGACAAGGCGGGGATTGAATCTAACGTTGATCGCAGGGTCGCGCTGATGACGCCCCACCACTAAACGAGAACCCCGAAAAATCCTCAATGCTCCCGCGCATGGTTCCTCGTGTGCTTCGGAAACTCCACCGTGATGTCGGTATCGCGCAGCTTCACGCAGCAAGCCAGCCGCGATTGCGCTTCTAGACCCCAGGCGTGGTCCAGCTGATCGCCTTCCTCGTCATCGGGTTCGGCCAGCGAGGCGCCGCCTTCGCGCACATAGACATGGCAGGTAGAACAAGCCGCCACCATCTCGCAGGCATGTTCTATCGCCACGTTCGCTATCAACAAACTTTCGCACAGCGACGCGCCACGCTTCACGTCCAGGACGCGTCCTTCGGGACATAAGTCGGGGTGAGGTAGGAGGTGGATGAGCGGCATATAACTGGGCGTGTTTTTGTAATGAATAGATTCGACTTAGGCCAGACTGTCCATCGTTTGCCCGGCGAGCGCCTTGCAAATGGACGCATTCATGCGCAGTGCGGCAAAGTCATCGGTCACGGCCCCGAGGGCGACCGTCGCAACTCGTAGTTCTGCCAACGGGGATTCGGTTTCCAGATCGTCGGCGACCTTGAACATGGCTTGGCGAATGGCCTTGATTTCTGGAGCTGTCAGCAGTGCGGCGTCTTCACTCAAGGCGTTGGCGGTGGCGTCCAACATGCGGCGGGCGTCCACTTGTGCCTCGCGCAAAGAGCGCAGCAGCATGTCTTCTTTTGAGGAACCAATCGCATCTTGCAGCATGGCCGATATTTGCGTGTCGGCCAATCCATAGGTGGGTTTGACTTCGATGTGGGCCTCAATGCCGGTGGTTTGCTCACGCGCTGTGACGGACAGCAGCCCGTCGGTATCAATCTGAAAACTCACGCGGATATGCACCGCGCCCGCCACGGCAGGCGGAATGCCGCGCAACTCAAAGCGCGCCAGCGAACGGCAGTTGGCCACGGTTTCGCGTTCGCCCTGCACCACATGCAACGACATCGCGGTTTGCCCGTCCTTGAAGGTGGTGAATTCTTGCGCGCGGGCAATCGGCAGCGTGGAATTGCGCGGGATGATTTTCTCGACCAGCCCGCCCATGGTTTCTATGCCGAGTGACAGCGGGCATACATCGAGCAGCAACCATTCGTCACCGCCGCTGTTGCCGACCAGCACATTGGCCTGCAAGGCGGCACCGATGGCGACGACTTGGTCCGGGTCGATATCGACCAGTGGGTCGCGGCCAAAAAACGCACGCACGGCGTCGCGTGCAATCGGCATGCGGGTGGAGCCGCCCACCAGCACGATGCCGGTGATCTCATTGATAGTCAGCTTGGCGTCGCGTAGCGCCCGCTTGGTGGCCGCCAGGGTGCGGGCGATTAGTGCAGCACCAAGTTCGGCAAACTGGGCGCGTGACAGGATGGCTTGTTGTGCGTTGCCATCGGCGTGCGTGAGGGTCAGGACGGACGTCTCATGCGTTGAGAGCGCTTCTTTGGTCGTGCGGGACGCTGCCAGCAAACTGCGTTGTGAAGTCGGCGGCAAGGCTGCCAAGCCGTCGATGCCGTGTTGCGCACAGAACCATTCGGCAATGGCGTGGTCAAAGTCGTCACCGCCCAGCGCTGAGTCGCCGCCGGTGGACAGCACTTCAAACACGCCCTTGGTGAGACTGAGGATGGAAATATCGAAAGTGCCGCCGCCCAAGTCGTAAATCGCAAATGTGCCTTCGGCCGCTTTGTCCAGCCCGTAGGCGATGGCCGCCGCCGTGGGTTCGTTGAGCAGGCGCAAAACGCTTAAGCCCGCCAGCCGTGCCGCGTCCTTGGTGGCTTGGCGCTGCGCATCGTCAAAGTACGCGGGCACGGTGATCACGACGCCTGCGAGTGGGCCGCCTAAAGAGACTTCGGCACGTTCACGCAGGGCTGTCAAAATTTCAGCCGAGACTTGCACCGGCGAGCGTTCGCCGGAAATGGTCGAGATGCCAACCATGCCGGGCCGGTCGGTAAAGCGGTACGGCAAACCCGCTGCGCTCTTCAAGTCCGCCAAGCTGCGACCCATGAAACGTTTGACTGACACAATGGTGTTCTCGGGATCTTCGGCCTGACTCTCTTGCGCTTCGCGTCCCACCACAATGCCGTTGCCCGGCAAATAGCGCACGACCGAGGGCAGCAACAAGGTGCCGTCCTCGTCGGGCAGCGCCCGCGCTACGGCACTTTGCACGGTCGCAATCAGCGAGTTGGTGGTGCCCAAGTCGATGCCAGCAGCCAGCCGGTGCTGGTGCGGTGCGGCGCTCTGACCGGGTTCAGCGATTTGCAGTAGTGCCATGTTTTAACCTTTAGACAGCGAAACTCTCGCCGCAACCGCAGTTGGCTTTGGAGTTCGGGTTGTTGAACTTGAAGCCTTCGTTCAGGCCTTCACGCACGAAGTCGAGTTCGGTGCCATCGAGCATCCCCAGGCTGCGCGAATCGACGATGACTTTCATGCCATGCGTCTCGAAACATTGGTCGTCGTCGTTCATCGCATCGACAAATTCGAGGGCGTAGGCAAAGCCCGAGCAACCGCTGGTCTTAACCGCCAGGCGCAGGCCGATGCCGCTCCCTCGCTTGACCAGAGATTTCTCAACGTGGCGTGCCGCAGCAGGAGTCAGAGTCACACTCATGGCGAACTCCTTAGACAGAAAATGAACTGCCGCAACCGCAGGTGGTTTGGGCGTTGGGGTTGTGAATCACGAAGCGTGAGCCTTCTAGGCCATCTTCAAAGTCAACGCTGGCACCCAGCACATATTGCAAGCTCATGGCGTCCACCACCAGCGCGACATTCTCGGTCACGATCAGCGTGTCGTCTTCGGCCACTTGGTCATCAAAGGCAAAACCATACGAGAAGCCAGAGCAGCCGCCGCCGGTGACGTACAAGCGCAGTTTCAGGTCAGGATTGCCTTCTTCCACGATTAACTCGGCGACCTTGGCCGCAGCTTGGGGGGTGAATTCCAACTGGTTCGGCATGACGCCGGGGACGGTGGACAGGTCGGGACGGGCAAGGGCTGCTTCCATTTTGAATTCCTTTGTGGTGAGAGGTGCGGTGTCAAGGTGCGCGAAGTTAGGCGTGGTTTATGGCGTGCTGGAGCCGCAAATAGGTTGCTCGGATAGCAAGGTGGCGTCAACGCCGGTCGGGTGGCGTGAGCGGAAGTCGGCCACCGCCGCTTTGATCGCATCTTCGGCCAGGATGGAGCAATGAATTTTGACGGGCGGCAGCGCCAACTCTTCGGCAATTTGCGAGTTCTTGATCGCCAGTGCTTCGTCCAGCGTGCGCCCGCGCACCCATTCCGTAACCAGTGAACTGGACGCAATGGCCGAGCCGCAGCCGTAGGTTTTGAACTTGGCGTCCTCGATGACGCCTTGGGCGTTGACGCGGATTTGCAGCCGCATCACATCGCCGCAGGCGGGCGCGCCCACCATGCCGGTGCCGATGCTGGCGTCGTCGGCATCAAAAGCGCCGACGTTGCGTGGGTTTTCGTAGTGGTCGATGACCTTGTCGCTGTATGCCATGAAAAAATCTCCGTATCGTTTGGGTTTAGTGTTCAGACCACTTGATAGAGGCGAGATCAACGCCCGCTTTCACCATGTCCCAAAGCGGACTCATGGCGCGCAGGCGAGACACCACTTGGGTCACCTGCTCAATCGTGAAATCAATATCTTCCGCCGTGGTGAAACGGCCTAGCGAAAAGCGCACGGAGCTGTGGGCCAACTCATCACTGCGACCCATGGCGCGCAGCACATAGCTGGGTTCCAGGCTGGCCGAGGTGCAGGCCGAACCCGAGGACACGGCCACGCCTTTGATGCCCATCAAGAGCGACTCGCCTTCAACGTAGTTAAAGCTGACATTCAAATATTGCACGGCGCGGTGCTGATCGTCGCCATTGAGAACCACCGCGTCCATCTTCAGAAAGCCCGCCCAGAGTCGTTCACGCAGCGTCTGAATGCGGGCGTTGTCGGCGGCCATGTTCTCGCGGGCCAGCCAAAAGGCTTCGCCCATGCCAACAATTTGGTGTGTGGGCAAAGTGCCGGAACGCATCCCGCGCTCGTGGCCGCCACCGTGCATTTGGGCTTCAATGCGCACGCGGGGTTTGCGGCGTACATAGAGCGCGCCGATGCCTTTGGGGCCGTAGATTTTGTGCGCGGAGAGTGACAATAAATCAATCGGCAATTGATCCATGTCGATGGCGACTTTGCCGGCTGCTTGCGCTGCATCGACGTGGAACAAAACGCCTTTGGCGCGACACAGCGCACCGAGGGCGGCAACGTCTTGTATGACGCCGGTTTCGTTGTTGACAAACATCACCGAAGCCAGCACGGTGTCGGGGCGCAGCGCGGCTTCAAAGACGGCTAGATCGAGCAGTCCGCTGGGGAGCACGGGCAACACGGTGACCTCGTAGCCTTCGCGTTCGAGTTCTCGCATACTGTCCAGGACGGCTTTGTGTTCGGTCGCAACCGTGACCAAATGCTTGCCTCGGGCACGGTAAAAATGGGCCGCGCCTTTGATGGCGAGATTGTTGGATTCGGTGGCACCGGAGGTCCACACAATTTCACGCGGGTCGGCGTTGATCAGGGCGCAGACTTGTTCTCGGGCCAGTTCTACTGCCTCGTCAGCGGCCCAACCGTAGGCGTGAGAACGACTCGCGGGATTGCCGTAGAAGTCGGTCAAGTAGGGAATCATCTTGCTGGCAACGCGACGATCTACGGGTGTAGTGGCTGCGTAGTCAAGATAGACCGGCGGGGTGTTCGGTGCGTTCTGTGCGATAGGTTTATCGCGACTGGGGTCCGTCATGGCAGGCTCCTGAGAAAAGAGATAGGACATCAACCCTCTTGCAATTTCAATGCCATGCGGTTTGTCGCCTCTATCAGGCATTTGACGGCGGTGATTGTTATGTTTGTACTTGATGTGTATCAAACAGCCTGTCGTTCGTGTCATGTTTGTCGGGATTAGGCGTGTTACCTAAGACGTAAAACATATTTTTGGTTCGTTTCTTGCGTTAATTTTTGTAGAAATTGACGCAGGATTAACGAGTCCCTTAACTGGTGCAAACCCGCGTCATGGCACTAAGAGTTAGAGGTTCAGACTGATATTGAATGAGAACAGGAGTACGCTAATGACGATGCAAACGACAGAAACCCGGCATGATCTCAATGCAATTTACGAAGTCAGCAAGACGCTGGCCAGTTCCTTGGATATTTCCAAGACCTTTCGCGAGGCATTGAACTATCTCTTGCACGCCTTCGACTGGCGGCGCGCTTTTGTGGTGCTTGGCGAACCCGGCGGGCAATTGCGCGGTCTGTGCGCAGTGGGTCTCTCGCAGGAAGAAAATCAACGTTTGAAATTTATGTCTGGCGAGGGCATTGTGGGGCGCGTCTATGCCAACGGCATTCAAGTGATCGTGCCTGACGTGCGTGCCGAACCGCTGTTTCTTAACCGCACCGGCGGCGCTGACCAAACGCCGGGCGCAAGTGTTGCCATGCTGGTGACGCCTATTGTTGCGGATCGTCGCACGTTGGGCGTGCTGGCGATTGATTGCCTCAACCCCGGCGAGTGTCGTGGCTTCTCGGGTGACTTGCAGATCCTCAAAATGGTCGCCACGCTGATGGGGCAATCGTTGCTGTTGCAACGTCGCGTCACCGCGGCACATGACAGTCTGCAAGACGAGGTGCGCCGCATGGACAAAATGCTCAAGCCAAGCCAAAAGATTGATCAGGTGGTCGGTGCTTCAGCGCCAATGCAAGCCGTTTTTGACCAGGTTCACCAAGTGGCGCCCTCCCGAACCACCGTGCTGCTGCGTGGCGAGAGCGGCACCGGTAAGGAAGTGATTGCGCGCGCGCTGCACAATTTATCGCCACGCAAGAACGAGGCTTTTGTGCGTGTCAATTGCGCGGCGCTCACGGAATCTCTGCTCGAAAGCGAGTTGTTTGGTCACGAGAAAGGCGCCTTCACCGGCGCACAAGGGCAGCGTAAAGGCCGCTTCGAGTTGTCGCATGGCGGCACCTTGTTTCTTGACGAAATCGGCGACATCTCGGCAGCGTTTCAAGCCAAGTTGTTGCGCGTGTTGCAAGAGCGAGAGTTTGAGCGGGTGGGCGGAACAGCAGTCGTCAAGGTCGATGTGCGCTTGATTTTGGCGACCAACCGTAATCTGGAGCGCATGGTGCAGGCGGGTGAGTTTCGGGCAGATCTCTACTACCGGATTAACGTCGTTAGTATTCAGTTGCCACCCTTGCGAGAACGGCGCGAAGACATTCCCGCCATGGCGCGACATTTCTTGAATCGCTTCAACCACGAGAATGGGCGCAACACCCAATTCAGTGCCTCCGCCATGCGCGTGCTGAGTAGTTGTTACTGGCCCGGCAACGTGCGTGAGCTGGAGAACTGCGTTGAGCGCACAGCCACCATGGCACACGACGACATTATTAATGACCTCGCTTTTTCGTGTCAGGGCAACAGCTGCTTAACGCAGGTTCTACACCACATTGACCGGGAAGATGCGGTGCGTCCTAATCGATTGTCAGATATTCCTATCGTAGAAGTTCCGATGACACCGCTGCCCGCGCGTGCTGACAATGCTACTGTCATACCGGCTGATACAACCCCTGAATCGAATGCGCTTGACGTAGAACCTGCCGTTATAGCGGAGCCTGATGACGGCAAACCTGAAGGCGAGCATGAGCGTTTGGTGTGGGCGATGGAGCGTTGCGGCTGGGTTCAAGCCAAGGCGGCACGGCTGCTGAAAATATCGCCACGCCAAATGGGTTACGCGTTGCAAAAACACGCGATAGAAGTGCGCAAGTTCTAAGGCTGGCTTTGTCGTCTTTGTCGCATCACTGACAGCGCATAGAAAAATTGAGCGCTGTCAGGCCGACGTTTTATGCGACAAAGCCTTCAAAAGACTGGATTTAAAGCGGATTTTTAGATGGCATGGATTTAGCTAGTGAACTCTTATGCGGCCACCGTCGGTTGCGAAAGGGTTTCCATGCAAGCTACGACCTATGTTGGCATCGGCCAGATCAAATCCCTAGGTGCCAAACTGGAACTGCCACTAACCAGTGGTGGTTGCGAGACGCAAGGTAGCGAAGGCAAAGCCAGCTGCGGCTCGTCAGACGGCCCGGCGGATATGTCCCCCGAAATCTGGGAAAAGGTTAAAAACCATCCTTGCTACTCCGAAGAAGCGCATCACCACTACGCCCGGATGCACGTCGCGGTGGCACCCGCTTGCAACATTCAATGCAACTACTGCAACCGCAAGTACGACTGCAGCAACGAATCACGCCCCGGTGTCGTTTCACAAAAACTGACTCCTGATCAAGCGGTTAAAAAGGTAGTCGCGGTTGCCAGCGAGATCCCGCAAATGACCGTGCTCGGCATTGCCGGGCCGGGCGATGCGCTGGCCAGTCCTCAGAAAACTTTCGATACCTTTCGCATGTTGCAAGAACAGGCACCGGACATCAAGCTGTGCTTGTCAACCAATGGCTTGGCGCTGCCCGACATGGTGGACGAAATTTGCAAATACAACGTTGATCACGTCACCATCACCATCAACATGGTGGACCCGGCGATTGGCGAAAAAATCTATCCGTGGATTTTCTGGAACCACAAACGAATCACGGGTTATGAAGCCTCCAGAATTTTGCATGAGCGCCAGATGCTTGGCTTGGAGATGCTCACCGCGCGAGGTGTGCTCACCAAAGTCAACTCGGTGCTGATCCCCGGCGTCAACGACAAACACTTGATCGACGTGAACCGCGAGGTGAAAAAACGCGGTGCTTTTCTGCACAACATCATGCCGCTCATCAGCGAAGCAGAACACGGCACCGTGTTTGGCTTGACCGGACAACGTGGCCCGACAGCGGCTGAACTCAAGGCCGTGCAAGACGCCTGCATGGGCGGCGCGAATCTTATGCGGCACTGCCGTCAGTGTCGTGCCGATGCGGTCGGCCTGCTGGGCGAAGACCGCAGCGATGAATTCACGCCTGAAAAAATCGAGCAGATGGAAGTGGTCTATGACCTGGATCGTCGCCGTGCTTATCAGGATCAAGTTGAGATTGAACGTCAAGCGCAACAAGCCGCTAAACAAGAGGCTTTGGCCGCTGCTGCCGCGATGGCGGCGGTGTCTGATCTCAAGGTGCTGGTGGCAGTGGCGACCAAAGGCGGCGGTCGCGTGAACGAGCATTTTGGTCATGTGACTGAATTCCAGATTTTTGAAGTCTCAACCACGCAAGCGTTGTTTGTTGGCCATCGTCGGGTTGACCAATATTGCCAAGGCGGTTTTGGGGACGACGAACAATTGCCTTCGGTGGTGCGCGCCATCAATGATTGTCACGCGGTGCTGGTCGCCAAGATTGGGGCTTGTCCGAAAGATGAACTGATACAAGCAGGCATTGAACCGGTCGATCAGTACGTCGGTGAATTCATTGAAAAAGCCGCGCTGGATTGGTTCAACGACTACCGGGCGCGTATCGCCAGCGGTGCCGTTGTTCATCAAAACCGGGGCGATGCACAAATTCGCCAAGGTGCATTTACGACTGTTTTAGCCAGTGCTGCCAAGGCCGCTTGAACGCCTGTTCCTACCTAATTCTTATCCTACTTTTAACCTTTCAGGAGCGTCACCATGCCACTCAAAATTATTGCATCTACCTGTACCGCCTGCTCCGCCTGCGAGCCTGAATGCCCTAACGTCGCCATCCGAGAAAAAAATGGCACCTACGTGATTGACACCAAAAAATGCACCGACTGCGAAGGTCATTTTGATGAACCTCAGTGCATTGCTGTGTGCCCGGTTGACGGCTGCATCGTCAAGGCTTAACCCTTTAGAGGATTAAATCATCATGTTGCCTAACGTCACTATTACCCCCGCCGCAGAAAAATTTATCAAACGCATCGTGCGTTTCTCCGGCTTGCCGGAAAGCGCCGGTTTTCGCTTGCTGGTGGGTGCAGGCGGCTGCTCCGGCTACACCTCCGAGTTCAGCGCCGAGGCGGCGCCTCAACCGGGCGAAGAGACACTCACGGTCAATGGCTTGCGTATCTTCTTGCCCGCCGAGAGTCGCCTGATTCTTGAAGGCGTGACGGTTGATTTCGCTGAAACTGCGACCCAGTCGGGCCTGACTTTTATCAACCCCAACCAAGCCGCTTGCGCTTGCAGCACGGCTGAGACGGCACCGCCATCCGGTGTTACCAAGATCGAGATTAGCGCGATTGTGCGTAGCCGTCCGGCGCCCATTCTGGCGTCCTGATGCGAAACCTTAACGAGCCGGGCCAAGCGCATGAACACGACCCCTGTCCTGCGCGCCCCGGCGGGCGACATTCCCTCGCTGCATTGGCAAGGCGGCCCGGTGGACTGCAAGGTCTGCTGCTATGCCGAGTTGCGAGCGCTGCCCGGTGAGCAAGGTTGTGAGCCGGGTTACGCCTGTATGCAGGATGCCTATGCGCGCCGGATTGACCGCTTCTTTCGCTGGCATCCTTTGCTAGGCGATGCACAAATCGCACACCCCTATTTTGAAGTGCGGGCCATTGCCGCACGCCATGCCAGCGTGTTCCGCCTGACGACTTTGATTGACGACCCCGACGAGACGGTGCGTTTGCAGATTGCGCTGCGTTTGCCGTTGGCGCAACTGTCCCGACTCGCTAACGACTCGCACCGGGAAGTGCGTATTCGTGTCGCGCAACGCCTTTCCCCAACCTCGCTGGCCGCCCTGCGGGACGACCCGGACTACGGCGTGCGTGAACTCGTCGCGCTGCGTTTGCCGCTGGCGATTTTGCCGACCATGGCGGCTGATCCTGATCGCGCTGTGCGGATGCGTGTTGCGCAGCGGCTGGAGATGCCCGCCTTGCTGCGCATGGCCGACGACGCCGAGCCGGAGGTGCGTCGCATCGTGGCCGAGCGGTTGCCTGCTGCCCTGTTGTCACGCATGGCTCGCGATGCGGACTGGCGTGTGCGCTGGGAAGTTGCCCAACGCGCCGATACCGCCACGCTGGAACTCCTGCGCGACGACGCCGATTCTGAAGTTCGACAAGCCGTCTGTGAACGCCAAACCCCCACTTTTATTGGAGTCGCCCATGTCTGATATCAACCGTGACGATGATGACGCACTTGAAGTGACGCTGCCCCCGCGTTTCACGTATGGCGAGCGAGTCGTTTCTCGCTCTGTGGTGCGCAACGACGGCACCTACAACGGCAAAGATATTGGTGAAGTGTTGGTGAAAAAAGGCGAGGTGGGTTACGTCGTTCACATCAATACGTTCTTGCAGCAGTACTACATCTACGCAGTGGATTTTTTTGAATCCGGTCACCGCGTCGGGATGCGTGCCAAAGAAATTTGCACGCTCGACAATTTGCCCGATGACGTGTTGGCGCAGCTAGGCGATAAGGCCACGGCGTTGCGCGTTCTCGGAACTTCCAAACCCCTCAAGGAGAACCTCTCATGACCATGACCGAACCACGCGCTGCTTTGTATGCCTGGGGCCAGCGCGTCATTGCGCTGGACGATTTGGTCAACGACGGCAGCTACCCGGATCGCCCGGTGGACGCCTTGCTTGCGCCGCGCGGTGCCGTGGGCGAGATCGTCAACATCGGCCATGCCGAAGAGCCGAACGAGCCGGTTTATCTGGTGCAGTTTGAGGGCTGTGTGATTGGCTGTCTGGAAGTCGAAATTGTGTTGGCGCCGGATGGATTGGTGTCGGAGACGGCAGACATTGCATGAACACAGCGGTCGCGCCATCCGCCAGCGGAAAAGTGCGTGACTTGATGCAGCACCGCCTGGAGCGGGCCTTGCGTCAACGGGTGCGCTACCGTTATGTGCGCCCGCGTGTGCTGCGCGAAGGCGAGAGCTTTCGCATCCAAAGTCCGTGTTGCTCGCGCAACGTGGACCCCAGCGGCGGCATGATTGACATTGCTTTATTGGTTCCCCACTTGGCACCAGTCAGCACCAATCCATCCTCCAAAGTATTGCAAGGCTGGCGTTTATGCGCGCGTGACCATGTTCATGGAATTTGGGTTCCGCAGCTAGAAAACGAAACTTTAGACGCATTGCTGGATGTGCTCTGTCTTGATCAAAAACGCCTGTTTTGGCCTTGACTCATGATTTACCTTGACCACAACGCCACCACGCCGCCAGCGCCTTCGGTCATTGAGGCGATGCTGCCGATTTTTTCCCGGCTTTGGGCCAATGCGTCGTCGCAACACGGGCCGGGGCAAGAGGCCAAACGTGTCCTGAGCGCGGCGCGTTCGACGGTGGCGCAGGTGTTGGGTTGCAAGCCCGCCGAGGTTATTTTTACCAGCGGCGCGACGGAGTCCAACCATTTGGCCGTGCGCGGATTGCTGGCCGTCGCCGCCCCCGAACGTCGTCGCGTGGTGTTCAGTTGCATCGAGCACGCGGGCCATTTGCGTCTGGCGCGCTCTTTGTCAGAAGCGGGTTGGGCGGTGGACTTTATCCCTGTTCATAGCGACGGCACGCTTGATCTGCCAGCGGCGCAAGCGTTGATCGGCCCGGACGTGGCATTGGTCTCGCTCATGGCCGCCAACAATGAAACCGGGGCGCTGATGCCGGTGGCCGAAGTCGCCGCGTTGACCAAAGCGGCGGGCGCACCGCTGCATGTGGACGCGACCCAATTCATCGGTAAACAGCTGTTTCATTTCGCCACTTGTGGCGCGGATGCGGTGTCGCTATCGGCGCACAAACTGCAAGGGCCAAAAGGCGTAGGGGCTTTATTGTTGCGCCAAGGTCTAGCCTTTGCGCCGCAGACGTTGGGCAGTCAGGAGCGCGCTCGGCGCGGTGGCACCGAGAACCTGCCCGGCATTGTGGGTCTGGCGGCGGCGCTGGCGCTGCTGGGCGACATCGCCCTTGAGTCGGCACGCGTCGCCCAGTTGCGCGACTTGCTCGAATCCGAATTAACCCGTGCGCTGCCGGGCACACACATTTGGTCGCAAGGTGTGGCGCGTCTGCCGGGCACCAGTTATTTGCGCTTTGGCCAACTGTCGGCGGACGTTGTGTTGCAGCGATTGGAACGCCTGGGCGTGGCCGCGTCATCCGGCGCGGCTTGTTCTTCTGGCGGCAGTGCGCCCTCGCATGTCTTGACGGCTATGGGTGTGCCGCCTACGCAGGCGCTGGCTGCTGTGCGCCTGTCGCTAGGTCGAACGACGACGGCGCAAGACATCGCATCTCTATTAAAGGAATTGCCACCCTTGTTGGCCCCGTTATTGCGTAATGAAGCATTAACTGTCGAATGAAGAGAACCAGACAAACCATGTTTACAACTACCGGGAACCGACCATGAAAGTAATGATCCGCAAAGACAGCAAAGGCCAACTCACGGCCTATGTGCCCAAGAAAGATCTGGAAGAACCTATCGTCTCGATGGTCGAACCCGGCATGTGGGGTGGTTTGGTGACTTTGGGTAACGGCTGGCAGTTGGAACTGCCAGCGATGCCCCCAGAGACTACGCTGCCCATCACCGTCGAGGCCCGTCGCCTGGCCTCCTCCGTCCAAGACGAGTCAGGAGAATAACCATGGCCATGACCGCCGACTCCCTGCGTAGCGCCAGCGAAGTGGTTGGCGCGGCATCTTCGCTGCGCGACGCGGCCGCCATCTGGCGTGCGCACCATCCCGACATACGCGTTGTGCTGGTCGATGCCCTGGATATGCGTGAAGAAACTCCCGCGCTGACATTGGGGCACCGCAGTGTTTACCTTGCCACTTCCAGCGGCCATTGCTGGCACATCACGCAGCAGCCCGAAGAGGCCACGGCGCTGATTCTCACGCAGGACTGATCATGGAAGTTGATGTTATTTCCCTCTTTGAACCCGATGGCGGCGACCGCGAGATAGACCTCGTTTGCGCCGTGCTCCAGTCCACGCGCTGGAGCGATGGCCCGATGGTGGAGTCGTTCGAGCGCGCCTTTGCTGGCTGGGTCGGGCGTCGCCATGCGGTCGCCGTGAGCAGCGGCACGCTGGGCACCTGGATTGCCTTGCGCGCCTTCGGTATTGGCCCCGGCGACGAGGTGATTTGCACCTCTCACGCCTGGCATCAGGTGGCGCAGGCCATTACCTTGACGGGTGCTACGCCGGTGTTTTCAGACATCAACTATTGGACGGGCAGCCTGAACGCCGACAAGGCTGCGCTCAAGATCACGCCTCGCACCCGTGCTATTTTGGCGGGCAATACCAACGGTCATCCGGCGGCTTGGGGTCCGTTGCGCGCACTGGCTGCGGCGCACAACCTAAAACTGATTGAAGACAGCAGCGAAGCCCTAGGCTCGCGCTACCAAGGCCAATGCGTCGGCAACTTTGGCGATGTCTCGGTGTTTGATTTCTCGCAACCCTCCGCCTTGTGTACGGGCGAAGGCGGCATGTTGGTCACGGATGATGACGAGTTGGTCCACGAGTTGCGCTACTTGCGTCAGCGCCGACTTGAAGATCGCGCGTCTGTCTCGGTCGGCTCGCGGGTGCCGCTACAAGCAGGCATGAGTGAGATCACGGCGGCGCTGGGTTTGGCACAGTTGGCCGGTCTGGATGATCGACTGGCCGCCCGCCGACAAGTCGTGGCTTGGTATCACGAACACATGCAGAGTTTTGAAGGCGTCAAGCCGCCCTACATCGGCGACGACGTAGAGGAAGTGCATTGGATGCTCTATGTGGTTCACCTCGGCAAACGTTTCTCGGGCAGTGCGCGGGCGCAGATGATTGACGACCTGCGTTCTTGCGGCATAGAAACCGTGGCCTACAGCCACCCTTTGCATCAGCAGTACTTCTACATGAACGCCGCCGCCACCATCGGCCACCAACTCGGCGGTCTGTTGCCCGACACCGACCGCATCAGCAGCCGGGCGCTGGCGCTGCCGCTACACACTCAACTTGACGCCACCCAAGTCAAGTACATCGTCAACACGCTCAAGGACACCGCGACCAACGTAGGTGCCGGAGCGGCCATTTACCTCTAAGGAGAAATTATGGATTCCTACGCCCATCTGGACGATCTCATTCAGGACATTGCCCAACGGCTCGACACCGGCGTCGTCATTCCCTACCTTGGCCCCGATATGCTGTCGCTGTGCGATGACCCCCAAGTGCCGGGCAACCCTGTGGCGCTGGCCGAGAGCATGACGGCCAAGGTCAGCGTGCCCTACAAAATTCGCAAGCGACTCACGCAAGCGGCGCAGTTCATTGAGAACTTCAAACACCGCAAGTCGGTGGTGCATCTCATGAATGAGGCTTTTGCCAACACGCCCGCCCCCTCACCGCTGCACTTGGCGTTGGCAGGCAGTGGTGCTGGCTTGTGGGTTGACACGTGGTACGACGACACCTTTGCCGCCGCGCTGACGCAAGCCCGCCCGAAGGGCAGTTGGGTGCAAGTGCAGGGTTTGTCGCAATCCGAACATTTCGGCCATTGGACCGGCGTGTACGGCGACGATGGCGAGTTTTTGCCCGCGCTTCCCGCCAACATCGCCCGCATTCTCTACAAGCCCATCGGCAGCCACAGCCCTGCAGGTAACTATCTGGTTTCCGACAGCGACCATGTCGAAGTGCTGACCGAGATTGATATTCAGACGCCGATCCCCGCCGCCGTGCAAGCCTGGCGCACCGGCCGCAACTTCTTGTTTATGGGTTGCCGTTTTGATGACCAACTGACGCGCAGTTTTGCCCGCCAGATCATGAAACGCTCGTCCGATTGCCATTGGGCGGTGCTGCCCGAGAAACCCACACGCATGGAAGCGCGCTTTCTGCAAGAGCAAGGCATCACGCGCATTGATATGCCACTGGCGCAGTTTGCCAATGCATTAATGACGGCGATGCAGCCCGCCGTAGTCGCCTGAAAACGCTTATTTTTTTGTTTCTTTTTTTAACCAACGACGTGGCCTTGAGCTACGCAATACCATGACCACACTCACAGTTCTCCCCTCTGGCAAAACTTACGAAGTCGCCGCTGGCACCACCTTGCTGAAAGCCCTGATGGACGCCGGTGAGCCGATCAGCAGCAAATGCGGCGGCGAAGGTAAATGCGACACCTGTCACGTCTCTGTCCCGGTCGGTCGCAAGAGCCTGTCCAAAATTCAGCGCCTGGAAAATGCGCAACTTGACGGCATCATTGGCATCGGCTCCAACTCGCGCCTGGCCTGCCAAGCCGTGCTGGGTGAAGAAGCCGTGACGGTGGAATTGTTGAGCTAAAAATCACCGAGGTGATGCGCGCCGATTGAGTTCTGCGCCGCGCCAAGACGTTGACGGTGATGATTGATTTTAAAATCAATCATCGTTTTGCCGGATAAGTTGGATTTACAGAGTAAAGTTCTCGATCAATGCAACCCGCAAAGCCTGCTTCAAACGCAGACTTTGCGGGCTGCGTCGTTTCAGAAATTTTATTCATTCGACCCTTATCCTTCAAAATATGAAACACATCAAGTTTGCGCTCACGGCGCTTTTAAGCGCTACTCTCTTTTTCAATGCAAACGCGACAGAACCCGTCCTCTATCAATACTCCACCATTGATGCTTTGCTGGCAGGCTCCTATGACGGCGAAATCACCGTAGAAGAGTTGAGCAAACATGGCGATTTCGGCCTGGGAACCTACAATAAACTTGATGGTGAAATGGTTGTCATTGATGGATTTTTCTACAAAATGCAAGGCAATGGTGTCCTCGTTGAAGTTAAAAAATCTGACATGTCACCCTTTGCGGTTGTCACCAATTTCAAGCCTAATTCCCAATATGAATTAAGTGATATCAAGTCGCTGGCCGAGTTGGAAAAAAAGATAAGCAGCACGCTTGAAAACACGGGCATATTTCAGGCAATTCGCATTAAAGGCGACTTTGATGAAATGACGACTCGCGCTATTTCACCGCAAGAAAAACCTTACAAGCCATTGATTGAAGTTTCAAAAACACAATCAATTTTCCATATTGGAAAAACCAAAGGTGAGCTGATCGCCTTCCGTAGCCCAGCGTTCGTCAAGGGTTTCAATGTGCCCGGCTACCATTGGCACTACCTCTCGGATGATCGTAAATCGGGGGGGCATGTGTTGTCACTTGCGTTGTCAAAGGTTAATGTGAAGATTTCTGATATTTCAGATGTTCAACTCAAAATCCCGACAAGCAAAGCATTTTCTGCTGTTGATCAATCTATCGATCGCTCCAAAGAATTGCACATCGTTGAGTCGGCCCGCAAGCCTTAAAACGTCCGTGTGCGCAAAGCACTGAAAGTCAGGTTTTCCATCTTGGACTGCCTGACTTTTACGAAAAAAATATGATGGCGTCCGTCGTCGGCTTGATTTTAATCTTGGTATTCAGTTAAATAAAACACTTTCGGAAACTCATTACTATGAACAGACTTCTTAAATCTTTCGTCATGGCCGTCATGTTGCTGACGGTTGCCTCCCACAGCTTTGCGCAGGACAAAAAACCAACGGCTCAAGAAGCGGTAGAGCTGGTCAAAAAGGCCGTGGCCTATATCAAAGAGAACGGACGAGAAAAAGCATTCGCTGAATTTAACAATGTCAATGGAAAATTTGTAGATCGCAGTTTGTATATTTTTGCGTATGACATGAAAGGTACGAACCTGGCCATTGGTAATAGCAGTAGTCAACGTATGGTCGGAAAAAATCTCTATGATCTCCGCGACCCTGATGGCGTTTATACGATTCGTGGGCTGATTGAAATTGGTAACACGAAAGGCAAAGGCTGGTTAGACCATCGGTTTGTCAATCCGGTCACCAAGAACATTGAACCCAAAGCAACCTATGTCGAAAAGTATGAAGACATTATTGTCGGCAGCGGAATTTTCAAGTAAGACTTGGTTAAATAATTAACCGTGCCCGGTTAGTAAGGAGGGGGTAGCATCCCCTTTCAAAAGAAAAGACGACTATTTCAATGGATATTCTTGATGAATTTGCGTAACTTTAAAATTGGTACACGGCTAAGATTTGGTTTCGCCATCATCTTGGTTATTCTGGTCGCGATGGTTGCAACCGTTAGTTTTCTGAATTATCAGAACAAGGTTGAATTGACGGTCGGCATCGAGCTGTCCACAGCCAAGAATGAACAAGCCGTCGCAATGAAAAGCGCGATGCTGGAAACCGATATCGCGATGCGTAATATTGGCTTGTTGGCAGACGTTGGTCTGATGCAAAAAGAAGAAAGCAAAGTCAATGAGCAGCGCAAACGTTATGTGGCGGCGCGCGACCAGCTGCAAAGTCTGGGTCTGAGCACGACCGAACACAATGTACTGAACGATATAGCGGCTATTGACAGGGACGTTGATATCGCTTTTCGGGAAGCGTTTGATCAAGTAATGGCATTTAACAGTGAGCGTGCGGCAGAGGTGATCTTTGGCCGTATTGATCCGCTTAACCAGAAAACCCTGGCGGCGATCAATCAGTTGCTTGACTTGCAAAAGGTCGCTGAACGCGAATTTATGGACAGTTCGGTGGCAAGCGATAGCCGCCTGATGCTGCTTTTGTTCGTGTTGAGCGGTGTCGCCGTGATCATTGGCATAGCTTGCGCTATCGTTATCACGCGCAGCATTACGGAGCCGTTGGCTGGGGCTGTGGCCGTGGCGCAAAAAGTAGCCACTGGCGAGTTGACCTCGAAAGTCACCGTGAATGGCAAGGACGAAATCAGTACACTGCTGCAAGCGCTGAAAGACATGAACGCCAGTCTGTTGAAAACTGTCGGCGATGTGCGCAGCAGTACCGAGACGATCACGTTTGCCTCGCACGAAATAGCGGTGGGCAATGCTGATCTTTCTTCGCGCACAGAGTCGCAAGCCAGCTCGCTGGAAGAAACGTCCAGTTCAATGGAGGAACTCACCTCAACTGTGAAGCAGAATGCGGACAACGCGCGCCAGGCGAATCAACTGGCGGTGTCGGCCTCGTCAATTGCGGTCAAGGGTGGCAGCATGGTGTCGCAAGTGGTGGACACCATGGGTTCCATCAAAGAGAGTTCGCGCAAGATTGCCGACATCATCGGTGTCATTGATGGCATTGCTTTTCAGACCAACATTCTGGCGCTGAACGCAGCGGTTGAGGCAGCCCGGGCCGGTGAACAGGGGCGCGGTTTTGCGGTAGTGGCCTCCGAGGTGCGCAGCTTGGCACAACGCTCGGCCAATGCCGCGAAAGAAATCAAGCACTTGATAGACGACTCGGTTAACAAGGTTGATGCGGGCAGCAAGCTAGTCGATGAGGCCGGTCACACCATGGAGATCGTCGTCACCTCGATTAAGGAAGTGGCTGACATCATGGGTGAAATCACCACCGCTACGCAAGAGCAAAGCAACGGTATTGAGGAAGTCAATCGGGCTATTACTCAGATGGATTCCATGACCCAGCAAAATGCAGCGCTGGTGGAGCAAGCTGCAGCGGCGGCCGAGAGTATGCAGGATCAGGCACAAAAATTGGCTCAAGCCGTCAGCATTTTCAAGCTAGGCGATGACCACTTGCACCATGAAAAATTATTGGCTTTCAATGTGAAATAGAGGTCATCACAAGAGCGAGAAGTCGGCACGACACGACGCTCTACTTCTATGCAGGTTGCAATCCCAGTCAAACCAGAAACGCGTGCGGCCATCGTTTGCGTGATGCTGGGACTGATCGTCTCTGCCGTACTGGCATCGAAGGGTTCCTACTTTTTCTCGAATATGGCGTTTTATTCGACCTCGTAGATTGGCCTATTGATATTGCTCCTGCCGTTCAAGTCTCGTCCTGCCATCGTTGCCGGTACCGCATTCGCGCTTGCTGTGTACCTCGCCGCTTTCGGGACATGGTTATGGACACGCGCATCTCCTCAGTCGATGGCTTGGCTGGGCTATGTTTTCTCGCTCCCTGGTGCGGCGATTGGTGCCGTCGTTGTGGCGATTGTGCTTCGTGGTCGCACAAAGTTGCGGCCTTTTGTCGCTGCTTGTATTTCTGCGGGTGCCGTACTTGGCGGCATCTTCGTCAATCAAGTTGTTGTGTGCGGTACGCTCATGTATTGCGGAGGCAAATGAGGATGCCTCGCATCACCGAGTCCTGTTTCCTCACAAAGCCTACAGGCCAGTAGCCCGACTGTTTTCAGCGCCTCTTCAAAGCGGTCATCGCCCGGGTGGCCGTAGTTCAGGCGCAGGCAGTGGCTGAACCGCTGATCCGCCGAGAACATGTGGCCGGGCGCAAGGCTGATACGTTGCGACAAGGCCAAACGGTGTAGTTGCAAGGTGTCCACTTGGGGCGGTAACTCCAGCCACAGGAAGTACCCGCCTTCGGGCCGTGTTACGCGTGTACTTTTGGGGAAATGTTGGGCAATCAGGCGCAAGGCCAGTGCCTGTTGTGTTGCCAGTATTTGGCGCAATTGCCGCAGGTGGCGTTCATAGCCGCCACGTTGTAAATAATCTGAAATCGCCAACTGTGACGGGATGGCCGTGGCCAGCGTCGTCATCAGTTTCAGGCGTTGCACCTGCTGGGCAAAACGCCCGGCGGCGACCCAGCCCACCCGGTAGCCGGGTGCCAGACATTTCGAAAATGAGCTGCAGTGCATCACCAGTCCGTGACGGTCATAGACCTTGGCGGGCAGCGGACGGCGCAAGCCGAAGTACAACTCGCCATAAACATCGTCCTCGATCAACGGCACCTCGTGCGTGGCCAGTAATTCAACCAGAGCTTGCTTGCGGTGGTCGGGCATCAGGCTGCCCAACGGATTTTGAAAATTCGGCATGAACCAGCACGCCTTGACCGGGTGGCGCTGCAGCACCTCCGCCAGCGAATCCAGATCCACGCCATCACGGGGATGGGTGGCAACTTCAACCGCCCGCAGATTGAGACGCTCCAGCGCTTGCAACGCGGAATAAAACGTCGGTGACTCGACGGCCACCACATCGCCAGGCTGGGTCACGACCTGCAAGCACAAGTTCAAGGCTTCCATGGCACCGTGGGTAATGACAATTTCGTCCACTTCCACGGCGGCACCTTCCACCACATAGCGCAGTCCAATCTGACGCCGCAAGCGATCATTGCCAAGCGTCAGGTCTTCAACCATGCGGCTGGGGGCCAGTTTGCGCATGGCGGGCGTCAGGCTGCGCGCCAGTTTGTCCAGTGGAAACAGGGTCGGGCTGGGAAACGCCGAACCGAGTGGCACCACGTCCAGGTTGCGGGTGGAACCCAGCACCTCAAACACCAAATCGCTAATGACCACGGGGGTCGATTGTTGACTTGGCAAGGCGGTGTGCGGTTCGGCTTGCGTGGGTTGTGTCAGCGCGTTGACGTAGTAGCCGGAGCGTGGTCGGGCCTGAACCAGACCCCGGGCTTCCAACAGGTAATACGCCTCAAACACGGTGGACGGGCTGATTTTCCGATGGGCACTGGCCTGTCGAACCGAAGGTAACCGGTCGCCAGGGCGCAAGGTCTGGGCTTTGATCAGGTCGGTTATCTCTTGCGCATACTGCTCATAGCGTTTCATAGGGGACAACTGAACGGTTAAAAATAAGGACTGGGTTAATGTACTTTTAATGATTTTCATCTTCGTAAAAATCCTTGAAAACAAAACTGATCTGGTTTTTTTAAAGGAAACTGAATCTACCCAAACAGATGATCGTGCGGCACAGTCAGCGCCATGTCTAAAAAAATTATTCCCATTGTTGCTGCTGATAACTTTGATGACGGTCGTTTGTTTGTGTTTGAGTCAAAAAACAAGATTTACGTCCGCGCTGTCAGCGGCTGGTTTGCCGCCTGGCGCTGGGCCTTGGTCTGGTTCACGCAACTGGTGTTTTATGGGATGCCGTGGTTGCAATGGAATGACCGGCAGGTGGTGCTGTTTGATCTTGTCGGACAACGCTTCTTTTTGTTCGGTTTGGCGCTTTACCCGCAAGACCTGATTTATTTGACCGTGCTGTTGGTCTTGTCCGCCTTGGCCTTATTTTTCTTCACCACAGTCGCCGGGCGGGTGTGGTGTGGCTTTGCTTGTCCGCAAACGGTTTACACCAAAATTTTCATGTGGGTCGAGCGCTGCGTAGAAGGGGACAACCATGCCCGCAAGCGACTGGATGGTGCCGCATGGACGCTTGAAAAAGTGGGGCGCAAGGCGACCAAACAAACACTGTGGTTGACGATTAGCCTGTGGACGGGCTTCACGTTTGTGGGTTATTTCACCCCGATTCAGACGCTGGCGTCCTCCGTGGTCACGCTAGGCATCGGGCCTTGGGAAGCCTTTTGGGTGCTGTTCTACGGCTTGGCCACCTACGGCAATGCGGGTTATCTGCGAGAACAGGTCTGCAAGCACATGTGCCCTTACGCTCGTTTTCAGGGGGCCATGTTTGACCGAGACACTTTGATCATCGGCTATGACCCGGCGCGGGGTGAATCGCGCGGCTCTCGTTCACGCGCGGTTGACGCCAAGGCGATGGGACTGGGCGATTGCATCGACTGCACGTTGTGCGTGCAGGTGTGTCCAACCGGCATCGACATCCGTGACGGCTTGCAGAGCAACTGCATCGGGTGTGCGGCGTGCATTGATGTTTGCGATGCCGTCATGGACAAGATGAACTACCCACGCGGACTGATTCGGTACTCGACACAAAACGGTTTAACCCATGCGTGGGACAAGGCGACGCTGATCAAACGGGTGTTCCGCCCCCGTGTTTTTATCTACGGTGCATTGCTTCTAATGATTGCCATAACTTTCGTGATCAGCATCAGCCAGCGAAGCCCGTTTCGCGTGGACGTCATCCGTGATCGGGGCGTGATGGCCCGAGTGGTAAACGGTGGTGCCGTTGAAAATATCTATCGCTTGCATATCATGAACGCGACTGAATCGGTGCAGCGCTACCGGGTAGATGTGGTGGGCTTGCAAGATTTGGCGCTGGTCGAAGTTTTGGAGGTCGAAATCGGGCCGGTTGAAGCACGGACGGTGCCGGTTGGGGTGCGCTTGCTGGAAGCCGCCGCGACTTCGCTGGCAGGGCAAACACTCAAGATTAATTTCGAGGTTAAACAACTGGCGAGCGACCAAGAAGAAGCTCGCGTGTTCGAGAAAAGCACTTTCTATGTTCTACCTTGATCCGTGCCTTCTCAAAAGCACTCATTCTCCAGCTGATCCAGCCAGGCCAAGCCGATCTCGTCGTCATGTTCCTCAAATAACTCGCGTATCTGATTGACGAAACTGGCTAGCAGCAGCAAGTCATCGCAACGCGCACCGTTAGTGGCGTTGCGACGTTTGTAGAAGTAGGTCCAGAAAAGATTGTCCACGTTGCGGGTGTGCGATTCGATGCGTTCCAGCATCCGGTTGGCTTGACCGTCAAAGTCGATGCCCTTGAAGGTGAGATAGCGGTCAACGGAGGTTAATGCTGCAGACATAGTAGAAGCCTTTTAAAAATACTATAAATCAAGTTTAGGGTGTTGATTCGCCTGTGTCTGTCGGCTGGCCGACACAAAGAACGCTAATTTTTAGCCTTCAGTAGAACCCCATGATTCAAGGCGAGTCATGTCGGTGATGAGCAGTTGTCGGCGGACTTGTCGGCTGACAATGCCTTGGCGCTGCATCTCGTTCAGTGCGCTTGATATCGTCTGCCGGGTTGCACCGAGTAGCAGCGCCATTTCGGTCACATTGAAGTGAAGCGGCACCGCCCAACTCTCGCCCTCCCGGTGATTGTGGCGGCGCGCTGCCGCCACCAAAAAATGCGCTAAACGCTGCGGGGCATCCCGAAAAACCAGCGTTTCGACCAGATCAACCGTGTGGCTCAGTAACAAACCCAACACGTGAATGATGGCGCCAGTCGCAGCTGGAAATCGGGTTAAAAAAGATGAGAATTTTCGGGCATCAATCACCAGCATCTCGCTGGATTCGGTCGCCATAATCCAGGCGGGCGTATGGGTGGAGAAAACATCGCCTCGCTCTAGAAATGCCAGTGTCAACTCGCGTTGTTCGCTGGCTAAATACACGCGCACGCGGCCGCTACGCAAGATGAAAACCAGATTGTCCGATTGGCCAGGGCTGCTAACAAGTTGCCCACGGCGCAAGGGTCGCCGGACAAATTCGGCTAACAGGCTACTGCCTTCAGGGCTTTCGAGAAACAGCAAGAAATCGCGGGAGGGCTTCATGTGGCCGCCCGATTTTTAGCGCAGCAGTTTGCTTTGCTCTTCTTTGGAGTAGTTGCTGAAGTGGCCGGCCCGTGCCGCCGCTCGGCGGTTGGAGGCGATGATGGCTTTGCTTTTTCCGGGCGGTGCGGGTGCGCTCACAAGTTTGTCCAAAGCGTTGTTGCATTGGGGACAGACGGGTGTGCTGTCACTGGTGCGTACCAAGGCTTCAAAGCTATGGCCGCAGGCGGGGCAGTGGAAGTCGTAGATGGGCATCGTTATCTCCGGTTTAAGAAGGGGTTGAGGCACAGTGGCCCGTTGCGGCAGCGCAGCCTTCAAGCGGCGTTTGAGAGACGGGTGGGTGGGCGCCTAGTCCGACCCAAGCGTGAACGCGATCAACGTCAAAGCCGACCATGCGCTGTTCGCCCGACACCATCAAAGGCCGACGGATCAGCAGCGGTTCGGCCAGCAGCAAGGCCAATGCTGCCTCGGCGGTCAGCGATTCAGGCACGACTGCGCCGGACTTGATGCGCGGTGCGGCGCGGTTAAACCACTCGGCCACCGGCAACGGTTTCAGAAAGAGCAGTAGCGATTCAGCCGTCCAGGGCCAGTGCAACAAGTCTTGCACTTGCAGCGTGTGGTGGGCAGCGAGGAGCAACGCTTTTTGCTTGGCATTGCCGCCACAGCCCGGTTTCTCAAAGAAGGTAATGTGGGCCATAGGGGCAGTTCCAGGTTTTTAAAAATCAGACCGGACGGTTTTCGTTGGGATTACGCACCTTGCCCATTAGCGCAAGACCTTCGCTGTAGGTGATGGTGTCAAACGTGACATCAAACTTGAGCGCGGCATCGGCCACGGCGTCGAGCTTACCGGCGGTGTCTTTCTTTTTGAGGTCATTTTTTTCAAGGTACAACAGAGACAACATTTCGTTGTAAACCGTCGATTCATCAATTGGCAGCACGTAGAACATGGCGCCTTTATAAGGCACTTGGTACTTCTTGGAGAGATCAATGTTGTTGCAAAACATGAAGTATTTTCCGCCCGCGCTGAGGGTGTCACCTAGAACCTCGGCCACGTCTTTCAGGTACTCAAAACTCAACAGGTAACCGGCAAAAAACGGCAGGTGTTTTTCACCGACGTTGGCGATAGCCATGACTTGTCCGCACAGGAGTTCGGGGGGGCGCGCCTCGTCGGCCAGCTTGGGGGCAAAGCGCAAAGCCAGTTCGCCACGAAAGCCGATGCGCCCAGGCTTGCTGGTTGCGGCCTTGTGCAAAGGGTTGAGCAGGCGACCCTCTTGGTCAAGTCGGGCAAAGCCGGTGTCGTCGAGTTCTTTACGGTCTAAGGTGGCATTCATGAAGATTCCTTCGTAGTGGTAGAAATTGAGTTCACTCTTATGAGCAATGACCGTACCAGGCGAGAACTGGCTAAGGTGTCCTGCAAACCCGACACAAACCACGCCATGAGACATTGATGCAGTTATTTTTACGACACCGCACGCTATTTTTGTCGGAAAGTTAACAAAGCAAAAAGACCTAGTTATTGACCGCTTGAAAAACGTTTTCTCTCTGAGAAATCATGTTTTTTAGTCCTCCTAATACAGCGGCTGAAATCATGGCACGGAAGCTGCAGAAGGGGAAGCAGCGCGGACACAAGTCCGGCCGATACGTGACCCCAAGAAGAAGACCTATAGGCACGCCAGGCTGAACAAAACGCGTCAATGCATCCTTGTTTCAACCCTTCCTGAATGGAGAACTGCAATGGCTAAACTTCGGCAAATCGCCTTTTACGGCAAAGGTGGAATCGGTAAATCGACCACCTCTCAAAACACGCTGGCGGCTCTGACCGAGCTGGGTCAGAAAATCCTTATTGTTGGCTGCGATCCTAAAGCTGACTCGACACGTTTGATTCTGCACGCTAAAGCGCAGGACACCATTCTGTCACTGGCTGCGGAGGCGGGTTCAGTGGAGGATTTGGAACTCGAAGACGTGATGAAAATCGGCTATCGCGACATCCGTTGCGTCGAAAGTGGTGGCCCAGAGCCAGGAGTTGGCTGTGCCGGTCGCGGTGTGATTACCTCGATCAACTTCCTTGAAGAAAACGGCGCTTACGAAGGCGTGGACTACGTGTCCTACGACGTGCTCGGCGATGTGGTGTGTGGCGGTTTTGCGATGCCTATTCGTGAAAACAAAGCACAAGAAATCTACATCGTGATGTCCGGCGAAATGATGGCGATGTACGCAGCCAACAACATCTCTAAAGGCATTCTGAAATATGCCAATTCGGGTGGTGTGCGTTTGGGTGGCCTGGTGTGTAACGAACGCCAAACTGACAAAGAATACGAGTTGGCTGATGCGCTGGCTGGTATGTTGGGCACCAAGCTGATTCACTTCATTCCTCGCGACAACATCGTGCAGCACGCTGAATTGCGCCGCATGACCGTGATCGAATATGCCCCTGATTCCAAGCAAGCGGGTGAATACCGTGCGCTCGCTACCAAGGTGCATAACAACGCTGGTAACGGCACGATTCCTACCCCGATCACGATGGATCAACTGGAAGACATGTTGATGGAACACGGGATCATGGAAACAATCGACGAAACACAGGTCGGCAAAACGGCCCAAGAACTGGCTGCCTAAGAGGCGCAAGCCCGGCCCGATTCGCTGCAAAGAAAATCGGGCTGGGCCTCCGCCAGTTGTAAACAATTACCTACTGGAGTTCACCCATGACTGCCACCGTTGAAGATCGCAAGGCCGCGAATAAGGCCCTTATCGATGAAGTGTTGAAGGCCTATCCTGAAAAGATGGCTAAAAGACGCGCCAAGCACTTGGGTACGTTCGAAGACGGAAAACCCGATTGCGGCGTCAAGTCCAATATCAAGTCACTCCCTGGCGTGATGACTATTCGCGGTTGCGCCTACGCTGGCTCTAAAGGCGTGGTGTGGGGCCCGATCAAGGACATGGTCCACATCAGCCATGGCCCTGTCGGCTGCGGTCAGTATTCGTGGGGCGCACGTCGCAATTACTACATCGGCACTACAGGCATTGACTCCTTCGTGACGATGCAGTTCACCTCCGACTTTCAAGAGAAAGACATTGTTTTTGGCGGCGACAAGAAGCTCGACAAAATCATTGACGAGATTCAAACCTTGTTCCCACTGAACAAAGGTATCTCGATTCAATCCGAATGTCCGATTGGTTTGATCGGTGACGATATCGAAGCGGTATCGAAGAAGAAAAGCAAAGAATACGACGGTCACACCATTGTGCCGGTGCGTTGCGAGGGCTTTCGAGGTGTGAGTCAATCGCTCGGTCACCATTTGGCCAATGATGCGATTCGTGATTGGGTGTTCGATAAAACCGACCCTAATAAACGCCCTGAATTCGTCTCGACACCGTATGACGTGGCCATTATTGGCGACTACAACATCGGCGGCGATGCCTGGTCCAGCCGTATCTTGCTCGAAGAAATGGGTTTGCGCGTGATCTCGCAGTGGTCTGGTGACGGCACCATTGCTGAAATCGAGAACACACCCAAGGCTAAACTCAACGTGCTGCATTGCTACCGCTCGATGAACTACATCAGCCGGCACATGGAAGAAAAATACGGTATTCCATGGGTTGAGTACAACTTCTTTGGCCCGACCATGATCGAGAAAAGCTTGCGCGAAATCGCCAGCCACTTTGACGACACCATCAAGGCCAATGCTGAAAAAGCAATTGCCAAATACAAGCCCCTGATGCAAGCCGTGGTTGACAAGTTCAAGCCACGTCTGCAAGGCAAAAAAGTGATGCTGTTCGTCGGTGGTTTGCGTCCGCGTCACGTGATTGGTGCTTACGAAGATTTGGGCATGGAAGTGGTTGGTACAGGCTATGAATTTGGCCACAACGATGACTACCAACGCACCACGCATTACATCAAAGATGGCACGTTGATCTATGACGATGTGACCGGCTTTGAATTCGAGAAATTCGTCGAACAGGTGCAACCTGATCTCGTCGGCTCGGGCATCAAGGAAAAGTACGTATTCCAGAAAATGGGCGTCCCGTTCCGTCAAATGCACAGCTGGGATTACTCTGGCCCTTACCACGGCTACGATGGTTTTGCCATCTTTGCCCGTGACATGGACATGGCCATCTCCAGCCCAATCTGGGGCTTGACCAAAGCGCCCTGGAAAAAAGCCGCTTGATCCTTTGTAGATAACGTTGCGACCGCTAACCCGGTCGTGTCCTACCCCAAACTTTTGGAGCTTGTCATGCCTCAATCAGCCGATAAAATCATTGACCACGAACTGCTGTTCCGTGAGCCAGAGTATCAAGAATCCTTGCGCAACAAGAAGGAAAATTTCGAGTTCAACCATGCTGACGAAAAAGTCAAACAGGTGATCGAATGGACCAAGACCGAAGACTACAAACTGAAGAACTTTGCCCGCGATTCACTATCTGTGAATCCGGCTAAAGCTTGCCAGCCACTCGGTGCCGTCTTTGTTGCCAACGGCTTTCACAAGACCTTGAGCTTTGTTCACGGTAGCCAAGGCTGCGTGGCCTACTACCGCTCGCACTTCTCGCGCCATTTCAAAGAGCCTACCTCGTGTGTTAGCTCCTCAATGACGGAAGATTCCGCTGTGTTTGGCGGTATGAACAACATGGTGGATGGCCTGGCCAACGCCTACAGTTTGTACAAGCCCGACATGATCGCTGTCTCGACGACCTGCATGGCCGAAGTGATTGGTGATGACGTGGACGCCTTCATCAAGAACGGCAAGCAAAAAGGCAGCGTGCCAGACGACTTCGACGTGCCGTTTGCGCATACACCCGCTTTTGTGGGCAGCCACATCACCGGCTATGACAATGCGTTGCTCGGCATTCTGCGGCACTTCTGGGATGGCAAGGCCAAGACCACGGAGCCTTTGGTGCGCGTCCCTGACGAGAGCATCAACTTCATTGGCGGCTTTGACGGCTTTGTCGTCGGCAACATGAAGGAAATCAAACGCATCTTTGAACTGTTTGACGTCAAGGTGAACATTCTTTGTGATCCGTCCGAAGTCTGGAACACGCCAACCGATGGCGAGTTCCGCATGTACGCCGGCGGCACCACCAAAGAACAAGTGATCTCGGCCTTGAACGCCAAAGCCACCATCGTGTTCCAGGAATATTGCTGCGAGAAAACCTCCAAGTTCATCGCTGAACATGGTCAGGAAGTTGTTGTGCTGAATGCGCCCGTGGGCGTGACCGGCACCGACAAGTTCTTGATGGAAATCTCGCGCTTGACTGGCAAGCCGATTCCTGCTGCGCTGGAAAAAGAGCGGGGTCAAGTGGTTGATGCCATGGCCGACAGCCAGGCGCATTTGCACGGTAAACGCTTTGCCCTGTATGGCGACCCGGATCAGATGTTGGGCTACGCCCAGTTTCTGCTGGAACTCGGCGCTGAACCCGCGCACGTTGTGGCCACCAATGGCAATAAAGAGTGGGAAAAGAAAGTGCAAGCGCTCTTTGACTCGTCGCCTTACGGTGCGGGTTGCAAGGTGTATCCGAAACGTGACTTGTGGCATTTGCGCTCGTTGCTGTTCACGGAACCGGTGGATTTCCTGATTGGTAACACCTACGGCAAATACCTGGAACGTGATACCAACACACCGCTGGTGCGCCTGGTGTTTCCGATCTTTGATCGTCACCACTACCACCGTTACGCCACTTGGGGTTATGACGGCGCCATGCGCGTCTTGGTGATGCTGTTGGATGAGTTCTTTGAAGCGCTGGATGCCAGCACCATCACAACCGGCAAGACCGATTACAGCTACGACATCATTCGTTGATCTGTCAGCCGGGTCGGGTTGAAAAACCCGACCCGGCTTGATGCTTTTCACTTTTTACACGATTCGAGAACCCCATGGCCAATGTAACCTTTAGCTCTCCGACGATGAAGAAGGACTTGACGGTCTATGCCGTCGCAGGCGATACCAAAACACTGCTCGCGGTGGCCAAGGCCAACAACGTGCAACTGGAATTTGAATGCCAGAACGGCGAGTGCGGTTCTTGCCAAGTCGAAGTCTCGGTACTCTCCAGCAAAACCCCAATGGGTGTGGCACTGACCGAGAAAGAAAAGACGATTCTGCGACTTGCAGGCAAGATTACCGCTCAGCAAATTGAAGATGCTGAAACAAAAGATTTACCACCGCCATGGCGTCTGGCTTGCCAGTTCGTTGTGCGCGATGAGGACATTCTGGTTAAGTTTTAACCCTGGACACGCTACCGTCACCACAAGCTTGAGGTGATAGGAGCGTGTCAAGCCGTTAGTAGCAGGAGGTTGACGTGATCTATGTAGTAGAACTTCCAAACCAAGGCGACCCGTTCGCCTGGTTTGCCTATGACGATGACGACTTTGCACGCAAGGTAGCGGCAGGCGATGCCTTGCAGCCTTGGGAAATTTACGACGAAGTCACGCCCCGCCGTCTGATCGAAGCAGTCGGCCATGCCTCGGTCGATGAGCAAGCTCGCCATGGTTTTCCGGCCATCTGCGCATTGGGCGACGAACACGGCTGGGACACGCCGTTGTACCGCGCTGACCACCTGCTAGGCAGTGGCGTCTTGCGCGTGGAGCCGGTCACAGAACGCGAGGCTTTGACCGCTGCGTTGGCCGCGCGTGATGATGGTTTGCGTTGTATTTATTGGCGTGATCAAGAGGCGATTAGCGCCTCGGAAGGGGCTGACCCGCGCATTGCTGGCCCGGCACTTTGGCGTGTGCGGCGCTCACTCTATGAACAACTGGTGGCGCTGGACGTGCTGGCCGACAACTGCTAAGAGCGCCCCTTATGTTGTCCCGAATGCAATACGACATCATGCAAAGCAGTGGTCACGCCATTGGCGTGTTGTTGGCCGAAATGCAGGAAGAAAACGAACTGTTTGCCAGTGCCAGCACACTGCAGTGCGTCGAGGCGCATCTGCTGGTTATCGCGCAGACTTTGGCCCACTTGTCGCCCACGTTGCACCGGCACTTGCTCCAGTTGGACTGGCATGGTTGGGAGCGCCTACACCAACTTTTAGTGCAAAACCTGGAACCTCGGCGCGAGGAAGTTTGGTACGGTATTAATGCCTTGGTGCCCGCGACGCTGGAACTGATTGCGCAATTGCGTCGGCAAGAGCCGGGGTGGTTTGAGATTGACTATTAAAGGAACCCCATGAAATCAGTTGAAGAATTTTTGGCCCATACCATTCAGCTCGAAAGCGAGTCTGCGTTGCGTTTTGGACAACTCGCCGATGCGATGACAACCGTTGGCAACCGAGACGTAGGGCGTTTATTCAGGCGGCTGGCCGACTACTCGTTGCTGCACTTGGGCGACGCGCGCGCCCGGGCCGGTTTTAGGACAATGCCGGTGATAGCCGCTGCCGACTACAAGTGGCCTGATATTGAAAGTCCCGAAGCGGCGGCGATTTGGGCAGCAGACCCCTTCATCGGGATTGATCAGGCGCTACAAGTGGCGCTGGATGCCGAGACCGCCGGTCTTGCGTTTTACGACGATGTATTGCAGAACACGAACGACCCTGAAATCCGGGTGTTGGCCAAGGAGTTTGTTGAGGAAGAATCCCAGCACGTCGCCGAACTGCAACGCTGGATCAAGCTGCACCTGAACGGTGAAAAGCTGCCGACCGAAGCCTGACCGATATTACTTGGCCGCAGAACTATGAAAATTGCCGTTGCCACCAACGACACCTGGCGCCAAGTTTCAGGCCACGCCGGTCAGACTCGGAACTGGCTTGTCTTTGACTGCCAGCCGGGTGCGCCGTTGCCTGAACCCCAGCGTGTGCTGCTGACCAAAGAACAATTGCCACACCATTTTCAGGACGATGGCCCGCATCTACTTCACGGCATCGAAATCATGATTGCCGCCAGTGCAGGCGACGGCTTTATTCGTCACATGGAGAAGTGGGGCGCGCAAGTTTTACTGACCGGTGAGACTGAGCCGCTCATGGCGCTGCAAAAGATCATGGCCGGAGAAGCGCTGGCCGATACCCGTTTTGACCTCACCACGACTTTGTGCAAACTGCGCGATCTGTTTTCTCGGCATTAACGGGCCTGCCAGCTAAACGTCATTTACGTTTGGCTGTTTTCCAGTCGCGGAACACGTCAATGTCGAACCCATCGGGGTAATTTAGCAAGCCGGGGGTGTGGCCCTTTTTGTTCTTTTCGCCGTACTGCCAGATGATTTCCTTAGTTTTACGGTCGATCACCATGACGCGGTCGTTCAAATCGTCCACTACTAGAATGTCGCCGGTATCGGGCAGTTCTCGGGCGATGGATGAGTGGTCGAGCGCCTTGTCACCGTCCTTGACGAAATATTCCCAGCTGACTTTGCGCGTGATCGGGTCAAAGATCACCACGCGCCCGGGCTTCCAGAAGTCGGCCACGATGATTTGCTTGCCGTCCACAGTGGGAAAGGCATCCGACGGGTAGTGCATGTTGGGCGCCTTAACGCTCCACAGCACCTTGCCTTCTCGCGTGATGCGCGAGATCCAGGCATCAGTAATTTCAGTCACCAAAATGTCGCCGTTGGCCAGCGGTGTTGCGCCATTGGCGTGGGCCAGTTCATGCGGCGGGTTGTGCTTGCACTTGCCCGGCGTGCCCCATTGGGTGACGACCTTGTTGTCTTTCGGGTCGATGATGACGATACGGCAATTGCGGATGTCGGCGGTGATGAACTTGCCATCGGCCAGCAGGTGCGCGTCGTCCGGGTAGTTCAGCAGGTTCTCGCCTTTGCCACGATGGTCAGGTGTGCCGTAGGTCCAGGTCAGGGCACGTTTTTCGTAGTCAACGATATGCACGTCGAAATTGTCTTCTTCGCTTACCGCCAATTGTTTGCCGTCAATTGAAAAATTGACGTCTTCGTTGCCCCGATAGATTTTTAGGTTAGGGGAGGGAAATTCCCACACGATGCTTTTGTCAGGTGCGATTTCAATCAGGCGGTTGTTGCGCCGATCCGCGATGACGATCGGGTAAGGCAGAGGCTTGCCCCATGACGCCACCGGTTTTGTGCGGCTGCCCGTCACTGGCGGAATGGGCGGCAGCGTGACACCACTGCTAACGATGCCAGCACCGTTCATCTCCGGTGTGACCGTGACCTCGATGCCGGCCGACTTGCCGGGTTTATCTGTTGCCGCCCACGACGGCAAGGCGATTGAAAAAATAATGAGACCGACACGGGCTGCGCTCAAGGCGGCAGTGAGGCGTGTAGGAGCTGGTTGGTGCATGGAATTCCTTGGGTAGCAATGATGAATAGTCAGCCGGGTAACGGCGGCATTATTCAGCACTTGTCATAGGTCAGTTTTGACTTACGGCAAGGGAATCCATTCCATCCTTTTTATAGACCGGGATTGAGGCTTTCCAGCACCACGCGCTGATGCAACGGCTGCACGGCACGCGCGTTGTCGGCAAAGCGCTTGCGATAACGTGCCAATTGGGCGGCTGAGAGTTCAAGCGGCTGCTTCATAACGATCCAGTCCACCCCCTCAGTGCAGGGCGGGGCGGTAACCGACCCTGAATAACGGTAGTAGCCGTGACTTGTCGGCAGCAACTCATTGGCATTGATCATGCTGCCAGACGGTGTGTGATCACCATCGGCTTTTGCCGGAATGAGCGGCAGCAGCGAGGTTAGTAGCGGGTTCTCGGCACCGACGCGAAACAACACCACAACTGCCAGCAACTGCCCGGATTGACTCTTGTGCAGCAGATGAGCGGCCATCGGGAACTCTTCACCCGCGATACGGTCACCGCCGGGCGTGTGAAAGTGAAACTGCTGCAGCGTGTAACGCTGATTGCCGATGTTCAATTGGCTGCCATTGGCAAAGCGCACCCGCACCGTATGACCATCGTCCGCTAACTTGAGCGGTGCAGCACGGTAGTTAAAGTCCAGCGGCGGCAGCTTTTGCCGCGTGGTGGTCGTGATGTCAATGGGCGACTGTTTGTGACCACTGTCACAGAGCGTAGCTGCGGAGCAAGCGGCAGCCGTCAACAGGAGGGGTATTAAAAATAACTTCGTCATATCGGGGATGCCTGCTTGCTGGAAGATTAATAGCCGCGACGAGAGTCGTCCTGGCGACGGTCTTGGCCATCGCGGTCGTGATCTCCCCGATCTCCACGATCAGAACCACCGTCACGGCCTCTGTCTCGGTGGTCATTGTCTCCGCGATGATCACGACCCTCTCTGTAAGGATATGCAAGCGGATAGCAGGCAGATAACAGACTGCTAATGACGACCAGAAATATTGCAAGTTTCTTCACATGGGTTCCTAAAAAATAACTCAGCGTGAATCCAGGACACAGTATGTGCGCTTTCGCACATAGCTGTATGCCCATGCCCAAACCCGCAGTCAAGAAATCTCAAACAGCGTGGCTGATCTAAACCGGCTGGGATGGAAATTACCCACCTTGTGCCTCAGCGCGTGCGCGTGTCGAGCGGTGTTAACCTACTCCGCTTCGGGTCATGCGCCACGTTTTTTAAACACTGCACATGACGCCATCCCACCAATATTGACCAAGCGCATAAGAGCGCGATAACACCAAGGAGCATCAAATATGGGCGCGCAGTGGAAAGCAAAACATAAAGATTTAGCCGCAAATGTTAGGGGCCGGGTTTTTGGAAAATTGTCCAAAGACATCATGATCGCGGCGCGTGGCGGGGCTGACCCGGCTTTGAACGCACGCCTGCGGCTGGTCGTGGAGCAGGCGCGCAAAGTCTCCATGCCCAAGGAAACTTTGGACCGTGCCATCAAAAAAGGCGCGGGGCTGACCGGGGAGGTGGTCAGTTTTGAACACGTTATTTACGAAGGCTTTGCACCGCACCAAGTCGCCGTGATGGTCGAATGTCTGACCGACAACGTGAACCGCACCGCCCCTGAAATGCGCGTGCTGTTTCGCAAGGGGCAACTGGGCACTTCCGGTTCGGTGGCTTGGGATTTTGCCCATGTGGGCATGATCGAAGCCGAGCCGCTGGTGGCGGGTGCCGACGCGGAACTGGCCGCCATCGAAGCGGGCGCGCAGGACTTTGAACCGGGCGAGGAAGAGGGCGTGACGCTGTTCCTGACTGACCCCGCCGACCTCGATCTGGTTAGCCGCATGTTGCCCGCGCAAGGCTTCACGGTCTTGTCCGCCAAGCTGGGCTACAAGTCCAAGAACCCCGTCAACCCCGCCAGCTTGAGCGCCGAACATCTGGAAGAAGTAGAAGTTTTCCTGGCCGCCATTGATGCGAATGACGATGTGCAGAATGTGTTTGTGGGGTTGGCGGGGTAAGGCTGACAGCGGAAATTGGGATGGGCGATTTGCTCACCTGAAACAGGCCATTCGATCCGTCTTTAGCTGTATTTGTAAAGCGCCTGCAAATTGGCGCTGAGGGACTTGTACTCAAGTTGCAAGCGATCGTGCCCGTTAGTCCGGCCATCCGCCCGCGCCGCTTGATGTGTGAATCAACCGCTGTTAGCAACTGAACTCTGTTAATCTAACTCAGCAGAAATTTCAAACAGACGTATGCTTTGACCGACATCTTTTGTCCAGCTAATGAGATTCATAAATTCATTAGAAATTTCATTCTGAAATATTAATCAACAAGTAACGATTTCCAATAATCGTATTAACCCGATGGACATCAAAGTTTAAGGAATATAGTGAATAGAAAATTGGAAGTAAAGGGCTATTCTGGAATTTATAACTGTCATAAATATTGGGGAAAGAAACCTGTCGAACTTTATGAACGCATTGTCGATGTGTTTGCTGAACAGGGTGCATTGGTGTGTGATCCCTTCATGGGCTCTGGTGTTCTCCCAAGCGTCTGCAAGTCGAGAGGCATTAACTTTGATGGCTGCGACCTTAAGCCATCACGTTATACACAAGTCCCCCTGAGCCTGAAGCTGCCTTGAGAACCTGATTCCAGCGGCGAAATCAAGAATGCGCTGCATACCCAGCCAGATGGTCTTGACGCCGGGCTCACCATCACCTTTTCGAGC
>CAIJRK010000062.1 GCA_903823025.1 uncultured beta proteobacterium
CTCGCAGGGGTTGGCGGGCGGCCCAGCCGGACACGCGGTCGCCGTCAAGGACGCGGCCTTGCATGGCGGCGAGGATGGCTTGCACTTGTTCGGTGTCGATTTGCAGGGCGCCCGCGATGTCTTCGGGGACGAAGTGGTGCAGGTTGCCGCGCTCTTCGGCGCTGCCTGCGTTGACCAGAATGTGCAGATAAACAGCGATCACGGCCGGAATGGTTTGCTCGCTGATGCGGGCAATAGTGCGCCATTTGGGGTCGTTGGGCATCTCGGACCAAAGGCGAAGCCAAGGGGTGTTGAAGGCGCTCATGACTGCACCGCCGTGTTGGTGATGACAGCGCGCAGGCGTTCAATAGCGAGAAAAGGGGTGGTTTTGGCGCGGGTGCCAAGAAGTGCAAGGTGAGCCATGAAGGCCTCCAATCGGTGTAGCTTTGCAACAATCACCAGCCACGCTTCGAAACGTGGCGGCGACTCGATCAGGTTCGAAGACCGGACACCGCTTGCGCAAACCGGCAGACCCTTGCGGGTCTCCCAATCGAGCCGCCAAAACTTGAAGGCAAAAATTAGAAAAACCGCATGACCTGTTCGGGGCTGCGGCTTATTTCCTACAGCAGTGTTCCGGGCTTCGAAACCCGTGCCACGGTGGTTGCCGTGGACTTAGCGCAAAGTGTAGCCGTAGTTTTTTGCGTTTGGCAGCGAAGGTTTAAAAAAATAAAAACCGACACACGACACGACTTCAAAAGCTCTACGCGAACAACGCAAGTTATCCACAGGTCGCTCGCGCGGTGTTGTGTTCTCTTCTCTCTATCTCCTCTTCTCTTCTCTGAGCGTTCGCGTGCGTTCGGTAGCGTTCGCGGGCAGAAACGAAGGCGGCACCTCCAGGTAATCGTCGGCCTCCGAAGCCGACAAAAGTAATAATTTTGTTATGACTTTCAGGAGCCATCCATGCTGACAACCATCCGCCAAATTGGAAATTCCCGTGGGGTGTTGATCCCGGCTGCTTTTCTGGTGTCTTGCCAGATCGAAGAGCAGGTTGAGATGCAACTGCAAGACGGCCAGATTGTCATCAAGCCCGTGCGCCGCAAACTGCGCGACGGTTGGTTTGTTGTCGCGGCTGCACCGTCAAAAGCCGTGCTGACCCAAGAGACCGCAGAGGCGCAAGACTTGAGCGAGGCTCCCGTTGCCGATGACAGCGAGTGGGTATGGTGAGCCGGGCTGCCTATGGGTTGCCGCCCCGAAGTGGTTTTTCAGGGGAAGAATGCGCGTATTTTGCTGGATCAGCTGCGCTGTGTGGACCGGGTCAGGTTGGGTAAAAAATGGGCCACATTGATGAGAAGATTTGGCATGGCGTTCTGCTGGAAATGCTGGCCTGAACCGTCTCTCCTCTTGTCTTGGCTCAAAGCCGCGCTCGATTAGCGAATGAATTTTGCAATGACGTAATACGTACATTTGCAATGTTTTCCTCCCTTATGCTTGAAATCGATTGTCGTTATGCCAGCGCAAAAATTCAGGGGCAGGACGTTCAGCAACCGATTCTGGAAGATTGGTCAGTGGTAGTCCATGAAGTCGGTAGTAAGCTTTTCCATTGAACCAGTCTTCACGGATACGCGGACTGACTTCCACATGAAAATCTGGTGTGACAGTGATCATTCCAAGGTCGAATAGTTTGTGGAAATCAGAGCGCAGAAGCAAGCCGTTGGAAACGTCATGCGCCCCTCCTTCCGCAAACGGTAAGATATGTGCAGCCTCAAGAACGGGGAGCGTACTTTCGCCAGTCAATGCACATCGTCTTCGGTACGCATCAGTGACCAGTACTCTGAATGCGCCTTGTCCCAGCCTAGGTTTCACCAAAACCGGGGAACCGTACCTTTCGAGCGGTTCTGGTATCAATTCTGATATCAATTGCCGTTGTCCCCACGTAGCTTGACTATCAAGTCTTTCTTGAACTTGGGTCCAAAGATTGGCTTCATTCGGCTTGCTAGTTTCATAGTAGCGGCCACGAACAATATTTCCTGCAAATCCTACTGGTTCTGGAATCCAAAATTCTTTTGGCCAAAAGAAAGGGGCTGAAAGTACCGTACATCCAATTTCAGGATCACGGACAGTAGGATCTTTTATCAATTTGCGAATCATTGATTCAAAAATTTTTCTTGATTGCGCACCATTTTTTTGTCCAAAAGCTTCCCAAGCTATCGATAGTGGCAATGACGTAGATTTCACAAAGTAGCCACCGCCTGCAATGTGATTAAACGGTCGCTTAAGCTTAAAAAGATAGGGTGAGCCGGGCACTAAACCAGCAAAAGTGACCTTGCCTCTGGGCTGCCAAAAATTGACTTCATCAACATCCGCATGACTAAGATAATCGAACCATCCGTTGTCTGTAACACCGACCCAGTATTTCATTTCAACTCTCCAAATTTTGAGAAAAATAATTTGTCTCGCTGCGCCCTGCACGCCAAACCAGTTGCGGGTCCAGGTCAGTGTTGCGCGGGTAACGAACCTGCTTGGGTGCGGTGTGCTCCTGTGCAGCAATAGACTGCTGCTCGACGGCCGGAGTATTTTTACGCTTGGCGTCGTCGTGCGTGAGGGTCTCGACGGACTTGGTAGGAGTTTTGGTGGCCATGATGTTTGTGCGAAATACGGGGGTGACAGGGGCAATACAGTTCAAAGAAAACCGATAGGCGGCTTGGCTTTGCGTGTTTTGTCGTCGGTAATGAGTTGTTTGATGGCGTCAAAAACTTGAGAAAACTGCTCGTCGTAGCGGGTTTCCATAGCCTCTATGCGCAGCCGCAAGTCACGGTTGGAGTCCATCAGGCGGCGCAATTGCACAAAGGTGCGCATGATGGCAATGTTGACCTCCACCGCACGCTGCGAGCGCAGCACGCTGGAGAGCATAGCGACACCTTGTTCGGTGAAAGCGTAGGGCAGTGTGCGCCGTCCCCCTCTGCCGTTTGAGATCACATTTTGTGATGTCAAAGCCTGAGCTGCCTCTGAACTCATCACAGTTTGTGACCGCATCGTCGTCCACTCCTCGGTCGTGAGCTGAAACATGAAGTCATCGGGAAACCGTGCGCGATTGCGCGAAACGGCCTGATTCAGAGCACGGGCCTCGACGCCATAGAGTTCGGCCAGATCTGTATCAAGCAGCACCTTCTCGCCACAGATCAGAAAAACGAGTTTCGCCAGGTTCTCTGTTTTGGGGATGATTTGAGTCATGGCGTAAGCCTTTCTATCAATTGGTTGAAACTGGCATCTACCGTGGCCTTGAAGTCGGCCTGCATTTGAAACACCTCGGTGAACTCGGCAAAGGCCCAGCGGCCATAGCTGCCCAGATGGTTGACGCCGGGCACCCAGTAGGTGTCCATGGTGGACTTTTTCTCTATCGCGTCTTCGCCCCGGTAGCCTTTAATTTCAACCACCAGATGCAGCGGGTCAGCGCTGCCGTGGCCGTCATCGACCAGCACGATGAAGTCGGGCAGGTATTTGCGCATGACGGAGCCAAAACGGTAGGGCACTTCAAACCCGAGGTTGTGGTTTTTAACGTAGGCCAGCACTTTGGGGTGGGCTTCAGCCACGCGGCAAAACTCGCCCTCCCAGTCGCTGTCCAAAATCACCCAGTTCAGGTGGCAATGCCGGGCGCTGGCTTCCCAACGGTCAGTTTTGGAGGTGTTGAAGCGCCATGGGCGGTGCCTGCGTGCAGGGACTGAATGAGGGTATCGCGTTCGCGCGAGCGTCGTGCTGGACTGAGCATATAAGTAGATTTTTTATCCCTGAAGAGGGAATCATCTTAAGCGACGAAATTTCAGTCTCCCTGGCGCGGGTCGCCTGGGTGGGTTCTGGTGCAAATCGTGCTAATCCACGCCTCGCGCTGGCGCAAAGTCAATAGGGATTGGCCGCGTGCTTACTGCTGATCAAACAATTCAGCGGCGTTGCTATAAAGCAGTTTGTCGAGAATGCTTTCCTTGAAACCGAGCGCTAAAAAGTCGTCGATGGTTTGCTTGATTGGTCGAAACGGGTAGGACGAGCCGAACAGCAACTGGTCAGCCATGAAGCCGTTGGCCGCTTCTACAAAAGCACCGCTGCCGGGCAAGAACAAGTACATGTCGGGCACGATGCGCACGTTCTCGTAACGAAACGCCACGCCGATGATTTGCTGCACGTTGGGGTAATAACCGTGGTAACAGACGATGGGCAGTTGCGGAAAAGCCTGCGCTACTTTGGCCACCGGGGCCGGATCGTTAAAACGCAAGTCGGGCGAGGTCGGCCCGCTCATCAGGAACACGGGCACGCCCAGTTGAGCGCACAACTCGTAGATGGGAAAGTAGATCGGGTCGTCCGGGTGACGTGCCGGTGCGCCAAAACCTGGCTCCAGGTCGATACCGGCCAGCCCCAGTTGCTTGATGGCACGCTCGACCTCGGCCAGCGCAGCCGCTTCGCCCAACAGGGCTGGATCGACGGAGCCAATGCCAATCAATTCCTGGTGGCCGTGGGTGATGCTGTGAATCAAGTCGTTCGGCAAATGTTGGCTGGGGGTGTGACGTCCGACCACGACGGCGCGACTTAACCCGGCGTCATGCACTTCATCCAGAAAACCTTCAGCCGTGCGCGAGCGGGCGAAATGCTCGTCATCGCCGCGCGTGCCCACGCGCCGGTTAAGCCAGCGGGCTGTGGCGGCCCCCGAAGATTCCGGGGTAGCACCGAAGAAGTCGTGCAGGTAGGCCGGACGACAACGCATGTCGATAATGCGGCGTTCTGCGGGAAGTGTGGGGATGCTCATACGGTTTCTGCTTGTTGTTTTTGTTCTACCGGGCTGGGTTCGGCCAGCGTGCTGGCGTCAAACGGGCCGCCTGTAAAAGCCCGGTCGCGGGTGGTGACGGGTGTCTTGCCTGGCAGTAACGGAAAGACCAGTTCGGCAAAGCGAATCGCCTCTTCCAGATGTGGATAACCCGATAGCACAAACCGATCCACGCCCAAATCCACATATTCTTTGAGTCGGGCGGCGACCTCTTGCGGATTGCCGACCAACGCCGTTCCTGCTCCACCGCGCACCAGTCCCACCCCGGCCCACAAATTAGGCGAGACCTCCAATTGGTCACGACGCCCGCCGTGCAAGGCCGCCATGCGGCGCTGGCCTTCGGAGTCCATGCTGCTGTAGCGTTGCTGAATCTTCGCAATGCTCTCGTCATCGAGGTTGCTGATAAGTTTGTCGGCGGCGGCCCAAGCCTCCTGAGACGTTTCACGCACGATGACATGCAGGCGCACGCCAAAGCGCACGGTACGACCCAAGGCGGCCGCGCGACGGCGCACGTCAGCGATCTTCTCGCCCACGGCTTGCGGCGGCTCGCCCCAGCTCAAATACACGTCCACCTGTTCAGCAGCCAAAGCATGGCCTGCCGGTGAGGAGCCGCCGATATACAGCGGTGGATGCGGTTTTTGCACCGGTGGAAAGAAGTTGCGCGCACCGACTACGCGGTGGTACTTGCCCTCGAAGTTAACGGTCTTGCCTGCCAACACATCGCGCCAGATTTTGAGGTATTCGGCGGCGGCCTCATAGCGCTCGTCATGGTTTAAAAACACGCCATCAGCGGCGAGTTCGGCCGCATCACCACCCACCACCACGTTGAACAACACGCGCCCGTTGCTGGCCTGATCCAGCGTTGCTGCGGCGCGGGCGTCTGCGGTCGGACTGCCCAGCGAGGTGCGCAAGGCGACCAATAACTTCAAGCGTTTGGTCACTGCCACGGCGCTGGCCGCCACGATAAACGGGTCGTGACAACCGCTACCGGTAGGAATGAGCAGGCCGTCATAACCCAGGTTATCGGCCACCACCGCAATCTGGTTCAGATAATCGATGGTGGGTGGGCGACCAAAATCGGACTTGCCCAAGTAGCGCGTGTCCCCGGAGGTGGGAAGAAACCAGAAAATATCGAGACCCATGGGATGACCTTAAAGAGTGTTGAGCGCTTGCCTGCGGACGGTACGAGAGGCGGTCGGCTCGTGTGTTGAACCCCTGAATATCGCCGCAGTGTTACGTATTTGGCAACGACTATTAATGAGTTTGCTTATTCGTTTTTTGATTGAAGAAGCCTTCTTTAGGACGCCTGTTCCCGCTTCACTTTTTCAATATCGCGAAAGCGGGCTGCTGGATGGTTCTCGGGCAGGAGCGGGCCCTCGCCAAACAGTTTCTCGCGCAAGGTGCCTGCTTTGTAGGCGGTCGGATAGACGCCGCGCCGTTGCAGTTCGGGGACGAGATAAGTCACCACGTCCTCAAAAGTCTCGTGCGCCACCGCATACGCCAGGTTGAAACCATCCACATCGGTGGCATCTACCCATTGCTCCAGAATGTCAGCCACGGTGGAGGCAGAGCCGACAAAAACGGGGCCAAGGCCACCCACGCCGCCCCATGTGGCAAGTTCTTCAATCGTCCAGGCTTTGTCGCCGCCTGCGAGATGTTCAACCGTGGACACGATGGCATTTGTCTCTACTTTGCGAATCAGATCTGTCGGCGCATATTGTCCAAAGTCGATGCCGGTCCAGCCTGACATGAACACCAGCGCGCCGTCGTAGGAGACGTAGCGTTTGTAGTCTTCAAACTTGGCGTGAGCCTTGGCATCAGTCTCGTCAACGATCACCGTTACCAAGGTGTAGGTGAGCACTTTCTTGGGGTCTCGTCCGGCCAGTGCCGCTTGTTGACGCACATCGCTCACGTAGGCCTTGAGCAGGGACTGGCTTGGTGCGGCCACGAAGACGCACTCGGCATGTTGTGCCGCAAAGGCCTTGCCTGCTCCCGAGGCACCCGCCTGATATAGCACGGGCGTGCGCTGGGGTGACGGCTCACTCAGGTGATAACCCGGCACTTCAAAATACTTGCCTTTGTGTCCGATCTCGTGAACCTTCTCGGGGTGAGCAAAGATGCGCTTGCTGCGGTCACGCACAACAGCGCCCGACTCCCAACTGCCTTCAAGCAGTTTGTAGAGAACCTCAACATATTCGTTGGCGACTTCGTAACGGTTGTCATGGCGACGAAGCCCGCCTTCGCTGATATTTTTTGCGCCGCTTTCAAGATACGACGTGACGATATTCCAGCCTAAACGACCCTTGGTGTGGTGGTCAGCGGTCGAGAGTCGCCGCGCAAAGGTGTAGGGATGCTCGAACGAGGTAGACGCAGTAATGCCAATACCCAGATGTTCGGTCACCATCGCAATGGGTGCGGCCAACTGCAGCGGATCATTCACCGGAATTTGTGCGCCTTGTTGCAGCGCATGGTAGTTGCTGCCTTTGTACACGTCGTAGTAACCGATGACGTCAGCAATGAAGATGCCGTCAAAAATGCCTTTTTCGAGTATCTTGGCTAGATCAGTCCAATACACCAGATCCTTGTATTCCCAAGACCGGTCTCGCGGATGTGACCACAGCCCAGGGGACTGGTGGCCGACACAGTTCATCTCGAACGCGTTAAATCGAATGGTTTTACTCATGATGTTCCTGGGTGCTGATCAGTTCCACGGATGGCGTGGTGCAGGCACGCCGTTAAGGTAAAAGTTGCCCAGATGAAAGAACTTCCAGCGAACCGGGTCATGCAGGGTGTGAACGCGGGCATTGCGCCAATGGCGATCCAGGTTGTGTTCGGCCAGCGTGGCGCGGGTGCCCGCCAACTCAAAGAGCTTGTTGGTCGCGGCAATGGCGATCTCGGTGGTCAAGACCTTGGCTTCGGCAGTCGCCAGCGTGGCGGCATTGACAAACGCTTCGGTTGGTGTTGCCAAGGCCACATCAACGGCCCGCCCGGCGCGCTCCAGCAGCGCCTCTGCCGCGTGCAAACGCAATGTCAAGTCGCCAATGGCGCTGATGGTGAAGGGGTCTTCGGAGGCGTGTTCCTTGCCGCTGTCAATCCAGGGGCGACTGCGCGTGCGTACAAATTCAATGGTGTCCGCAATGGCGGCAGCGGCAATGCCTGAATCAATCGCCGCCTGAATGATCTGCGAAATAGAACCTGCCGCCGTGGGATGGTCAAAGGCGGTTACCGGCACCAGACGACTCAGCGGCACGCGCACATTGACGATTTTTATAGAACCCGATGCGGTGGTGCGCTGGCCAAAACTTGACCAGTCGTTATGCACCGTCAGACCATCGGTGTCGCGTTCGGCAAAGGCCAGAAAAACCTTGCCCGCGTCATTCACGGCCACGATAGGAACAATGTGGGCGAGCAGAGCGCCCGTGGTGTAGAACTTTTCCCCATTGATCACGGCGGTGTCGCCTTCAATCTTGAACGTGGTCTCGAAGGCGGCGACGTTCTTGCTGTTCTTCTCCGAGAAGGCATTGCCAAACCGGATGCCTTGCAGAACCAGACCAAACAACTCCGCTTTTTGTTCTGGCGTGCCATCCAGATCAATGTGAGAAACCAGTGCCAAATGGTTCTGCGATATTTGGACGATGCTGGAGTCACCTTCGGCAAGAATACGGATCACCTCGACCAGCGTGGCATAAGAAACGCCTGCCCCGCCAAAGGCTTTGGGCACCGTGATGCCCCACAGGCCGCTTTGAGAATAAGCGTCTAACTCGGCCAGTGGCAACAGTCCTTCGCGGTCACGCAAGGCGGATTCTTTGTGGAATTCATTTGACAGGCGACGGGCGACAGCAATCGCCTCCGCATCACTGCGAATGATATGGGCGGGCTCGGTGGGTCGGGGTCGCACGGCAAAGGGAAGCAATGAGTTCACGCGGGGGCGATCCTGGATATCTAAGGTAGAAGTTGTCATGATGTGTCTTTGGAAGTTCGGTAGGAGTTCGATAAGAATTCGATAGAAGGGTCTGAGTTTTGTTCAGGATTTGCGGCCCGGCCCGCTGCCGATTTGCCAGATGTAGGGCGGCTCGGTGCCATTAATTTTCCAATCCCCCACAATGCGCGCTTTGTAAACGGTCGGGTTATGAGAGGCGATGGTGCGGGCATTGCGCCAATGGCGATCCAGGGCTTTGGTGGTACTGGCCGCTGAAGCGCCTAGCGCGTTAAAGAGGTCGCTTGCTGCACGAAGAACCAGTTCCGAGATCACGATTTGTCCCTTGGCCGATTCAATTTCAGTGTCGATATTGGCTTGACGCTCAAGGTCGGCGTTGTCCTGAAAGCGGGCTTCATACGCACGTTGCGCAGGCAGAGTTGCCCGCAAGGCGGTCGCTTCAGCCGCATAGACGAGCGCCGAAATCTGACCAACGATCTGCTGGATTTGAACGTCCTGACTGACATGAGAGGCGTTGCCATTGCTGAAGATGCGCTGGCGGTCACGCACCTGCTGCGCGACGTCGCGCTCAACCGCCCGGCCAATGCCCGCCAGCGTGGCCAAGTGGAACAGTTGATAAAACGCGGTCTGATATTTGAAGCGTGTCTCGAACGGGAAAATGTTTTCTTCCTCGACCACTGCGTCTGTGTAAATCGAGGTGCCGCTGCCGGTGGTGCGTTGGCCGAAGCCGTCCCAGTCATCCTGATGGCGCACGTTGAGTTGCTGGCTTCTCACGGCGGCGATGACGTCGGCATTGTTGTCGGCGCGGCGGGCATAGAGGTCGATCCAGTCGGCAAAGATGCTGCCCGTGCTGTAGAACTTGGATCCGTTTGCCACCCACTTGCCGTCCTTGAGTGAGATTTTTGTCAGCACCTCACCCACACCGACGGCTCCAACCTCAGACCAGGCGTTACCAACCAGGTCGCCTGCTACAAAACGCTGGAACCATTTGTCACGCTGCGGACTGGCAGGTGCATTGAGCCGATCTTCAACAAAAGCAAAGTGCCCGCGCAGGGCTTGCACCACGTTAGGGTCGGCCTCGCCAAGCGCGATGAGCAATTGAAACAATTGAGGAATAGAGGCTCCGGCTCCACCAAATTGAACCGGCACGCGAACGGCCCCAAAGCCCGCCTGCTTGAGAGATGCGATGGCGTCATAGGGCAAGGCACGATTGCGCTCACGCTCTACCGCTGTATCGGCAATCTGCTGAAATAGAGGGTTAAATTTTTGAATCAGCGCCGTGTAATCAGTACCTAAACTAAGGCTGGATGCAGCCTGTGGGGTCGTCATATTTAATTCTCCATCTTGACTTGAGCAATAAGCAACGACACCCGGCCCAGCCTCCTTTATCCTGCGATACCGTAGCCGAATGTCTCGCTAACTCTGCAAGTCGTGTGCCTGCTTTTTTTGTCCATAACGCCCGCGTCTATCGTTACTCTGCTTTCTTCTATAGGAGCTGAATTTGAGCTGATTTTTTGAGTGGGCAGGGTTGGGCTGGTGTTGCGACTGACTGTCTGGATAGACTCTTCACAAGTCATAGCGCGCATTGCTGGTCAATTTAAATTTGTGCCATGTAGTCTCTACATTAGGGTGTTGAAAACGCAGCATATGACGGTGTAGCATTGGTGATTTTTAGTCACTTCTGCTCAGAAATGAGTAGCTTATGAAGATACTCATTTGAAAGTTTTTTAAATAATGCTCAGTTCCCTGTCATTACAATGGCAGCCGGATTAAATTGTGGAAAAACGATGAAACCTTCGCTAGCGCTTAATCAAAACCGTGGTGTTATCCGTGAAGCAACAAGTCGCTGTCATGCGGCAAATCCACGCATCTTCGGCTCCGTTTTGCATGGAGAGGATCACGAAGGGAGTGATCTTGATTTGCTGGTGGATGTCATGCCGGGTGCAACTTTGTTCGATCTGGGTGGACTGCAAGACGAACTTGAAGAGTTGCTTGGGGTTCGGGTTGATTTATTGACGCCACGGGATTTACCATTGAAGTTTCGTGCCCAAGTCCTTGCAGAAGCGATTCCGGTATGAACAAAAACAAACTTTCAGATTACCTTGACCACATCCAACAAGCCGCCACAGAGGCTGGTGACTTTATCAAGGGGATGAGTAAGGATGATTTTTTATCTGACAGGCGAACTCAAAATGCGGTGGTAATGAGCCTTATCGTTATGGGGGAAGCATCAGCGAAAGTGATGGATATCTATGCCGGTTTTGCGGTGAATCATGCGGTGGTGCCATGGCGAAAAATGCGGGGTATGCGTAACCGAATCACTCATGGCTATTTTGAAGTTGATTTTGAAATGGTATGGGACACCGTCACAACGGCCTTACCGGCGTTGCTGGAACAGCTCTCTTGCGTTCGTGAAGACGCTGACGATGAAAGCCACAATGATGACGGAAACGGCATAAACGGCATAAACGGCATAAACGGCATCAAATCCTGACGCCACCTTCTAGGCTGCTACGGTTTGACCAAAATAGAAAGACTGAATATCGGCACGCTGGCGAATCTCTTGCGCGGTGCCACTGAGTACCGCGATGCCGGTGTCGAGCACTGTCACCCGATCTGCATACTGCAGCGCCACGGCGGAATTTTGTTCGGCCACAAGAATGGACAAACCCTCTTCTTGATTGAGCCGTTTGAGTTGCCCAAAAATGTCTTGAACAATCAGCGGTGCCAATCCCATGGAGGGTTCATCCAGCACCAAGAGTTTGGGCCGCGACATCAAGGCACGGCCAATCGCCGTCATCTGCTGTTCGCCGCCCGAGGTTAAGCCGGCATGGATGCGCCGCCGCTCTTTCAGGCGCGGGAATAGGCTGTAGATTCTTTCAAGGTCGTGGGTCAGTTCGGTACGGCTTGAACTGCGACCCAGCCCTCCGGTCAACAGGTTTTCTTCGACCGTCAGGTTACGAAAGCAGTGGCGACCTTCAAGCACTTGCACCAGCCCAAGTCGCACCAAAGCGGCCGGACTGGTACGGGCTACATCGACGCCCTGATACAGAATACGGCCCGCCGTGATCTGGCCGCGCTGGACTGGTAGCAAGTTGGATACCGCTTTCAGCGTCGTCGATTTGCCCGCTCCATTGGCGCCCAACAAGGCGTGAATCTCGCCCGCTTGCAAGCTCAAACTCACGCCATGCAGGGCGATGATCGCGTGCTGGTAAACGGCCTCAACCGCCTCGATGAGCAGCAAGGGTTGCGGGGCAAGCGGGGGCGTAGGCATGGCGGGCATTGGGTCGGTTAGTCATTAATGCTGGTGCGCAGCTTGATGCTTTTTTCTTTGGCATACGCCTCAGATGACTTTTCGATGATGGGGCGCAGCAACTTCCAGTCGGGCGCGATCCAGTCAGACACTACGTTCCACTTGGCACCGTCCCATTGCTGGAAGGCCACGCGCCCATTGCCTTCGTGGTTGTCCCAGGTCACGTTGATGGAGTGGAACAGGCCTTTGGCACCCAGTGCGGCGGCGCGCGCCTCATCAATTTTGAGATTTTCAAAACTCCAGCGAATCTCATCGCCCGTCAGAGTGCGTTTACCGAATTTGGCCTGTGCAATGCGTATCGCCTCGACATTCAGAATGCCGTTCAGGACGCCCAGATTGTGATAGACGCTACCGACGCGTTTGGGGTCAGCCAGATTGCCTTTGCCTGCGTCATACACCGTCTTTTGAATCTCTTGAATGACCGGGTATTGCGCGCCTGCCGCGACCGTCGTAATCGCCACATAGCCCTTTGCTGCGTCGCCTGCGGGGATCACATCTTCTTCCGAGTTGGACCAGACGTTGCCGATGATGCGGCTGGCCGGGAAGCCTGTTTTTTGCGCGGTCTTGAGCGCCACCGGATTCATTACGCCCCAACCGCGTAACACCACATAGTCAGGCTTGGCGCGTCGGATCGTCAACCATTGCGATTGCTGTTCGTTACCGGGATGCGGCACTTCAATTTGCTGCACCGTGAAGCCGTATTTCTTGGCCAGAAGTTCATAGATCGGAATGGTCTCTTTGCCGTAGGGAGAGCCGTGGTAGAGCACCACAATCTTCTTGCCTTTTAGTTTGTCGGTGCCGCCCTCTTTGCTGGCGAGGTAGTTGACGATGCCCGAGGTTTCGCTATAGGGGTTGAGCAGCAAGGGGAAAACGTACTTGAAAACCCGGCCATCCGTGGTGTCGGTGCGGCCATGGTTGATGGTGAGCAGCGGCACTTTGTCAGCGCTGACGCGGTCAATCAGGGCATAGGCGATGCCGACTGACAGCGGGTTCCAGCTGGCGATGCCGGGGTGTTGTTTGAGCCGCTCATAGACCTCCACGCCACGCTCGACCTCATACTGCGTTTCACCTTCTTCCCAAGTCAACTTGACGCCGCCGACACCGCCGTCGCGGGTGTTGACGAGGTTGAGATAGTCGATAAAGCCGCCGAAAAAACCGGTGCCGCCAGCGGCATAAGCACCGACGCGGTAGCTTTGCAGCGGAAAGAATTGTTCAGCCGCCTGAACCGACTGCAAGCCGGTCACGGCCAGCACGACAGCAGCGGCCGTCATGCGAATTTTTTTACTCAGTGACATGGATAAATGCTCCGGGAGTTGATAAGTTGATGGATGGACAAGGTAAGGGCGGTTTCACGCGGCGGGTGAGTGCGGCGGCGAAAATTTTTTCTTGACGCGTTCCCAGAGGGCGGCTAATCCGTCCGGCTCCACGATCAAAAAAACGATGATGAGAGCGCCCAGCAAGGCGTGCTGGCTCATCTCAAGAACGCCCGAGCCGAACCAGCTTCCAAACAAGAAGCTGCCGACACGGGACATCAAAATCGGAAACACCACAATCAATGCCGCGCCAAGAAATGCGCCCCGAATCGTGGCCAGGCCACCGATGATGATGATGAAAAGAATCTGAAATGAGCGATCCAGATTGAAGCCTGCAGGCTCCACGGTACGCAGATAAACGAAGGCCCATAGCACCCCGGCGATGCCCGCGATAAAAGAGGAGATGCCGAAGGCCAGCAACTTGGTTCGTCGCACCGGTACGCCGATCACACGGGCGGCCAATTCGTTGTCGCGCACAGCGATGAAGTTGTGGCCGGTCTGGGTGTTGACCAGTCGCCAGACCAGCGTGGTCAGAATCACCACGATGGTCAACGCCAACAGATACCGGCCCACCGGCGTGTCAAGGGTGAAACCAAAAACGTTCAGAACGGGCGCATCGATGACACCTGAGGTACTGTTGTTGGTGAACCAACTGAACCGGGTCAGCGTCCACTGCACAAAGAACTGTGCCGCCAGCGTTGAGACCGCCAGATAGAAGCCGCGCAGGCGCAAACTGGGCAGGCCAAAAACCAGTCCGACCAGGGTGGCTGCCAAACCCGCCAGCACGATGCTGCCCATCAGGGGCAATCCTTCTACCCGCAGGTTGAAGTTATAGGCCGCGAAGGCGCCTACCGCCATAAAAGCCGCCGTGCCCAAAGACAATTGGCCGGCATAGCCTGTCAATAAGTTCAGGCCGACCGCAGCGAGAGAAAGCGCCAGAAATGGCAGCAAAATCGCATCAAACCAATAAGGCGTGCCAAATAAGGGCACTACGCCATAAGCCAGCGTCAGTACCGTCAGCGGGGTTACCCACGCCCGCCAGCGCAGGCCTTGGGTGGTCTGGGGTTGCGTGTGGGTGTTGATGATCAGTGTGTTCATTGTTCAAGCCCTTTCCACCAGCTTTTGACCAAACAGTCCGCTGGGTCGAATCAGTACAAAGCTCAGGGCCACAACATAAGCGAACCAGCTTTCAATGCCGCCGCCGACAAAAGGTCCAAGGTAAACCTCGGCCAGCTTCTCCAGCGCGCCGATCAGCAAGCCCGCGACGATGGCCCCCAGAATGGAGTCAAAGCCGCCCAGCACCAGCACCGGGAGCGCCTTGAGCACGACCAGGGACAGAGAAAACTGCACGCCCAGTCGTGCGCCCCATAGCAAACCCGCCACCAGTGCAATGACCCCAGCCGTTGCCCACACCGTCGCCCAGATGCGTGGCAACCGCAGGCCCACGGTGATGGCGGCAAAGGTGTCATCGGCGACCGCCCGAAAGGCCAGTCCGACGTGGGTATAGCGGAAAAAAGCCGACAGCAAGGCCACCATCGTGCCCGCCGTAGCCGCTGCAAACAGGTCAAACTGCGAGACCATAATGCCAAAAAATAGCAGAGGTCCATCGGTGATGCCGAGTTCCAGCGCGTGAACCTGCGTGCCCCAAAGCAGTTGGGCTACACCCTCAATGACATACGACAAGCCCAGCGTCGCCATGAAAAGTGTGATTGGGGGTTGATTGACCAGCGGGCGTAAAACCGCCCGTTCAATTAGCAAACCCAGTGCCACCATCACGACAAAGGTCACCAGCAGGGCGAAGGCAAATGGCACGCCGCGTTCCACCAGACTGACAAAAGTGAGCGCGGCAAACAACAGTTGTGCACCCTGCGCAAAATTGAGTACACCGGAGGTTTTGTAGATCAGCACAAAGCCAATCGCGACCAGTGAATACATCACGCCCGAGAGCAGACCACCGATTAAAACTTCGGTAAAAAAGACATAGTCAAATGCTTCCATCAGTGGCTCCTGCTGTCGTCGTGGGCGACACCCAGATAGGCGTCGATGACCACCGGGTCGGCGCGCACTTGGGCCGGTGTGCCATCGGCAATTTTTCGGCCATAGTCCAGCACGGCGACCCGGTCTGACAAGCCCAGTACGACACCGATGTCATGCTCAATCAAAAGAATCGTGGTCCCGAATTTGTCGCGGGCTGCGCGCACAAAATGCGCCATCTCCTGCTTTTCAGTGGCGGTCATGCCTGCCATGGGTTCATCCAGTAAGAGCAGCTTGGGCCGTGCGACCAAAGCCCGCGCTAATTCAACCCGTTTTTGCAAGCCATAGGGCAGGGTGCTCACCAGGCGTTCGCGTACGGCGTTCAGACCGAGAAAGTAGAGCATGTCATCGGCCTGCGTGCGGGTATCGAGCCGCTCGCGCCGGGCGCGACCAACGCCCAAAATTTGTTCGACGAAGGTGGAACGCACCGTGTCAACCCGTCCTATCGCTACGTTGTCGCGCACGCTCAGGCCCTTGAATAAGGCGAGGTTCTGGAAGGTACGCGCCACGCCCAGACGGGCCAGTCGTGGGGTGGGCACCTGCGTGAAACTCTGAGCGCCCAACCAGACCTGACCCCGGTCTGGCCGATACAAGCCGGTGATGATGTTCACCAACGAACTTTTGCCCGCGCCATTAGGGCCAATGACCGCGCGAATTTCTCCCTCGGCAATCGACAGGTCGATCCCCGCCAGTGCGACGACGCCACCGAACGACAAATCAATGGCGTCCAGTCGCAGCACTGCGGCCCCGGTGGTTTTTTCAGACAAGAGCGGCCTCGGTCTCTTTGGCGGGCTGACTGGCCTGCGCGGCTTCCAACTCGCGCACCAGTGGCAACACCTTCTGGCCAAAATACTCAACTTCTTCCTGAAAGTGCAGAAAGCCGCTTAACACCAAATCCACGCCAATGGCCTTGAGGGCGACGATGCGCTCGGCAATTTGGCGTGGCGTGCCGATCAGGTTGGTCTTGAAGCCATCGTTGTACTGAACCAAGTCCTCGAAGGTTGACTTGGCCCAATTGCCCTCGCCTTCAGGGCTAGCGTTACCGGCCTGTTTGACGGCATCACCAAATGCATGGACGGCCTCTGGATCAGCTTGAGCGATGATCTCGTTGAGCACCGCTTGTGCTTCTTCTTGCGTATCGCGCGCAATGATGAAAGCATTCACGCCAATCTTCACTTGGTGATTGTTGGCCGCCGCCTTGGTGCGAATATCGTCAACCTGCGCCTTGATGCCTTCTACCGTATTGCCGTTGGTGAAATACCAGTCAGAAACACGCGACGCCATGTCGCGTGCAGCGCGTGAGCTACCGCCCTGGAAAATTTCGGGATGCGGCTTTTGCAACGGCTTGGGACTGAGCGTGTAGTTGTTGAAGCGGTAGAAGTCGCCCCTGAATGTGAAATTATCTTGCGTCCAGATGCCTTTGAGCACTTGAATAAATTCTTCTGATCGGCGATACCGTTCGTCATGTTCCAGCCACGGTTCCCCAATGGCCGTGAACTCGCCTTTGAACCAACCGCTCACCACGTTGATCGCCACGCGGCCTTTGGAGATGTGATCGACCGTTGCCAGTTGTTTGGCAATCACCGCCGGATGCCACGGGCCGGGCAGGATGGCGGCCAACACTTTCAGCTTGGTCGTAGCTTGCAATAGCGCCTGACTGAAAGACACGGATTCATGCTGGTACTCAGCGCCATAGCCCGCCGTAAATCTAATCTGGGTCAAGGCATATTCAAAGCCGGCAGTCTCAGCCGTCTGGGCCAACTTCTCGTTGTATTCCAGGCTCCAGTCAGTGCGTTGTTTGATTTTGCTCACCACCAGGCCACCACTCACATTGGGCACCCAATAGGCAAATTTGATAGGCTCTTGACTCATGTTTTTTTCTCCAGATAGAGAGGGTTGAAAAATGGATTAGCTTGTCGCTGTCAAGTTGGCTGAATCAGCCACCTTCACATCACGATGACTCAGGTAGGGCCGCGCGCGATTGACCGCCAGTGAAATACGCTCGGATAGTTCCGTGCTACTGACTTGGTAGTTGGTGAAATCGGCCTCGCTGGCATAGACGCCAACGGGCAACGTCAGCGCCTGAAAGAAGCTGAACAGGGGACGCAATTGGTGATCGATGATCAAGGCATGACGATCACTGCCGCCCGTGGCCGCCAGCAGAACAGGTACATCTATCAGCGCTTCATGGTGAACAAAATCAAATAAGTGCTTGAACAAGCCGGTATAACTGGCGCGATAAACCGGCGTAGCGACCAGCAAGAAGTCAGCGGTTTCAATCGCATTCAAATCGTCTTGAACGTCTTGCGGCAATTCACTGCGGGTGACAGTGCCTGCCAATTTTGGACCGATTTGGCCTAGTTCGATGAGCGTTACTTCAATTGGAAGCACGGCCCCCAGACGCACCAAAATTTCTTCTACCAGTGCCAGTGTTCGCGAAGGACGTTGTGTGTTAGCGCTGACCGCGACAACCTTTAGTTTGCTCATGCAGCTTCTCCAAAACTTGAGTTGGTGCTGCACGGCATGTGGAGCACTCCTACCGTTTATTGCAGAAAGCGTGCCATGGCTGGAAACCGGTTTGTGAGGCGTTCATCCGTATTTTTCAAGGGATAACTGATGAATTTCATGCATTCAAAACGAGGGCTTGTTGCGTATTCAACTCAGCCCTGTTGAAAACCAAACAGTTATAGGAATCAGGAATAAAAAGAGGGTTTAGGAATCTCGTCAGTGAGAAACCAAACGCCGAGTTCCCGCAGTTTGTAGTCCACCGGATCGTGCAAGGTGTGGGTTCGCACATTGCGCCAAAACCGATCTGAACGCAGCTTGCGTGTGGTCGCCCGCGCGCCCATCACGTCAAAGATACGACTGGAAACATTCAGGCCCGCCCGGCTGCTAATCACCTTGGCTGTCGAAACGGCAACCGCTACATCGCCCCGTATCTCTGGCGTCACACGGTCGCCCAAATCGAGCGCCTTTTGCAGCTTTGATTGCGCCTCGTCTGTCAGGGCGCGTGCGGCAGCGACCTCGGTCCAAAGTTCGCCAAAATTGCGCAAGACATAGGGGTCGTCCTCTACCCGACTGACACCGGATGTCAGCCAAGGGCGCGCGGACTCGCGCACATAGCGCCGCGCCTCGTCCAGCGCACCTTGTGCGATGCCCAAATACACGTTGGTCAGAATCAACTGGCCGACCGTGGAGCGAAGTGAGGCGAAGGGTGAACCCAACGGGCCAGGGCTTTGCAAAAACTCGGACTCACTCACCCGGACGTTGATAAAACTCACACTGCCACTGTCGGTTTGCCGCTGCCCCATGTTGTCCCAGTCGTCATGCACGGTGATACCGCTGCGCCCCGTAGGAATCGCCGTCACCTTGAGCACGCCATCCAGCAAAGCAGACACCACGAGCATGTCTGAATCTGTAGCGCCTGAGCAAAAACTCTTTTCGCCGTTGATCAAAAATTGCCCGTCATGGCGCGTCAAGACCGTTCGCGTGTCCAGTGGATTGAGCGCATTGCCCCAGAACCAGCCGTGTGTGGCCGTGTCTGCGAAAAGTGCTCCCCATTGTGTTTCAGGCGCATAAAAGCGCAGGGTTGCTAACTGGAAATGATGGAAGGCGAACAGGTGAGCCAGAGAACTGTCCACCGCAGCAATGCGGCGCGCCACATGGAGTGCGTCATTCAAATTGCCGCCTGCTCCGCCATAGATTTTAGGAATGGTGAGCAGGAGTAAACCACTTTGCCGAATCAAGGTGCGCTCATGCAGCGCGGTGCCACCCGTTTCATCGCGCTGTGCCGCCGTCGCTGCAATAGCGTCAAGCAAGGCCGTGAGCGCCACGCTGTAGTCATCCAGAACGGTCGATGTCGCCGGGTCGGCAGGAATAGAAATTCCGAAGTTAGATACACCCATATAAGCTCCTGTCAAATGAACAACAGGCTAGACAAAACGTCCGCCTTGATGGTCAAGTTTTATCCTAATGCAAAGGGTATGCCATCAAGCACTATGGGTGATGTTGAAATTTCAACAACGTAGCCTGGCTAGTGTTGAATAGGCAGCAGAAAGTTGCGCAAAAACCAGCTGTTAAACCTAAAGCATCCGGGTATTTCAGGGTGGCACGAATGCTGCGTTATTTCGTAGAACCTTTGAGGTGAATTGATAGAAAACAGACGAGCCTGATCGACCCATGAAAACAAACATCGCGATAGAGCCTAAACATAACTATCTCACTGATTGCCCTGTGAGCGTTCGTCAGCGCGTCTTTATTCCTATCAAAAATGTTCAGAAAAAAGTTGAATTTGTCAGCTTTCATGGACTGCGGCAAGACAATCAACCTATCGCCCTCATTTTTGGACCAATCAGTCAGAAGGCACCAATCCCTGTTCGTGTGCATTCTGAATGTCTGACCGGCGATGTATTTGGTTCATTGCGTTGTGACTGTGGAGCGCAATTGCAAGAAGTGATTGAAGAGATGAATGTCATGGGCGGCATTCTTCTCTACCTGCGCCAGGAAGGTCGTGGCATTGGCCTGTATGCCAAGCTCGATGCCTACCACCTTCAGGACGGCGGCCTTGATACGTTTCAGGCTAACCGGGCGCTAGGATTCTCGGACGACCTGCGCACCTATGACGATGCCGCCCACATGCTGCGCGCTTTGGATATTACAAAAATTATCCTGATTTCCAACAACCCGGATAAAGCCGTTGGCCTGCAACAACTCGGCATTCAGGTGGTGTCTGTCAAAAACACAGGCGTTCATGTGAATGCCCATAACTACGACTATCTGGCTGCCAAAAAAGATCAGCATCACCACGCGCTCCAACTGGCGCGTGCCTAAATTATCACGATAAATTTTATTTAAACCATCATGTCAACATCACGTATTAATTTCTCTAACGGCACAAACCGCATCGCTTTTATCCAAGCCTCATGGCATAAAAATATCGTTGATCAAGCCCAAAAAGGGTTTCGTGAACAGATTCAGAAACTGGGTTATTCACTGGCGGATGTTGATTTTTTTGAAGTACCAGGTGCTTTTGAAATCCCGCTTCATGCCAAGCTTCTTGCTCAGAGCGGGCAATACAAAGCGATTGTTGCGGCGGGCCTGGTGGTCGATGGTGGCATTTACCGGCACGACTTTGTCGCCCAAAGCGTGCTGACTGGCTTGATGCAAGTTCAGCTTGAGACTGCAGTTCCCGTTTTTTCTGTGGTGCTCACGCCACATCATTTCCACGCCAGTGAGGAGCACACACAATTTTTCCTCAACCACTTCGTCTTGAAAGGGCAGGAAGCGGCTGACGCTGTGGCGCAAACGCTCACCAGTTTAAAAAATAGTGTGGGTGGGCGCGTGCAGGAGCCCAAAGGAAAGCTCTACGCCGCGCTTTGAAGTTTAAATTTGGTTTGCAACTATACAAACTCGGAATTCTTCGTTTTCAAGCGGTTTGGGTCTCTATAAGCTGGCTCACTTATAACGAAGTGAGCTTGCCATGAACAAACTTTTGACACTGCCCGAGGAACAGAGGTTTGCGCTCACCATACGCGCCAAGGCGCTGCTCTTTCATGACCCGCGATCTGTGGCGCTACTGGCGCAGGTAGAGCGCATTGCGCGCAGTGAGGCCACCGCCCTGATCATTGGCGAGACGGGGACGGGCAAAGAAATCATCGCGCGCCACCTTCATGCCGAGAGCCAACGCAGTGGCCCGTTCATCGCGGTCAACTGCGGCGCTTTTAGCGAGTCCTTGATTGATGCCGAATTGTTTGGCCATGAGGCGGGGGCCTTTACCGGAGCCAAACAGGCGCGCGCCGGTTGGTTTGAAGCGGCCAACGGCGGCACACTTTTCCTTGATGAAATTGGCGACTTGTCGCTCGGACTGCAGGTTAAATTGCTGCGTGTGCTGCAAGAGCGTCAGGTGGTGCGGTTGGGGTCAAGAAAACCAGTAGCCCTCGATGTTCGGCTGGTGGCGGCAACCAACGTGCAGCTCGATCAGGCTGTCAATGCGAAACGCTTTCGCGCCGATCTCTACTACCGCTTGAGCGTGGCCACCATTCACTTGCCGCCGCTGTACCAAAGACCCGGCGACATTCTTCCCTTGGCGCATCATTTCGTCGGCATCTACCGCGAAAAACTCAAGCTTGGGCCAGTGCAACTCACCTCGGAGGCCGCGCAAGGATTGCTGGGCTATGACTGGCCCGGCAATATTCGTGAGCTTGAAAATGTCATTCACTACGCCTTGATTATTTCGCAGAACAACTGCATCAATCTGGATGATCTGCGTCTGGTGGGTGCCTTGCATCGGAAAAATAATGAGGCAGAACGGGTGGCGTCACCCGCTGTTCCATTCAATTTGGCTTCCCTGGCAAAGGAGGCTGACAGGACACTGGGTAATGACTTTCAGACCAATCTGGAAGACCTATTTTTAAAATTTCTGCATACCTCGGAAGTCAATTTATTTGAGCAAGTCGAAGCGGTCCTTATCAAAACAGCATTTGATTTTTGCGGTGGAAACCAGGTGCAAGCCGCCAAAGCGCTGGGCATCACGCGCAACATGCTGCGTACCCAACTCAAGAACCACGGCCTGCTCGGGGTTGTGCTTGATGACGTCCCCGAGCTGGTGAGTTGACAACATTGACTTGACAACGTTCAACGGCTGCGCAAGGTGCGCACCCAGCGGTCACCGGCGAACTGCACCAGGCTCACCAAAGCAATCAGAATGACGATGACGACCAGCATCACATCGGTGTCAAAGCGCTGGTAACCGTAGCGAATCGCAATGTCACCCAGTCCACCGGCCCCGACTGCACCGGCCATGGCAGAGGCGCCAATCATGGAGACCAGGGTGATCGTAAAACCGCCAATGATGCCGGGCAGCGCCTCTGGCAGCAGCACATGCCACACGATGTGCCAGCGTCGGCAACCCATGGCCTGCGCGGCTTCAATCAGACCGGCATCGACCTCGCGCAAACTGACCTCGGCGATACGGGCAAAAAACGGCGTGGCACTGATGGCCAGCGGCACAATCGCCGCCCAAACGCCAATCGTGGTGCCTGTGACCAGCCGTGTAAAGGGAATCAGGGCGACCATCAAAATAATGAACGGCGTGGCCCGAAAACCGTTGGTCACGCTGCCCAGCACCCGATGCAGACGGGGCGAGGCGAGAATCCCGCCGGGGGCCGATAGCACCAGAAACACCGCCAGTGGAATACCGGCGAGCAAGGCAATCAGGCCCGAGATACTGACCATGGTCAGGGTGTCCAGCAGGCCTTGCCAGATGCGTTCAATGAGGATGGGGGACATAGCCGAGTACCTTCGCCTGATGGCATAGATGTTGGGAAATAAGCGCGTCCGCCGAAGGGCCAACGCCCCCGGTGACGAGCAGCAAACGGCCATGGGCATGGCCTTGAATACGATCCACGCCGCCGTGCAGCAACCGGGTTGAGGCACCTAACGCCGCGCTGAGGTGGGCCAGATTGGGTTCGATATCGGCGTGCCCGGTAAAGCGGATTTCAATCACCCGCTCAAAGCGGCCATAGGCGGGCGGCTCGGGCAGCAGTTGTTGCGTCAGTTCTTCTGGCAGGTCATGCTCCAGCGTACGCAACAGGGCGCGGGTTGCCGCGTGCTGCGGGTTACCAAACACCTGCCAGACCGCGCCACTTTCAGCAATGCGGCCTTTTTCCAGCACCAGCACCTGATCGCATATTTCACGAATGACGCCCATCTCGTGCGTGATGAGCACCACGGTTAACCCCAGTCGCCGGTTGATGTCGCGCAACAGTTGCAGGATGGCTTGTGTCGTTTCGGGGTCAAGCGCCGAGGTGGCCTCGTCACACAACAGTATTTCCGGGTGATGCACCAAGGCGCGGGCAATGCCGATGCGTTGCTTCTGTCCGCCCGACAAACGACCGGGATAGGTGTCATGCTTGGTTTGCAGGCCGACCAGTTCCAGCAGTTCACCCACCCGCCGGCGAATCTCGTTTTTCTCGACACCGGCCACCTTGAGCGGCAAGGCCACGTTCTCCCAAACGGTCTTGGCCGAGAGCAGGTTGAAATGCTGAAAGATCATGCCGATGCGCCGTCGTAAGGTCACCAAGGCGTTTTCATCCAGTGTGCTGATGTCAATCTCATCGACCAGCACGCGCCCGCTGGTCGGCTGCTCCAGCCGGTTAATCGTGCGCAACAGACTTGATTTGCCCGCCCCACTGCGCCCGATGATGCCGTAGATACTGCCCGCCGGAATGGCCAGGCTGATGTCTTGCAAGGCATGAACCGGACCGGCCGATGAATGGTAAGTTTTCCCCAGGTTATCGAACGTCACCGTGCCCGCTGGTTTGGCAGAAGTTGTGGCCTGCACGGACTGCGTGGTCGGTGTGACGGGCTGGTCTGTCGGGCGGACATTGGCTTCTTGTTGGGAAACGAAGGCGAGCGACTGCGGTAGAAAGCTTTTAAATGAGCGCATAGGAGCTGTCCTTATTTGGCTGGCAGCTTGATCCACGCTAGTGAATAAAGCTGGGTATCGCTGGCATTTGATTTGTGCAGTTGTTCACGCACAGCGGGAAACTCCTGGTAAATCTTGATGAATTGCTTCAACCGTGGATCGTTGGCATTGTCTTGACGCGAGACAAACTGAATCGCGAAGTACACGTCATCAACCCCTGAGTAGAGGAGCGCCTTGCTGGCGAGCTGGATTTTTCCCGCGTTCACAAAATGGCCCGGGTAGCCTTGGGCCAAATCCAGATCGTCGATGGCCCGCACCAACTGCGGTCCCGGCACCTCAACAAACTTGAGTTTTTTCGGGTTGGCCACAATATCGTTTACCGTGCCACGCCAGCCGGTGCCCTCACGCAACTTGATCAGCCCGGATTTCTCCAGTAGCAGCAAGCCGCGTCCTTGATTGACCGGATCATTGGCGATGCCAACATTGGCCCCTTCCTTGAGTTCATTAAAGTGTTTGATCTTGGTTGAATAAAGACCGATATTGCCCAGAACGCCAACGGCGACGCTGCTGAACTTGTAGCCGCGTTCTTTGACCGCGTTATCAAGAAAAGCTTGATGTTGAAAGTAGTTGACATCAATATCGCCCGCCGCCAGCGCAGTATTGGGCGTGGTCCAGTCCGTGAACTCAATGACCTTGACATCAAGACCTTGTTTGCGCGCCTGGGCGGCGGCGACTTCAATCGAATCAGCCAGTGCGCCCGGCGTTACACCGACGATGAAAGGGGCCGCTTGGGCGGTTGCACCCAGCAGGAAAGAAGTTAAAACAGAGAGAAGCAGGCGAGAGATTTTCATAAGAGTTTTTGGAAGAAGTTAAATAAAAAGTGATGATTTTTTTAGATCTTTTCAGCGTGTCTGAACTGGGCTGCGGTATGGCGGGCGGGCAGTTGGTCACCTTCGGCAAACAACTTGTGGCGCAGGCTACCCTCGGCATAGGCGGTCTTGTAAAGACCCCGGTTTTGCAGTTCGGGGACGACCAGATCCACAAAATCTTCATAACTTTCAGGCACCACGGTGCGGCTCAGATTAAAGCCATCAATGCCGGTCTCGCTGACCCAGGACGCCAGTTCATCGGCGACTTGTTGTGCATCTCCCACGATGGCCGGGTAGCGTCCCCCCAACTCAAACAGCTCAAGCAGCTTGCGCCGTGTCCAGCCCTGCTCTTTGGCCGTTTTCGAGGCGGATTCAATGGCGTTGTTGCTGCCGTAGTCAACCGGGGCATCCAGGTCGTAGCGGGCATAGTCAACGCCGGTGCTGGCCGAGAAGTGGGCCAGCCCGGCGTCGCGGCTGGCGTATTGGCGGTAGTCGGCATACTTTTCCTGCGCTTGGGCAGTGGTCTTGCCGGGCACCACGGAGACGCCCATGAAGATTTTGATGTCATCCGGTTGTCGGCCCGCTTGCACCAACTGTTCGCGCAAGGCCTGAACAGTCTGGCGAGCCGCTTCTTTGTTGGGCGGCGAGATGAAGACACATTCGGCGTGGCGCGCCGCAAAGCGTTGCCCTCGCCCTGAGCTTCCCGCCTGAAACAAAACCGGCGTGCGTTGCGGCGAGGGTTCAGACAAGTGATAGCCATCCACCTGGTAATAAGGGCCGCTATGACTTACCTTGTGAACTTTGGCCGGGTCGGTGAACACGCGGGCCGCCTTGTCGCGGCGAACGGCACCGTCTTCCCAGCTACCTTCCCACAGTTTGTAAAGGACTTCAAGAAAATCGTCGGCGCGCTCGTAACGCTCGTCATGGGCGATTTGCCCTGACAGACCCATGGCCTTTGCCGCGCTATCGAGATAGCCGGTGACGATGTTCCAGCCAATGCGGCCCTGGGTCAGATGGTCCAGCGTCGAAAAGCGCCGGGCCATCAAGTAGGGCGACTCATACGTGAGGTTGACGGTGACCCCGAACCCCAGGTGTTGCGTGGCCGTTGCCATGGCAGACACCAGCAGCAGTGGGTCATTGACGGGCAACTGAATGGCTTCGCGCAGCGTCACATCCACGTTGTTTTGATAGATGTCGTAAACACCCACAATGTCGGCAATAAACAGCCCGTCGAACAGGCCTCGTTCCAGCGTTTTGGCTTGATTAGTCCAGTACGCCAGCGTGTTGTAGTGTTGTGACTGATCGCGGGGATGCGTCCACAGGCCGTGGTTGATGTGGCCGACGCAGTTCATGTTGAAGCCGTTGAGAAGGATGTGTTTCTGGTGGTTCATAACGGTGTGGTTTCCGGAGTTTTTACAGCGCACCGTGGCGGGGTGGCAAGCGGTCATTGAGATAGAAGTTGCCGACGGCGTGGTATTTCCAACGCACCGGGTCGTGCAGCGTATGGGTGCGCGCGTTGCGCCAAAACCGGTCCAGACCCAAGCCATCAAGGGTGGCGGCACTACCGGCTAATTCAAACAGTTTGGTGCTGGCCGACAGCGAGGCGGTGGTGGTGAGCACGCGGGCTTCGGCTACCGCCAGAGAGGCTTGTGCCACGCTATCGGCATCCGGCGCTTGTTGTGCGGCATCAACCAGACGACCGGCGCGGCGCACCAGCGCTTGAGCAGCCTGCAGGCGCACCGCTATGTCGCCGATTTGATGGAGGGTCAGGGGGTCTTGACTGGCTTGCGCCACACCAGAATCAAGCCAGGGCCGCGCGTGTTCCCGTACAAATTTCAGTGTCGCCTCGAAGGCACCCCGGCCAATGCCGAGGTCAATCGCGGCGTGCAGAATCTGCGCCAGCGGGCCAATGGGGGTGGGTTCCTCGAACGAGGCGAGAAAGGGCACCACCCAGTCGGCCTGGACGGCCACGTTGTCAAAAGTCACTGAGCCACTGCCGGTGATGCGTTGGCCAAAACCGTCCCAGTCGTCGGTGATCGTGACGCCTTTGGCGTGGCGCGGCACAAAGGCCAGGTAGGTGATGTCGCGACTGCCGCCGTCTGTTACCACCAAGGTGGGAATCCAGTGGGCATAAAGTGCGCCCGTGCAATAAAACTTTTGACCGTTGATGCGAAAACCCTCTTTGTCGGGGGTGAGTCGGGTACGCCGTTTAAAGTCTTTATGGCCGATTTCGGCCAAGGCGTTGCCAAAGCGTTCACCGGCCAGCGCACGGCTGTAGAAATAACTTTTTTGGGCATCAGTTCCGCCCACACGCAGAACTTCCAGCGCATAAAAATGGTTTTGTGGGATTTGGGCCAATGAACTGTCGGCGGCTGAAATGAGGGCGACCACCTCCGCCAGCGTCACCGCCGAAACACTAGCACCGCCATAGGCACGCGGCACGGTAATGCCCCACAGGCCGGTGGCACTGAAGGCGTCAAGTTCAGTCCAGGGCAGTCGTCGTTCGCGGTCGCGCAGGGCGGCCTCGGGGGCCAGCTCTGCGGCGAGGCGGCGGGCGACGATCAGGGCATGAGCATCGTCAAGAATCAGGGCTGGCGCGTGTTGTACCGGGGCGGCTGCTCTGGGTTGGGCGCTGGCAGGAAGAGGGGCAAGCAGAAGGGTCATGGGTTTAGTTCCAGGAGTGCCGCGCGGGCAGGGTGTGGTTGAGGAGGTAGTTCCCAATCAGGTGCGTCTTCCAGCGCACGGGGTCGTGCAAGGTGTGGGTGCGCGCATTGCGCCAGTGCCGATCCAGGTTGTGTGCTGCCCGCACGGCAGCCGAACCGGCCAATTCAAAAAGTTTTTCGCTGGCTTCAAGTGCAATTTGTGTGGTGAGTACCTTGGCATACGCCACTGCCACGGAGGCCCGCGCACTGGATTCGGCGGTCACGGGAAGCGCGGCAATGGCATCAAAGGTGTAGCCGGTTTCGAGCAACACTTCGCGTGCCGCATGGAGATCAATCTGCAGGCGTCCGACATCGGCGATCAGGTAGGGGTCGTCGGTGGCGTGCGCCAGTCCTGAATCTATCCAGGGTCGGGTACGTTCGCGCACAAAGGCGATGGCATCGGCTACGGCGGCCTCGGCAATTCCTTGGTCAATAGCGGCCTGGAGGAGTTGCGAGTTGGGGCCAAACAAGCCCGGATGCGCTTCCAGTTGCCAAACGGGCAGAACATCGTCGGCATCCACCGGCACTTGGTCAAAAACCACGGAACCGCTGGCCGTGGTGCGCTGCCCGAAAGAAGACCAGTCATCAATCACCGTCAGACCGGGGGCATCACGCGGCACCCAGACCTGAACTGCGCGACCCTGATCATCCAGCGCCCGCGTAGGAACACGGTGTGCAAACAGCGCCCCGGTTGAGTAGAAACGCTGACCACTCAAGCGCAGGCCATCTGGGGTGTTGTGCAGACGTGTGGTGCCTTGCAGAACCGTTGGGCTGGTGGCAGAGCGGCGTTCAGGGCCCGCGTTGCCCAGACGCCTGCCAGCCAGCACTTCGCCATAAAAACGGCGTTTTTGTTCTTCGCTGCCAATCTCCCGCAACAGGCCGAGCACGCCAAAGTGGTTTTGCGGAATCTGGCCTAGCGCCGGGTCGGCCTGGCAGAGAATCACAAAGACTTCGGCCAGCGTGGCATAGGAGACATCGGCCCCGCCGTAGTCACGTTCAATGGTGATGCCGCCCAGTCCGCTTTCAGACCAGCGCTGAAGTTCATCCCAGGGCAGGCGTCGCTGGCGATCACGCTGCGAGGCACCGGGTGCAAATTCGGCCGCCAGTTGGTGGGCGACCGCAATGGCTTCGGCATCCGTGGCGATGCGATGCACCCGGGACGGATCAGGTAGAGGGGCGATAAGAGAGTAGGGCATAGCTGAATTTCAGCGTACTCCTACATTTTTCACAACGAATATTCCCGAGATTACTTATTTGTTTACTGACGCTGCAGGCATTTTTTCTGCATATTCATAGACGAATTTATTCGTTAGCCACAGCTTCTTGTCCGTCTATATTGGTGGTTCTAGTGCATCGCACTGCCCTTCACCTTATGGAGTTCCTACATGTCAAAAATAGAATCCCCCGTTCCAGGTTATCAGCAACTCACGATAGAACCCTACACGCCGACGATTGGCGCGGTGGTGCATGATTTTGATTTATCCAATCTTCAGGATGAAAGTGCGCGTGCCGAACTGCGCAAGGCATTGGCGCAATACCAAGTACTTTTCTTTCGCAATCAACAACTGAGTCCTGAAGCACAAATTGCAGTCGCCCGGGTTTTTGGCGACCCGGACAAGACCAAAGCTTTCTTTCCTCGCCATGAAACGCAAAACACCATTGAGGTGCTTGAAGTCAAACCCGGTGGTCACCGTTACGGCACTGACCAATGGCATACCGACATTACCTTTGATGCCAACCCACCCACCGGCACGGTGCTTTATTCCAAAATAATTCCTACGGTCGGCGGTGACACCGTTTGGGCCAGCGGCACCGCCGTTTATGACTCGCTGCCGCGTGCGTTGCAGCTTTATCTGCAAGAACTACAAGCCACCCACAGCTTTGAGCACAGTGGCTGGCCCGCTTATTTTGAAAGCCTGAAAGACGGTGACGCGTTGTACCGCCAGGCCCGCCATGATCATCGTCCGGTGGTACACCCTGTCATTCAAACGCACCCGGTGACGGGCAAAAAAATTGTTTATGTGAACCCGAATTTCACCGACCGGATCAAGGGACTTTCTCGCCAGGAGAGTGATGCGCTACTGAGCTTGCTCTTTGCCCGTTTTCAGCGGCCAGAATTTCAGGCCCGACTGCGCTGGGAGAAAGATACGGTGGCCATTTGGGACAACCGCGCCACGGTTCACTACGCCGTGTCGGATTACGGCGATCAACACCGTCTTTTGCATCGGGTGACCTTCGGGGAAGACCAGGCGTTTTGATACAACACACTGAATTCACCATGAAAAAACTACTCCAGCGTGTCGTCACGACCACCACTCTTTTGTTGGCCGCTATCGGCCTGGCACAGGCCGTTGAACAACCCAAAGAAATTCGTGTTGATTGGGCGTACTACTCGCCGCCCAGTCTGGTGCTGAAGAAGTTCGGCTGGCTTGAACAAGAGTTCAAGGCCGACAACATTCCTATCAAATGGGTGCAGAGCGCGGGCAGTAATCGCGCGCTCGAATATCTCAACAGCGGGAGCGTGGACTTCGGCTCGACAGCGGGTCTGGCTGCCGTGTTGAGTCGGGCCAACGGCAATCCGATCAAGGGCGTTTATATCTTCTCGCGTCCTGAGTGGACGGCTCTGCTGGTGCCCAAAGACTCGCCAATCAAGTCAATCAAAGACCTCAAGGGCAAAAAAATTGCGGCCACCAAGGGCACTGATCCTTACTTGTTTTTGTTGCGCAGTCTGCATCTTGAAGGCTTGAAGAAGTCCGACATCGAACACGTCAGCTTGCAACACGCCGATGGTCGTGCCGCGCTGGAGCAAGGCCGGGTCGATGCCTGGGCCGGACTTGATCCGTTGATGGCCGCCAGCGAAGTGGACGCTGGCTCAAAGATCATTTACCGCAATGTGGCGTTCAATACCTATGGTTTTCTCAACACGACCGAAGCATTTGCCAAACAGTATCCAGAGCACGTCAAGCGCGTGATTAGCGCCTACGAAAAAGCCCGTAAGTGGATCATCGCCAACCCCGATGAGACCGCCAAGATCATTTCTGATGAAGCCAAGTTGTCACTGGCGGTGGCCAAGTTGCAACTCACCCGCAACGATTTCAGCAACCCGGTGCCGGGCGCTGAACAGATCAAGGCCTTCAAGTCAGCTGCGTCCATTCTGGTCGAGGAGGAGCTGGTCAGAAAGGGAACGGATGTGAACCACGTCATCGACACGCTGGTCGAACCAGGCTACGCCCAAGCGGTGGTGCGTTAGGCGATGCGCATCATGCGTGAATGGCATGTTTTCAAGCTGGCCGGGCGCGCGCAGGGGCTGATTGTGCCGCTGGTGTTGCTGGTGATTTGGGAGGCGGTGGTGCGCGTGCAGTGGGTTAGCGCGCACCTGTTGCCGCCGCCGAGTGAACTGGTGGTGACGCTGGGCGACCTGGCCGGTGATGGGGCGCTGTGGGGGCACATCGGCATCAGCACGCTGCGGGTGTTGATTGGCTTCCTGATCGGTGCCGGTCTGGCCTTGCTGGTGGGGGCTGCCGTTGGTTTGTCGCGCCGCATTGAAGCGCTGTTTGACCCGACCTTTCAGGCGTTGCGGGCCATTCCTTCGTTGGCCTGGGTGCCGCTGTTGTTGCTGTTGTTGCTGTGGCTCGGCATTGACGAGTCGCCCAAAATCACGTTGATCGCCATTGGCGCTTTCTTTCCGGTCTATCTCAACTTTGTCGCCGGTATTCACAATGTAGACCGAAAACTGGTTGAAGTGGGCGGCATCTATGGGCTTTCCGGCCTGCGGTTGGTGACCCGCATTTTTCTGCCTGCGGCTTTGCCCAATCTGTTCACCGGCCTGCGAACCGGCCTTTCACTGGCCTGGATGTTTCTGGTGGCCGCCGAACTGATCGCCGCCACGCGGGGTTTGGGCTACTTGCTCACCGATGGACGCGAGACCGGGCGGGCTGATCTGGTGCTGGTCGCCATTCTCGTTCTGGCGCTGCTGGGCAAGCTCTCCGATAGTTTGCTGGTCGGGCTGGAGGGGCGCTGGCTGTCCTGGCGCGACACCTTTGATAACCGTCAAGTCTGAGGAATTTTCATGTCAAAAACGCTACTTGATCTGACGGTGGAGGCCAAGAGTTTCGGCACTCTACAGGTTATCGACAGCATCCATTTCGAGGTTCGGCGTGGCGAGGTGGTCAGTCTGGTGGGCCCCAGCGGCTGTGGCAAAAGTACGCTGCTGCGCATCGTCGCCGGGCTTGATACCAAGTACACCGGCCAAGTGCTTGTAAAGGGTGCCCAGCCCCGGCTTCATTCCCGCGATGTCGGTTTTATCTTTCAGGAGCCGCGCCTGCTGCCTTGGCTGACGGTGGCCGAGAACGTCGGTTTTGATCTGGGGCGCAGCGGTGGCCTGCATCCGCGTGTGCGCGAATTGCTGCTTGAAGTCGGTTTGGCCGATTTTGCCGACGCCTATCCCAAACAACTGTCGGGTGGTATGGCGCAGCGGGCGGCGATTGCGCGTGGCCTGTTCACCCAGCCCGCTTTGCTGCTGCTCGATGAGCCTTTCAGCGCGGTGGACGCCTTCACGCGGATGCGTCTGCAAGAGCTGCTGCTGTCGATTGCGGCGCGTCATGGCATTACGCTGCTGCTGGTGACGCACGATGTCAACGAGGCCGTGTATTTGAGTGACCGTGTGCTCGTTTTTTCCAGCAACCCCGGACGCATCAGCGGTGAGGTCAAGGTGGCGATGGGGCGCGAGCGCGACCGCGACCGCCGCGACTTGCAACTCGCACGTTACGAAAACGCGGTGCTGACGCTGCTCAATGGCGGGGCGTCACGTTTTCGTGATTACCTGGACATCAGCGAAGAGGTGGCCCGTATCCCGCGTCCGTTTGAACGAATTAGCCTCAATCGTTTTGCCATTTAGCGCAGAGTGTCAGTAAAACGCGCCATCTGGCTTGGCTCAGGCAGGGGCAAACGGCGAGCGAATATCGGACAAAAACTGCTGGGCGCGAGGATGCTGTGGGCGGTTGAAGAAGTCGTGCGGTGTGGCGCGCTCCAGCACCTGACCGCTGTCCATGAACAGCACCCGGTCAGCCACATCGCGTGCAAAACCCATTTCATGCGTGACGACGACCATCGTCATGCCATCACGCGCCAGGCCTTTCATCACAAGCAGTACTTCACCCACCATTTCGGGGTCAAGTGCGCTGGTCGGCTCGTCAAACAGCATCAGGGGCGGGGCCATGGCCAGCGCCCGGGCAATGGCCACGCGCTGCTGCTGGCCGCCGGAGAGTTCGGTGACAAAAGCCTGGGCTTTATGCACCAGGCCGACGCGATCAAGCAGGGCCAGCGCATGTTGGCGGGCCTGCCCACGGGACATGCCGCGCAGGTGAATCGGGGCCAGCGTGCAGTTGTCCAGTGCGCTCAAGTGGGGAAACAGGTTGAACTGCTGAAACACAAAACCGATGCGCGAACGAAAGTCATTCAGGTTCAAACCCCGTGCATGAATGTCCTGCCCGTCCACCACAATGCGCCCCGACTGAATGGGTTCCAACCGGTTCAGCGTGCGGATCAGGGTCGATTTACCCGAGCCGGACGGGCCGCAGACCACCACGACTTCACCTTTTTGAACGCGCTCATTGACGTCCACCAGCGCTTGGTAGGCCCCAAACCATTTGTTGACTTTATCGAACTGGATCATGCGGGAATTCTTGCAGTGAGGGGTTGAGGGGCACGACGGGAGAGTCGCCTCTCCAGCCAGTAGGCCAGGCGCGACAGGCCAAAGCACAGGACGAAATAGGTCAGTCCCAGCGTCAGATAAATTTGCGTGGGTAGGGTGAACACCAAGGTGTTGATTTGCGTGGCAATGAAAGACACTTCGGCCAGTCCGATGATGTAGCCGAGTGACGTTTCCTTGATGCTGGAGACAAACTGGTTCACCAGCGAAGGCAGCATGTGACGCAAGGCCTGTGGCAGCACGACCCGGCGCATGGCGCTGAAATAACTCAAACCCAGCGAGCGCGCGGCCTCAATCTGCCCTTTGGGTAGCCCCTGAATACCGGCGCGCACGATCTCGGCCAGATAAGCGGCATCAAAGACCACCAGCGCGATCAGCATGGTGGCAAATTGATCCGTTTTGACGCCGGTGATGCTGGGTAAAAAGAAGTAGGCCCAGAACACCACCATCAACAATGGCGTGCCCCGCACCACAAACACCAGTGCGCTGACCGGCCAGCGTATCCAGCGCCACGGGCTGATGCGACCCAGGCCGAGCAACAGGCCGAGCGGCAACGCCAGCAGCAGGCCCAGTGAGGCCAGCACCAGCGTGAGTGCCAAACCGCCCAGCGGGCCTTGCGGGTAGCGGCCTACCAGGAAGTAGAGCCAGTAGGTATCGACCATTTCAAGGTAGGTCATGGGCGCGCTCCTGCCAATCCTAAAAGGGCGGGGCAATGCATCACAACACCCTCACCGGATAACGGGTTTGATACCAGGCGGCCAGCCCGGTGATGAGCAGGGAGACGGTGAGATAGCAGGCAGTGGCAAAAACGAAGGCCTCAAAGCTGCGAAAGGTGGCGGTCTCTACCTTGCTGGCTTGGTACATCAATTCAGCGGCACCGATGACGGTGGCAATGCTGGTGTTCTTCCAAAGGTTGAGCGTCTGCGAGATCAGGGGTGGCACGGTAACGCGCAGAGCCTGCGGCAAGACGACCCGGCGCAGGGTGGCGATAAAGCTAAAGCCCAAGGCCCGGCTGGCTTCAAATTGCACCTGCGGCACAGCACGAATGCCGCTGCGAATGTCCTCCGACATATAGGCGGCGGTGTAGAGCGTGAGGGCACATACTGCCGCCAGCGCTTCAAAATTACCCGCATAAAGCCAGGTCTTGAATGTGTCTGGCAGCAACTCGGGCACGCCAAAATACCAGAACAACATGTGTGCCAGCAGCGGCACATTGCGGATAGCCTCTACAAAAGTCCAGCTGCACCCGCGCAAGAGGCGAAAGGTTGACAGGCGCATCAAGGCGATGAGCACTGCTAGCGGCACAGCCAAAACCAGGGTGGCCACCAACAACTGCAGCGAGAGCCAAAGGCCCGCCAGCAGCATGTCGTGGTAAGCCCCCGAGACCAGCAAAGAAAAATCAAATACGGGCATGAAACAGCACGATCAATCACAGCGGCCCGCGTGGGATCAGCCTTCGATTTTGTCGGTATCAATCTTGAAATCCCGGCTTGGGAATTTCAGGCGGCTATCAGGGCCGTACCACTTGAGGAATATCTTTTCAGCTTCGCCTGATTTTTCCAGACTGCGCAGGGTGTCATCCACCGCCTTCTTGACGGCCACTTCGCCCTTTTTGATACCAAAAGCCAAAGGCTCGATGCTCAGGTTCTGCGGCAGGATGACATAGTCTTTGTTGGCTGAGCCCAGTTTGTGAAAGTCCGAGATCAAGCTGGCCTCGTCGTTGATGTAGGCCACGCCCTTGCCTTGTTGCAGCGCCTGGAAGGCTTGTTGGGTGGACTCGAAGGTCACAATCTCAGCGGTCGGCACCACCTTGAGCAGGTTCGGGCCTTGCGTGCCACCTTTGACGGTCAGCGCCTTTTTGCCCGCCAGATCAGACACATTTGTGATGCCGCTACTTTTCTTGACCAGCACTTTGGAGCCAGTCACCAAATGGGTTAAACCGAAATCAACCTGTGCTTCGCGTTCCTTGTTGTGTGTCAGCGAGGCTGCCAACACATCTACATGGCCTTGTTGTAATTCAGGAATGCGCGCCGCCACGGCCAGTTGTTTGAACACCGGTTTGACCCCGATATGTTTGGCCACGGCTTTGGCCAAATCTACTTCGTAACCGATGTAGTCGCGGGTTTTGGGGTCAATAAAACTGTTGGGTTCATCGGTGCCGAGCACCCCAAAAACGATTTCGCCTTTTTTCTTGATGTCGGACAACTGGTCGGCATGAACCGCAAAGCTGGACAAAGCAATCAGGGCGCTGGTCAGCAGCGGCAGGATGAAGGGGATGCGCATGGTTTTTTTCTCCGATTAGCAAAACGAACTTGAATGTGTGTCAGGGGCAGAAAAGCTGATGCGCACCTCACATCTCTGGTTGTGGGTGCGCATCAGCCCCTTCCTGAACGCAGGTTATCCATAAAACCAGGAGATTTGAAATAACAAATTCACATAAGCAAACGCTATTAACGTGTTTGGTTTTTCGGTCTCTCGTTAGATGTTTTCGCTATTTAGAACTAAGTATTCATTCGTTTGAGTTTTGAGGAAGTCGATTTAGAGTGGATGCTGCCGTCTTAAGCCACCAAAGGATTTTCATCATGACCGCTGTATCGGACTCTACAGACTCTATTAACCTCGCCGAATCGCTGGATGCGGTTCGTACACAAGCGCAAGCCACGGGCCTGCTTTACGCCGGGGGCGTCTCGCCCCAACTGGCTTGGCAATTGGCCTCGACCGGTCTTGGCGTGCTCGTGGATGTGCGCACCGCCGAGGAGCGCAAGTTTGTCGGTCATGTGCCCGGCAGTCAGCATGTGGCGTGGGCCAGCGGCACCAGCATGACGCGCAACCCGCGCTTTGTACGCGAACTCGAAACCAAGGTGGGCAAGGACGCCACGGTGCTGCTGCTGTGCCGCAGTGGCAAGCGGTCGGTGCTGGCGGCTGAAGCCGCCGCCAAGGCCGGGTTTACCAACGTCTTCAATATTCTGGAAGGTTTTGAAGGCGAGATCGACGACCAAAAACACCGGGGTAGCAGCGATGGCTGGCGCTTACAGGGCTTGCCCTGGATTCAGGATTAACCAAGTCCATCCCCCAATTTTTAGAACCCAAGCCTCAAAAAATCAACGTCAAAAAGGGAAGCCACCATGTCACATATTTACGCCGACAACTCACTCTCGATTGGCCGCACACCGCTGATTCAACTCAACCGCGTCACCGACGGTGCCAAAGCCACGGTGTTGGCCAAGATCGAGGGCCGCAACCCGGCTTATTCGGTCAAATGCCGCATTGGCGCGGCCATGATTTGGGATGCCGAGAAAAAAGGGCTGCTCGGCGCAGGCAAAGAAATCGTGGAGCCAACCAGTGGCAACACCGGCATTGCGCTGGCTTTTGTCGCGGCAGCACGCGGCATTCCTATCACGCTGACGATGCCCGACACCATGAGTATTGAGCGGCGCAAATTGTTGTTGGCCTACGGGGCCAAACTGGTGTTGACGGAAGGTGCCAAAGGCATGAAAGGCGCGATTGCCAAAGCCGAAGAAATAGCCGCCAGCGACCCCAAATATGTGTTGCTGCAACAGTTCAAGAACCCGGCTAATCCGGCGATTCATGAAACCACCACTGGCCCCGAAATATGGGAAGACACCCAAGGCGCTATCGACATCTTTGTCGCTGGTGTGGGCACTGGTGGCACCATCACGGGCGTCTCGCGTTACCTCAAAAAGACACAGGGCAAAGCGATTATTTCAGTGGCGGTAGAACCGACCACCAGCCCGGTGTTGACGCAACAACGCGCCGGAGAAGAAATTAAACCCGGCCCGCACAAGATTCAAGGTATTGGTGCGGGTTTTGTGCCCGATGTACTCGACTTGTCGCTGATTGATGCGGTTGAATTGGTGAGCAATGAGGAGGCGGTCGATTTCGCCCGTCGTCTGGCGCGTGAGGAAGGCATTCTGGCCGGTATTTCTTGCGGCGCAGCCACTGCGGCCGCCGTGCGCTGGGCTAAAAAACCGGAGAACGAAGGTAAAACTATCGTCGTGATCCTGCCCGATTCCGGCGAACGCTACCTGAGTTCAGTCCTGTTTGAAGGTCTCTTTGATGCCACCGGGTTGCCTGCATGAATGTGCTGGCCCTCCGACCTATCGAGGCGCGTATGCCCCTGTTTGAGATCAATCGCGTGGTCGCCGAGTTGGCCGCAGAACGCCAGCGATGGCGAGAAGCACAACAGCGTTCTACAGAACCGGGCGGGCGCGAACTACCGTCGCGCGATGCCTTGGCGCAGGTCATTGACGACCTGCGTGGCGTCTTGTTTCCGATGCGCTTAGGCCCGGCTGATTTGCGTCAGGAAAGCGAAGACTTTTATGTGGGTCACACGCTGGACACGGTTTTGCACGCGCTGCTAACGCAGGTTCGACTGGAATTGAGTTACGGCTCACGCCATTTGGATAAGCCCAACCACGCCGCGCTGGAAGACCATGCCGTGCAAATTGTGCGTGACTTCTCGTTGTCGCTGCCGTCGATTCGGGCGCTGCTCGATAGCGATGTGGTCGCCGCCTTTGAGGGCGATCCGGCGGCGCGCAATGTGGATGAAGTGCTGCTGTGCTATCCCGGCATTCTGGCCATGATTCATCACCGTTTGGCACATCGTTTGTATGAACTTGGGGTGCCGTTACTGGCCCGCATCATGGCCGAGTTGGCGCACGGTCAGACCGGTATTGACATTCATCCCGGTGCGCGCATTGGGGCGGGTTTGTTCATTGATCACGGCACAGGCGTGGTGATTGGCGAGACGGCGGTCATTGGCGAACGTGTGCGTATTTACCAAGCCGTCACGCTGGGCGCCAAGAGTTTTCCGACCGACGATTCGGGCAATCCACGCAAGGGTTTGCCGCGTCATCCGGTGGTGGAAGACGAGGTCGTAATTTACGCCGGTGCCACTGTGTTGGGTCGTGTCACGTTGGGTCGTGGTGCCACCATTGGCGGCAACGTTTGGCTCACGCACGATGTGGCTCCCGGGGCGCACATCACGCAAGCTCGCTCGTTGCACGATGCTGTTAAAGCTTAAGGAGAAGCCATGTTTTCTCCAGACACCATGAGTCAGCTGGTCAATAGTTTTGGCCTCACTGTGCGTCAATTGCGCGAGAAGCAAGGCTGGTCGCAGGAAGGCCTGGCGGAGCGGGCGGATTTGAACCGCTCCTATGTTGGCGAACTGGAGCGCGGGCAAGCGATTCCGTCGCTCTTGACGCTCAAAAAACTGAGCGTTGCCCTTGATCTCAGCCTGACAAGCCTGATCGACCACACCGAACGGATGGCGCAAACCAGACTGATTCAGGGCATTGCCTTGACGTCTATAGCATGTTGATAGATGCCTTCAGACCACAGACACTCGCTTTTGTATTTTTTTAAAACCCCTTGACGGAGTCTTTCATGTCGGATAAAAACCCCTCGCAGCTCGCACTGAGTGACAACGCGGCACGGCAACTCGCCAATGCCACTAAAACCGTTCCTATTCTCTCAACCATCAGCCCGCGCTGGCTGGTGCATTTGTTGCAATGGGTGCCAGTAGAGGCCGGTATCTACCGCCTGAACAAGGTCAAGAATCCACAAGATGTGCTGGTGACTTGCGCCAAGCGTGATGAGTCGGAGTTGCCCCAAACCTTCGTCGATTACGAAGACAAACCGCGTGAATATTTTCTCAACGCCGTGTCCACCGTGCTGGATGTTCACACCCGCGTCAGCGATCTCTACAGCAGCCCGCATGACCAGATCAAAGAGCAATTGCGTCTGACGATTGAGACCATCAAAGAGAAGCAAGAATACGAACTCATCAACAACGCTGATTACGGTTTGTTGGCCAGCGTGGCCCCCGACCAGGTGATCTATCCGCTGACCGGTGCCCCGACGCCTGACGACTTGGACGAGTTGCTGACGAAGGTCTGGAAAGAACCCGCTTTCTTCCTGACACATCCGTTGGCAATTGCTGCGTTTGGGCGTGAATGCACCCGTCGCGGTGTGCCACCACCAACCGTGAGCCTGTTTGGTTCGCAGTTCCTGACCTGGCGCGGCGTGCCGCTGATTCCTAGCGACAAAGTGCCGGTGGCTGATGGCAAAACCAAAATCTTGTTGGTGCGTGTGGGCGAGAAACGTCAAGGCGTCGTCGGCATTTATCAACCCGGTTTGGCCGGTGAACAAAGCCCCGGTTTGTCGGTGCGTTTCATGGGTATCAACCGCAGCGCGATTGCCTCCTATTTGATTAGTTTGTATTGCTCGCTGGCGGTGCAATCGGACGATGCGCTGGCTGTGCTGGACGATGTAGAAATCGGCAAGTTCCATGACTATCCTGACACCTACAAATAATCAGGCCGGTCTGCCTGACATTGGTCTGCTGACCCGGTTGGCAAGCGAATTTTTTGCCACGTTACCGGGTGGCTTGCCAGCGCCTGTGAACGTGTTGCCGGGCGGCACGTCGTTCGGCCCGCTGGCGCAAGGCCCGCAACTGCCGGGCACGTTAGCGCCCGGTGCCAACGTGGTGCCTCAAACGCCACAAAGTGCGCACGCATTGGTGGCCTCCACGCCGTCATTGCTACCGCATTCAGCCGCACCCAACGGGCTGCCGGATAACGCGGCGATCATTCCGCCTGCTATGGACAGCCGCATTGGCGGACAGGCGCTCGGTGTGCCACCAGCGCACACGAATGACGTGCCCGTGACAAGCGCCAAACCGCCTGCGGGAGCCCCAGCACCAGCCTCGGCCTCGCCGTTCTACTTTCTCAGTGAAACGAATGGCTATCCCGCCAAGCCGACCGTGTTTGAGCTGCCGCGTGAAGACCGTGTGACCGCGCAATCCTTCGGCTTGCCGGGAGCCGACGATCTGCGTGCGTTGCTTAGTGACAACCCGCGCGCTACCAAAGTACAACCGGAGACGCCAGCGGTAGCTCCAGGGGGCGTTAGCCCGTTCTACTTTGTCGATACCGAGCGCTCGCCGCACGGCTACACCGGCCAAGCACCGAACGCGGACGCCGCACGTCATCCCCCATTTGATGTCAACGCTATCCGGCGGGATTTCCCGATTCTGCAGGAGCGCGTGAATGGCAAGCCGTTGGTCTGGTTTGACAACGCTGCCACTACGCACAAACCGCAGTCGGTAATTGACCGTATCGCCTATTTCTACGCACACGAGAATTCCAACATTCACCGTGCTGCGCATGAATTGGCGGCACGCGCCACCGATGCCTATGAAGGCGCGCGTGAGAAGGTGCGTAACTTTCTGGGGGCCTCCTCGGTAGAAGAAATCATCTTTGTGCGCGGCGCGACGGAAGGCATTAATCTGGTCGCGAAAAGCTGGGGTGCCCAGCATGTAGGAGCGGGAGATGAAATCATCGTCTCGCATCTGGAGCACCACGCCAACATCGTGCCGTGGCAGCAACTCGCCCTTGAAAAAGGGGCCAAGCTGCGCGTGATTTCGGTCGATGACAGCGGGCAAGTGTTGTTGGACGAGTACAAGAAGCTGCTCAACGACCGCACCAAAATTGTCGCGGTGACGCAGGTTTCCAACGCGCTCGGCACGGTGGTGCCAGTGAAGGAAATCGTGGAACTCGCGCACCGGGCGGGTGCTCTGGCGTTGGTTGATGGCGCGCAATCCGTCAGTCACATGGCGGTCAACGTGCAAGAGATTGGCGCGGACTTCTTCGTGTTCTCGGGTCACAAGGTGTTCGGCCCGACCGGTATCGGGGTGGTCTATGGCAAACGCGCGTTGCTTGACGACATGCCGCCGTGGCAAGGTGGCGGCAACATGATTGCTGACGTGACGTTTGAGCGCACGCTGTTTCAACCACCGCCCAACAAGTTCGAGGCGGGCACCGGCAACATTGCGGATGCCGTGGGCTTGGGTGCGGCCATTGACTACGTGCAACGCATCGGGATGGAAAACATCGCCCGTTACGAGCACGATTTGCTGGCCTACGCCACATACGGGTTGCAGCCGCTGCCCGGCGTGCGGCTGGTCGGCACGGCACGCGATAAAGCCAGCGTGTTGTCGTTTGTGTTGCAGGGCTACACCACTGAAGAAGTGGGTAAAGAGCTGAACCGCGAAGGCATTGCGGTGCGCTCGGGCCACCACTGCGCGCAGCCGATTTTGCGTCGCTTGGGGCTGGAAGCCACAGTGCGGCCATCGCTGGCGTTTTACAACACCTGCGAAGAGGTGGATAAATTGGTCGCGGTGGTTCGGCGGCTGAGTTCAGCACGTCGTTTGTAGAAGACCTGCATGAGCCTCACTCTGATCTCTCAATCTCCTCTATCAGAGTGGGGCTGGCATGACACGACCGCTCAAGCGCAAGCCTGGACCCAATTCATGGGCACCTGGTGCGAGGACTTTCAAGAAAAACCGACCATCACCCAAGCCGCCGATGGCGAGGTGTTGGCGCTGCATCGTGGCCTGCAAATGCGTTCGGTTTTTCAGCCGATTTACACGGCCAAGACGCTGCTGGAGCCTGTCGCGTTTGAGGCCTTAATTCGCGCACAAACGATAGCCAGCGGGCAAACCGTGCGGCCTGATCTGTTGTTTGCCAACGTAACCTCCGAAGCTGAAGGCGTCTTGCTGGACCGGCTTTGCCGCTTTTTGCATCTGCTGAACTTTGAGCGACAAGCGCCGGGGTCGGCAGCGCTTTACTTGAACCTGAGCACCTCTCATTTGCAGGCCTTGCAACAGGGACAACACGGCCAATTTCTCACCGCGATGCACACGCTGTGTCCGGTTGACCCGACCCGCATCATTCTCGAAATTACAGAGACGCAATTTGACTATCCCGAGATGCTCAATTCGATTGTTTGCGCGTTCAAAGACCGGGGTTATCGGGTTGCGCTTGATGACTTTGGTGCCCGCCATTCCAACTTTGACCGCCTCTGGGCTTTGACGCCCGACATCGTCAAAATCGACCGTGAATTGCTGCTGCAAGCCCACACCAACCTGCGAGCACGCAAGGTGCTGCCCAAGGTCGTTGAGATTATTCATGACCTGGAAGCCACGGTGGTGTGCGAAGGCATCGAGACGCTGGATCAGCATCAACTAGCCGTCAGTGCTGGGGTTGACTTGGTACAGGGATTTTTGTTTGCGCGGCCTAATCGCGCGTTGCAACAGCCCTTGCCGGGTTTTCATGACATCGTCTGAGGAAAATTCAAGCGATGCCAGGAGGCCGCCCAGCTGCACGCTGGCCTGTTGCTACACCACCAACGGCTCCTCCTGCATGGCCTCCATCTGTTCTTCGAGCATTTGCACTTGGCCGCGCCAGTAGTCGCTGGAGCCAAACCACGGGAAGTTGATCGGAAACGTGGGGTCGTCCCAGCGGCGGGCCAGCCATGCGCTGTAGTGAATCAGGCGTAGCGTGCGCAGCGGCTCGATCAAGGCGAGTTCGCGCCGGTCGAATGCGCGGAATTGTTCATAGCCGTCCACCAGCGCGCCGAGTTGGCGACTGCGTTGTTGACGGTCGCCACTGAGCAGCATCCATAGATCTTGCACGGCAGGGCCGCTGCGGGCGTCGTCCAAATCGACAAAGTGCGGACCGGGGCCAGCGCTGGCGGGCGACTCCAGTGGCGTCCAGAGGATGTTGCCCGGATGGCAGTCGCCATGCAGGCGCAGCCGTTGGATCGGTTCTGCGTACGGGTCTTTTGATTCAGCGGCACCGGTCAGGCTTTTGTAGCCCGCGATGAGGTCCAGCGCGTCTTGTGACGCCTTGGCCCAAGCCGACTGCACATCCAGTGGCACCTTGTCGTGGCTGAGTAACCATTCACGGGCGTCGATGCCAAAGCTTTGCAGGTCCAGCGCCGGGCGGTGCACAAACGGTCGGGCGGCCCCCACAGCGTGAATGCGCGCCAGAAAGCGGCCAATCCACTCCAGCACGTCCGGGTCGTCCAGCTCCGGCGGGCGACCGCCCCGGTTGGGACTGACGCTAAAAGCAAAGCCGCCAAAGTGATTCAGCGTGGTGTCGTTTAACACCAGCGGCCCAACTACCGGAATTTCTGCGGCCATCAACTCGGCTGAAAAAGCGTGTTCCTCCAGAATTTGCGCCTGCGTCCAACGCTCAGGGCGATAGAACTTGGCGACGACCACCGGACCGTCTTCCAGATGTAATTGATAGACCCGGTTTTCATACGAACTGAGGGCCATTTGTCGGCCATCGCCGTAAAGCCCGACGCTGGCCAGTGCGTCCATCACGACGTCGGGCGTGAGGGTCTCAAAGGCGTGGCGTCCAGAGGGCGAAAAAGACGAAAAAGGAGAAGTTGAAGCGTGTAAAACCATGCCCGCATTGTCGTGCCAATAGGCACCAGGCGGGCGGCGCGTCAGCCGTTGCTGTTGGCGCGCACCTCTTCGATGCTGGTTAAACCTGCCAGCACTTTGTAGATGCCGTCTTGACGCAGGGTGCGCAGGTCGGCGTTTTCCATGGCTTCGCGTTGCAGTTGTTCAGGGCGGGCGCCGGTTTGAATCAGGCGGCGCAGGTTGGGGGTGACCAGCAACAATTCATGCAAACCGACACGCCCCTGCATTCCGGTGTCCTGGCAATGACTGCAGCCTGGCGCGCTGTAGTAGTTCAACCGCCCGTCATGACCAAACTGCGTCAACCAGCCTTCCCAGACCAATTGACGTGCAGGACGCAGGTCATCCGGAAACGAACGCAGGTAGTCATCAAGCAGTTCAACCACGCGGGTATCGCTGGCATCCTCTGAAATTCGGCACTCGGGACACAGACGGCGCACCAAGCGTTGCGCCAGCACAGCCAGCAGTGAATCAGCAAAGTTGAAAGGATCCATGCCCATATCGATCAGCCGGATGATGGTCTCGGCGGCACTGTTGGTGTGCAAGGTGGACAGCACCAAGTGGCCGGTGAGCGAGGCTTCAATCGCCATTTGGGCGGTTTCACGGTCGCGAATTTCACCCACCATGATGATGTCCGGGTCGGCCCGCAGAAAAGCGCGCAGTGCTTTGGCAAACGTCCAGTCAATTTTTGGATTGATCTGCACCTGGCGCAGGTCGGGCTGAGTGATTTCAATAGGGTCTTCCGCCGTCCAAATCTTGCGCTGCGGTGTGTTCAGATAGCCGAGCAAAGAATGCAGCGTCGTGGTCTTGCCGGAGCCGGTCGGCCCCACGCACAACACCATGCCATACGGTTTATTGACCGCCTCGCGCAGGTTCGTCAGGTTGCTGGGCGACAGACCGATTTTTTCCATATCAATCGGTTTGCTTGAGGACATGAGCCGCATCACCACGTCTTCCAGACCGCCAAAAGTCGGGATGGTGGCAATGCGCAGTTCCAGCTTGTGCTGACTGGAGAAGCGGGAAAAATCAATCTTGCCGTCCTGCGGTTTGCGCCGCTCGGAGATGTCCAGGTCGGCCATGATTTTCAGGCGCGCAATCAGGGCTGCACGGTAGGTGTGGGGCAGCTCCAGGTAGTGCGACAGCACGCCGTCTTTGCGAAACCGAATCCGCGCTTTGGTGCGTCCGGGGTGCGTTTCAATGTGAATATCCGACACGCCACTGACGTGTGCCTCGCTAATCATGGTGTTGATCAGGCGTACCAGGGAGTTGTCGGATTGTTCGATCTGGGTCTCTTCATCTTCCAGATCAGGCTCATGGAGTTCCATGGTCTCCAGCAATTGGCTGGTGCTGGCCAGCGCTGCCGTATGGTTGCGGGTGCTTTGTTGCAAGCCGCCTTTGCTGTCGGTGGGCAGTCCGAATTTTTCGTAGGTTTTGAGCAGGATTTGCTGAATTTTTATCTCATCACCCAGAATGGCGCGCACCCTGACTTGCTGCACAAAGACCAATTCTTCAATCATGTCGCGCCGCGTGGGGTCAGCGGTGGCGACCACCAGCAAATTGTCATGCATTAACAACGGCATGATGCCCAGCCGCTGGGCCATGGGTAGCGAGATATTGCGCAGCACATCCACATCAATCGGGAAATTCTGCACGTCCACCACGGGATAACCCATTTTTCGCACCAGCGCGGTGTTCAAGTCGTGCCGGGTCAGAAAACCCAGGTTGACCAGTACCTGTCCGAGGGGGATGGAACTGTCTTCTTGCTGGGTTTGCAGAGCAATTTGCAACTGCTGCTCGGTAATGAGGTTCATCCGGGTCAGTGCTTCGCCCAAGCGGATGGCGGGCAATTTGGACTGCTCATCGAGCGCCTTGATCAACTGCTCAGGCGAGCTAATGGTGCGCGCCACCCAGTGTTCGCCGAAGCCGTGATCGGGCAGAGTATGTGGCGGTGTCGATACCGTAGCCAGTGCCGGTATCAGTGCTGGTGTCGGAGCCAGTGTCGGTGTGAGTTTGGGCGTGGGTGGCGGTGCCGGTATCGGTTGGGCGCTCGGGGCTGACCCGATGGGCGCATCGAAGCTCACTTTCTGAAAGGCATCAATCGGAATAAAGACGCGCTCCAGGCTACCGCGCGTGTTTAAAGGCGTGAATAAAAACAGGCCTAGGTGCGTTTCCACATAACCGACGGTTTGCCCGGAGACGCTGTGGCCGTGTTTGAGATGCAGATGATATTGAACCGTGGACTGGCCCCCCAAAATGTCTGAAAACTCAGCATCAGTGATCAGATCTTCCGGCTGGATGGGCGTTTTCAAGGTCAGCCGCCGAAACTGCGAAAACGCCAGACTGATGTCCACTTTGCGAGGCGGTATCTGAACCACAAGTCTTTGTTCGGCAGGAATAATCGATGTCAACAAGCACCGGCGCGTGGTCTTGTTGAGGTCTTCAACTTCGCAAAATTGCGGCTTGTCCCAGAGAGACTCGTCACTGTAAATAGCGTAGTGGGGCGAGGGCCAATAAAACCCGCTGGACGCGCCATTCGCAGGGGCATCAAGGGCGCCCTCCGACTCTAAAAGACTCATGCCAAAGGGCGGGCGGGTCATCATGGCAGATGACGCATCAAGCAGCGTGTCGCACGGCTGACGTTGACCGATCCCAAGGAACGGGGGCTGAGGAGGTAATTAATCAACAACATATATAACTATCGTAACAAGTCTGACTTGACATCTGTCAAAAAATGCTATTTTTTGGCTGCGATACAGGGCGACCAATCTGCCCGCTTGGTTGCGGTGTCACGCCGACGGCAATGTCACTGCAACGTTGGCGCGGGTGGTTTTTTTAAAAACGGTTTCTTTTGATATTTCGCAACATGCCATGTTGTAAAGCAATGTTACGAACAGGGTCTTTAAACCCTTCTATTGACCTGAGACAGGGTTTCCCCTTGTTGCATCGCCTAAAGTGCAACTGCCGTTTGTGCTGAGTCTTAAATGCCTCCAGCAACTTATCTGGCGACTCCCAGGCACAACGGTCATGTGTGGCACAAGCAACCAAACGTGGAGTTAGCGGCCAGACAACCCAGGAGTTTTCATGAAAATCAGAGTCACCCCCTTCGCTACCGCCTTATTGGCTGTGACGGCACTGTCTGCCGCCTTCGCCACTCAAGCTGCCGAGAAAGAACCTATTTCACCGATACCCGCTGCCGTGATTACCCAGCCAGCCATGGTGGAACTTGGCAAGAAGCTGTTTTTTGATCCCCGCCTCTCCAAATCAGGTTTTATCTCTTGCAACTCATGCCACAACCTCAGCATGGGCGGCAGCGACAATCTGACCTCGTCGATTGGGCATCAATGGCAGCAAGGCCCCATCAACTCGCCCACCGTGCTCAACTCCAGCATGAATCTGGCTCAGTTCTGGGATGGCCGGGCCAAGGACTTGCAAGAGCAGGCAGGCGGCCCGATTGCCAATCCGGGCGAAATGGCGTTCACACATGAACTGGCTATCAACATGCTGGCCTCCATTCCGGCCTATCGCAGTGAATTCAAGGCCGCCTTCAAAGCCGAGCCTATCGACATCGGGCAAGTTACGCTGGCCATTGCCGCCTTTGAAGAAACGCTGGTCACCCCCAATTCACGCTTTGATCAGTGGCTGGTGGGCAAGACTGACGCCATCACGAAAGATGAACTCGCAGGCTATCAACTGTTCAAAACCAGTGGCTGTGTAGCTTGCCATAACGGTGTCGCAGTGGGCGGCAATTCGTTTCAAAAAATGGGGGTTGTTGAACCCTACAAGGCCACCAACGACGCTGAAGGACGCTTTGCCGTCACAGGCAAAGACGCTGACCGTTTCAATTTCAAAGTGCCCACGCTGCGCAATGTCGAACTCACCTACCCCTACTTTCATGATGGCGGTGCCGACACGTTGAGCGAAGCGGTGGACACCATGGGTCGCTTGCAATTGGGCCGCAAATTCACAAACGATGAGAACGGCAAAATTGTGGCGTTTCTCAAAACCCTGACCGGCGATCAACCTCAATTTATGTTGCCAATTTTGCCGCCGTCAAGCGACAAAACGGTGCGCCCCAACCCTTTCGATAAATAAACACCTCACGCGTTCATTTAAAACCTGCCGGATGCTTTGTATCCGGCAGGTTTTTTTGTGCCGGTCAACCACGTTTAAAAATGGTCCATAAAAACCATGGGGAGTCGTGCTGAACGCGCAAAAACGCAGGCGCTGGCGCTGCATAATCATTGGCAGGCAGTGAGGCCTACTAAAAAACAACAAAATTTCACAAAAATAGCAACCATCAACCTCCGAACAAGAGATGAAACAAGCAGCGCTGGTCATGAAACCATCGTGCCGCCTGATCCCAAATAACTCCCGAAAAACCTGCGGATACCCAGCACTTAATGGATTCAGACCCCTTCAAACAAGCATCAATGCAGCCGCGTGCAGCGGCCAGAAAAATGATTCGGGGTCGTGCCCGAATTTCAATAGAAGAAGGCCCCGCCATTTTTGGCAAGCTGGTGGACATCTCTCAATTCGGGATTTGTATTCTGTTTGAAAACATCATCGCCAGTCAAAAAATGTGTGTGATTGATGCTGAATTAATGCAGGGCGGCAAACGCATCACTTTTACAGTGCACGCCATCTCCATCTACAGTATTTTGGTCAGCGACCAAGGCTTCAGAGTTGGCTTTAATTTTGGGCCACTCGACAGCACCACCGAAAAAATTATTCATGACTTGATGACGTGAGTTCGTCAATAGATGGCTTGACTTTTTCCGTCACCGTGCTTGAGTCAAAAGCGCGCGTATTCTTTGAGTAAGACGCGTCGTCCATAATCACCCTGTCAATAACAGGGAGATCATCAATGGTTGTTACCAACTCGCGCCGTTATCTAACGGCACTCGGAATCGTGCTGACTTTGTCTGGCTGCGCCAACATGAAGAGTCATGACGCACTCACAGGTCAAATGCAGGCGTCTCAAAAGACCGGCGGTGTGCCCGCTGCGCTCAAAACGCTTGAGGCCTCGGCCACCACCGAAGATCAAAAAATCGCCCTGCTCTACAACATGGAACGCGGCGAATTACTGCGACTCGATCGCAACTACAAAGACAGCACCCAAGCCTTCTTGCTGGCCGACAACAAGGTCAAAGAATGGGAAGAAGCCACCAAGACCAATCCGCAAAAATTATGGGGAACTTTGGGTGCCGCCACCATCAGCGAGCGCCTGAAAGTTTATGAAGGTCAAGATTACGAGAAGGTCTGGTTAACGACTCGTCTGGCGTTGAACCGGGTCGCCGCAGGTGATATGGAAAACGCCCGCGTTGACATCAAACGCACCCACGAGCGCGAGGCCGTGATTGCCGAGTTCCGCGCCAAAGAAACGGCTGCGGCCGAAGAAGAGGCCAAGGCCAAAGGGGCAAGTGCTACGGGTAAGGAAATCAATGGCTACCCGGTTGAAACGCTGAACGATCCCGAGGTTCTGGCGCTTAAAAACGGCTACCAAAATGCCTTGAGTCACTACCTCGCCGGTTTCTTGTACGAAGTGATGAACGAGCCGGGCATGGCCGCACCGGGTTACCGCAAGGCCATCGAACTCAAGCCTGAAACCGGCGTGCTGGAAGAAGGTCTGCGCGGTCTTGATGACCGCACCAGCTTCACTCACAAGCGCGGCCAGCGCATGACGGATGTGCTGTTTGTAGTCGAGGCAGGTGATGCACCGTCCCGCAAGCCGAAAGCATTCACTATTCCCGTGCCCACGGGCAGAGGTTTGCGCACCGTGAGTATTTCTTACCCGACGATTGAACCTTCTACCGACCCGGTGCTGAGTAATCTCTCGGTCGCTGGCCGTGACTTCAAGCTGGAAAAAGTAGTTGACATTAACGTGATGGCACGTCGTGCGCTTAAGGACGAGATGCCCGGTATGGTGCTTCGCGGTGTGACGCGTGCCATTGTCAAGGGTGTCATGCAAGACCAGCTAGAAAAAAATGCGGGCGTCCTGGGTCTCCTCGTTGGTACCATCGCGTCAGCGGTGACCGAGCAGGCCGATGACCGTTTGTGGCGCATGTTGCCAGGTCGGGTCTATGTGGCGCGTGGCTATTTGCCCGAAGGGGAGCACAAGGTGGCCATTAATGGGCGTGACTTCAATATCAATGTCAAGGTCGGCGGGCAATATGCCGTCGTGCCCTTACGCCTGTATGAGCAAAATGCGATTGTTGGCGATGTCGGAAACTTTGGTTTTCTTGCCGCGCCGTTGTTGGCTGTAGCCGAAGAAGCTAAACCTGTTGCCGCACCCGCTAAAACATCAAATGCCAGGGTCAAAACGACCGTCAAGAAACCACCAACAAAGTCGGTTTCCTCTGCTACCGCTCCATGACCCCTTCTCAAAAAATTAAAACGATGAATACTGCAAAAAAACTACTGCTAGCGCTGGTCACCACGCTGGCATTCAACGCCCAAACGCACGCCCAACAAGACCCTGGCACACCGTTCTCTGTCGCTGCCAAAGTGGTGCTGCGCGGCGATGCCTATGGTGTTCGTATTCCTGAAATGCGGGTGGTTAGGCGCAACGATATTTTGATTGTTCAGGCTGATCTGGCCAATATGGGTAACTCCGACCGGACAGTGTTCTACCGTTTTCGCTGGCTTGACAGCATCGGTAGTCAAGTGGGCGATGGCGAGTCCTGGAAGCAACTCGGCTTATTGGGCCAAGCCCAGCAAACCATTAAAAGCGTGGCGCCATCGTCGGTCGTCACCGATTTCCGCCTCGAAATGAATGTGGAGCGCTGAGTTCATCTCACCGCGCCGCCGACACACGCCTACCCTTAAAAATTTTAACGAGAACTATCAATGTCCCGACTCATCACTTCTACACTTCTACTATGCGCCGCTTTAGGCCTCTCGGCGTGCCAATCCCTCTCCTCGCCGGTCGTCCGGCTGGACCGTCAAGTGAACTACGGCGATGCCAAAGCCGTTGAACTCGTCACCAACGAATTCGGTTCTACGGACCTGCAAATGATTGCCGAAAAAATGGTCGGTAGTCTGCTGGAAACCGGCATCTTTCAAGGTCGCCCCACCGTCACTATTTCTACGGTCAAGAACAAGACCAGCGAGTACATCGACACCACCAACGTGATGAACTCGATTCAGACCACGCTGGTGAAGTCGGGCAAGGTGCGCTTTGTTCGCTCGATTGCTGAAATGCAGCAAGGCGTTGACGAACTGCAACGCCAAAACCAAAGCGGCCTCTACAAGCAAACCAGCACCGCCAAAGTCGGCAATATGAAAGCGGCCAAATACACGCTGGAAGGCGAGCTGACCAGCATCGTCAAACAAAGTTCTACGACCAAAGATGTGTTCTACAAATTCACACTCAAGATGATTGATGTGGAAGAAGGCATCATCGAATGGCAGGATGAGAAAGAAATTAGAAAATCCAGCAAACGCTGAATCGGGAACGCCTCATGAAAAGACGCACTTTTATTCCTACGTTCTCGGTGTTGGCCCTGTCCCTCGGCTTGTTATCTACCGCGCAGGCGCAACCTTTGCCGCGCATTGCCGTGACTGATCTGGCCTATACCCAAGCGGTCTCTCAATACTTTGAAGCGGCCACCTTCAAAGAAAGCGCCCACATCCAGGCCAACCGCTACAGCGCATCGGGCAGCTACCAAGCCAGCGGCACCTATGTGGCGGGCAGCTACAGCTATCTGGAGCAACGCGAGCTTGGGTCGTTCACCAACGACATCAAGGGCCTCTTGCTCAAGGGCACGGCGTTCCGGCTGGTTCAGGGCAAAGGCTTTGATGAGGGCAACCCCCAGCCAACCAAAGCCGAGCAAGCACTCAACCAAATTCAAACCGGAAAAATGGCCAAACCGGTGCGCCAACCCGAGGTGAAGGACATCATCGCCCGCATCAAAAAAGGCGAGTTCAGCGGCGCTGACTATGTGTTGTTTGGCACCTTGTCGCACATTGAATTCAGCGACCAGTTCTCGCCCTTGCAAGGCACCACCAGCGCCACGATGCAGTATGGCTTGGACTTGCTGGCTGACTTCACGCTGATCAACACTAAGACCTTTGAAATCAAGGCGGCTTTCTCGGCACAAGGCGCTGGCAACGACACCAAGTTGCTGTCCAACCGGGGCGATATTCAGCCGCCTAACCGGGTCAAGGTGATGCGTGAAACCTCGAAAAGTCTGGCGTTGGATGTCTATGAGCAATTTGTCTCACAACTGGGTTACTCCGATCCCAACATGGCGCGAGGCGTGCGCGATGAGGTTCAGATGATGCCCGGACAAGACAGGCCGATGCATCATCAAAGGCCGCAAGTTCAGCCGACTGAACAGGTGATGATTCTGAGATAACGCGGGTGTTCAACATCGTTCGATAGCTTCAACGCAACCCGTTCGTCACCTCCTACAAATGCGCTGGCATTGCTTGGTGTTGAGGCTGGCGGCGGGCTTGTTGAGCGCAAGTGCGGCAATGCAAGCCGCATCCGGCACGCTCAAAACCACAACGCCAGCGCTGCCCGCCGGCTGGTCGCTAGAGGCCTTGCCCGGTGCCCACGCGGGTGTCGAGCTAATCGTTCTCAAACGTGCGGCTTTAACCCCGCCGACACGTTATCGGGTGGTGGTGGTGCCGGGTTCGGGTTGCACCGGCTGGTTGCCTGTGGCGCCGCGCTATTTTGCCGGACTGCTGCACGCCGAGTTGTTGGTGCTGCACAAGCCAAACGTCCATATTGGCGCGGGCTTGGCGGCTGATTGCCCGGCGGATTTTGTTCAAAATGACAGGCTATCTTTTTGGCGCAATCACGCACGGGCAGCATTGCACAGCGCGAACAATATCCGTTTTCAGCCGCCCGGTCCCAAGCTCCCGGTGCTGCTGGTGGGCATTTCCGAAGGTGCTGAACTCTTGCCCGACCTGGCCCCTGAAGTGGCTGATCTGGCTGGCGTGGTGATGATTTCTGCGCCCGGACTTAATCCCCGCGAAGCCGGTGAACTGCAAGCCCAACGGCTGGGTCAATGGCCCGCATGGCAGGCGCTGGCCCATGCCCAAGCCTCAGACGCCAGCGACGACACTGGGTTAGAAGGTCGCACGCTGGGGTATTGGCGCGACTTTTGGGACTGGCAACTTGAGCAGCCTTTGTTGGACGCGCCTTGGCCGTTACTGCGTGTTTGGGGCGATGCCGATGGGCAGGTTTCCGCGACGGCTTATCAGCGTTTTAAGCAGTCATCCCAAACCCGTTCTGCCCCGTTTTGCGACCTGCGTTTGCCCGGTGCAGACCACGGTTTGCAGATTAAACAACCCGCTCCCCGCGATGGGCTGCAGTGGTTGTGGGCGAGGCTTGAAGTGTGGGCGCGCCACCCGAAGGCCGGTTTCTGCGAACAGGTGCTGCCTTGATGACTCGCCGGACTTCAGACGGTCAAAAGACCTCTCGTGCTTATCCCTGAAACCGCTTGCGCGTCAACGCCAACGCCAACCAAAACCCGCTCACGGTGTAGGCCACCAGCACCAGCACATGCCGCAGCGCATGGTCGGGCCACTGGTCCATAAACAGGGGTCGCACCAACTCCACCGCGTTGGTCAGCGGTAGCCATTCCGAGATGGCGCGCACAAAAGGCGGCAGTTGTTCCAGCGGAAAAAAGACGCCGCTCAAGAACATCATGGGCGTGAGAAACAGCGTGAAATAGTAGGTAAAAAAGTCATAGCCTTTGGCCAGCGCGTTAAAGATCAGCGCCAGGCAACTGAAGGTGATGCCCACGCCCAACAGCACCGGCCACGCCACCAACAACTTAGGCGAATAACTGATGCCCAGCACCAGCATCACGCCCAGAATTGCGGTTACGGTGAACAGCGCCTTGAACGCGGCCCACAGCATTTCGGCTAGCACCACGTCGTCCAGATTGACGGGTGCGTTCATGATGCCGTCCCACGTTTTTTGGACGTGCATCCGTGAAAACGCAGAGTACAAGGCCTCAAAAGAGGCCGCCTGCATGGCGCTCATACAGATTGAGCCGCTGGCTAAAAACAAGATGTAGGGCACCTTCACATCGCCCTGCGGCCCCGGCAGCGTGATTTGCCCGACCAGCGCGCCCATGCCGTAACCAAAGGCCAGCAGCCACATCAGCGGCTCGGCAATATTGCCCACCAAACTGGGAATTGCCAGCTTGCGCCACACCAGCAGGTTGCGCAAAAAAACAGGCCAAAAGCGCATCGACAATTCCGGTGTGCGCCAGATGTTTTGTGTTTTATTTGTCATAGTTTGAGCTGCCTATCAGGCGTCCTCTCTGATTTGGCGACCGGTGAGTTTGAGGAATAAATCCTCCAGATTGGCAGGCCGGTGCAGGGTGCGCAATTGCGGATAAGCCGCCAGCGCTTGCAGCAGCGGTTTGGCGTCTTGCGTGTAGAAAAACACGGTTTCGCCGCTCACCTCCACACGGGTGGCCAGCGCTTTCAGCGTTGCATCCACCAAGGCCAACGCGCCAGTGCCATAGACCTCCACCACGTCAGGCTCCAGATATTTGGCGATTAAATCACGCGGCGCGCCTTCGGCAATCTTTTTACCGTGGTCGAGCACCAGCAAGCGTGTGCACAGACGCTCGGCCTCGTCCATAAAGTGCGTGGTCAGCAAGATCGACTTGCCTTCTTGCAACAACAATTGCAGGCGCTCCCACATCAGGTGGCGCGCCTGCGGATCGAGTCCGGTAGTCGGCTCGTCCAGCAACAAAAGCCGGGGATTGTTGACCAGCGCCCGGGCCAAACTCAGGCGCCGCTTCATGCCGCCGGAGAGTTCACCCGGCTTGGCGTTCGCCTTGTTTGTCAGCGACGCGAACTCCAGTAGCGCCGGAATGCGTTCTCTAATTTGCGCGCTTTTCATACCAAAGTAACGGCCATACACCAGCAGGTTTTCGGCACAACTGAAGTCGGGGTCGAGCGTGTCCATTTGCGTCACCACGCCCAACTGTGCCTTGATGGCCAGCGCATCCGCAGGCATCTGCAGCCCAAAGGCGGTGATGGTGCCCGCGTCCGGCACGCTCAGACCCAGACACATACGAATGGTGGTGGTTTTGCCCGCGCCATTAGGGCCAATCACGCCCAGACATTCGCCCGGCTGGATGGTGAACGAGAGGTCATCGATCACCGTGCTGTCGCCATAACATTTGCGCAAATTCTGCACCGATAAAATTGAAGATTCCATGGCTGGATTGTGACTCAGGCCTTAAACCCTGCCCCGCAACTCTGTCATTTTCTAACCCTTTTTTGGACGCGGCAACGCGCTTTTTTCATGACCCCCATCGGCACCCCTCTTTCTCCCCACGCCAGCAAAGTCATGCTGCTGGGTTCTGGTGAACTAGGCAAAGAAGTCCTGATTGCGCTGCAGCGTCTGGGCGTGGAAACCATCGCTGTGGACCGTTACGACAACGCGCCCGGTCAGCAAGTGGCACACCACGCCCGCACCCTCACGATGAGCGACCCGGCGCAACTTAAAGCCTTGATTGAGCAAGACCAACCCCACTTGGTGGTGCCCGAAATCGAGGCCATCGCCACGCCCATGCTCGAAGAACTGGAAGCCGCTGGCGTGGTGCGCGTCGTCCCCACCGCCCGCGCCGCCCGCCTGACCATGGACCGCGAAGGCATCCGCCGCCTGGCCGCCGAAACCTTGGGCCAGCCCACCAGCCCCTACCAGTTTTGCGACTCGCTGGTCGAATTGCAAGCCGCCATTGACCAAGGCATCGGCTACCCCTGCGTCGTCAAACCGGTGATGAGTTCGTCGGGCAAAGGCCAAAGCAAAATCGACGGCCCCGCCGATGTGCAAAAAGCCTGGGACTACGCCATGGCCGGTGGCCGCGTGAACCGGGGCCGCGTCATCGTGGAAGGCTTCATCGACTTTGACTACGAAATCACGCTGCTCACGGTGCGCGCGCGAGGTGCCGAGGGTCAGATTGAAACCCATTTTTGCGAACCGATTGGTCACATCCAAGTCAACGGCGACTATGTAGAAAGCTGGCAGCCGCACCCGATGCCCGCAGCGGCGTTGGAACTGTCACGCCACATCGCCAAAACCGTGACCGACGACCTCGGCATGGGTTTGGACGGCCAGCCGTCCGGGCTGGGTTTGTATGGCGTGGAACTGTTCGTCAAAGGCGACCAAGTGTGGTTCAGCGAAGTCAGCCCGCGTCCGCATGACACCGGTCTGGTGACGCTCACGACGCAACATCAAAGCGAGTTTGAGTTGCACGCCCGCGCCATTTTGGGCCTGCCCGTCAACACCGCGCTACGCAGTCCGGGTGCCAGTGCCGTGATTTACGGCGGTGTGGATGCGCAAGGCGTGGTGTTCGACGGTGTGGCCGAAGCGCTGCGCGTGCCCAACACCGACCTGCGTTTGTTCGGCAAGCCCGAGAGTTTTGTGAAACGCCGCATGGGCGTAGCGCTGGCGTTTGATGCGGATGTAGAAGTGGCGCGAGTCAACGCGAAGCTGGCGGCATCCAAGGTGAAACCTCGGGTGGTTTGAGGACGTAGGAGTGGACATATTTCAAATATTTGCATAACTTCTCCAGCTGTGTACTTGTTGTAAGCCCTGTTTGAAACATATTGCTTATGAACAAAGTCGCCTTGAACCTCAACTTCAACGTAAAGAAAACCCGCAAGCAAGTGTTCCTGCAACAGATGGATCAAGTGGTCCATGGGCTGCGCTGGTTTAACTCATCGCCCCGTAGTGTCCCAAAGGTCGTACCGACAGGCCATACTTTTCCTTGTTGACGATGCTGTACATCCACTTCCTGCAGCAATAGTTCACGCGATCTAACTTGTGGATGATGCGCAGCAAATTAATGGGAGCCGGGCATGCGTGTACCCGAAAACAGGGAAGTGTTTCTTCATTGAGGAATACCGATTTCGCTGCACAACGGCGTTGTTGAACAAATCAGAAATTGGCTAAAGCGCCCCCGGTTTTCAACTCTTTTTAGATTTTTACCGACACGGGTATCCATAGGCTGGTCATCATGTTCAGTGTACTGCGCAAGTCGTAGTCGGTTTTCTTTTGCCAGCTGATTCACCTGGCCTCTTTAATGGCGCGGATGTGCCCGTCACGTTGCGTGTCTCCTGCAGCTGAACGCACGGTTGTTTTGTGCGTTGGCACGACCACTTGGGCCTCTGGCTGTTGGGTCAATACGGCATTGGCTACCGGTTCTCCATCGTAGGCGCCATCGTCCATGAAGGTCTCAAACGGAGTGTCAATTTTCGTCTTTTGATTTATTCAACAAGATCGATAGGCTAACCGCTTGCTTACGTTATTATTAGCGACTTGTTACAAACTAATACTATGCAGTAGAAGCTGTGTTCTCCAATGAAGAGACACGTTAGCGATTTACTTCCCTCGTTGGAGAGTGTGTAACAGCAGTTATTAAAAAATTCAAGGAGGATTTATTTTGAGTTCAGTTGTTACACAGCCCATGTACTTTGATACGGCATCAACAACTCAGATTGCTCAAGAGGTGCTTGACGAAATGGTTGCTTGCCTTAGTTCTAATGGATGTCATGGCAATCCTTCGTCGCTCATGCACCAGCCTGGTCGTGCTGCTGCGGCGGTAGTTGCTGCAGCGCGCAAGCAGATGGCCGCTGAGTTGGGCTGTGAGGCTGGAGAAATTTTGTTTACCTCAGGCGCTACCGAGGCAAACAACCTCGCAATTCAAGGTGTAGCGCTCGCGCATGCAGAACAAGGTCGCCACCTGATCACGTCGAAAATAGAGCACAAATCTGTCCTTGAAACATGTCAAGCGTTAGAGCGACAAGGATTTGATGTGACCTATTTGACGCCTAATCGTGCGGGATGGATTGAGCTAGAAGATGTGAAGAATGCCTTGCGAACGGATACCTTGCTCGTCTCGTTAATGCACACTAACAATGAAACCGGTATTCAGCAACCGTTGGAGGCTGTGGCCGACTTGATAGCGAATGCTGGAGTACTTTTTCATGTTGATGCATCACAGGCTGCTGGCAAGTTTCGTATTGATCTCAATAGTATCCCCATTGATTTACTATCGATTTCCGCACACAAATTTCACGGTCCCAAAGGTGCAGGATGTCTGTTTATCCGCAACCGGAGGCGATTAAAAATTCAGCCACTTGTCTTTGGTGGAGGACAAGAGTTTGGGCTGCGCTCTGGCACACTGGCAACCCACCAAATTGTTGGTTTGAGTGAAGCGATGCATCTTGCCGCATCTCGACGAGATGCTGATTTTTTTCATGTCGTAGAACTAAAAAGTTTTTTCTTAGAGCGGCTTGCAATGCAGATCAAGATCAAGATTCATGGTGATCCACGATGCTGCTCACCCTATCTCGTCAATATATCTATCGCTGGGATCAGCAGCGATGCACTGATTAATCAACTTTTAAACGATGTTGCCATCTCGTCTGGGGCAGCCTGTTCATCCGGAACGATTGACTCTTCATACGTATTGCGGGCGATGGGCATAGATGGTGATGATTTGTATGGCGCGGTAAGGATAGGTTTTAGTCGATACCACACAATTTCCGACGTTCTGAAGGCAGCACAACACATAGTTTCTGCTGTACATCGCATGCAAGAATTGGATTAGATTTATGAAGATCAATAGAGAAAAAGCTACTTTTGGACAACATGAAACCTTTCCATTACGTTATGGCTGGATGACGAAAGGAATTGAAGCAGTTACCAAAGCACCTAGTATTTTTACCACGCCTGAAAAAGCGATGATTGAATTAGGAATAGGCAGCAACATGGTTAATGCGCTGCAATACTGGTTACGTGTTACTGGTATTGTTCGCTTTGAACAAGGCATATGCTCCGTCACTAGCCTTGGCAAGGTTCTTCTTGGTGATGAAGGTGATCCGTATCTGGAAGATGAAGCTACTCTTTGGATAATCCATTGGTTGATAGCATCAAATGCAGAACTTGCTACCGGATTTTTCTGGTTTTTTAATTACTTTGTTACGCCGCGCTTTCAAGATAAAGATACGTTGCAAGCTTTGGGCGAATTTGTCTCATTAGAACTCAAAGCAAATCGTTCACACAGCACGCTTAAGTCAGATATTTCGACACTTTTTCGTATGTACGCGCCAGCAACAGGCAAGGCGGACGAACACCTTGATTCGCCGCTTTCTCAATTGCAGTTGGTTGACAGGGAAGAGGGATATGGACATTGCAGCGTGCGCCGTGCGCGCCCGTTTCTACCATCAATTGCACTGCATTTTGCACTGCAGGCGTGCTTTTCTGCACAGCCAGAACAGCCCGCCCTTTCAATCCGAGCACTCCTGTACGGCGGTGAGGGTCGTGCTGCTCCTGGTGCGATCTTTCGTTTGAATGAAGAGGGATTCATGAGCGCACTGGCGCGTGTCATTGCGTCTTACCCTGACATTTATGAGTTGCGTGAAACTGCTGGCTTGCATCAACTTTACCGCCGTAACAAGACCAGCGATGCTGTGCCCGTGTTGCGTGCCTATTATCAAAAGGCTGCTTAATGGCTAGCTTAAACCATCAAATTCATATCCGTTCAACCTATACGCGCTCAATTAATTTACAACGTGATAGTGATAATCTAGAGCTAATTCAGGCATACGTGCTTACGTCCAAGGCAATTCAGGCACTTGAGCGAATTGCGGAAGGTTTTACGTCGGTAGCGCATGAAAGATCATTGGCTTTAATTGGTCCCTATGGTTCTGGGAAATCGGCTTTTGCGCTTTTCCTATCGGTTTTGCTGAATGCAGGAAAGTGTGCTGCACACAGAGTTGCGCTTACCAAACTTCAAATAAGCGCACCGCATCTCTTTCCTGTTTTTCAAAAAACGCTGGTTGGTCGGAGAGGATTTCTGCGGGTTGTAATCAACGGCATTCCGACCTCCCTGAAGCAGCAAGTGATGTCTGCACTTGCACTCGCAGTGGAGCGAGAAAAAATCAACCCACGTCTTGTCGCTAAAATTCGCGCGGCGGTGTTGGCGGACGCGGCAATGGATAAGCTCATCTTGCTTTTTGGCGATGTACAAAATGCATGGGCTTTGATTGGCGGCAGTGGCGTCTTGCTTGAAATCGACGAACTAGGCAAGTTCTTGGAGTATGAGTCTTATCATCCGCAGCATAGCGAAATACACCTGTTGCAATTACTTGCGGAACATGCTCAGCAAGCCCACGCAGCACCCCTGCATTTGGTGGTAATGCTGCATCAGGCTTTTGAGGAATACACCAACAGAGTGGGCAAACACTTACGTGATGAATGGCAAAAAGTGCAGGGTCGTTTTAGTGCTATTGCTTTTCTAGAGCCTGCAGAGCAGGCGCTGCGTGTGGTATCGGCTGCTTTTGACAGTAATCACGTACTATTGCCAGCGACAAGAACTGCAGTCGATGTGATCACCGAAACACTGGTACGCGAAGGTGCTCTAGCGTATGGACTCAAGGCAAACCAAGCACGAAAATTATTCAAAAGTTGCTATCCGCTACATCCCTTGACAACGTTGATTCTGCCAGTGCTGTGTCAGAAGGTTGCACAAAACGAACGCACCATGTTTTCTTATCTCAGCAGCAAAGAGCCGTTTGGACTCTGCCTGCGGCTTGAGCAGATTACTTCTGGCGACTGGATTGAGCCATCCGAGTTGTATGACTATTTCATCCATAACCAGATGGGCGGATTCTCAGATCCGCTAACTTACCATCGTTGGATGGAAGTTATCACCGCGCTGGAACGCTTTGATGCGGAACCATCTGACGCAGCCGTGCGGTTGCTCAAAACAATCGGTGTATTGAATTTGATTGGTGCACAGCGTGGGCTGAAAGCCAGCCCCGCGCTGTTGAAATGCCTGTTTAGTGACAAATTTGATGAGTTAATTACAAGACTAGAACAAGCCTCTGTCATTCATTATCGTAGTTACAGTCAAGAATATCGAGTCTGGCAAGGTACTGACTTTGACTTAAGCGGGGCGCTGCGCGCTGTTGTTGCCGAATTTTCGAGTTTGCCGCTGGTGCAAACTTTGAATCAGTTGGCACTGATGAAGCCCATCGTCGCACGCCGTGCAAGCATTGTTACTGGATCCCTGCGGTGCTTCATTCCCCGCTTTATTGATCAGCATACGCGTTCGGATGATGTCGAAGGTGATGGTAAAACCGGGTTGCGACTTTGGTTTTATCTTGCAGAGAGCGATGAGCAACAGCCGAATCTAGCAGATCTATCTGAATTCGATGTTGTCGCAGTTTGTCAGTTCACCGAGCGTCTGCGTGAATCGGTCATCAACACCATGGCGTTGCGTGAGTTGCCAAAACGCCATGCGACTCTGCATAACGATCCAGTTGCCCAGCGTGAGCATCGCGCATGGCTTGCCAATGCGGAAGCAGAAACAGAGCAATTGTTTCGCACGCTGCTCAATGAGCCTAACCAGCTGTGCTGGTTTTGGGGCCGCAATGAAGCGCGGGTGCTTAACCGGCGTGATTTGCAAGAACATCTATCCGATTGGGCGCAGGAACATTGTTTTTCAAAATCACCTCACTTGCGTAATGAACTGATTAATTGGGACTCGCCTTCTCCAAGCGCTAACACCGGGCGCAAGCGGTTGCTAGTTGCAATGCTCAGTGCTGCTGATCAGGTCAATCTTGGCATTGAAAAAACACCGGCTGAGATGAGTCTGTATTTGTCGCTACTGAAGGCTAGCCACCTGCATCGCCAAGAAAACGGGCGGTGGGGTTTTCACGCTCCTGATAAGGAAGACCCTTGCCGACTCAAGGAAGTGTGGCACGCTATCATGCGCTTGCTTGGCAATAGCGGCGGGCGCCAAGTACAAATATCGGCAATCTACCAACACCTGCGTAGTGCGCCGTTTGGCGTCAAATTAGGCGTATTGCCGGTGTTGATCGTCGCTTATCTGCTCGCCCATCGTCGCGAAGTTGCTCTTTATCAAGAGGGCAGTTTTTGTGACACATTGACAATGGACCAAGCCGAGTTGTTATGCCGCCGTCCCGAGCTGTTCGCCATTGAGCGCTTTGATATGGCGGGATTGCGCGGAAACTTATTCAACCGCTATATCAGTTCAGTGGTAGGCGAAGTCAGAGAAGACGCTTCTCTACTCGATATTGTTCGACCACTTGTGCAATTCATTTCAAATCTTCCGCTTTACACCAGGCAATGTAAAGGCTTGAGCAAAGAAGCTATGCAGGTACGCGACGCTTTTTCTAATGCAAAAAGTCCAGGCGTGCTGTTGTTTGAAGCGCTACCCCAAGCGTGTGGCTTGGCACATGGTGCCTTTTCTTCCAACGACCCGTCCATCGTAGAGCAATTTATAGACCACCTTGTACGCGTCTTGCGCGAGTTGAAAGACGCGTATGCGTTGATGCTGAAAGGGTGGCAAAGTGCCCTCAATCTTTCATTATTAGATGAAGAAATTCCTCAGCTGTCGCTATTGCGCCAGACACTTGCACGCCGTTACCTCGACCTTGAACGCTACACCCCAGATCGTATGGGCGCTGGGGCGTTGATTTGTCGACTTGGTGAGACAAGTCACAGTTCAGACCAGGCATGGCTTGAGTCTTTGGGAACCTTGCTTGGCCGTGTACCGCCCCATAAATGGCGCGAAGAAAACCGACTGCAAGCCGAATTGCGTTTGCATGAGATGGCGGAGAAATTGCGTGAACTTGAGCAATTGCGTTTGGCCGTGCCTGGACACTTGAATTCTGCGAATGGGACATTGCTGGTGAAGATGGTGGATGCCGAGCGCGGAGAGTTTAGCCGCGTGATACAGGTTTCTAGCGCGCAAAGGGCTGTCGCCGTCACCAATGCTGACAAAGTTGCCAAGAGTTTGGTTGGACTTGACGAGGCTGCACAGCTAGCGGTCGTCGCCATTTTGCTGGAGCGCCTGTCTAAGACTGTTTCTAAATTGTGACATCAGCTAAAAATATAAACGAATAGATTGAAGTAAAAATCTCGTATATTTATTATCGTATTAAAAAGGATTTAATAATGAGTGAGATAGTTAACAAAAAGCCAGTACGTCATTTATTAGGACTATCAGGTGGAAAAGATAGTTCTGCACTGGCGATTTATTTGAGAGACAAAGTTCCTGAGATGGAGTACTTTTTTAGCGACACAGGCGCTGAATTGCCGGAAACTTTAGAGTTTATAGATATGCTTGAGGATTACCTAGGTAAGCCAATTGTTCGATTAAATGCCGGTCGAGATTTTGATTATTATTTAAAGCTAAATGGAAATTTTTTACCAACTGCACAAGCAAGATGGTGCACTATAAATTTAAAAATAAAGCCATTTGAAGAATATGTTGGAAATGATGAAGCAATCACATACGTTGGCATACGAGCTGATGAAACTTATCGTCAAGGTTATCTTTCAAAGAAAAAAAATATTTCTGCAAGATATCCATTTATTGAAGATGGAATAGCAAAAGATGATGTTTTTGAGATATTAAAATTATCTGGCATTGGTGTACCAAAATATTATGAATGGCGAAGTCGATCCGGCTGTTATTTTTGCTTTTTTCAAAGAAAAGATGAATGGGTTGGATTAAATGAAAGACATCCTGATTTATATAAAAAAGCAATGTCATATGAAGATTTTCATAAGGAAAATGGCAGAGATCACACCTGGTCTCAGGGGGAACGTCTTGAGAATCTAATGAAAAGATCTATAGAAATTAAAAACAATGCGAATGTACAAAAAAATGCTGAAGCAAGCAAGCCAAAAAAGAAACTTTTAGATAAATTTTCTGATGATGATGATAATAGTAGTGATGATGACTCATGTTTAATGTGTCATTTATAGAAATTCATGGAAAAAATAATTTCTAAATTTAATAAAATTATAATCGGTAAAAATAATAAAAATTATTCACCACATAAACCTATATTAATTTTAATATCTTTGCATAAGTGTTTTTATGGAAAAGATAGGTTAGTTAAATTTTCTGAATATGAGGAATTATTTGAATTGATATCAAATGCATTTGATATAAAAATAATTCTTCAGTATCCATTTATTAGATTGGTCTCAGATGGAATATGGGAGGTTGAAAATTTTAATAACTTATTAAAAAATAAGTCAGGCGATGTTTCAAGAAAAATATTAATTGATCTGGAAATTAGGGGCGGTTTTACGCATCAACTATATAAGTTTTTATTTGAAAATAAAAATACTTTATTGTTGATTTATGAAAATGTGTTGACGAAATTTTTTGAAAAAGAGAAGCAAAGTATTATTAGTAATATACTTAAATTTCCAGCTTATTGTATTTCAAAAAATTATTTAGAAAAAGATATAAAAATTAGGGAGGTTTCAATGTCCTACGCCGAAGAAGTTAATCCTAGAAAAATAAATAATAACGGTTTTATCTCTTATCTAAATTCTTTGCATAATATACAGGCAAGCGGAGCTAATGCATTAGCAGAATCACAAGTTCTAAATCCTTATTTTTTAGAACTATATAAACCGTTTCCATTAGTTGATATAGTTTTCAATGCTCTGATTGATGATGTTCCGCGCGTTATAGTACTTACTGGCCATGCTGGTGATGGAAAATCGACGATAGCATTTGATGTTTTGAAGAAATTGCGTAGTCTTGCCAGCGATAAAGCGCTTGATACTGCGATCAACGAACGGGAAGACATCCCTCATGCAAGTGGACCTGTTTCAATTATTAAAGATATGAGTGAGCTAACTGCTGCGCAACGTTTGATATGGTTAGGGCAAGCGTTTAATGAGGTGGGCTGTTGGTTGATTGTAAGCAATACGGGGCCATTACTTAATAGTTTAAATGAGTATGCAAAATTAATTAATAAAGATGATTATCTTGAAAGCGAAATATTAGAATTACTTAACCAGCCGTATGAAGGCGGCAGTCTAGATCGATATACGCTCCCCGGTTTTTCAAAAGAATTAGTTGTTTTGAATATGGCAAGATTGGATAACGTAAATCTTGGTGCAAGTTTGTTGACACGCATGCTTGAGCACTCTGCATGGGATGAATGCGACGGGTGCGAAGCAAAATCTATCTGTCCATTAAGGCAGAATCGTGAAGCGTTACAGCAAGCTGGAGAGATTGTGGAGGATAGGATACGCTGGGTTTACCAGCGTATTACTGCTTATGAGCAGCGTTTAACTTTGCGTCAAATGGTGGGTCATTTGGCATTGAGTCTGACTGGCGGTATGAGTTGCGCAACTATACGTAGTAATAATTTAGACAGTGGGGTTGATGGCTTAGAAGAAATTCTATTCAGCGAAAATTTTTTCGGTTGCAGACGTGGTGTACCTTGGATCGAGGCTGAAGAATTACGGGTGATCAAGTTGATACGTAATCTGGTATTCGGTGGCCCAATAGCCCCGAATTTTGAGCGACTATTTTTTACCCCACAAGTAGATTCATGGATAGCGATGCCTACTGCATTATTAGATATTCAAACGAAATGGAATATTGGTGCTCGTGATTCAACCGGTATTCGGTGGCGTTTCGCTTTACGCCGTATGATTTATTTTTTCGCATATACAGTTAATAAAAATAAAATTTTAGAGTCAGTATTTATAGATACATTTCTTCAATCAGCTAAGTTACGTAGTCTTGATAAATGGCAGCAGGAATGCAGTTTTCAATCATCGACAACAAGCGAACAAAATAAATTAAAAAAAGAATGTTTACAGGTATTACTTGAGACTTATTCAGGTTTCAGCGCAGGACAGTTTGACTCCCATCAAGGACGGTTATATCTTACTTTACGCCGCCCAGATCGAACTGTGGTTCAGCCAACTCAATTAGTTGTAGCAGAGTTAGATTATTATGATTTCTCGATAGAATATGATTCTGAACGCAGAATTCCATTTTTACGATTTAAACCAAACAAAACTGACCTTCTATTAACTTTGCCGCTCCTTGATTATATTAATGCCAGAAGCATTGGGAATTTTGGTAATAGTTTAGCGCCTATTCATCTTGCTCAACTAGAAATTTTTCGTGCATCATTGCTGATATTTTTTAATAACCGTGGCTATATAGATGGAGAAATAGATCTTCTTTGTGCAGAAATTGATGGAAGTGTAAAATTACATAGATATTTTTTAGATGAAAATAACAATAACCTAGAGCTACGTTAATGAATAACAAAAAATTATCTACAGTAGATCAGGATATTTTAAAACGTTTTCCAATTAATAAAGAAAGTAGTGAATCAAATTCAGAAGAATGCAATCCTGCAATATTATTGTATGGCAGACGATTTTATAAAGATCAAACATTAGTTGAGTACCTTTCAGAGTTTTTATTAGCCTTCTCATCTCCAAAAAAAGTAAATGGTGATTATTCATATAAATTCAATATAGGATCAAGCCCGGGAGGCGAACCTTACGCATACTGGCCAGAAAATAGAGTTGCACTGAAATTATTTTCTTTTTTCCCATTATCAAAATTAGAAACTAGACATAGAGTACATAGAATTGCTTACTTTAATGCATTAGAAACTATAAGCAACAAAATAAATGGCAGTTTAGAAGAGAGAGAAGAATCAATACGGCTGATACAAAGTTTATTTGGTGGATTTGTTGGTGTTGCTAAAAATCGTACATGGGTTACATATAGTTTTCTTCCCGCTTCAGTATCACTGCTTGCTAATGAAGTTGGATGGGAGCATGAAAAAGCTCTTAAAAATGACTCTTTAATTGTTGATTGGAATTCATCACGACCTTACTTTTGTCGATTTAGAAATTTTATGGCTAGAGGAGGAGAAGTTCTTTTTTTGCAATTATCAAATTTATTTTCTCAATCAGATAATAGCTTTATTAAAGAAATAATTTTTATTAAAGAATATCGTTATCTAGACAATAGATTTAATGGGCTTCGTGAGCGAATAGAGGTAGGTTTATCTACCATGTTAAAAGAATCGTTAGGGCAGATTGGTCGCATTGTGAATTTTGTTGAAAATTCATTAATAGATTACAAAATTGAATTCCCATCAAAGGCTTTAGCGTTTGGATGGATTCCAGTTGCTAGTCGTGCAGAATCTTTTTTATTTGCTATAGAGATTGATAATTTGTGTGCATCAAACATTAGTGCTTTAGATAAATTAGAAATACTAAAAACTCTCTGTTGTATGCAAGTTTTACGAAGTATATTTTTTCAAGCACGACGGATTGATAAATCAGAAAAATATACTAATTGTTTTATAGGTAACTATGCTTTAATAGTTTCAAATCCAGAAGATAGAATAGACTCTCCAATGCGGAAAATGGCACAAATTTCTTTTGGAATGATTGATGCGCTTCTTTTTAGATCAATTAGATCACCTAGTTTATATAAAGAAAAAATAAAAGAAAAAGATCTAAAAAATGGAGATGATAATACTTTTCGTCTTTTTAGAAAATTCTCAAAAGAAATTGGCTTAGTTATTCCACTTAAAGGAGTCGGGCAACGCTTCACTCTTAATCAAGGATTACTTCGATTTTTAGTAGCCGTTTTAGTGTCACCAAGTAAACCAATTCGACTAACTGAGTTTTATCAGCGAGTCTTTGCCCATTACGGAATTGCTCTGGGTGGTGAACAACTTAACGTAGCGCTAGACTGGATTGGGACAGAAACAGACGGTAGCAGTTATGCCGTGTCATCTAGCACGGCATGGGTCGAGGAAGCTTTGCAACAAGGCGGATTTTTAGTCGAGCTTTCTGATGCCGTGTCGATGGTAAAAAACCCTGGATGATGGCATGAACTGTAGTTAATCACTCCGCTCGCAAGTCACAAAAGTACAACGGTTGACTGTTATACCGGGCGCGTCGCCGTCACGGCTGCAGTAATTTCAAAAAACTAAACCAGTATGGGTTTGGTACAGGCCATCTCTCACCGGTACTGCAAAGTAATCTAACGAGCGGATGATTATGATTCTCACAGGTGGCAAAAATGGACGTGACAGGTACGCCATCGCAGTAAGGAATGCTCTGCATTCTGTTCTTTACCTCCCCGGCCTGAAAGCCGAGGTCTCACGCGAAATTTAGATGAATTTTTATACTGAAGATTTTTCCGAGTATTTGAAGAACGAATGGGATCGGGTCATGAGCGCACCTGATGGCATACGCGAAGCCCGCTTCATTACAGAAAGTCTGAGTCCGCAAGCTGCTTTCGATTTTTTTTCTGCACTAGAAGAACATCGCCAAACCACCGTACAAACCCAGAATCTCGTCTGTCATTTTCGAGTTGCAACCGGTCTCTGGCGCGAATGGGAAAAGCGCGGCACACACGCAATATTAGTAGAAAAGATGAAATCTCAGCATTGGATTGATGAAGAAGATCAACTGACTTTTTATCGCAGTATTACTTTGCCAAAAGATAAGGATGGTCTTGTCATCGTGCTGGTGGGCTTGAATCATGCCTCCGATCAAGGAAGCTTGGCTGATTTTCATCTGGTTAATGAAGCAAGAGTGTGGAAGATGATGGAGCAGAGCTTTGAACCTTGGGTTCAGCGTATTTGCCATCGGCTCGGACTAGATCCGACGCCCAGTGAGTTTGACCGCTTTGAAAGCGTCCTTAATGAATTGTTTAAAGTACGGCCACTGCGGCTTATCAAGCTATCTGAGTTTTTTGAGACTGAAATAATTTCTTCAAGCACCAACTTCAGCAATCTAACAGAGGTAATCGACTGCTTTTATCAGCACCTGCCGTACTGGGATATGCCCCCCTTATTGCATGTTGAAAAAAATAAGAAGAGTACAGACCTGATTAAAAGTGTGGAGTCATTCATTTCTCATCAGCACTTCAAGACACCTTCCGATCAAAAAAAAGCTTGGGAAAAAATAGAAACAGCTATCAAGGATGAGCGGCTTGAGCTGCCACAAACGCTCGGTGGAATTGCGCCTTACAAGAGTTTGACTGAATTCAGTAATACGTTACACGACTATATTTTTGAGGCCGATTCCAATGCAAAAAAACGTTTGATGCAGACCGATATTTATCAGCTCACAAAAGTATTGAAATCACGGCCCAAGGGGACTAAATCACCAACACCTGACAAGGCTAATATGCTAGTTGGGTCAAGTGTTGACGTCATATTGCAGGGTATTTGGCATACATGGCTTGAGGTTTTGGAACAAAAACATGATGAATCACTGTCAGAGTCGGTTGCCAGCATACATGTCACTATTAATGCATTTCAGCATGACTTGAACGATGACCCTGAAGGTGGACACAATGGCAATGGACTTGCGAGAGAGTTGCTACAAGGATGTCTGGGAGGCTTATCAGATTTAATTTCTGGTATGGATTTGAGGCTACCGGTCGATTTGGATCAGGCACAGCAAGCGTACTCGGCATGGGCGTGCTCGATACCTGTGGCATTGGAATCAGAGCTTCAGCAGGTACTTTTTAAAGCAGGTCGTTCTACGCCACATGTTTTATTTCGTGTTGATATTGAGATGCACACGCCTATCCAATCGATGTCACAGCATTTCAAGTGGTCTTTTGGCTCCAACCATCCGGAGCGTGTGCGTTTTTCATCAGCCAAAAATGTCAAGGACGCCTGGCCACAGCAAGAGCATGGGCAACTGATGTTGCCGGCTTTCCAACTACCTTCTGTGGTGATGGCTGCGCTGTATTTTGCCGTTGACGAAGAAGAGGCAAATCGATTGGTGAGTCAGGCACTCACAAATCTTGTAGTTGTTAATTTGGTGTGCGATATCGATCAGACAGCAATCGACGCTGGCTTGTTTTTATCTTTGCAAAATCTGACCAACACTTATCGAGCATGGTTGCAATGCTTTATCGAAAACGGCTACTACCAGGCTAACGCCACCTGCTTTCTGGCGCTTCAAAAAAACTATGAGACCGTTGCCAAAAAGATGCTTGATCGACAGCTAAAGGGGGCAGACCAATTGTTGCGCCGCTTTTACAAAGCTTTCTTGTTGGTTGACGAAAAAATGGTACCGAATGATGCTTATTTGCGCGCTGCTGTTGCATGGGGAATCAGCCCGCCGGTGATGGAGTTGACTGACGCACGGGCGCGCTTCCTGTGCGATAGCTTTCCGGAAATTTTGGCTGAAACAGCCATCGGAAGGGATGCCAATGCAGATTTCTTGAGGTTGCTGAATTTGGTTCAGATTCGTAGGCCGCTTGCCGGACTGATCGTTGATGTGCAAAAAACTTTGTCGGCGGCAATTAAATCGTTCGGCTTACTGCATTACCTTGGTGGTGCGCCGTCAACTGAAAAAAGTCTTGCAGTGCAAACCCTGTTACGCGACGAAGAAATCGATGACGATGTCGCCGAAACAGTGTGTGCAACGGAAGAAAGCGAGGTCGTGGCGCGTGTGCTCAAGGACTATCAGCAGCTGTATGCTGTCGCCGAAGATGGCCTACGTATCCTAGCAGTCCATGTTGAAGACCTTGCAACCATCCTGTCAGGCGTAGAGCAGTTTTTACGAACTTATTTAAAAATGTCACCAGCGCATTGGCCGGCATTTCAATGTTGCGTCGTAGTTTATTCCACGTCATCGTCGCCAATGGCCGTAGAGAATAAGTTGGTCGCATGGCGCGATTACATGACCACTGCCTTCCGCGAGAAGGGTCGTTCGCTAGTGCTATCGGTAGGTCATCATTTCGCCCCCGATTGTGAAAAAATAAAAGCGTTGTTGTTACAGGAAATTCGACTTTACGACGTGGCTTTTCTGATGCGATTTTTGACTGGTGGGTTGGTTGGTGAGGCGGAGTCAGCATTGCCCTTTAATTATGATTTGAGCAATATCAGCAAATTCCCCATTTGCGAGTATCCGCGTCCCATCCAGCGGGGCGATGCTTTGCGCCGCCAGAGTCTGTTGAGCAATCGTCGCCTGCGCATCCAGACTCTGCACGCCGATCTGTCTGCCCGCTTGCGTTATCCGCAAAATCCGGACAGTGAGCATTTGATTTTTGGACAAGTGGATTACCAGCCATGGCACTCGGTGGTAGAAGCTCTGCATAAAAAAGCGCAGTGGGTGGCATGTATTGATCCGTTCATTGACAAGCGACTGCTTGGCCGTCATGAAACGAACGGTGTGCGAAAAATTGTTGGTTTCATGTCGGGTCTGGGTGCATATGGCGAGCTCAATCTGTCGATTTCAACAGAGCAGGACACATTAACGCAGCTGAGTTCACTGGTTAGGGGGCAATTGAAGGGATTACTGCCGTTTCAGCAAGAAGCAGATTTTGAAACTATGGCGGTAAAAATCGTAAAGGAGGCTGAAGAAATCATCGGCCTATCCTCGTTACGTGCCGTAGTCGGCAATGGCGAAAAAATTCGTGAAGTGGTGGGTTTTGCTGCGATTCATCGTGTGCTTGAAAAAACGCCAGCAGCAGCGATGACGCAACTGCTGCCTATCGACTCGGTGCAGCATTGGTTCTCTGGCGGCGATGTGACACATCGCCCTGATTTACTCCAACTATCATTAGTCCTACGCGAGGATGATGTGCCGTTAATTCATGCAAGGGTTATCGAATGCAAGTTCGCGCAGAAAAATGATAGCCATCTGCAAAAAGCCCGTGAGCAGGTGCATGACGGATTGCGTCAATTAACTATGCTTTTTGCACCGAATATTCCCGACATACCGCGCATAAGTTTCGATAGACGATATTGGTGGGCGCAATTGCAAAGGGCGATTACTTCGCGTTCGGTTGTGGATCTTTCAGAACAGGATAGACGCAAGCTTGACAGCGCACTGGAACAACTAGCCGAGGGGTATTATGAAATCAGGTGGCAAGCAGCTATCTTTACTTTTTGGACGGATGAGGCAGGGCCAATTCCCGTAGTGACTCCGATCAAGCTTCCAGAGGGAGTCGTTAGCCCAATGCTGATGGTGCCTGAGGATTTTTCCATCATGCATGTGACCATTGGTTATCAAGGGGTCACTACCCTATTTGGTTACCAGAACGACGAGTTGGCACTCGGTGGGTCTGTGATACGGCTGCGACCAGTAGATTCAAGTTGTGTGAATCCGAAGGTTGAGGTTATCAATGTGGCTCCAGATCCAGTGCCAATGTTGCTGCCAGCAATATCGATAGTTAGTGTTGAGAAAATTGACCTGCCGCTTGCAATTTCGGTCGTAGCCAGAACGATATGCCAGCAAGAGCAAATGACGAACATCTCACTGATTGCAGAGATGGCAATACAAACGTCAGCGACAGACTCGGTACTGTCGCTGACGGTTCCTGCCCAAATTTTGATTGGAAAAAAGAGCAACGGTGAGCCGGTGTTCTGGCATTACGGTCACCCAAAATTGTCAAATAGACACATGTTGATCTTTGGCGGCACTGGTTCCGGAAAAACCTATGGTATCCAGTGTTTGCTGGCTGAAATGGCGAGACAGAAGCTGCATTCCTTGATTGTTGACTATACCGACGGCTTTTTACCAAGTCAGGTTGAGCCGCCATTTCAACAAGCGGTCAAGCTGAAAAATAACTATATTTATAGTGAAAAATTGCCGCTGAACCCCTTCCAAGCGCAGCAAAGAATAGTTGATCCATCGCTGCCGGTCTTCATTGAAAAACCGTTTGATGTAGCAACGCGAGTTGCTAGTATTTTTAACTCTGTTTATGAGTCAATGGGCGACCAGCAAACCTCGGCGCTCATACGTGTCGTGGAGCAGGGAATTATCGATAATCCAAAATTTTCAATGGATGATATTCCTCAGTTGCTGCGAGTAGAGGGGGGACAGTCTTCAGAAAGCTTGGCTAGCAAGCTAGACCCATTTATCCGATCTGAGCCGTTTCGCAGTGGCATTGATTCAAGCTGGGAGTCCATGCTGACTTCTACTCATCACTGGGTTAATGTTTTGCAACTCACAACACTGGCGCGCGATATACAAAAACTGGTTACTGAATTTGTACTTTGGAATCTTTATGATTACGCCTGCAGCACAGGAAACAAGAATCGTCCTATTCCCATAGTGCTCGATGAAATTCAAAATTTAGATCATCGTAGCAATTCTCCTATTGATAAAATGATTCGTGAAGGTCGAAAATTTGGCTTGTCGCTGATATTGGCGACGCAGACAACCAGTAATTTTGACCAGGAGCAGCGCGACCGCTTGTTTCAAGCTGGTCATAAGTTGTTCTTTAAACCTGCGACGACAGAAATTTCTAGCTTTGCTACAATTTTGAGCACGGCAACAAGCATATCTAAAGCAGACTGGTCAGAGCGGCTTTCAAAACTTGAGAAGGGCCAATGTTGGTCGCTAGGATCCGTAGTCACATCAAATGGCATGTTGAAAGAGGCTGCAGTTCTAGTATCTATTACATCGCTAGAACAGCGTGGCTTCCATAATGAGTAACTTACTAGGGCTTACTGTAAGAGATGTAGCGCAGTTACCGCTTAACTTTCCAAAAAGTTTTTTGCCTGAACGGCGATTAATTGCACAGTTGCTTCCATTTGCCGCCAAAAATGGGGGGGGCGATAAGGTGTCTATTGGAGCCCAGACCAGCATACCTACAGGTAATAGTACAGGTAAGGTCGAGCCAATCATTCACTATGCAGTTGGAATGGGGATGGTGACTGCGATCAAGATAAGCGGTGGTTGGCAGTTGGGATTGACGGCATTAGGGCATGTCATTCTGAATGAAGATCCCTTTTTAAGCGAACAACAGACATTGTGGTTGATGCACTTGATGTTATGTCGAAGATTTGGCTCAGCTAATCCTATTAGCGGCGTCGCTTCTCCCTGGTTTGCGCTGTTTTCGTCTGGTATTTTCCGATTAGGCAATAAATTCCAGCAGCAAGATTTTGTAGATTTTTTGGTTGAGCGGCATGGTGACGCAGGCTACCTGAAATCATTAGCTGGTATTGTTATACGCAGTTACATAGAGGATAGTTGCTTGGGCTCTATCAATGTCTTGCAAGAAATCACTGCTAATGATAAAAAATTTTTGAAACGTCAACCTGCGCCTAGCAATAAGTCATTTTTTCCTGTCTATGCTGCCTATCTGTCTTTGATTTGGGATGAATTATTTAACAGTGAGAGTCAGGTTTCTTTGGACGACTTCGCTAGTCATAGCCGCTGCTTTATAGTGCTTGGCTGGGATGAAGCAATGATCGCATATTGGCTCGATTGGATGGCCGATAGCGGACTGCTACAGATTGACCGATACACTGGAGCGCCAATTTTGTTGCGTCTAAAAAATACAAATCAAGTGATTTCTAGTATCTATTCTGGACTTATTTAAAAAGTTAAATACAAAGCACAATGTCTAAAAAAATAGGTGATCTTGTCAATTTCCATAATGAAATTTTTTTCGAGGGAGCAGTTCAGCTTCGTTGGATTCAAGAGCGAGAGACGCAGGCACAGCTGGCCGCTCGTGCTTTTGTTTTTCACGGCCCGCGGTATCATGGTGCTAGCGATGCGGAGGGTGATGGGTTCGCTGGCGGTTATCGGCTCAAAGACAGTGCTAGTTTTGTATCCGACCTCCTTGGCTCTATCCATAACGGTTTGCAGGGTGAAGAAGTCAATCCATATTGGCTAGTTGTGGCTGGTTATGGTTCAGGGAAATCTCATTTAGCACTGACCTGCGCCACTTTGCTTGGTGATCCTCAAGGGGAAACGGCACAAAAAATTCTCGCTAATATCACCCATGCCGATGCCATAATCGGCGCCAAAGTACAAGAAGATATTGCACGTCTGGCACGTCCAGTGCTAGTTCTGGCACTCGACGGAATGGCTGGTTTTCATCTCGGTAATGCGCTGAGTCAAGCTGTTTTTTCACAGTTGAGCCGCTATGGTGTCGATGCCGGGGCAATTCGTGCTCTTTCTCCAAGATTTCAATCCGCAGAGCAATTTGTCGAGCGAAATTTTTCTTTCCGCATTGAGAGCTTCGCACAATGCTTGCCTGGTCTGACAGCGCAAGATATCTGTGCACGCCTTGCGAATAACGATGAGGCTATTTATTCCGCAGTCGATGCCGTGTATGCCGAAGCGAACGGTTCGACTATTCCAATGATCGGGCAAGAGTCAGCGCAGGAATTAATTAATACATTGTGCGATGTGTATTGCAGTATCGATGGCGCCTTTTCCAGTGTCGTTATTTTGTTTGATGAGTTTGGACGCTATCTTGAATATGCAGCGGAAAAACCACAGCTCGCTGGCGATGCTGCATTGCAGCAGTTGTTTCAGGGGGTGCAGGACAATAGCACCAAGGTGCGTTTCATTGGTTTAATCCAGTATGAATTAAAGGCTTACCTGAAGCGCTTCGGTAGTGCCGATTTACGCCAATTACAGCGGTATATTACCCGTTTTGACTCTGCCAAAAAGTGGTATCTATCCACCAATCTTGAAACAATTTTTGCCCATATGATTGGCAAGGAGCAATCAGCGCTTGAGCAGGTTTGGCAGCAGACTGATGCGCAAAAATCATGGCAATTATGTTGGAAAAAAATGCGGCTTTGCCTCCCTGGATACAACCGATATCCAGTATGGAATGATTCTGAGCGCTTCACCCGTGTGATCGCGCAAGGGTGCTGGCCTCTTCATCCTCTGGCTACTTGGTTCCTGACTCGCCAACGGGATGTCGTGCAATCGCGTTCGGCTCTCACTTTTATCAAGGAGATGATTGATCGTATCAGCAGCGAGCCAGCGCTGTCAGATGGACAATTACGACAAGTCAGTGCAGCCGAGTTAGTGCTCAGTAGCATGCTACCGGAATTGATCTCTGCAGAACGTGAGACTGGCAGCACGGTGGCTGAAACCCTTCAGCTCTTGCTGGAGAAGTTTCAAGCCCACCTTAGCGCAGAGCAGCGCCTGGTTTTGGCAGGTGTCGCCATCCTTGAAAAAATGCGTATTGGCAAACAAAGCCAAGACGATATGGGCAGTTTGTTGTGCGAAGTCACTGCACTGCCTGAAGCCGCTCTAGCAAAGGCGCTGGCGGCGCTGAGTCAGGATATCGGTGCAATGGAATGGAATAGGGATCTTGGTCAATACGAGTTGATCGCAGATGCCTCCACTCGCGGTCAATTTCAGCAATGGCTGCGCAAGAGTCAAGCAGTGCTAACACCTGATGCCATCAGCGATTTATTTGTGCGTAGAGGTGGGGTTGATACGGATTTGAGTGACGTTGCCACTGATTTTGCACAGCTCAACAATATTTCGACTTTGGAGTGGCGCTTTGAAGCAATCTTCGCTCATAGCCTAATTCTTGAAAAATCTATTAAGCGGGTTTTTCAAGAGTGGGCACAAGCAACCACGCCGTCTGATGCCAAAGGCAAGCTGATTTATCTCTACCTTCACCCAGAAGAGGTCGTGGCGCAAGTGCAAGCTTCTGCCTCTGCGCTGATGCAATCGGAGCTTGCCCGTTATGGCGCTGATGCTGCTCCAGTATGGTTAATTGTGATTGCTGACCATCAGGGACGCATAGCAGAACATATTGGCCGCCTATACCTTTTTGACGAACGGATTTCGATGGAAGACCGGGAGCGGTTTAAGCGTTTCGTCCCGGAAGAGCGTGAGCGCAGCAACCATGCACTAAAAGAAGCCGTGCAGGAAGCCGTCCGGGAGCGTCTGTATTGGATCGCAGGTCAACGTGTCGTGCCAGACGGGCGTTTGAAAAAAGTTGGAGAGGAAATTTTTATCCGCGTTTATCCTCAAGCATTACCGTTTCTCTTTGATGGATTTGCCACCGCAGCCGGAGGGGGGCCAGCAGATTGCGCCCAGTTGACGCGTAGTTTGATTGCACATCAGGTGGAGGGAGCCTGGGTACAGGCACAGCCAAAACGGTTGCAAAACCGGATTAACGCTAGCTTGAGGTCAAGTTGGATGGCATTGCCTGCGAGCGGAAAACTGACGGAACCGGCAGAAGAAAAAGTGAAGATGGCGTATCAGTGGCTCCAGAAAATCCACCAGGACGATCCGAAGCGGAGCCTTTGGCAATCTTATAAGGCATTGATTGCTCCGCCTTACGGAATGAATGCGGCATCCGCTGGACTGTTATTAGGCTTGATGCTGGGCGGAAATCATCCGCCGCGCCGTATTGAATGCAAGGGAGTGATGGTTGCGTCTGGTGATTGGATAAATGACGCTTTCCCAGCACAAAAAGGGCGTCATTATTTAGAGCAAATGCTCCTTGAGCAAAGTACGGTGCGCTTTCTTTCGGATGATGCGGAGGGCCGCTGGCGTAATCTTCTTGGCCGTTGGGAGTGTGAACAGAATTATCAGGCCATGGGTGTTTTTTCTGACGAAGTTGAACGGATGCACCGCATTGAACCACGCCCAGAAGTGCTTGATGGTCTCTATTTCCATTTGCGTGAACGATCAGATCAAGCATCTGAGAAACTGCTTAACATACAAAAAAAACTGGACGAGTGCGAGCGCGGTGTAGAAAATGCGGCGCGTAAGGAGAATGTTGGTGAATTTTTAAGAATTGGTAGCCTGTTAGTTCTTCAACGCCAAATCATGGAGGCGGATGCTTGTTGGCCTATTGCATATCTAGAAAGCTACACAGCACTACTGGTGCCGTTGCGTGAGTTTTTGGCACCGTTATTGCGCAATTGGATGGCCCGTCAAAGTTGCCATACAGCCGCGCAGGTAAGTGACTTCCGTCGTTTGATGCGCAAGGCGGTGGACAGTTTAAAAATTTTGGGATTTGAAGCCGAAGCAATAGCACTTGAGCAGCAAATGAGTCAGAGCATCGCTCAGGTTGAATCGCGGCAAAAATTTTCTCTGTCACTAGACCAAAGCGATGATTATCCACGTCAGCCAGATCCTACTGAATCTACTCCAGTGCGTGAATTACGCGATGCAATAATTGAGGGAGATCGGCTTATTCAATGTGTTCAGGCTGCAAACTCAGTGTTGAAAAATGAAGAGATTTATGCTCGCACTGAAGCTATTACCAAACGTCAACAACGGCTTCGTCATGCAATAGAAAAGCAAACTAATGCGTTGGGAGGCTTGTTTAACTTGGTATTGAAGAGTAAGGGCGCATTGCATGATGCGTTGATAAAGTCACGTAATCTAAAAGAAATTTTTCAAAGCACAAGCGATCAGAGTGAGGTCAGTGAGATTGTCATTCAGTTGGAACGAATTCTTGCCGATCTGGCCACATGGGAAGGCTGTGAAGTGAGTGTGGAGCGTCTCGCCGAGCTTTTGCAACAGCGCGTGCGGTATCAAGTGGATGAAATGGTAAAGTTTTTAGATGCGTTAGAAATTGAACCCGTTTGGAATCTCGAAGCGCTATATCAAGCGCTAGCCCTTGAACAGGTTGATGCCGTGCGGCGGCTGTCCTCAGCATGGCTTGCGCCGCGCTTAATGCAAGATGTACAAGTGCAGGTGCTCGATAAAGCACACTGCGTAGTGCTTGAGCGAGAGTTGAATGCCGCCCCGACTTATTTATCCCATGCGGACCAGGCGCAGATCAACGATATTTTGGAGGCAATACGTTGCCGTCATGCTGAAGTTGACGAATACGAGAGGCGTGATCGGGTGCTTGCTTGGCAAAAATATTTTTTGAATTTACATGCGATCCAAGAACTAGAAAAGCATGAAACTGAGCAAATTCTTAAAAAATTACATCACCCTCCAGACGAATTGTTGAGAGAGGAGAGGATGCTGCTGGCACAAATAGAACTTGACCTTACTGCTCATCTGGATCAAATGGGCATGGATGAAATCGTTAGCCGCATTGAGCGTTTGCCACGTCATGTTCAGCACAAGCTATTGCTCATTCTTACAGATCGCCTAGCAGTCTGTAGGTCTTAGAATCTGTTCACGATCTTTAACAGGTTGCTGAAATACTCAAGAGGAAGAGTTTTTAACCAGAAACTAGTATTTCAGTAGCCTGCTAAACAACACATCCACCATTCAATGACAGCACGCTCCAACTCGACGGCAAGGTTTACAGCCGTCACGTCTTTTTCTTCAATCAGGTGGCTCATGTTTTTCTCCAGAAAAGGGTGTTTGAAATTTAAACCGTTGACGACCGTTATAGCCACTTTGGCTTTGGATGAGCGCTACCTGCGCGTCAGATTTTTATAGCGCGGCGCATTTGCTTGCTGCTGTTCTTTTCGAGGTCATTGAACATTTCGGCAGCAGTGCCAAAGCGGGCGCGATGGATCCTGGCGGTGGCTGAGTAGTTACCAAAAATCGTACGCGTTCACCCCACTACCCAACTGATTTCATAGTGTTGTCGGGATTTGTGCAAAAACAGGTCAGAATTGATAGCAATGCAAATTAATCTACGGCAAGCCAGCCCGAAACCCCAAACGCTTGAAGAAGCGC
>CAIJRK010000063.1 GCA_903823025.1 uncultured beta proteobacterium
GCGTTCCATAGCTCAGTGAGCGTCCAGACATCGCCAAAGTCACGGGCGGCATCAAAACTCAAGATCGGTGGCGCAACTGGCGCTGCGGGCACCGCCGGTACGCAACCTGTGATGCGCTGCAAGCCAGCGATGACGGATTTGAGCTCGGTGTTTAGTTGATCAATACGACCCAGGGTTGCAACGGTGCGTTGCTTGGGTCGTCCGGTGGTGGCGTCACGGTACGCCTCGACGAGCTGGACGTATTGGTTGGGGCCGCGGCGGGTTAGCTTGATAAACACGCCATTACTGTATCACATGCATATAACAGGAAAATTGATTACTAAAATTCAAATTCGCGCCATTACACAATTCGAAATTTCTGAGCGTTAAACCGTTGATTCCATTGGACTTTGGTGTGATTTGAATGAATTAGCTGTCGAACCCGGGGGGCAGGCGGTGATATATCGGCCCAATCTCGATTTCAGATTTCAAAACCCGAAACCCGCGCTCAATGTCAGCCAGTGATTTGTAGCGCTTGACCACCTCATCGGGTGTCAAGTCTTTGGTATTGGTCACCAGCAGCAGCTTGCCATCCATCAGTTCTGCATGCTGCAAGGCGCGCTCGTCAATGTCGTAGGTGAACAGCTCACTCTTGAGGTCCACCTTCACAATGCGCGCCAAGTGGGATTCAGACACCTCGCGGTAAAACTTGGCGCGCGCTCCACCATCGGAGAGCTTGCGGCCCCGTTTCTTTTTGCCCTCGTCCTGGTCTTGGAGCTTGCCCACCCACTGATCAGCTTGTTTTTTTAACTCGTCAATGCGCGTGTCACGTTTGACACCCGCGGCCTGCGCCACAACGGGGTCATGCGCAATGACCAGGCGCAGCTTGTTCCAAACAACCTCGCCCAATACCTCCTCTTTGGCTGGCAGGCACTGCTTGGAGTGAAAGGGCTCCAGTAATTCAACGAAGTCACCGTAGCGCCGCCCCGGTACCGCCAGAATGAACTCCAGCTGGTTGCCCCCTGGCAGCACAATCTCCTGCAAATCTGTCAGGTTGTCGGTGGACAGTAAACCCCGGTCGGCCACCGCAATGACACGCTTGATGGGGAACCTGGCCACGATCTTCTCGATGACACCTTTGAGCGTCTTCACCTCGGCCGTGTTGCCATCAAACACCTCGTGGTACAGCGGCAAGCCCTCGGCCGTTTGCACCACACCGAGCATGACTTGGCGCGCTACCACGCCCTCTTTGGACATGCCATAGTGACGCAGGTCACCTTCTTGCTCGGATAAACCTGCAGCCCGAATGGTGGTCATGTCATAAAACACGATCGCCAGGTCTTGATCCACCATGGGGCGCAGCAAGCTGGCCATCACGGCATCCACTGCGTCCTTGTGATCAACCAGTGCATCCATGGCGCGCAGCAGGTGCTGATGGTCAATTGATTCCAGAGAAGTTCCCGGCAAGGCCACAGTTTCCAGCCAACGCAATACACCGAGCTTGGAGTCTGGGTTACACAGACGGTTGAACACCATCACGCGAATCAAGGCCTCAACATCAATGCCGTGGCGGGTGCGGCGAAACACCGTGCGCAGGCCATCAAAGCCCAAGGCGTTCCATAGCTCAGTGAGCGTCCAGACATCGCCAAAGTCACGGGCGGCATCAAAACTCAAGA
>CAIJRK010000064.1 GCA_903823025.1 uncultured beta proteobacterium
GACCGTGGTGGGGAGTTGCAAACTTCAAGGTCGTAGCGTCTTGGCCTTTATGACCCAGGCCATGAAGGCTCACTTCGGCTTAAACCCAACACCTTCCCTCATTCCGATTGGGGTGGGGTGAACGCGTACCGTTTATGTTGCCGCGTGGGTTAGAACGTAGGTGGAAAAATAGGGACAAGAAAAAACCCTAAGTAAATCAATTACTTAGGGTTGTGTCTTGGCGGAAGCGGTGAGATTCGAACTCACGAAACCTTTCGGTTTGCTAGTTTTCAAGACTAGTGCAATCGACCACTCTGCCACGCTTCCAAGTTGGCTATTCTAACTGGCTTGCAGCATACCTTTTGACGCAATGAAGGCAATTACTTCGGCAAGTCCCGTATTGGTCTTTAAATTAGTCATCACAAAGGGTTTGAGACCTTTGGCTGTGGTGCGCATTCGGGTGGTGTCTGCCGCCATCACGTTCAGGTCGGCTCCGACGTAAGGCGCTAGATCGGTCTTGTTGATGACAAACAAATCGCTTTTGGTGATGCCGGGGCCGCCTTTGCGGGGAATCTTTTCACCGGCGGCGACATCGATGACGTAGATCGTCAAGTCGCTGAGTTCGGGGCTGAAGGTGGCGGCCAGGTTGTCGCCGCCGCTCTCGATAAACACGATGTCGGCATCGGGGAAATCGACCAACATGCGGTCAATCGCTTCCAGGTTGATGGACGCGTCTTCGCGGATGGCGGTGTGCGGACAGCCGCCGGTTTCCACGCCTATGATGCGTTCGGCGTCCAGCGCGCCGCTCTCGGTCAGTAGGCGCTGGTCTTCCTTGGTGTAGATGTCGTTGGTGATGGCGACCAGGTCATATTGATCGCGCATTCCTTTGCAGAGCATTTCTAACAACGTGGTTTTGCCGGAGCCTACGGGGCCGCCAATGCCAACGCGCAAGGGTGGGAGTTTTTTGGTGCGATTAGCGATGTGGTGAAGCGTGGACATAGGGCAGGGCTTTCAGGATCTAAAGAGGCGGGAATATTGAACTTCATGTTGGGCGCTCAAAATTGCCAACATGGGGGAAAAGGCTTGACGCTCGCTATCCGCCAGTGACAAGGCATGAGCCACGGCGGCGGGAATTTCGGCGGTCAGCGCCGACAAAATACGTTGCCCCGCGCTTTGGCCGAGTGGCACCGATTTGATAGCCGCTTGCACCATGTTTTCGGCCCAACCAAAAGCGTAGGTCAACAGGCAGTCACGTAACGGCGCTTGAACTGCGCTGGCCGCCAGCGCAAAGGCCATCGGGTAGGTGGGTTGCAGCGCGGCGAGCGTGTCAATTTGTGTGACGCGGGCGGTCGTGTGGTTGCGCAACCATTCCACTAAGGAGCGGCCCATTTGTTCGGCTTGAGCGCGCAGTTCACTGCTTTCCCGGGTTTGTAGCACCCAGGCATTGAGTTCGGCGATGCGGCTGTGATTATTACGTTGCCAGGCGGGGATGGCCTTGGCGAGCACGGCCAAATCGCCACGTGCCAGGGTGAGATCAAGCTGATTCAGCAACCATTCGCTAGCTTCTGATTCTGTCGTGACGCGGGTCGAATCGACTGCAGCTTCCAGACACTCCGAGTAAGAGAAGCCGCCGATGGGTAAAGCGGGGGACGCCAGCCACATGAGTTGCATTAGGCTGGTGCCGCTGGGTCGTGCCGGTTCTTCACGCCGACGGCGGATGCCCGTGTGCAGGCTACGCGGATTCGAGCCGAAGCGACGCATCAGTGGGAATGACCGTGCCCGTGGTTGCAGCCTGGCCCATGGACGTGTGGCACAGCCGCCGCAATCGGGATGTTGATGAGTTTGGGTTTTGATGCTGCATCAACATGGGCGTGCCCGGTGTTGGCATAAGCGCCACTTTCCGGCTCGAACGCCACAGTCGCCTCGCGTACCGTCAAATGCATGGCGCGCAACAGGTCGGCCAGGACGTGATCAGGTTCTATTTTTAAGTGATCGGGTTTGAGTTCGATGGGAACATGGCGATTGCCCAAATGGTAGGCGGCGCGTGTCAGGTCGAACGGGCTACCGTGTTCTGTGCAAGCGGTGATGACCAACACGGGCTGCGGCGCGGCAACCACCCGGATCAGCGAGCCGTCTTCGGCCACCAGCACGTCACCGCCGCGCACAGCGGTGCCGCGTGGCAGGAATATCCCGAGTTGACGGTCTTGTGAGTCGGTGGCCTCAAAGCGACTTTTTTGTCGCACGTCCCAATCGAGTTCGAGGGTGGCGGCGCGTTTGACCAGCACGGGGGCTAATCCAGCGCCTTGCGGCATGAGTTTGGAAATTTGGAGCATATTGTTTGTTTACCAGTTGCCATAGTGGGCCACAAGCGCCTCACGGTCATAATTGGTTCATTAATATAACAAAAGTTATAACGTAAAGGATGCCACTATGTCAGCACTAAAACTTACCCAAATCGGAAATTCGGTAGGGGTCATTTTGCCTAAAGAGGTCTTGTCCCGTTTGAAGTTGGTCAAGGGCGACACCGTGTTTTTGACTGAAGCTGCCAATGGCATCACCTTGACGCCCTACGACCCGGAGTTGGAGGCGCAGCTCAAGCTGGGGCGCGAATTTATGCATGACTACCGCGACACCTTCCATCAGCTTGCCAAATGAGCGGCTGGAAGTGGGTTAACCGGCAGGTGTTGTTGCTGCTGCATGACGAAAGTCTGGCAGAGCATGGCGGCGCACCGGGGTTGCGCGATGAGGGTTTGTTCGATTCTGCTTTGGCACGACCCTTGAATCTTGTCCTTTACGGACAGCCTGATATTGCCGATCTGGCGGCAGCCTATGGTGTCGGTTTGGCCAAAAACCGCACCTTTGTTGATGGCAATAAACGCGCGGCATTTTTGGCTGTCGGTATGTTTTTGGCCATCAATGCTTTTCGCCTTCAGGCAACGCAAGCAGAGGCCACCTTGACCGTGTTGGCGGTGGCCGCAGGGGACATGAATGAAACGGCTTTCGCGGCCTGGATTCGCGCCCACATTCAGCCTCGTTGAGTGTGATTGGGCGTTCAAAATAAAAAGTAGCGTTGCGTCATCGGCAGACTTACCGCCGGTTCGCAGGTGAGCAATTGACCATCGGCGCGCACCGTGTAGGTTTGTGCGTCGATTTCCATTTTGGGCAAATAGTCGTTGTGGATCATGTGTTGTTTGCGCACGCCCCGGATGTTTTTGACGGCGCTCAAGGTCTTGGCTAAACCAAAGCGCTCCTTGATACCTGCCTGCAACCCGGCTTGCGACACAAAGGTCAGCGAGCCTCGGGTTAATGCCCCGCCGTAAGCGCCAAACATGGGCCGGTAATGCACGGGTTGCGGTGTTGGAATAGACGCATTGGGGTCACCCATAGCAGCCATGGCGATGAATCCGCCTTTCAGAATCAACGCCGGTTTAACGCCAAAAAAGGCCGGTTTCCAGATCACCAGATCAGCCCATTTGCCGACCTCAATACTGCCCACTTCATGGCTGATACCGTGGGCGATGGCGGGGTTGATGGTGTATTTGGCCACGTAGCGTTTGGCCCGAAAGTTGTCGTTGCGCGAATCCTGTTCCACCTGCGTGGCTTGCGCAGAAGAGGGGGCCAGCCAGCCGCGCTGATGTTTCATCTTGTGTGCCGTTTGCCAGTTGCGCAAAATGACTTCGCCCACGCGGCCCATAGCCTGACTGTCGGAACTGATGATGCTGATGGCCCCCAAGTCGTGCAGGATGTCTTCGGCGGCGATGGTTTCTTTGCGGATTCGGCTTTCAGCAAACGCCAAGTCCTCGGCAATCGAGGGGTTCAGGTGATGGCAGACCATGAGCATGTCCACGTGTTCGTCCAACGTGTTGACCGTGTAAGGCATGGTCGGATTGGTGCTGGAAGGTAAAAAGTTGGCCTCGCCAACCACGCGCAAGATGTCGGGCGCGTGCCCGCCGCCTGCACCTTCGGTGTGAAACGCACACAGTGTGCGGCCTTTGGTGGCGGCGATGGTGTTCTCGACAAAGCCCGATTCGTTGAGCGTGTCCGAGTGAATCGCGACCTGCACATCAGTTTCCTCAGCCACGTCCAGACAATTGCTGATGGCCGCTGGCGTAGTGCCCCAGTCTTCGTGCAATTTCAGGCCGATGACGCCCGCGTTCACCTGCTCGTACAGCGCAGCGGGCAGGCTGGCATTGCCTTTGCCCAAAAAGCCAAAGTTCATCGGGAAGGCGTCTGCTGCTTGCAACATGCGCTCGATGTTCCAGGCTCCGGGCGTGCAGGTGGTGGCAAACGTGCCGGTGGCCGGGCCGGTGCCGCCGCCCATCATGGTGGTGACGCCGGAGGCCAGTGCTTCTTCAATTTGCTGCGGACAAATAAAGTGAATGTGCGAGTCGATGCCGCCTGCGGTGACGATGTTGCCCTCGCAACTGATGATCTCGGTGCCGGGGCCGATGATGATATTCACGCCCGGTTGCACGTCTGGATTACCGGCTTTTCCGATGGCGACAATGCGCCCGCCTTTGAGTCCAATATCGGCCTTGACAATGCCCCAATGATCCAGAATCAAGGCGTTAGTCATGACGCAATCGACAGCGCCTCCGGCCTGTGGGCCGGTGTCCGATCCATCGCGTGTTCGTTGCGATTGCGCCATGCCATCACGGATGGTTTTGCCGCCGCCAAACTTGACTTCTTCGCCGTAGCCGCCAGCGCCCAAGGTCAAGTCTTGTTCCACTTCAATCAGCAAATCGGTGTCGGCCAAGCGCACCCGGTCGCCCACGGTGGGGCCAAAAATCTCGGCGTAAGCGCGTCGTCCTATCGTGGCCATTAGAGGGCTCCATTTGTTAAACCGCGAAAACCAAAGACCACGCGCTCACCGGCGTAATCCACCAGTTCGACGGTGCGTTGTTGTCCCGGCTCAAAACGCACAGCCAAGCCTGACGCAATGTTCAGACGCATTCCGTGCGCCGCTGCCCGGTCAAAACCCAGCGCGCCGTTGGTCTCGGCAAAGTGGTAGTGCGAGCCGACTTGTATCGGGCGGTCAGCGGTGTTTTGCACCACCAGCGTAAGCGTGCGCCGACCGGGGTTGAGAATGTGATCAGGGCCGTCAGTGATGATTTCGCCAGGCGTCATGGGGCTTCCTTAAATCATTTGCAAGAGCAACACGCTACCCAGCAGGGCGACTGTCGCACCTGCCAGACGGGGCCACCACTGGCTGTGGTGACGCAGGGCCAAACCCAAACCCAGACCTGCCCCATGCAGTGCCACGGTGGTGGTGATCATCCCCGCCAGCGGCGTCCAGATTTGGCTGGCATCTGCCAGCTCGGTGCCATGCGCGACCCCATGGAAAATCGCAAAAACGCCGACCAAAACCGCTGCCCATGCAGCAGGCATCCGGGTGCGCAGCGCCACTAATAATCCCAGTGCCAACAGCGAAGCAGCAATCATTGGTTCCACCGCTGTCAGGCTGATCCCGGCGAGGCCCAGCAGGGCACCGACCAGTAACATGGCGGCAAAAACCAGCGGCGTGGTCCACAACCGGCGTGCCGTCAAGGCGCTCCAGAACCCGACGGCCAGCATGGCTGCCAGATGGTCCAGGCCGGTGAGCGGGTGCAGCAAACCGTCCCAAAACCCGATGGATGCGTGGGCCGCCACATCAGCGCCAATGTGGGCGCTTGCGCCCGTGGCTAGTACGCAGGCAAGGATGAAAAAAAGAGGTCGTAACAACTTGGCGTTCATAAATTTTTCTCAAAAAGGATGGCGGGTGTGGTTGAGGCGTTCAAGCAATCGGCTGATGCACCGTCACCAGCTTGGTGCCATCCACAAAAGTGGCTTCCACCTGAATGTCGGGAATCATCTCGGCAATGCCGTCCATCACGTCGGCGCGAGTCAGAATTTGACGACCTTCGCTCATGAGTTGCGCCACGGTTTTACCGTCGCGGGCGCCTTCCATCACAGCAGCGCTGATCAGGGCGATGGCCTCCGGGTAGTTGAGTTTGAGGCCACGGGCCTTGCGGCGCTCGGCTAACAAACCGGCGGTAAAAATCAGCAATTTGTCTTTTTCGCGGGGGGTAAGTTCCATGTCGGCAACTACGCAAATCCCGTGCCGTGGCATGAAAACTGCACCATAACGGTGTGATTTCAGACCCCCACCCAGAACCCCCTCAAGCCTCCCAGCCCGAGGCGTTACAACGCATCACGCTGGTTCGGCGCGACTACAACGCCTGGGTCGCCAGTGAAACGCTGGAAGACTACGCGCTACGTTTCACGCCACAGCGCTTTCGTAAATGGTCGGAATGGCGCGTGGCCAACACCGCTTTTGGTGCCGCCTCGTTTTTGATTTTGGAAGCTGTGGGTGCCACGCTGTTGGTGCAGTACGGTTTTACCAACGCGTTTTGGGCCATTGTGGTCACCGGACTCATCATCTTTTTGGCCGGGCTGCCGATCAGCATTTATGCCGCCCGTTACGGCGTGGACATGGATTTGCTCACGCGGGGCGCGGGGTTCGGTTACATCGGCTCCACGTTGACCTCGCTCATTTACGCGTCATTTACCTTCATCTTTTTCGCGCTGGAGGCCGCCGTGATGGCCTACGCGCTGGAGCTGGCGCTCGGCATTCCGCCCAGTTGGGGTTACTTGATTTGTGCGTTGGTGGTGATTCCGCTGGTCACGCATGGCGTCTCGACGATCAGTCGTTTGCAGGTTTGGACGCAGCCTTTGTGGCTGGTGTTGCTGTTCGTGCCGTTTATTACGGTGTTTATGCTCGATCCTGGTGCGTTTGCCGGCGTGGTGCACTACAAAGGCGAGCAGGGCGTGAACGCTGGATTTAGTCTGCCCTTGTTTGGTGCGGCGCTCACCGTGGGCATTGCCTTGATCACGCAAATGGGTGAGCAGGCTGATTACCTGCGATTTATGCCGGTGCAAACCCCCGCCAACCGGTATCGCTGGTGGTGGAGTGTGTTGGTCGGCGGGCCGGGCTGGGTGGTGTTGGGCGTGGTCAAGATGCTGGGCGGCGCGTTGCTGGCGTATTTGGCGATTAGCCACGCGGTGCCGGTGGACCGGGCGGTGGATCCGAACCAGATGTATCTGGCGGCCTACGAATATGTGTTTCCGAATTACGGCTGGGCGGTGGCCGCCACGGCGCTGTTTGTGGTGATCTCGCAACTCAAAATCAACGTGACCAACGCCTATGCCGGGTCGCTGGCCTGGTCCAACTTTTTCTCGCGCCTCACGCACAGCCATCCGGGCCGGGTGGTTTGGGTGGTGTTCAACACGCTGATTGCGTTCATGCTTATGGAGATGAATGTTTTTCAGGCGCTGGGCGACGTGCTGGGGCTGTATTCCAATCTGGCTATCGCCTGGATCATGGCGGTGGTGGCCGACTTGGTAATCAACAAACCGCTGGGGCTGTCGCCGCCGGGCATCGAGTTCAAACGGGCGCATTTGTATGACATCAACCCGGTGGGCGTGGGGGCGATGGCGCTGGCCTCGACCTTGTCCATCACGGCGCACCTTGGGTTTTTTGGCCCGATGGCGCAGGCCTTCTCGGCGGTGATCGCGATGGGCACCGCCTTTTGTGCCGCGCCGCTGATTGCCTGGGCCACCCAGGGCAAATACTACATTGCACGTCAGAGCGAAGCGCCGGTTGACAAAGATCGCTATCAACTCAAGCGCTGTGTGATCTGCGAGCGCGAGTACGAAGCGCCCGACATGGCGCATTGCCCCGCGTACCAAGGCGCTATTTGCTCGTTGTGTTGCACGCTGGACGCCCGCTGTGGGGATTTGTGCAAACCGCACGCCAGCCTGTCAAGCCAGTGGTCGGCAACGCTGCATGGGTTGCTACCGCGTCGCTGTTGGCCTTATCTGGACAATGGGTTGGGCAACTTCTTGCTGCTCATGAGCGTGATCGTGCCGCTGTTGGCCAGTGTGTTTGGCCTGTTGTACCACCAGGAATTGCAGGCGCTGGCCTTGGCGATGACTGATCTCAACCTGATAAGCGCCCAAGTTTTGGAGGCCCCTCAAGCCGCCTTGCGCTCCGGTTTTTTCAAGGCTTATATGGCACTGCTTCTTCTGGCTGGGTTGGTGGCTTGGTGGATGGTGCTGGCGCACAAAAGCCGTCAAGTCGCGCAAGAAGAATCAAACCGTCAAACCCATTTACTGCGGCTTGAAATCGAATCGCACCGGCAAACGGATGCCGCGTTGCAAACCGCCAATCGCGTTGCCGAGCAGGCCCGCCACGCCGCCGATTTGGCGAATCAGGCCAAGAGCCGCTACATCAGCGCTATCAGCCACGAACTGCGCACGCCGCTCAACAGCATTCTGGGTTACGCGCAATTGATGGGCGAAGATGCGTCGATTCCGGCGCATCGCAAACAGGCGGTGAACGTCATCAAGCGCGGCGGTGAGCACTTGCTCTCTTTGATTGAAGGCACGCTTGACATTGCGCGCATTGAGAGCGGCAAGCTCACGCTCAACGTTAAACCCATGCACTTTGCCGAGTTTGTGCAAGAGATGGCGAGCTTGTTTGAGCACGAAGCGCAGGCCAAAGGACTGACCTTTCAGTTTGAAACGCAAGGTGCGCTGCCCGCCGTGGTGCGCGCCGACGAAAAACGTGTACGCCAAATTTTGATCAACCTGCTGGGCAATGCCATCAAATTCACGCCGCAAGGGCAGGTCACGTTTCGCATTCGCTACGCCCGCGAGATGGCCGTGATTGACATTGAAGACACCGGCCCGGGTTTATCCCCGCAAGAACACGAACGCATTTTTGAGCCGTTCACCCGCGCCAACACGCCCGGCGCCACCGCACCCGGTTCCGGTTTAGGTTTGACTATTGCCAAGATGTTGACCGATTTAATGGGCGGCCAACTCACGGTGAGCAGCACGCCGGGCGTGGGGTCGGTGTTTAAAGTGAAACTGTTTTTACCGGAAGTGCGCGTCACCTTCGAGACCCCCAGCCCCGCTGCGAACGGGTCAAGATCATCGGTGCGCCCGCCACGCCACGGCTACACAGGCCCGCGTCAACGTGTGCTGGTGGTGGACAACGAAGAGGCTGACCGAGAGCTGTTGATTCATTTGCTGCAACCCCTCGGCTTTGAATTGCGCAGCGCCGCCAGCGGTCATGATTGTCTGGACTTGCTGACCGCCGGTTATCAGCCGGACGTGATTCTGATGGACTTGGCCATGCCCGGCATTGATGGCTGGGAGACGGTTCGCCGCCTGCGGGCGTTAGAGCGAAACAGCCCCATGCCCAAGGCGCAAATCGCCATCGTCTCAGCCAACGCATTTGACAAGGGGCTGGACAACGACGTGGGCATTCCGGCAGAAGATTTCATCCTGAAACCAGTGCGCCACGCCGAACTGCTGGATTGGCTGGAACGCCGTCTGTCGCTCACCTGGATTGAAACCGTTGCTCCAACGCCCGCCATCGCTCTGCCTGTTGCGGCGTTGGTTTATCCTGATCCGCCACAGTTAGAGGCGCTGCGTGAACTGGTCAGTCTGGGTTATTACCGGGGCATCCTGAACAAACTCGATGAAATAGAAAAAGCGCAACCGCTCACCGCCGTCTTTGTCGCTGAAATGCGCAAGCTGGCTCGGCAATTCCAGTTTGAGGTCATGAGTCAACAATTAAATCGACAAGTCCATGAAAAATAGACCGCTCAATAAATCCCTGGACCAAACGCTAGACCGCGCCAACAGCGACGTTGTGTTGATCGTGGACGACGTGCCCGACAACCTCTCGGTGCTGCACGACGCGCTGGACGAATCCGGCTACACCGTGCTGGTGGCGACCCACGGCGAAGCCGCCTTGCAGCGTGCCGCCCAAGTGCTGCCCGACATTGTGTTGCTTGACGCCATGATGCCCGGCATGGATGGTTTTGAAGTGGCCCGGCGCCTCAAAGCTTTACCGCAAACTGCACACATCCCCATCATTTTTATGACCGGCTTGACGGAGACCGAATACCTGGTGGCTGCGTTGGAGGCAGGGGGGGTGGACTATGTCACCAAGCCCATCAAACCCAAAGAAGTGCTGGCCCGAATGCAAGTGCATTTGCAAGGCGCCCGCGAAAAGCGTCAAGCTCGCAATGCGCTTGACGCTTTCGGTTACGCCAGCATCACCGTGCGCGTCAGCGACGGAAAATTAATGTGGCAAACCCCGCTGGCGCGTGAACTCCTGCTGCGCTACTACGGCACCGAAGCGCCGCAAACGCCTGAGCCGGTTTTGACGTGGCTGCGTCGCCACGTCACTGAAACCGAGGCGCTGATTGAGCCGCCGCGCCTGAGCCTGGAACTCGGCCCCAAACGCCTGACCTTTCGCCTGCACCAAAAAATCGGGGACAACGCCGGCCCGATGGAAGAAAGCGATGACTGGCTCATCATCATGCGTGAGGTCTCCGATGAGAGCGTGATTGAAGCCATGAGCCTGAGTTTCAAGCTCACTCCGCGTGAAGCCGAGGTGCTGTACTGGGTGGTTAAAGGCAAGATCAACCGTGACATTGGCGACATTGTGGGGTCCAGCCCAATGACGGTTAAAAAACATCTGGAGCGCGTGTTTGTCAAACTTGGGGTGGAGACGCGCACCGCAGCAGCGGGCATGGCGATGAGCCGGATTCGGCAATTGCATCCGCAATTTGAGGGGTAGTCGGGCCTGTCAAAATAGCGCTATGCAAACACCCCCCAAGCCCCCCGCATCATCGCCTACATTGCCAGCCGCGCCTGCCGCCACACAGCACCATAATCCTTTGCATGGCCTCACTTTGGAGGCTATCGTGACCGCTTTGGCGGCGCATTATGGCTGGGAAGGTTTGGGTGAACGTATTCCGGTGCGCTGCTTCACCAGCGACCCCAGCGTGGCGTCCAGCCTTAAATTTTTACGTAAAACGCCGTGGGCGCGTGAAAAAGTAGAAGGCCTTTATCTCTTCATGTTGCGCGAGATTCGCCGCCGCTGACTGGGGACGCCGGTTAGGGTATGGAGGTGACATAGGCGACCACGGCCTCAATGTCCTCATCCGTCATGAGACGGGTGCTTGCCGCCATGAGCGGGTCGCCCACCATAATGCTGCCTGCCCGATAGCGTTTGAGCATCATGCTCAGATATTCGGGCTGCTGCCCGGCAATACGGGCGAATTGACCATCGCTGCGTCCGTCCTCGCTGTGGCAACGCCAGCAAATCTTGTCGTAATAAGTTTTTCCCTTAGCGATCAAAGCGGTGTTCAGTGCCGGTTTAGGCGTGACTTTCTGGCTGGAATAAAACAATACAATACCGATTTTTTCATCGCTGTTCATGGCCTTGATCATGCCTTGCATAAATTCATTCGAGCGCCTGCCATCCTCGAACTTGCGTAGTTGTTCAATTAAAAAAGCCGGATTTTGGCCCGCCAGATTTGGAATGCCCGCATTCACGCTATTGCCGCCTTCGCCGTGACAGTGGGCACAAACAGCCGCAACTTTGCGCCCTGTTTTGAAAAGCGACTCGGACAGCGCCGTGTCACTTTTTACCAGCTTGAGTCGAGCCGTTAGATCAACGTCGGTCGCTGTCGCCGTCGTCGTAAATACACACAAACCAGCCAGCAGCGCTGCAAGTAATCGGATTGAAGCCAAAATACCACCCTCATTCAGTTCAGACTAGTTTAGATGACGCGCGCGGGCAACCTTGATTTCATCGGCTTGTGGCACGATGTGCGCAGACAAGGAGTTTTCATGAATGACAACGCAATACCTCCTCAACGCGGGCGATTCTCCAGTTTGGCAGACCATGCGCTGCTCACTCGCTGGCGCCGACCCGCCCCGCAGCGGCTCAATTTGGCATTGCAAGGGGGCGGCTCGCATGGCGCGTTTACCTGGGGTGTGCTGGATGCATTGCTGGCGCATCCCTCTTTGCAATTTGAAGGCCTCAGCGGCAGCAGTGCCGGCGCCATGAATGCCGTCGTTTTTGCTAATGGCTGGATGCAAGGTGGGCGCGAAGGGGCGCGCCTTGGACTCGCTAAATTTTGGTCTGACGTCGCCCGGCAAATGCCCTGGGGTTCCATGACCCAAGGGGAGGGCGAGGCTATCAGTCTTTCTCCCGCCAGCAAGCTGATCGCAAACTTGGCCAGCTACTTCTCGCCCTCGCAACTCAACCCGTTTGACCTCAATCCGCTGCGTGATTTGTTGATCGCTCAAGTTGACTTTGAGCAGTTGCGTGCCCGCAGTCCGTTCAAGCTCTTTGTCGGCACCACGCAGGCCAACACGGGAAAACTGCGGGTGTTTCGGGAAACTGAACTCACCGTCGAGGTGTTGCTCGCCTCCGCCTGTTTGCCCAAAATTCATCACTCGGTCGAGATTGACGGCGAGCCGTATTGGGATGGTGGCTACTCGGCCAATCCAGCGGTGTTTCCGTTGTTTTACGACTGCGATTCGCGCGATATTTTGTTGGTTCTTTTGAGTCCGCTGGTGCGTGAAGGCACGCCGCACACGGTAGAAGAGATTGAAGCGCGCATTGTGGAGCTGTCGTTTAGCGCCAACTTTATGCGCGAGATGCGTATGTTTTCCCATGCCACCGAATTCGCAACACCAGGCTTTTTGACCTTGGGAAAACTGGAGCGACGGCTGCACAAGATGCGCTTTCACATGATTGATTCCAGTCAGCTGCCTTGCCTGCATCGAACGGAAACCAAGCTGATTGCTCACACGCCATTTCTGGAATTTCTGCGCGAACAGGGTCGTGAACGTGCGGCGCATTGGTTGTCGGCCCACGCGGGTTCCGTGGGGCAGCAGTCAACAGTCGATATGAAGAAGTGGTTGACTTGAGGTTTCCCCAACTCATTTTTTTCAGACAGGGCTGAAGAGTCATTATTGAATCGTCAATTCTATAAAGCTGTTTTTTGTAAAGCCGTTGAAAAAATTTAGGCGTAAAAGACGCATGACTCTCCTAAACTCGGCGCATATTTTTTAAATTTCATCCAAAGGAGATCGCGATGCCTTCCTGTTTTTTTGCTCGTTCCGTGCTGGTCACGACCGCTTTGACATTTGCCATGACCGGGTGTAGCGTGCTGCAGCCTGATGCACATCTGGCCGCCTTCAGCACGCAAATGACCGGCTTGAACGAGGTTCCCCCCGTGGTAACGCCTGCGACTGGGCAGGTCAATGCCGTATTGGATAAAAACACCAACCTGCTGCGCTGGCAGTTGTCATTCACAGGCCTGAGCGGCCCGGCAACGGCAGGGCATTTTCATGGTCCGGCAAGTATCAACACCACGGCAGGCGTGACGCTGCCTTTCAAAAGTCCCATGACCACACCGCAGGAAGGTGAGGCAATATTGACCTCCGCGCAAGCGGCTGACTTATTGGCCGGCAAATGGTATGCCAATGTTCACACCACCCTCTATCCGCGCGGCGAAATCCGGGGACAAATGATTTTGCGGGAATAAGATTCTCCATCGACTTTGTCATACCTATGTCATGCGACATATCTATGGTAGATAACCCGGATAATCCAGCCTGAAGCGTTCGCGCAGTGAAGCCTTGCCGCTTGTTCATTCAAGCAGTTAGCGGGATTTTCGTGCGTACTCAAATGCAACGCTGAACACCTAAAAACAGGAAACATATCTAATGCAAGATGGAACTCGTCTGGCGGCTGTCGATTTAGGATCGAACAGTTTTCGCCTTGAAATTGGACGCATGGAACATGGCCAGTTTTATCGTACCGAATACTTGAAAGAAACCGTTCGCCAAGGCAATGGTCTCGATGAGGAGCGTAACCTGACGCCGCAAGCCATGCAGCGCGGCTGGGATTGTCTGGCCCGGTTTGGTGAGCGTTTGGCCGGTTTTGACGGCGGCGAAGTGCGAGCGGTAGCCACACAAACTTTGCGCGAAGCACACAACCGTGAAGATTTTTTAGGTCGCGCTGTTGAGGTGCTGGGCTTCCCTATTGATGTGATTTCGGGCCGGGAAGAGGCACGGTTGATTTATCAGGGTGTCACCCAGGCCTTGCCACAAGGCAACGAGCGACGGCTGGTGATCGACATTGGAGGTCGCTCAACCGAGATGATCTTGGGTCAGGGTTTTGAGCCTAAAACCATGGAGTCCTACCGCGTTGGCAGCGTCGCCTGGTCCACCCGGTATTTTTCAGATAACCAGTTCTCAAAAAATGCTTTCCAAATGGCTGAAATTGCCGCTAAAGCTGTGCTTGATGAAGCGCTTAACGCCTATCGTCGTGACAGTTGGGATGTCGCTTATGGTTCGGCGGGCACGGTGGGGGCCGTCGGTGATGTGCTGGGCGCCGCCGGTTGGCCTACAGGCCACGTCACGCGGGCGGGACTGGACTGGTTACTCGACAAGTTGCTCAGTGCACAAAGCGCAGATCGACTGCGTCTGCCTGGGATGAAAGATGATCGACGCTCAGTGATTGGTGGCGGTTTGAGTATCTTGCGGGCTATCTTTGACCTCTTGCAAATTGATCAAATGCAACAGGCTTCAGGGGGTTTGCGTCATGGGCTTTTATTCGATTTGATGGGCAACGAATCAGAGGAAACCGATGTACGTACCCAATCGGTTCAGCGTCTGGCTGCCAAATTTAGTACAGACACGGTTCACGGTTTGCGGGTCGCCAAGGTAGCGCAACATTTGCTGGTGCAGCTACAGAGTACGGTGGCTACGCCTACATCAACCGATGATTTAGTCAATGAGCGGCTGAATCGAAAACTCAGTTGGGCTGCTCAGTTGCATGAAGTGGGCAGCAGAATATCTCATAGCGATTATCACAAACACGGCGCCTACATTCTCGATAATTCCGACGCTATGGGCTTTGCCGCCGCAGAACTCCATAAACTCAGTCAACTGGTGCTAGGACACCGGGGTAAATTGAGAAAACTGGAAATGGACTTTGAAGATGATCTGTTCATCCAACAGTTGCTGGCTCTGCGTTTGGCCGTCATCTTGTGTCATGCCCGGCGTGACCCTGATTTGAACGGTTTTGTCCTAACGCGGGAGAGAGACAAAATTAACAGTTTCACAGTAGCTTACCGCCCGGAATGGGCGCAGGCCTTCCCCCAATCGGCCCACCTGTTGCGTGAAGAAGTGTTGGCGTGGCAAAAAACACCTTGGACCTTGAGCCTGACCGACAGCTAAACGGTCGCGGTGTCCAGCAGCCATAATCCCGCCCCCAAAGTCTTGGCGTCGTGCTTGGCTCGCGCGGCGACTGAGGCTACTTGAGCGGCACTGGTAAACATCGATTTTTTTATTTTGACGGCACCTACCGAGATCGTTGTCAATGGAAAAAATCGGGGCACGCCATGCCGATCTTCGGCATGAATTCCCCCGGCTTCGCGCGCTGACACATCAAATAACTCAACAGCGCGGGCGGCAAATTCTGTGACGAATTGCTGGCAATGCGTCTGCCAGTCAGTGCTCTGGTACAAGAAGATAAAGTCATCGCCCCCGACGTGTCCTACAAAATCACAACGAGGATCGCAGTGGGCAACCGCGAGTCGGGCCACCAGTCGAATCATTTCGTCGCCGCGCCAATAACCGTATTGATCGTTGAAGGGTTTGAAATTATTTAAGTCGGCATAGCAGGCGACAAACTCAACGCCACTTGCGAGCAGCCGTTCAATGTGCTGACTGATAGGAATATTACCGGGTAAAAACGTCAACGGATTGGCATGACGCGCCGCCTCAATCCGCGTTTCTGTGACAGAACGAACCAGCTGTTCGCCCGTTCCCATACCGATGTAACGCCCGTTGTCCGTCACAATAAAACCATCTGTCAGGTAGCGCTGGTCGTCGGAGGTAAGGATGCCGATCAGCTCATCGACATTGTGGTTACGCTCAATCAATCGGGGAGCCAGATTGGCATGGACCATGCACGACTTGGGTCCCCACACCTCCCGGTAGTAGAGCTTGCTGTATTCGTTCATGAAGAGCGAACGGTTGATAATGCCGACCGGGCGAACACCATCCACGACCGCAGCGGCCTGTAGCTTGGGATACTTCAAAAATACAAGAGCCAGTTCATCGTTGTTGGTGGTTAAGTCCACGCCCGGCGCGTCAATCACTGCGATCAGGCTCAATGAGCCAGCATTCGAGGCTCGGCGTAGTTCCGGGAACACGGCTACCCTTCGGTCAAGTACCACGTTCAAGGCTTTCGCCTCTATCGTTTCACGCGGCAGCAAGGCGGGACGCCCCAGAAAGTAGCCTTGTCCATGCGCAATGCCGAGGTCACGCAAGACGCGTAAATCATCTTCCGTTTCAATCCCCTCGGCCACCAGGGCCGTGTCAAAAATGGCGGCAATTTGTTGTAGCGCCTGAATCGTTTTAAGCTTGTCGGCGTGCTGACTCAAATCCTTGGTGAAGTATTTGTCGATCTTCACAAACTCAGGTTTGAGTTGTGACCACAATCGCAAACTGGAGCGACCATCACCAAAATCATCCAACGCCAGCGACACACCGACATCGCGCACTTCTTGCACGACTTCCGCCAGGTAATCCATGTCCGTGACCCGTTCATGCTCGGTAATTTCAAGCACCAGCCTACGCGGCAAAATACCCAAACTACCCACCAAGGCCAGCAAACCTTCGCGTCCAAATTGTTTGAGAACCTGCACTAGGACTTCGGCACTGATGTTCACAAATAGACGTCCTGATTCATTGAGCGAACCCCAGCGCTCAATAGCGGCAATGACGCAAAAGTTTTCAAATTCAAAGTTCAAATTCTCGCTGGCTGCAGCACCTAACAAAGCGTCTGGCGTATGAAACGAGGTAGATTTCGGGCCTCTAATCAAAGCCTCATGCGCGTAAATAGAACCATCATGCAATGACACAATGGGCTGATAAACCGGGTAGATTGCCTGATGACTTCGCATTAATGCCGCCAGGGGGCCACGCCCGCGCCGCACCGCATTTGACCGAATGGCAATAGGCATTGATGCGTCATGGAAAGCCCGGCTTTGCGTCAGAGGAGACGCATGAGACTCAACCCAAGAAATCGCAGTCGTAGAAGCCAGGCGAAGAATGCTCATTTAATGTCAATATTTATAAGGATGGTTTTTAGTTTAAGAGTCTGATATGACATATCTGTGACGAAATCGTGACAGATTAATACCGTGTAATAAGTTTCTATAAACGATATAAACTATATATCTCATTTTTTAAATAGATTGTTATGACTACAACAGAAATCAAACCTGCAAATCCTGTTGCACTGACCCCGGTTCTTGCGCAAGCCACGCCGCTGACTCCTAAAGCGCCACTCGTGCCAGTGGCTAACGCTCTAGAAAAATTGGTGCCTAAAGTGGTGGCCAAACGGGTCATTAAAAAGCTGGACTCCATCGTCAAGGCGCCGACCCGCAAAGTGGCTAAACCGTTGCTTCAAACCCCGGTTAAGACACCCACTAAACCAACGCCCAAGGCATCTTCCAAAGTCGCTGTCAAAGCGACTGCCAAGCCTTTAGCCAAAACGGTGGACAAAGCAAAAGCTGAAAAATCCGTCAAAGAAAAAAAACCAAAACTGGTGCGTGACAGCTTCACCATTCCCAAGGTTGAATACACCGTGCTGGATGATCTCAAACAGCGGGCCGGAAAATTGGCTAAACCCATTAAGAAAAGCGAATTGATTCGTGCCGGGATCAAAGCCTTGGCGGCTATGTCAGATGCCGCATTTTTAGCGACCTTGAAGACAGTCCCCGCCATCAAGACGGGCCGACCCGCCAAAGACTGAAGCAGCTAAAGTATGTCGGGCGATTGCACCGTGACGATGATGGTTTCGACTAAAGCATCCCGTTCCCGATTGCGCAGCCACCAGACAGCGCCTTTTTTAACTGCACATTCAGGTGCGTTTAAACCCAGTAATTGCGCAATAGTTTGCCCCAAAGTAGGCTGATGGCCCACCACCAGCACCGTGCCTCTGGCGTGCGGCCATTGCACCCGTTCAAGCAACTGGGCGACACAGGCGCCGGGTGCCAATTCCTCGCTGATCTTGTACTTGCGCTCTAACGCGATAGCAGTCTGTTCGGTACGCCGTGCAGGACTCACCCAAATTCGGGTGTTTTCTGGCAATTGCCGACCCAGCCAGGCGGCCATGCGAGTTGCTTGCTTTTCGCCACGCGGCGTTAAGGGACGCGCCAAGTCGTCGCCCCCTTCAACAGCTTCCAGTGCTTCTGCATGGCGCCACAGGATCAAATCCATCTTAGGCGCCCTGCCCGTCAACTTGCCCTGAATAACGGGCCATCAAGGCGGCTTGCGCGCCATGCGCTTTACGACGGCCCATGGATTTAACGCGCGCGTAGGTGCCATCAGGCAATAAATCCCAGGCATCCACGCCATCATGCAAATAAGCGACCAGGCATTCATCAATAATGCGTTGACGCTGCACCGGGTCTGTCACTGGCCAGGCTAGTTCAACCCGGCGCATCATGTTGCGGTTCATCCAATCGGCACTGGACAAATAGAGTTCTTCTTCTTCATTTTTACGAAAGTAAAAAACCCGCGAGTGTTCCAGAAAACGGCCAATTACTGAGCGCACGCGAATGTTGTCGGTCACGCCCGGCAGCTGGGCGGGCAACATGCAGGCGCCGCGCACGATCAGGTCAATCTTGACGCCCTTTTGCCCGGCCCGAATCAGCGCATGAATCAGTCCTTCATCGGTTAATGCATTCATCTTGGCCACGATACGGCCCACGCCACCGGATGCGGCCACATCGGCTAACTCATTGATTTTTTGTATCAGTTTGGGATGCAAATAAAGGGGTGCCAGCAACACACGGTTTAGCTTGGGCAAACGGCTATGGCTGGCGAGATGAACGAACACGTTTTCCACATCCATCGTCAACAACGGGTCTGCCGTCAGGTGGCTCCAGTCGGTGTACAAACGTGCGGTGCGGGGGTTGTAATTACCGGTAGAAAGATGGGCGTAGCGCTTGAGTTGCTTGCCTTCACGGCGCGTGATGAGCATCATCTTGGCATGGGTTTTGAGTCCTACCACGCCGTACAAAACCTGTGCCCCGATGGACTCCAGCATCTCCGCCCAGTTGATGTTAGCTTCCTCGTCAAAGCGGGCCTTCAGTTCCACCACGACGGTGACTTCTTTGCCGCGACGCACCGCCTCACGCAGCAAATCCATCAAAACAGAATCACTGCCAGTGCGGTAAATGGTTTGCTTGATGGCCAACACTTGGGGGTCGTTGACGGCTTCACGCAGAAACGCCAGCACGCCATCAAAACTTTCAAAAGGCTGATGAATCAGCACATCGCCTTGTTTGAGTTGATCAAAAAAAGAGGTGCCGGGGTTTAGTTGCGTCGGATAGCTTGACTTGTAAAACGGAAAGCACAAATGCGGTGCATCCATCAAATCCACCAATTGCGACAAGCGAACCAGGTTGACCGGGCCGGGCACGCGGTACAGCGCCAACTCCGGCAAATCAAACTGTTTGAGCAAAAAATTGGACAAATGCTCAGAACATCCCGCTGACACTTCCAGCCTGACCGCCTGACCAAAATGACGATGCGCCAGACCTTGACGCAAGGCGGTTCGTAAGTTTTTGACGTCGTCTTCATCCACTGCTAAATCCGAATGACGCGTCACCCGAAATTGTGAAAATTGCCCCACGCTACGACCTAAAAACAATTCTGCCAAATGCGCCCGAATCACGCTTGAGAGCGATACAAAAAAGTTATGACTGCCCCCGCACACTTTGTCCGGCATCCGAATCATGCGTGGCAAAACGCGCGGCACCTTCACGATGGCAATGTCGTTTTCACGGCCAAACGCATCACGGCCACTTAAACGCACAATAAAGTTTAGTGACTTGTTGGCGACTTGCGGAAACGGGTGTGACGGGTCCAACCCCACGGGAATCAACAAAGGTCGAACTTCTCGCTCAAAATACAGTTTGACCCATTGCCGCTGCTCGTCGTTGCGGTCGCCGTGCGACACAATTTTGATGCCTTGCGCTTCAAGGGTAGGAATCAAATCATCGTTGTAAAGTGCGTACTGGCGTGCCACTAAAGTGTGGGCAGCATGAGAGAGTCGCTTGAAAGACTCGATGGTGAAAGTCCCTTTTTCGTCTTTGCTTTGCTCTGCCGCCAAATGCGGCTCTGCACGAACCTCGAAAAACTCATCCAGATTGGACGATACGATGCACAAATAGCGCAAGCGCTCCAGCAAAGGCACATCTTTGCGGTAGGCCCAATTGAGCACTCGCTCGTTAAAGGCAAGAATGCTGTGATCACGGTCCAACAGCGCCACATGGGCAGGAGTCTGTGTCAATTTCGGCTGACGAGGGGAAGAAGACATGACGTACCGAACCTGTTTGTTACAAATAGATGACAGATTGTTGACTAACTTAATGTCAAGGATGTGACAAAACAAGTGTTTTTGCTTTTGCGCACTTGGTCGCCGTGCGGTTCAGCGCTAGGGTCTAGTCTTAGAACCTGTTCACGATCTCCGAATGAGCAAAACAAGAAAAGCCAAATGGACAAACTGCAGGCTGGTATTGAGATGTCGCTCGCAGTTTTTCCATAACCGCCTGCATTTCTCCAGCCAGGCAAAGGATCGTTCCACCACC
>CAIJRK010000065.1 GCA_903823025.1 uncultured beta proteobacterium
AAGGCGTCGAGGACGTCCAGACAATGCTGCATTTGTTGCGGGTTGAATTTCTTGCTCGTCATAACTCTCAAACTCCTTGGAAAACGCCAAGATTGCCGGGTTATCGATCAGCTTTCAAGATGGGTTCGCCGCGCGCTTACATTGCCAACGGCAACTACTTCATTGTGGGCGGACAGTTGGCCTATGTGGCCGAAGTGGGTGAAACCCTCAAGGCACCCAACGGCGAAAGCGATGCACGCTTGCGCCTCATCTACGCCAACGGGACTGAAAGCAACCTGCTCCGCCGTTCTTTACAGCGGGCGCTTTACAAAGATGACGCGGGACGCCGCCTAACCGACACGGACATGGGGCCGCTGTTTGGTGATGCGCCAGAACCTGACGACATCGAGTCCGGCACCATCTATGTGTTGCGTAGTCTGTCCCCCCATCCCTTTGTGACGGAACACCGCGAACTGATTCACAAAATCGGCGTGACCGGCGGCAAAGTAGAGACCCGCATCGCGGGCGCAGCAAAGGATGCGACCTATCTCTTGGCCGATGTGGAAATTGTCGCAACCTACAAACTTCACAATCTGAACCGCACCCGACTGGAGAACCTCTTCCACCGCTTGTTCGGCGCAGCACAAATCGACCTGACCATTGAAGACCGCTTTGGCAACCCCGTTAAGCCAAGAGAATGGTTTTTGGTGCCCCTGCATGTGATTGACGAAGCCGTTGAGCGCATTCGGAATGGGTCAATTACCGAGGTGATCTACGACACGAAGACAGCACGGCTGGTAGGCGTGCCATAGCCACTGGCGGAGCCGCGCAAGCGCCGCTTGTCTGCCGCGCTCAAAGCCTACGCCCTGCTGGTGATGTCCGCCGACAAAGGTGCCATGCGCGATCTGTCGATGCTGGGGGACTGAATCGTCAGCTGTTGAAAAAAGCGCCTTCGGGCGCTTTTTTTAGTTGTGTCGGGGTTGACTACGCTGTTGGCCCAAGGAACCTTTGAAATCAATGCTGGCGTGGCATCGGCTCATTTTTAGTGAACGTTTTAAATCCAAAGCAGGCGCACAGTTTTCCAATCTGCCAACTCCAAACCAGTCACTCGCAATCGTGTCTGTGGTTCCGCCCAACGCCCGAGGTAAGCGGTGCCAGAGCGTGAAGCGCGGAGGGCACCAACAGTTACAAGTTGTTTGCATCCGCTTGACCAACCAGTTAGACGCACATGCACCTCAAAGCTCGCCATCTTCCTTAAGCTTATTAATATCGTTCGATATGGTCTTTTGAGATCGGATCGTTCGTTTCGCAATTTCTTGCTGGCTAAGTCCTTCCAGCTTCAGCTCTTTGACAACTTGTCTACGTTCTTCGGGGGTCTTCTTTTGGATGCGTTCGGTAGTGTTCCTGGCTAGACCGGGACGAACATCCTGATGCTTAATTACGCGGCTGTTTCCATCAGCCGAGTCAACTGAAAAAGTGACCGAGTTAGCGGTTTGTTTGAACTCGTAGCTCTTGATAAAGCCCGACTGAATCTGTTCGGCTAGGTCGTGCAACTGTTCAGAAACCCTTGCGCTGTTGATGGTGGTGACTAAGCTGGTATTCGTCTTCTTGGTGACCATTCGGCTTCTCCTGTTGATAATCGCTAGATTTAAGCGGGCAGGTGAAGTCTATCAGTAATTACTAGTAATTACTGATCCAGTGAGGTGAGTCGCTGCCGGTGGCACTTCCAGTCCATTGGATGCACTCAATGGACTCAATGTATAGTTTTCCGCTTCGGGCATGGCTGCCATCCACTACGAGTGGCGCCTAGTTTGAATGAAATTGACATGCCTGAAAGCGGGACTTGTCCCGCTGCAATACTGCCACCCAACCCCAACCCATGAAATCACGGATATTTTTTCTAATACGAAGTTAGACGCCACATCTCTTGATGCCAACAGCGTAGCACCGCCAAGCCATTGCGCATCGCCAAGTCAGCGCTTTGCCGGATGAAGCGGCTGCAACTGCTCATCCGCCAGCCCCACCAACAGGGCGCGGCCATCGGGCAGCACTCTGAATTCACCAAAGCGGGCTTGACTAAGTGACTCGCCTTGACCCTCGGGGAAGTAAAACGCATCAGTCACCAGCACCCAGCGGGAATGCATCTGCTTGAGCGGCAAGATCAGCTCACCGGGGGCCAACACGTCTTGCCCTGCCGCGACGCGCAACACGCTGGCTACGCCGCGTGCATCAAGCCGGGCCACGACCATGGCGCGCGTTTGGTTGCGGCCTGGCGCTTGTTCGTCAAGCGTGGTTTCAATGTCACGCGGGAAGCCGAAATTGAGCGCCATGTAGTCGCCTTGCATGAGGGAGCGCGGGTCACGCGGGGCCAGTGCGACATAGATTTTTTGCCCGTCTTTGATGACCTGTTCTTTTTTAAACACGTCATAGTTGGCAATCCCCAGCGCCAACACGAGGCCGCTGATCACCCACAGAATAGCCAGCGGTGTCTGCGCAACGCGCCCCTTGGCACGGGTATCGGCGCTGGCTATTGGCGCATGGGAATGGCGAAAATGCCGATGGATGGCCGCTAACAGCACGCTCAAAAAACAACCCACCGCGACCAGCACAGCGGCTTTTTCCACCAGCGGCCAAGCCAGCGCGTAATAAAACCCGGACAGTTGCGCCAGCAACACCACAAGCGCCAACAGCAAGAGATGTTTGCGGCCCGTCGCCAGCGCCACCGTCCCCACCAGCACCACCACGCCGCCATCGTGGGTGAAAAAGCCAAACACCAGCAAGCAGCCATAGGCCGTACTCAGCGTGACCAACTCGCGGCGCTTGTTGGCGTCCAGCAGGTTCCAGTGCTTGATAAGCCACAACCACGCGGCCACCACCAGCAGCAATTGCAGGGCGACCATGCCCGTTATTTGAAACAGCGGTGCCATGCCCGCCAACGCAGAATCAGCCGAACCTGCGCGACTTCCATGGCTAAAAGCATCGCTGCTCACCAGCATCGAACCGCTGGCATAAAGCGCGCTGCCCAGCAAGGCAACGCCCACGCCATCGGCAAAAGCAGCCACGTTGCGCGCCAGTTTCTGGATGGACAGACGCGGCTCGTTCACACACCATGCCGCCCACGCCAGCGCCAGCAACACGGCATTCAAGACCTGCGGAAACTGCCAGAACAGCATCTCATAGCGATTGCCCTGCGCGCCAAAATGAATCATCATCAAAGTCAAAGCGGCCAAAAAACCCAGCAGACGCTGCACCCAGGCCACGCGCACCATCAGGGCCACGCCCACCTGCACAATGAACAGAATCACCAGCATGAGGTTAGACCCCTTCAGCGCGGTGGCCAGTGAAAAAGCCAGCAGTCCCAAGCCCACCAGCAACGCGGTCACGCACAACTGATTCAAAAACAAAGTGAGTTTCGTGCGCAAGCCGCTGACGGCACCGACGATCAGCAAGCTCGCCATCACGAGGGACCCAGGGAGTTCAAAAAAGACCCCCGATCCCAGCAGCGCAAGGACAAACAAAAACGGCCACACTGCAAACTGTGCCCCGATAAAACTCAACGTCGTCACCACCCAGGACGGCGCGGGGTCATTCAATACCAAGGTCGCCGCTTCGGGCAACACCCCTTCAGTTTGCGCGGCCTGCACCAAGGCTTCATCTTCTTGGTTCATTGGTTTTGCTCCAGGCGTTGCATTTTGTAAGTCCATGTTCCGGTGACGCCCACGGTCGCGGCTGCGATCAGACCGAAGAGGAATATCTGCCCGGTATAGTCGCGCGAGCCACCATCGCTAAACAGCAGCTTGGCCACCAGCCCCAGAAACAACACATTCAGTGCCAGCAAACTCATCGCCAGCACCGCGATAGGGCGTGGTCGGGTGACATAAGCCAGCGCCGCAGCGCCGCTGGCCAATGCCGCGTTCAGCACAAAAAGCCAGGCTTGATCGCTAAACAGATTCCATAGCCCGTAGGTACACCAAGCGCTCAACGCCAGCAGCATCGCGGTGAAAAACGCGTAATGCCCGTGTGCTTTGCCGTTCCGGGCGGGCAGACTCAAGCGGCTGACAAGCGCGATCACCAGCACCAGCAGCGCCCACAGCATCGGCGCTAAATAACGGCTGTAATCCCGCCAGCTCCATCGACCAAAGACGCTAAATTGGTGACCCGACCACAGTGCAATGCCGGTGCCAACAATCAGCACCCACAGCGTCCAAAGCACATCGCTGCGCGCCGCGACTACCCACAAAAGCCCCAACCCAGCCCAAGCCGCAAAAAGCTGCCACGGATCAGCGCCCGTTTGGTAAGTCTGGCCAATAAAAGCCAACAAGCCCCCCAGCGCCAGCGTGGCCAACAGCAAGAGCGCCGTGCGTCCACGCGGCCAAGCCAGCGCGCCGACAACGCTCACCAACAAAACCGCCTGAATCAACAGAAATTTGAATTGACGCGTTTGATCCTGCCAATTGGCCGCCACCCAAAAGATCACACCCAAACCCAGCAACAACCCAGCCAAACCGCCCAAACCGCGTTCCGTGTGCTGGCCCAATGCAGGACTTGGCGCGTGGCGTTTTGAGAGTTGCCACAAGCGTGTGGTCTTGTCGGGCGTCAGGGAAAACTCGGCGACTAGGCGATGAATGAGTTCGTGCATATGGCGAGTAGGGTCAAAAACCCGATTGTGTCGCATTGGCTTGGGCCGTTTTTCGGGTGCGATACTGCGTAATCACTTTTTCCAATTTGGCGCTCCATGCTCAAACTTAACCTCGCTGACTTCTCCCTTGAACACTTTATGGCGCACTACTGGCAACAAAAACCAGTCGTGATTCGCCAAGGATTTGAGGCATTTTCAGACCTGATCAGCCCCAATGACTTGGCCGGTTTGGCCTGCGAAAACGAGGTGGAGTCACGGCTGGTTTTCAAAGAAGCGGGGCAATGGCAGGCCGAGGTTGGCCCGTTCGAGTCCTACAAACGTTTCGGCAAAACGGGTTGGACGCTGGTGGTGCAAGCCGTCAATCACTGGTCGCCCGAAGTGGCCGAACTGGTCAAGCCATTTGCCTTTATCCCCAAGTGGCGCTTGGATGATGTGATGATCAGTTACGCCACGCCCGGCGGTGGCGTGGGGCCGCACATTGACCTGTACGACGTGTTTATTTGTCAGGGTTCCGGGCGGCGCCACTGGCGCGTGGGCGACTTGGGCAATCACAAACAATTTGCCGCCCATGCCGCGCTCCTACACACCGAACCGTTCGAGGCCATCATTGATGTCGAACTCCTGCCCGGCGATATTTTGTATATTCCGCCAGGCTTCCCGCATGAAGGCGTGGCGCTCGAAGAGTCGATGAGTTTCTCGGTCGGTTTTCGCGCCAAGTCCGCCTGCGACATGCTCAGTGGTCTGGCTGATTTCGTGATCGACAAAGAGCTGGGCAAGACGCTGATCAGCGACCCCCAACGCCCCATTCACTCGCATCAAGGCCAGATCAACACGTCGGATTTCGCGCTGATCAAAGCGCACCTGCAAGCCGTGTTGGACGACAAAGCGCTGATGGCTGATTTTGCAGGCAGCTACCTCTCCAAAACCAAATGCGCGCTTGATCTGCAAGCGTTGGAGGAACCGTTGGAGGCGGCCGATTGGGTTGATATGCTGGCAGACCAACCGTTAATCCGAACCGGCGGTTTGCGTTGCCTGTATGTTGACGCGACGGTGGCGCAAGGCGTTTGCTACGTTGAAGGGGAACGCTTTGAATTTGGCGCAGCTTGTCAAGAAGCCGTGGTGGCGTTGTGCGATCACGAGCACCTGACCCAGGATTTGCTACAAACCGGACTGCAAAACCCGGCGTTTGTCAGTCAATTAACCGACTGGGTGAATGCCGGGTTTTGGTATTTTCAGGACTAAGGCCGCCCGTTTTTGACAACGCGCAAGCACCCAGCTTGGACAAGGGTGACGATGCAGTTCTCAAAACTACCGCACCGCCACCGTCATGAATGCCAGCAAAACAGAAGTCACCCTGTACGACGTCCTGGAAGTCAGCCCCCAGGCCAGCGCCTTGGTGATCAAGGCCGCTTACCGTTGCTTGGCCCAAGCCAACCACCCCGATAAAAACGCGGGTTCTGCGGCGGCCAGCGTGCGGCTGGCCCAGATCAATCACGCCTATGCCGTTCTGTCTGATCCAGATCAGCGCCGAGGCTATGACCAGACGCTAGCGTCTCGCGTGCAAGGCGTTGATCGGCGTGGCACAGGCATGAAGGCGGGATGGCGCCCCAAGTCGGCCATTGACGCACCGATTCAATCACGCGCGTTTGCGTTTCGGCCCTTGACTTGATCGCGACGGATTGGCGCGTCAGAACTTTTAAAGTATCTATTCATGAATCTTGTTAACTTGTTGATTAGTTTAAGATTGTCTTGTCTAATATCTATTCAACAAAGCATTCATGCCCATTGCCCTCGACCTTAGCTCCAAAATAATCCAAACCCTGCGCCGACAAGGCGGCGTGCTGTCCAGCGCTGAATTGCAAGAACTGCTGGGCGTCAGTCAGCCCACGGTGTCGCGTGCGCTGGCCCCGTTGATTCAGGCCGGCCAAGTCCAAAAAGTAGGCGCGGCGCGCTCGCAGCGTTATGTGTTGCCGCGCACGATGGCCGGCGTGGGCCGCGAGGTGCCGGTGATGCGGGTCGATAGCCACGGCCAACCCTCACCGTTTGCGCGCATGGTGCCGCTGGCGGGCGGCGCGGTGTGGGTGGACGAGGCCGATGGCGTGAGCGCGCAACACGGCGGCCTGCCGTGGTTTTTGGACGACATGCGGCCACAAGGCTTCATGGGCCGCACCTTCGCCCACGCGCACCCTGAACTGCAACTCGGCAACGACCCGCGCCACTGGAATGATGACGAGGTGCTGCGCGCCCTCGCCTTGTTTGGCGACGATTTGCCGGGTAACCTCATCGTCGGCGAAGCGGCATTCCAGCGCTTTCATTCGCTGCCCGAACGCGCCTCTCGCGCCGATTCTGCGGCGGATTACCCGCGCATGGCAGAGCAGGCGATGCAAGGCACGTTAGGCGGTTCTTCGGCGGGCGGCGAGCAACCCAAGTTTTGCACGATCACCGCCGGGCGACACGTCATCGTGAAGTTCTCACCGGCGGGCGATGCGCCCGTCGATCAGCGCACCCGTGACCTGCTGGTGTGCGAACACCTGGCGCTGCAAACGCTGGCCGATGCGGGCATCCCGGCGGCTCGCACGCAGATTTTTACCGGCGCGGGCCGAGTCTTTTTGGAAGCCGAGCGCTTTGACCGCACCGCGCAGGGCCGCATCGGCATGGTGTCGCTGCAGGTGTACGACGCCGAATATGTGGGCGAAATGGACAACTGGGCCGCCACCGCCAACCGCATGATGGCGCGCAATCTGCTCACCACCGAAGATGCCCGCACCCTGCGTTTGCTGGAGGCCTACGGCATTCTCATCGCCAACACCGACCGGCACTACGGCAACATTTCGCTCATCCTCGCCGACGACGACTGGACGCTGTCGCCCACCTACGACATGCTGCCCATGTTCTACGCGCCAGTCGGCGGCGAGCTGGTGCCACGCGACTTTGCCGCCCGCCCGTTACAACCGACAGCGGCCACGCTGCCCGAATGGGCACAAGCGCGAGCGCTGGCAGGCGTGTTCTGGCAGTCAGCGGCGCATGATGCGCGCGTCTCTGCCAGCTTTCGGGCAATTGCTGCTGAAAATTCAAAGCTTATTGGTCTTTAGGATTTGGCAAAAACAACATCCCGAACTCGGATCAAATCGGGAATCGGGAAGCACCCGGGGCGCCGATCTGCCGGGAAAAGACGGGCGGCGCTATGCTGCGATTAATTCAGCCAAGCGGACTCACGGGGGCTTGGGCGACACATCTGCCAGCTGTTTTGCATCAATCCAAAGACCGTGCCGTTCAACGCTTAAACGCTTAAACGGCTAACTTATGAAGCGCAACAACGGCTTCTTCAAAATCCGAGAAGAGGCGTATCCCTTTGGGAGGCTTTTTAATGCCCACCACGCCAGCACCGCCCGCCCAAATTTGAATCCGGATCGGCAGCAAGCGCCGTAAATGCAGCAAGGTCGGCGCGACATCGCGCGCCGGATAAGAAAAACTGAAAGACAGGACGACCACATCAACTTGGCATGAAATCGCCGCCAGTTTCAGATTATTCAGAGGAATATCCCCGCCAATGCTGATTGTTCTTGCCCCTTGGTCCGCCAGAACGGCCTCGATCATCATCAGCCCGAGAAAATGACGCTCCCTTGGCGGAAGGGCGAACAAAATGCTCGGAAAACCATCTTTTGGTTGACGGGTAAGGATTTGCGCGTGCAAATAACGTTCGATGTAGCAGGCGCAAAGATGCTCATGGTGGATGTCTAACTCGTTGCGCGTCCAGGCATCGCCAATGCTGATCAGCAGCGGGGCGACCGTGCGACAAACAAAGTCAGACAAGGTTCGCTTCGCGCGTTCTTCTGCCAATAAGGCGCTGAATCCGACCAGATCAGCTTGCTTGAGTTGCTCAATGAAAGCCTGCGTTGACGCATTGCGGCACACGACTGGCGCTGACAGGCTCAGGGCAAGGCACAGCTTTTCAAGTTCATCAGCCGTCTTGCCAACAATTTGACCCGGACGAAAGCCCCCTTCAAGCAAGCGTTTGATCAAAAGAAGCTGTTTGATGGTCTTGCGTGAATAGGCGGGTTTGCCATCCGCTGTTGATTCCATGGGCGGAAATTCAAAGCGCTGGCGCCACTTGCGTAGCTGGTCTTTCCCGAAACCTGTTTCGCGTTCTATGTCTGAGGGTGAAACGAATAATCTGGACTCCATAGCCTGTGATCGTAGTCGCTAAATAAACATTTGTCCGTGTTACTTTGTCACGGACAAAATTACTATAGTGGGGCGTCAGACTGAATTCCAATGAATCGACCACGGCAACAGTCCGCAATCAGTGAGATTTCAGGGTTCAGCGCTTGGATTTGCTGGGTGCTTTTATCGACCGATTGCAAAAGGACGCGTTGAGGGTATTTGTCAACAGCCGGGTTTGCAGCGTTGGATTAGATGACTGAACAAAAAAGTGGATTTTTAGCCATATTTTCACAGGGAGTGATCACTTGAACAACTTCAAAATAGCCACCCGCCTGATCATTTTGATCAGCCTTTTGTCGCTGGTGCTCATCGGCATCGGCACGCTCGGCTTGATGGGCATCAACCAGTCCAATGACGCCCTCAAAACGGTTTACGAAGACCGCACTGTGGGCGTGGGTCAAATTGCCCAAATCAACCGACTCAACCTCATCAACCGACTGCTCATCGCGGCCAGCTTGCTGAACCCCTCTCCAGATGAAGTTAGCAAGAACGGCGCAGCAATCGACAAAAACCTTGCCGCCATTGATACGCTCTGGGCCGCTTTCATGGCCACCAAGCAGACGGAGGCCGAGAGTCGAATAGCCAAACAGCTGGAACATGATCGCGTCCTGTTCGAGCAGGAGGGTCTGCGGCCCTCCTTGGCGGCCTTGCGCGCCGATGACCTGGAAAATGCCCAGCGTCTTGCGTTTGAAAAAAATCGACCTCTCTATATACCGGTGGGCGCGGGCATTGATGCCCTGATGAAAATCCAGTTGGACGTGGCCCGGGACGAGTACCACGCCGCCGTGGCGCGCTACAGCACGTTGCGTTTATGGGCCATCCTCGCCATCGTCGCGGGGGTGCTGTTTGCCATCGGCTTTGGCCTGTTGCTGATTCGCGGTATCTCCCGCTCCTTGAAAGAAGCCCTGGACGTGGCCAATGCCGTCGCCCGGGGCGACCTGAGTCACACCATCCTTCTGGACAGTCAGGACGAAGTC
>CAIJRK010000066.1 GCA_903823025.1 uncultured beta proteobacterium
CCTGATAATACTTCGTCTTAATCCCGCTTCGATGGACCGCGTCCAATATCCGCGTCACGCCGAGGCCTGTGATATTGCCCGTGTACTCCGGCATATCGAAAGAGACCCTTACGTGCGACTGCGCCCCGAGGTTGTAGATTTCGTATCTCCTTTAAATATCAAGGAGAACTCAAATCAAATCAGTAAGACCCGAGCCTTCTGAGTGATTAAATCAGCCAAGGACGGTAGCTTGAATGCGCCAGAAACTCTGTCTAAAACGTACTCATAGAAACTCACGCCTAGTTTTTTGGCCGTCTGATTAATCGTCATGAATGTGTCTTTTATTTTCGTACCCGCAGTGCTTCGGGTCTGAAAACTCACATCGCGTGCACGCGCCTGTACCCTTGCACCAAGTTCGGCATCATTGTTATGCAGTGGCAAATTCGGATACTCCAACACCAACAATAGTTCGGCCTTTTTAGCCAGCGTCTTGGCAATGCGCTCGTCCAGGTCGTCATAGCCAGTAGTGCTTGAGAATATCTCATCGAATTTCTCGCTTAGCCTTGTTTTTTCCTCGGCTGTTGGCGCACGTTTGTATTTGAGCAGGTCGGTGTAGTATGACCAATAGATGCCTCGAATATCGCTCAAAGCGTTTGCGTGTAGCGGCACAATCGGGCTGAGCTTTTTATAGTGGCGCCCGTCGTGAACCCAGCACAGGGCAAGATGCTCGGTGAGCAGTTTGAATTGTGGCGCATCGTCAGCCACCAATAAGTTGATGATGGGGAAGTCCGTTTGCTGGCGGTAGTATGCGATAGCACAGGCTTCTGCCAGGTGCGTGCCTTGTTTTTGGCCCAAGCTGGCGATTTCGAAGTATTTGTCGATGAACTCTTCTTCAGTCATCACCACATCGGGCACCAGCACTGCGTCTATCTCCCTACGTGCCTTGTCCGACAATTTAAAAGTGTCGAGTAGTTCGCTAGCATGCTCATCATAAAGATAGTGCAGCGGTGCTGAACCAGTCAGCACGGACAAGACGCTCAGGCGGTCTTTATTGGGTACGGTGAAGTAGCCGGTGAACAGCGGGCTGCATACTACTTGGCAATACTGGTTGACACCGTTGACGCGTGCGCTGGTGTCATCGATTTGCACATACTCACTCTCAGCAATTCCAGCACGATAGAGGTCACTTTTTTCCTGATGAAACAGCTCGTAACCACCCGTCCATTGCTGTGAGATGTAGGCGGCTGATATCTCTACGCCAAAATTCTGAAAAAACCCCAGTATCCGTTTCTCAGACATGCCCCCTTCAGTTTTCAAAATCGGTATCAATGAGCGTATCCCAGGCCCAAATTGTCCTTGTCCTCGCACGTCGACGGGCAACTCACCTCTGTAGGTTTTATGCTGCGATGGCGAGTAATAGACTTCGCAGCGATATTTGACATTGTTGGTCCTGATGATCAGGTCTTGAATGACGACATCCTCGTACCCATTGAATCTCACGTCATCGGGCAATCCGACTTTGACCAATGGACATATTTGCTCGTGGTCGATATTGACTTTGGGTAGTTTGGGCTCTCGATTGCGCTTTTTCTTGCCCTTGACATCCGCCTCAGCGATACCTGCGGCCAGGTCTGCATCCGCTTGGGCCTGCTTGCGCTCAGCCTCGCTTGAGATGTCTTGCCCTTTCTTCTTGTTGGCCTTGATATCTGGCTTTCCCTGCTCTCCCTTCAAGCGATTGTTCTCATCAAGAAGCTCTTGGACTTTGCTTTTTAGCGCCACATTTTCCGCTGCTATGGACTCAATGATGTTTAGCAGTCGCTTGGTAAGCACATGATCTACGCCACTTCCCATTTGATCGCTCTGCCGTGAAATAGCGTCTAGATCGGATCGTAAGTCTTGAGTTTTCATGGTTCGTATGAATGCAATTTTTCCAGCTCGATATCAAACACAGGTTGGATAAATTTATGGGGGTTTCATTTATTTTAAAGGAGATACCAGGGCATCAACCGCCAACTCCCCCACCTGGGCAACGCCGGGCAGGGCATCAACCGCCAACTCCCCCACCTGAGCGACGCCGGGCAGG
>CAIJRK010000067.1 GCA_903823025.1 uncultured beta proteobacterium
GGCTTACCTGAAGGACGTGTTGACCAAGTTGCCGACCTGGCCCAACTCGCGCCTGGCGGAGTTGCTACCCCACCGCTGGATCGCGCCTGCCTCTACTTGATCGATTGCGCACGGTCAAGATGGGTTCGCCGCGTGCTTACGCAGTTTTCAAATGGAAACTGCGGGTTTTTTGTTGGGCAACCAAATTAGGTTCGTTGGGTTTGCACCATTTTCATGGCCGATGAAATCAGCGCCGACACCTCGGTCATATTGCTGGGCACGATCAGTGTCGTGGTGGCGTCTTGTGCTACTTTGGAATACGCATCAACCGCTCTTTCAGCAACTTGAAGTTGCACCGCCGCTGAACCACCCGGCTGCGTAATGGCCGCTGCAACCCGTTCAATAGCTGTTGCAGTCGCTATAGCGACCGCCAGGATGGACTCGGCTTCCCCTTGTGCCTTGTTGATCACGGCTTGCTTTTCTCCCTCAGAACGGGCGATGAACGCTTCACGCTCACCCGTCGCGATATTGATCTGCTCCTGCCGACGGCCTTCAGAGGCGGCTATCAAGGCACGTTTTTCACGCTCTGCCGTAATTTGCTGCTGCATGGCGTGCAAAATTTCTTTGGGTGGCGTTAAATCTTTGATCTCGTAGCGCAGCACCTTGACACCCCAGTTCAAAGCAGCTTCATCAATGGCCGCTACAACTTGGGCGTTAATGATGTTGCGTTCTTCAAAGGTTTTGTCGAGTTCGAGTTTGCCAATCACTGAGCGCAGCGAGGTTTGCGCCAGTTGGGAGATAGCCATGATGTAGTTGCTTGAACCATAACTGGCCCGCATCGCATCGGTTACCTGAAAGTACAGGATGCCATCGACCTGCAATTGCGTGTTGTCTTTTGTAATGCAGACTTGGCTTGGAATGTCCAGTGGCACTTCCTTGAGCAGATGTTTATAGGCAACTTTATCGACAAAAGGAATCAAAAAATTCAAACCGGGTGATAAAACCCCGGTGAATTTTCCAAGTCGCTCGACAATCCACGCGTGCTGCTGTGGCACAACTTTGACCGATTGCGTGATAAATATCACCGCAACGATGAACAAAATAATTCCAATTTCCATTAAGTTCTCCCGTTAATTAGTTGAGTTAATCCGTTGTGGACTTAGTTACGATTTCTCAATGATCAGTCGGCTCCCTTCTACTTTGACGATGTGATGCGTGCCTACGGATGGCATGGCACCCGCAATTGGGAGTGCTGTCCAGTTAGCGCCCCGGTAGAAGACAGTGCTTGTGCCGTCCGGGCGCCACTCGTCAACTTGGACTGTCGCCCCAATATCCAGGTTGACGTCGGTTTTGGTGCCGGTATTTTTAGTCGATTTTGTCTTCAGTTTGTAGCAGCGCCAGATCATCACTGAGCCACCGCTCACCAAGGACGCAATAACCAATTGAAGCTCGACTGAGACCCCCATCATGGCAGCCAGGCCCGCGACAATCAGTCCCATGGACAGCATGAGCAGGTAGAACGTGCCGGTTATCAGTTCAACCGCAATCACAGCGCCTGCCAGCACCCACCAGATTGTTGATTCAGCCATATCACCTTAATTTTGTGTTGCTATCCTTGCATTCTCCGGGAAAAAGAGGTGTCTGCAAGGCCGCTGACTTAATAAGTCCTTACACTTCGCCACTGTTTTCATTTTTTTTCCGAGTGGCTGGAGTCCCCATGAAATTTCGTTTTCCCATTGTCATCATTGATGAAGATTTTCGTTCTGAAAATACCTCGGGGCTGGGTATTCGGGCATTGGCCCAGGCCATTGAGTCTGAAGGCTTTGAAGTCCTTGGTGTCACCAGTTATGGCGATCTAAGCCAGTTTGCTCAACAACAAAGCCGTGCCAGTGCCTTTATTTTGTCGATTGACGATGAAGAGTTTTCGCCCGGCCCTGATCTTGATCCGGTGGTTGTGAATTTGCGTCACTTCATCGAAGAGGTTCGCCGCAAAAATCTTGACGTACCTATTTATATTTATGGCGAGACCAAAACGTCACGTCATCTGCCTAATGACATTTTGCGTGAGTTGCATGGCTTCATTCACATGTTTGAGGACACGCCTGAATTTGTGGCGCGTCACATTATTCGTGAAGCCAAAAATTATCTGGAGAGTGTGCAACCGCCATTTTTCAAGGCTTTGCTGGACTATGCCGACAACGGCTCGTATTCATGGCACTGCCCTGGGCACTCGGGGGGCGTTGCCTTTCTGAAAAGCCCGGTGGGTCAGATGTATCACCAGTTCTATGGTGAAAACATGCTGCGTGCAGACGTCTGCAACGCCGTCGAAGAGTTGGGTCAATTGCTGGACCATGACGGCGCCATTGGCAAGAGCGAGCGCAACGCGGCACGCATCTTCAATGCTGACCATTGTTTTTTTGTCACGAATGGCACCAGCACCAGCAACAAGATGGTGTGGCATCACACGGTCGCGCCCAATGACGTGGTGGTGGTGGACCGCAATTGCCACAAATCCATCTTGCACGCGATCATCATGACCGGGGCGATTCCCGTATTTTTGAAGCCTACGCGTAACCACTTTGGCATCATCGGACCGATCCCGAAGAGCGAATTTGAGCCTGCGGCCATCAAGGCAAAAATCATGGCAAATCCTTTGATCCTGGAGCATCTGCAAGGCGTGGATGCCAGCAAAATCAAACCCCGCGTGCTGACGCTAACCCAGTCCACCTATGACGGGGTGCTGTACAACACTGAAACCGTGAAAGGCATGTTGGACGGCTACGTCGAGAACATTCATTTTGATGAAGCCTGGTTGCCGCACGCGGCATTTCACCCGTTCTACGGCACGTATCACTCCATGGGTAAAAAACGGGTACGCCCCAAAAAAGCCATGGTGTATGCCACGCAGTCCATCCACAAATTGTTGGCGGGTATCAGCCAGGCCAGTCAGGTGTTGGTGCAGGATTCACAAACCGTCAAGCTGGACAAACACCTTTTTAATGAAGCCTATTTGATGCACTCCAGCACCTCGCCACAGTACAGCATCATTGCCAGTTGCGACGTGGCGGCGGCCATGATGGAGCCGCCCGGCGGCACCGCGCTAGTCGAGGAAAGCATTGCTGAAGCGCTGGACTTTCGTCGTGCCATGCGCAAAATTGATGAGGAATACGGGGCCGATTGGTGGTTCAAAGTGTGGGGGCCAGACAAACTGGTGGATGAAGGCATCGGCCGCGCTGATGACTGGATCATCAAAGGCGAATCCGCTAAAGCCAAGGCTGGTGTGAACTGGCATGGTTTTGGCAAGATGGCGACCGGCTTCAACATGCTTGACCCCATCAAATCGACGGTCGTGACGCCCGGCATGGATTTGAACGGAAAGTTTGCCAAGACCGGCATTCCAGCCAGCATCGTGACCAAGTTTCTGGCCGAGCATGGGGTGGTGGTTGAAAAAACCGGGCTTTACAGTTTTTTCATCATGTTCACCATCGGTATCACCAAGGGGCGGTGGAACAGCATGTTGACCGCGTTGCAGCAGTTCAAGGACGACTATGCCAAGAATCAGCCGATGTGGCGCGTGCTCCCCGATTTTTGTCAAAAGTACCCGAAATACGAAACCATGGGATTGGCCGACTTGTGCCAGCATGTGCATCAGCTCTACGCCAAATACGACATTGCGCGACTGACCACTGATATGTATTTGAGTGACTTGACGCCTGCCATGAAGCCCAGCGATGCCTACGCCCACATTGCGCTCCACAAAACCGAGCGCGTGGAGATTGATCATCTGGAAGGCCGCATCACGGTGGGCTTGGTGACCCCTTATCCACCAGGTATTCCCTTGTTAATTCCGGGCGAAGTTTTCAACAAAAAAATTGTTGACTACCTTAAGTTTTCACGCGTATTCAATGCGCAATGTCCCGGTTTTGAGACTGATATTCATGGGTTGGTGGAAGAAGTGGGGGCTGATGGCCAGCCCCATTACTACGCAGATTGCGTTAGAGCCTGATCGTTGCAAGGCTGAGAAGGAGGCCTGTGCTGGATAACATCCGCACGGGCCAAAATATGGATCAGGAATTAGGTGTTTCCACGACAGCAACTGCTGTTTGGCTGACGCCGCAGTCCACATAAGAAATCTGGCCTGTCATGCCGGAGGCCAAGTCGCTTAACAAGAAGGCTGCCACATTGCCGACTTCTTCAATCGTCACGTTACGTTTGAGCGGCGACGCACTAGCTGAGATAGCCAGCAGACGGCCAAAGTCCTTGATCCCGCTGGCAGCCAGTGTCTTGACGGCACCCGCGCTGATGCCGTTCGCCCGCATCCCGCGCGACCCAATGGCATCTGCCAGGTAGCGCACCGACGATTCAAGCGAGGCTTTGGCCAATCCCATCGTGTTGTAGCTTGGCACCACGCGCACGCCACCCAGATAGGTCAGCGTCAGCAGCGAGGCTTTGTCACTCAAGTACGGCAAGGCGGCTTTGGCCATCGCGGGAAAGCTATAGGCGCTGATGTCGTGGGCGATTCTGAAGTTCTCGCGGGTCAGACCATCCAGAAAGTTACCGGCAATCGCTTCACGGGGCGCGTAGCCAATGCTGTGAACAAAACCATCAAAGGTGGGCCAATGGGCTGACAAGTCCGTGAACAATTTTTCGATTTGTGTATCCTCCCCGACATCACAATCAAAGATCAATTCAGAGCCAAAGTCAGCGGCAAATTCTGTGATGCGCTCCTTGAAACGCTCGCCCACGTAGCTGAAAGCCAACTCGGCACCTTGCGCATGGCACGCCTGCGCAATGCCGTAAGCAATGGAGCGTTTGGACAAAACACCAGTAATCAGTAATTTTTTTCCGGTCAGGAATCCCATATCGTCTCTCTTGTATAAACAGGTGAATCACCGCCGGAGAGGCAGTCGCATTTGATGCAGAATTGTCTCATGCGAAGTCTGCTTTTTTTATTGGTGTGGGGAGTTTCGTCCCCGTTGTGGGCGGCGCACGGCTACGCCCTGTGGGGTGACCTCAAGTATCCGCCCAACTTTTCACAGTTTGATTACGTCAATCCCGGCGCGCCCAAAGGGGGTGAACTGCGGTTGGTGAGTAATTTACGCGTGTCCACCTTTGACAAATACAACCCCTTCACCATCAAAGGCTCGGCGCCCGCTTATCTGGCAGATTTGATGTTTGATTCATTGCTCACCGGTTCGCTGGATGAAACCGGCTCCGGCTATGGCTTGCTGGCCAGTGATGTTGACGTCGCACCGGATGGCATGAGCGCCACGTTTCATCTCAACCCTTTAGCGCGGTTTCATAATGGCGACCCGGTGCTGGCTGCCGATGTCAAACACAGTTTTGACACCCTGATCGGCCCCCACACCTCGCCTGCTTTCAAAACACTGTTGATCGATGTGGCGGGTTTAGACGTGATCGATGCACACACCGTGCGCTACCGCTTTAAAAAACCCAATCGGGGACTGCCGCTGACGGTCGGCGGTTTGCCCGTTTTTAGTCGCCAATGGGGCATGGAAAACGGCCAACCCAAATCGTTTGACCAAGTGGTCATGGATACGCCCATTGGCAGCGGTCCGTACAAAATTGGCCCGGTTCGATTTGGCAAGGACATAACCTATGTCCGCGACCCCAACTACTGGGCGCAAGACCTCAATGTCAAGCGGGGAAGCAACAACTTTGACCGCATTACCGTCAAGATTTACAAAGACAATACCGCTCGGCTAGAGGCCCTCAAAGCCGGCGAATTTGATTTAATGCGCTTCTTTTCTGCGGGCGATTGGGCCAGGCGGGTGACTGGCAAACGTTTTGACACCGGCGAATTGGTCAAAGCCGAGTTCAAACACCGATTGCCATCAGGCTTTCAAAGCTATGTGCTCAACACCCGGCGAAACAACTTCAAAGATGTGCGGGTTCGCCAAGCCCTCGGGCTGGCACTGGACTATGAGTGGATGAACCGCCAGATGTTTTACAACGCCTATCAACGGGTGAATGGTCTATTCGGCAACACCGATTGCCAGGCCACCGGCGTGCCAAGTCCTGAAGAACTTGCCTTGCTGGCGCCTTGGCGCCAAGTGATTCCTGCTGCCGCTTTCGGGCCGATGACCTTGGCGCCGCGCACCGATGGCCCCTCGTCTTTGCGTGCCAATCTACGTCAGGCGCAAGCCTTGTTGAAGGCGGCGGGCTGGCAGGTGCGGGATGGCGCTTTGCGCAATGAACAAGGCCAAGCGTTCGAGGTTGAATACCTTGACAGCAACGAAGGCAGCGCGCGCGTGGTTGCGCCCTGGGCCAGAAATCTCGAAAAACTCGGTATTCAGCTCAATTTTCGTCCGGTGGACTTTGCGTTGTACCAGCAGCGGCTTCAAAAGTTTGAGTTTGACATCACCTCGCTGGCTTACGGGGGCACGCACAATCCGGGGCAGGAATATGCTGATATTTTTGGTGCCAAGGCCGCTGACATGGAAGACTCCGGCAACCTGTCCGGTGTAAAAAGTCCGGCTATTGATGCCTTGATCGGCAAGATGACCAGCGCCAAAACCAAAGCTGAGTTGTTGCCCGCTTGCCGGGCGCTGGAGCGTGTTGTCAGTCACAGCCACTTGCTCATTCCGCAATGGGCGGCGGGCACGCATCGCATGGTTTACAACCATTGGCGCATCGGTAAACCTGAAGCCATGCCCCCTTATGCCCAAGGCGAAGGCTGGGCGATTGATACTTGGTGGGCCAAATAAATCATGTTGATCTACATCCTTAAACGCTTATTGTTAATGGTGCCCACGTTGCTGGGCGTGCTGCTGCTTACCTTTGTCGTGATTCAATTTGTGCCGGGTGGCCCGGTGGAGCAGTACATGGCAGAGGCCAAGGCCGGCACTGGCTCAAGCGCGGAGGGCGGCGGTTTGAGCTACCGTGGCGCGCAAGGCGTGGACCCCCAACGACTTGAGCAAATCAAGGCTTTGTATGGGTTTGACAAGCCCGCCCATGAACGTTTTTTTCAAATGCTGGGGCAATTCGCCCGTTTTGACTTGGGCCAAAGTTTTTTTCAAAACAAGGACGTTTCTCAACTGCTGTGGGAAAAGCTGCCGGTGTCTATCAGTCTGGGCCTATGGACTTTTTTCATCAGTTACCTGATTGCGGTGCCGCTGGGCGTCGCCAAAGCAGTACGGGCTGGCTCACGTTTTGATTTTGTCACCACGCTGCTGGTGCTGGTGGGCTACGCGATTCCCGGTTTTGTGCTCGGCGTGGCGCTGTTGGTTATTTTTGGCGGGCAGTTGCAATGGTTTCCGCTACGGGGTTTGACCTCCAGCAACTGGGACGAATTAACTTGGGGTGCCCGCATCGTGGACTATCTTTGGCACATCGCCATGCCGGTAACCGCCATGGTGCTGGGCAGTTTTGCCGTCACCACCATGCTGACCAAGAACGCGTTTCTGGAAGAAATTCGCAAACAATATGTGGTGACCGCCCGAGCCAAAGGACTCAATGACCGGCAAGTCTTGTGGCGTCATGTGTTTCGCAACGCCTTAATTCCAATCATCACTGGTTTTCCGGCAGCGTTTATTGGTGCCTTTTTTACCGGCTCGTTGCTGATTGAGACTTTATTTTCTTTGGATGGCCTCGGATTGCTGAGTTATGAGAGTGTCATTCGACGCGATTACCCGGTGGTGCTGGGCACCCTGTATTTCTTTACGCTGATTGGCCTGGTTACCAAGCTGATTTCTGACTTGTCTTATGTTTGGGTGGATCCGCGTGTCAAATTCGATTAAATCAGTGCCCCAAACGCGCAGCTTGAGTCCAACGCGGCGTGCTTGGCAACGGTTCAAACGCAACCGGCTGGGCTATTGGAGTTTGCTGGTCTTTGGTGTGCTGGTTGCCTTAAGTCTGTGTGCGGAGTTGATTTCCAGCGACCGGCCCCTCGTTGTGCGCTACGAGGGCAGCACTTATTTTCCGATGATCAAGGATTATTCAGAAAAGACTTTTGGTGGTGACTTTGAGACCACCACCGATTATCTGGACCCCTTCATTCAAAAACGTTTGTCCCAGCCGGGCAATTGGGCACTGTTTGCCCTCAATCCCTATGGTCCCAAAACCTTAAATTATTTTGCCAAAGAACCCAACCCTTCGGCGCCTAGTCGCGACAACTGGCTAGGCACCGATGATCGGGGGCGCGACTTGCTGGCCCAACTCATTTATGGCTTTCGGATCAGCGTGCTGTTTGCTTTGGCGCTGACTGTGACCGGTGTGTTGTTGGGTGTGATCACAGGCGCCATCCAAGGTTTTTTTGGCGGCAAGACAGATTTGGCATTTCAGCGCTTTATTGAAATCTGGGGTTCCATGCCCGAGCTTTATTTGTTGATTATTTTTAGCGCGATATTTGCACCCAGCTTGTCCCTGCTGCTGATTTTGTTGAGCTTGTTCGGCTGGATGGGTTTGTCTGATTACGTGCGGGCTGAATTTTTACGCAACCGCCAACTCGATTACGTGCGGGCAGCCCGGGCGCTGGGCGTGAGCAATTGGCAAATTATTGTTCGCCACTTATTGCCCAACAGCTTGACGCCCGTCGTGACGTTTCTACCCTTTCGCATGAGCGGGGCCATTTTGGCGTTAACTTCACTGGACTTTTTAGGGCTTGGCGTGCCGCCGGGCACCCCCTCTTTGGGTGAATTGCTATCGCAAGGCAAAAACAATATTGATGCCTGGTGGATATCGCTCTCGACGTTCTTTGTTTTGGTCACTACGCTGCTTTTATTGACCTTCATGGGAGACGCTTTACGCGATGCACTTGATCCCCGAAAGGCTGAAAAATGAGCAACTTAAATTCCCAAAGCGCACCTTTGCTGGCGGTCAAGGGTTTACGGATTTCATTTGCCGGGCAAGCCGTGGTGCATGACATTGATTTTTATATAAACGCGGGCGAGAAGTTGGCTTTGGTGGGCGAGTCAGGCTCTGGCAAAACAGTGACGGCGCTGAGTTTGCTGCGCTTGGTGCAGAACGCAGAACTCCACGGGCAAGCCTTATTTCAAGGGCAGGATCTGCTTTCAATGCCGGAGCGGGCGCTGCGCGGTCTGCGCGGACAAGCTATTTCGATGATCTTTCAGGAGCCTATGACGGCTCTCAATCCACTGTTGACCATAGGCGCCCAAATCGCTGAAGTGCTAGAACTCAAACAGGGGCTAAGTCGGCCACAAGCTGCCCAAAAAGCGATTGAGTTAATCGCTGAAACAGGCATTTATGAACCCGAAAGACGCATCAAAGCGTACCCGCACCAACTCAGTGGCGGTCAACGCCAGCGCGCCATGATTGCCATGGCGCTGGCTTGTCAGCCCCAACTGCTGCTGGCTGATGAACCCACGACCGCGCTGGATGTTACCTTGCGCGGGCAAATACTGGATCTGTTGGCCCGGCTTCAAAAGAAGAACGGTATGGCCGTGCTCATGATTACCCATGACCTCAATTTGGTGCGGCGCTTTGCAGACCGTGTCATCGTCATGGAAAACGGTCGCATTGTGGAACAGGGCACAGTGTCAGACGTGTTTGAGTGTCCGCAACACAGCTATACCCGTCGCCTGATTAACAGCAAGCCAACACGTGATTTAACTGAAACGGCCTTAATGACAGGCGAGCCAGCCGTGATGCAGGCCCGCGCACTCCGTGTGAGTTATCCCACGTCGCTGCCGGGCTTCAAAGGCTGGTTTAGCCAGGGTACATTTGTCGCCGTGCAAGGCGCCGACTTTGATGTTCAACCGGGGCGCACGCTAGGCATCATGGGGGAGTCGGGTTCAGGAAAATCGACCTTGGCGCTGGCCGCGCTGGGATTGTTGCCTTTTAAGGGGATGTTGCAGGTTATGGGACAGGCTTGGGGGTTAAGCGCCACTCACAACCAAGCCATGCGCCGCAGGGTGCAAGTAGTGTTTCAAGATCCTTTTTCATCTTTATCCCCGCGTTTGACGGTCGAGGAGATTTTGGGAGAAGGACTGGTGGTGCATGAGCCAGGTTTGTCGCTGTTTGAACGTCGCCAGCGTGTTGAAAAAGTATTGCTTGATGTCGGCATGGGGCTGGATATGAATCAAACACAACGCGATAACTTGTTACAACGCTATCCGCACGAATTTTCAGGCGGACAACGCCAGCGTTTGGCCATTGCCCGAGCGCTGATCGTCAACCCCCTGATACTGGTGCTCGATGAACCCACCAGCGCGCTGGACGTCACCATTCAAAAACAAGTGCTACAACTATTGCAGCGTCTGCAGCGTGAACATAGCCTGAGTTATTTGCTCATAACGCATGATGTCGAAGTCATTCAGGCCATGGCGCATGACGTGATGGTCATGAAAGATGGCAGGGTGGTGGAGTCTGGCTCTGCCGTTGGCGTGCTGGAAAATCCAAAGCACAATTACACGCGTGCTTTGCTAACAGCCGCCGGATGATTTACCAGGAATCAAGCGTCTTAAACAACTTTTGGAATATAATTTGTAGCTCACGACCAAACGGACGGGTATTTACCGCCCGTTTTTTTTGGTCGATTGTTTTTGTACTGCATTTGGATCTAAGTGGCTCTTAAAGATATTGTTGAACAAACCGTCGCCGGTTTAGGCTATGACTTGGTGGAAATTGAACGTTCCGCTGCTGGGCTGCTGCGCATAACGATTGACCATCCCTGGACGCCGCCTGCCGAGGGTGTCGCTGCGGAGCAGTTTGTTACGGTCGAGGACTGCGAAAAAGTAACGCGCCAGTTGTTGTTTGTGCTGGAAGTTGATGGTATCGAGTACACGCGGCTTGAGGTCTCCTCGCCCGGCATTGATCGTCCTTTGCGGCATGAGAAAGATTTCGAGCGGTTTGTAGGTCAAGAAGTTGACGTCACGCTAAAAACCCCCATTGGGGCGGCTGCAAATGGGCAAGTTAACGCCAGTCGCAAGAAGTTTCGGGGCACCCTGGAGCGCACCCAAACTGAAGAGAATGCAGGAGATTGGCAAATTGTCTGGAGCGATGCGCCAGTTGGCAAGCCTGGTCAAAAGATCAGCAAGAAAAGATTGCCCGCGCCCGTACAAGCCTTGGGCTTTACTTTGGATGAGTTGAAAGAGGCGCGACTGGCGCCTATCGTCAGCTTTAAAGGTCGGGGGCAGGGGTCGAGTTCGCAGGACGACTCAGAGACAAATTTAGATTGAATTGAAACAGGAGAGTTATGGCATGAATCGCGAAATGTTAATGCTGGTAGAAGCCATCTCACGTGAAAAGAATGTGGAGCGTGATGTGGTGTTTGGCGCTGTTGAAGCAGCGTTGGCGCAAGCAACCAAAAAACTTTCTCAAGGTGATGTGGATATCCGTGTTGCGGTTGACCGCGACACGGGGTCTTACGAAACGTTTCGTCGCTGGCACGTTGTGCCCGATGAGGCGGGTTTGCAATTGCCTGATCAAGAAATTTTGTTGTTTGAAGCCAAAGAGCAGATTCCTGATATTGAAGTCGATGAATATATCGAGGAAACCGTGGAATCGGTCCCCATTGGTCGCATTGGTGCCATGGCTGCAAAGCAAGTTATTTTGCAAAAAATTCGTGATGCCGAACGCGAAATGTTGCTCAATGACTTTATGTCGCGGGGTGACAAGATTTTTGTTGGTACCGTCAAACGAATGGATAAAGGCGACCTGATTGTCGAAAGTGGCCGGGTCGAAGGCCGCTTGCGCCGCAGTGAAATGATTCCCAAGGAAAATCTCCGCATGGGAGATCGCGTTCGCGCCATGATCATGGAAGTGGACTTGACTTTGCGCGGGGCACCCATTATTTTGTCGCGTTCAGCGCCTGATTTCATGGTCGAATTGTTCCGCCAGGAAGTTCCTGAAATCGAGCAGGGTTTGCTGGAGATTAAGTCGTGCGCCCGTGATGTCGGTTCACGTGCCAAAATCGCGGTGCTCTCGCATGACAAACGCGTAGATCCGATTGGAACCTGTGTGGGCGTTCGGGGAACTCGCGTCAATGGTGTGACCAATGAGTTGGCTGGCGAGCGTGTGGACATTGTGCTGTGGAGTGAAGACCCCGCTCAATTCGTGATTGGCGCTTTGGCACCAGCCAATGTCACATCGATTGTTGTTGACGAAGAACGTCACGCCATGGATGTTGTGGTGGATGAAGAAAATCTTGCCATCGCCATCGGACGGGGTGGTCAAAATGTGCGGCTTGCATCAGAATTGACGGGCTGGAAAATCAACATTCTGGATGCCGCCGAGTCAGCCCAAAAGCAGGCCAATGAGATTGATACAGGCCGTAAGCTGTTCATGGAAAAATTGGACGTTGACGAAGAGATCGCCGATATGCTGATTGCAGAAGGCTTTACCAGTTTGGAACAAGTGGCTTACGTTCCCTTGGAAGAAATGCTCGAAATCGAGAGCTTCGATGAAGACACGGCCAACGAATTGCGTACCCGTGCCAAAGACGCGTTGTTGTTGATGGAAATTGCGCATGAAGAGAGTGTTGAAGAGGTTTCGCAGAATTTGCATGACCTTGAAGGCCTCGCCCCCGAACTGATCGGCAAACTGGCAGATAGCGGCGTTCACACACGTGACGACTTGGCCGATTTGGCCGTTGACGAACTCACTGAAATCACCGGCCAGTCTGCGGACGAGGCCAAGACTTTGATCATGAACGCGCGTGCACATTGGTTTGCCAATGACACTGCTTCTGAGTAATGGTCATGAAAGGTTACACAACAAATGTCCAGTACGACTGTCGCCGAGTTTGCAATAGAACTCAAAAAATCAACCGATACGCTGCTTGATCAGCTGAAATCGGCGGGCGTGGCCAAATCAGCTGCGTCTGACAAGCTCACAGAGGCTGATAAACAGCATTTGTTGAGCTACTTGCAAACCAGCCATGGCACTGCCAGCGCTGAACGCAAAAAAATCACGCTGGTGAAAAAATCAACCAGTGAAATCAAACAAGCTGACTCGACGGGTAAAGCCCGCACGATTCAGGTTGAAGTGCGTAAGCAGCGCACCTTTGTTCGTCGTGAAGATGGGGTTGAAGTGCCTGTCGAGACCGCTGAACCAGAACACGAAGTTGAGACAGTACCGCAAATTGATCACGCTGAATTAGGGCGTCGCGAAGAAGAGGCACGCAGTCAAGCTGAATCAATTCGCCTGCAAGAAGAAGCTGCTGAAGGCAAGCGTCTAAGTGATGAGGCTGAGGTTAAAGCCATTGCCGGGGCCATTAAGGCGGCAGAAAAAGAAGCGGCCAAAGTGGCAGAGAAAGCCGTTGAAAAAGCAGCGGCCCAAGCGATTGAAGAGAAAAATAAACAAGTGATTTCTGCCGTACTCCCAACGCAAGAGGCGATTGATGCCGCAGCGACTAAAGCCCTGCAAGCGCAAGCTGTTGCGAAAGCAGCCGCAGACGCCAAAACGCGAGTGGCTGAAGAAGCCGCACGCGCCGCCGATCTGGGTGCGCGCAGACGCAAGGCCGAAGAAGAAGCGGCGGCTATTCGCTTGATGATGTCATCACCCGCGAAAAAAGCACCTGTTGTTAAAAAGCCAGAAGAGCTCCGGGCAGAAGCTGCCGCCAAGGCAGGCCTGAAAGGCACCCTGCATAAACCAGCCGCAGTGGCCGGTGCAGGCGCTGCAAAACCAGCAAAACCGGGTGTAGCACCTGCCGCGCCAGGCACAGTCGCACCCGCCGGGGCCGGCAAGGAAGTTAAATCAGCCAAGCTTTCAAGTAGTTGGGCGGGCGATCCGAAAAAGAAAGGTGCCCTGCCTACACGGGGTGCAACAGCTGCCCCAGGTGCAAACCGTGGCAACAACTGGCGGCCAGCCCCGCGTGGTCGGCGCGGCAGCAACGACCGTAATCGGGACGAGCACCGAGTGCAGGCCGCACCGGTTGAAATGCGCGTTCTGGAAGTGCATGTGCCTGAAACGATCACTGTGGCCGAGTTGGCGCACAAAATGGCAGTCAAGGCCTCAGAGGTGATCAAACACCTGATGAAGCTCGGCCAGATGGTCACCATCAATCAGCCATTAGACCAAGACACCGCCATGATTTTGGTGGAAGAAATGGGGCACAAAGCCATCGTGGCAGCATTGGATGATCCAGAGGCGTTTACCGATGACGAAGTGTCACAACAGCAATCCGAGTCGTTGCCGCGTGCGCCAGTTGTGACCGTCATGGGCCACGTTGATCACGGCAAAACTTCGTTGCTTGATTACATTCGTCGTGCCAAAGTGGCGACCGGTGAAGCCGGTGGTATCACCCAGCACATTGGTGCCTACCATGTAGAAACCCCAGGTGGCATGATTTCGTTCCTTGATACACCTGGTCACGAAGCCTTTACGGCCATGCGTGCACGCGGTGCCAAGGCCACCGATATCGTGATATTGGTGGTGGCCGCCGATGATGGCGTCATGCCCCAAACCCGCGAGGCCATCAAGCACGCAAAAGCGGCAGGTGTGCCAATTGTGGTGGCGATCAACAAGATTGATAAACCTGATGCCAATCCCGAGCGCGTCAAAAACGAGCTGGTGGTTGAAGAGGTCGTGCCGGAAGAGTTTGGTGGCGAGTCCCCCTTCGTCACCGTATCGGCCAAGACCGGTCAAGGTGTTGATGCTTTGCTGGAACAAGTGCTGCTACAAGCCGAAGTGCTTGAACTTCGGGCGCCGGTAGAAGCCATGGCCAAGGGTCTGGTCATCGAGGCACAACTGGACAAAGGACGTGGCCCTGTTGCCACCGTTCTGGTGCAGTCGGGCACGCTCAAGACGGGCGATATTGTACTGGCGGGTTCTACCTATGGTCGTGTTCGCGCCATGCTGGATGAAAACGGTAAAAACATCAAGACGGCTGGGCCTTCCATCCCGGTTGAAATTCAAGGGTTGACGGAAGTTCCGCAAGCCGGGGACGCCTTCATGGTGATGTCTGATGAACGTCGTGCGCGTGAAATTGCCACCTACCGTGCAGGCAAGTTCCGTCACACCAAGCTGGCTAAACAACAAGCGGCCAAGCTGGAGAACATGTTCACCGATATGACGGCAGGTGCTGTGAAGATGGTTCCGATCATCATCAAGGCCGACGTGCAAGGTTCGCAAGAAGCTTTGGCGCAGTCGCTGCTCAAGCTCTCAACCGAAGAAGTCAAGGTGCAGTTGGTTTACACCGCCGTCGGTGCGATCAGCGAATCGGATGTGAATCTGGCCATTGCCTCCAAAGCCGTCATTATTGGCTTCAACACTCGTGCCGATGCTGGTGCGCGTAAGTTGGCCGAAAACAACGGTGTGGACATTCGCTACTACGACATCATTTATGACGCTGTAGATGAACTCAAACTGGCCATGTCAGGCATGTTGACCCCGGACAAGAAAGAGGAAGTCATTGGAACCGCCGAAATTCGTCAGGTGTTCAAAGTCTCCAAAATCGGTTCTATTGCGGGTTGTATGGTCACCGCTGGCATCATCAAACGCACGGCACGTCTTCGGTTGCTGCGCGATAACGTGGTCATCTACACGGGTGAACTCGAATCGCTCAAGCGCTTCAAGGACGATGCGAAAGAAGTTAAGGAAAGCTTCGAGTGCGGTTTGAATATCAAAAACTACAACGACATCCAAGAGGGTGACGTGTTGGAGTTCTTTGAGATTCGTGAAATTGCCCGTTCACTTTGATCAACTGAGCATTAGCTGTGCGAATAAAGTCAAAAACTCCTAACCGAAGCTTCAAGGTAGCCGATCAGATTCAGCGCGATCTGACTGAGTTGATTGCGCGTGAACTCAAGGATCCGCGGGTGGGCATGGTGACGATTCAGGCCGTGGAGGTCACGCCTGACTATGCCCATGCCAAGGTGTTTTTCAGCCTGTTGGCTGGCGACCCTAAAGCCTGTACAGAAGGTTTGAATCAAGCTGCCGGCTTTTTGCGGGCGGGCTTATTCAAGCGATTGCACATCCATACCGTGCCGACCTTGCATTTTTTGTTTGACCAAACGACTGAGCGAGCGGCGGATATGAATGCCTTGATTGCGCGTGCAGTCGCCTCCCGAGCCAAAGAGGACTAAGCCAATGAATACGCCGCGTGCACGGATTGCCAGGCGCCCCGTGCATGGGGTGCTGTTGCTGGATAAACCCTTGGGTTGGTCGAGTAATGAGGCTTTGCAAAAAGTAAAGTGGCTGTTGCGGGCGGAGAAGGCAGGCCATACCGGCACGCTTGATCCGCTGGCAACTGGTTTATTGCCGCTTTGTTTTGGGGCCGCTACCAAGTTCAGTCAGCTTCAATTGGAGGCAGATAAAACATATGAGGCCGTCGCCCGGCTGGGCGTCAAAACAACGACCGGCGATGCCGAAGGCGAGGTTATTCAAGAGCGTCCCGTTAATGTCACAGAAGAAAATCTGAACAAGATCGTGCAACAGTTCACCGGGCCTATTCAGCAAGTGCCGCCCATGCACAGTGCTTTGAAAAAGGACGGCAAAGCCTTGTATGAATATGCGCGCGCGGGCATTGAGGTCGAGCGCCAAGCCCGTGACGTGACGATTTACGAGCTGAAAGCAGCGTTGCAAATGGATGAAAAATCGTTTCAATCCATCAAGATGCTTGTGAAATGTAGCAAAGGCACCTATATCCGAACCCTTGGCGAGGATATAGGTGAAGCTTTGGGTTGTGGCGCGCATCTGACCGCATTGCGACGGGTTGAAACCGGAGGCTTTCATGTGGCGCAATGCGTCACACTGGCGGCGCTGGAGGCCATGACGGAGGATGAGCGATTGAATTGTTTGATGCCTGTGGACTCGCTACTTCGCGATCACACGGTTGTCACGCTGGAGAGCGAAAGTGCAGGGCGTTTCTTGAGTGGCGTACGTCGCCGGGGAAGCTGGCCTGAGAGCGGGTCGCTCGCCGTTTACGGCAAAAACCCACACGCGTTACTAGGAACAGCTCACGTTGTGGCAGACGAATTGATTCCTGGGCGGCTGTTAAGTCCGCTTGAGATTGAGCAAATAAATAGACTTTGACCAGATTTAAGAGAAAGTGAACCATGACTATTAAGCAAATTAGAAATATCGCCATCATCGCTCACGTCGATCATGGCAAGACCACCATGGTCGATCAGTTGCTGCGCCAGTCCGGCACCTTTGCCGAACATGAAAAAGTTGTTGATACCGTGATGGACAACAATGCCATTGAAAAAGAGCGTGGCATTACGATTCTGGCAAAAAATTGTGCCGTGACCTGGCAAGGCACGCACATCAACATCGTGGACACCCCCGGCCACGCTGACTTCGGTGGTGAAGTGGAACGCGCCTTGTCCATGGTTGACGGCGTGGTGCTGTTGATTGACGCACAAGAAGGTCCCATGCCACAAACCCGCTTTGTGACCAAGAAGGCCTTGGCCTTGGGCCTGAAGCCCATTCTTGTGGTGAACAAAGTGGACAAGCCCGGTGCACGTCCTGACTTCGTGGTCAACGCCGCTTTCGATCTGTTCGACAAGCTCGGCGCCACGGATGAACAGCTCGATTTCCCCGTCGTTTATGCCTCAGGCATTAATGGCTGGTCGTCGATGGAAGAGGGCGAGCCGGGTGAACAGTGGGGTCCCGATATGTCAGCCCTGTTCAACACTGTGCTCAAGCATGTGCCGCCACAACAAGGCGACCCGGCCGCACCGCTGCAGTTGCAAATTTCGGCGCTCGATTTTTCGACCTTTGTGGGTCGCATTGGCGTTGGCCGTATCAGCCAAGGCACCATCAAGCCCATGATGGATGTGGTCGTCATGGAAGGCCCGGACGGCAAGGCTATTAAAGGTCGCGTCAACCAAGTGCTGACATTTCAAGGCTTGGAACGCGTGCAGACACTGGAAGCCGGTCCTGGTGAAATCGTGATTATTAACGGCATTGGTGACATCGGTATTGGGGTGACCATCACCGATCCAACCAATCCGACACCGCTGCCCATGCTCAAAGTCGATGAGCCAACCTTGACGATGAACTTTTGTGTCAACACCAGCCCGCTGGCTGGTCGTGAAGGCAAGTTTGTGACCAGTCGTCAAATTTGGGATCGTCTGCAAAAAGAACTGCAACACAATGTGGCCCTGCGCGTCAAAGAAACCGACGAAGAAGGTATTTTTGAAGTCATGGGTCGCGGTGAACTGCACTTGACGATTCTGCTGGAAAATATGCGCCGTGAAGGCTACGAGTTGGCTGTTTCCAAGCCGCGCGTGGTGTTCAAGGATGTCGATGGCGTGCGCCATGAGCCTATCGAATTGGTGACTGCCGACATTGAAGAGCAACACCAAGGTGGCGTGATGCAAGCCTTGGGCGAGCGCAAAGGTGACTTGGTCAATATGGAGCCGGATGGTCGTGGCCGCGTGCGTTTGGAATATCGTATTCCTGCGCGTGGTCTGATCGGTTTCACCAACGAATTCCTGAATTTGACGCGTGGTTCTGGCTTGATTGCCAACATCTTTGACAGCTATGAGCCGCATAAAGGCGAGATCGGCGGCCGTAAACAAGGTGTTCTGATTTCCATGGATGCTGGTGAAATTTTCACCTATGCCTTGGGTAAGCTCGATGACCGTGGCCGTATGTTCGTCAAGCCTAATGACCCGGTTTATGAAGGCATGATTGTGGGTATTCACAGCCGTGACAACGATTTGGTGGTCAACGCCACCCGTACCAAGCAGCTGACCAACTTCCGCGTTTCCGGCAAAGAAGATGCCATCAAGATTACGCCACCGATTGATGCTACGCTGGAATACGCAGTGGAATTTATTGAGGATGATGAGCTGGTCGAAATCACGCCCAAGTCTATTCGTCTGCGCAAGCGTTACCTGACTGAAAGTGAGCGCAAGCGCGCGGGTCGTTAATCCCTGTCAAACGGATTTTCTCCCGGACTCCAACCGGGATAACTAGCGGGCCAATTGGTCCGCTTTTTTTTTGAAAGTTGTCATGAAATTAAGTCATAACCGGGCCGCACTTTTGATGGTAGCCGTGACCCTGATGTGGTCAATTGCAGGTGTTGTTGTTCGGCATCTGGAACAGGCTCGTAGTTTTGAAGTGACTTTTTGGCGTAGCTTTTTTACCGTACTGGCCTTGTTGCTCATATTGCCTTTATTTCAGGGTCGCCGTGTGTTCCGGGATATACGAACCGGTGGATCGACGTTGTGGATTTCTGGTTTTTGCTGGGGTGGTATGTTTACTTTTTTCATGCTGGCCATCACCTTGACTACGGTCGCCAACGTATTAATCACGATGGCTATTGGGCCTTTTCTGACAGCACTGGCTGCGCACTTTTTCATGGGTCACCGCGTAGCGACACGAACCTGGATCGCGATTGGCGTGGCCGGGTTTGGCATCAGTTATATGTATGCCAGTCAATTCACCCAAGCGGTCAGCTTGACGGGTACGTTGGTGGCTTTATGTGTTCCGATTTCTGCCGCTGCCAACTGGACTGTCATCCAACATGCCCATGCCAGAGGCCAGCACATCAACCTCATGCCTGCCGTGTTGATTGGCGCGGTATTGTCTGCGCTGGTCACACTACCGTTGGCTTTTCCTTTTGCTGCCTCAGCGCACGATTTGGTGTTGCTCGCCGGACTGGGTTTGGTACAACTGGCAATTCCATCTGCATTGGTGGTACTGTGTGCGCGCGTGCTTAAAGCGCCCGAAGTGTCATTGTTGGGATTATTGGAAGTCATTTTTGGCATTCTGTTAGCCTGGGTTGGTGCCAACGAGGTGCCCGGACCTAACGTGCTGGCAGGCGGAATGCTGGTCATCGGTGCGTTAGCCCTTAACGAACTTATTGGATGGAAAAGCAAAGTATGACAACAACCGATATTTTGACTGAGGTGCGCGGCCAGGTGGGCTTCATCACGCTCAATCGGCCACAGGCACTGAATGCCCTTTCGCTGGAAATGGTTCGCACGCTTACCGACTGCTTGCTCGCTTGGCGTGATGATGACGCCATTCAAGCGGTTGCAATTCGCGGCTGCAACAAAGCGGGACCGTTTGGCGCCTTTTGTGCGGGCGGCGACATTCGCTTTTTTCATCATGCCGCTTTGACTGGAAATCCTGAGTTGGCGGATTTCTTTACCGAAGAATATGCGCTCAACCATCTGATTCACACTTACCCCAAACCTTATATCGCTTTCATGGACGGTATTGTGATGGGCGGTGGCATGGGTTTATGTGGTCATGGCCGGGATCGTGAGGCATCACCAGGACATGGAATACTGATTCGTATTGTCACCGAGCGCACCAAAATGGCGATGCCCGAAACCCAGATTGGTCTTTTCCCCGATGTGGGTGCTGGCTACTTTCTGAGCCGTTGTCCGGGTCACACGGGTGAATGGCTGGCGTTAACGGGCGAAGTCATCGATGCCTCGCAAGCGCAAATGTTGGGTTTGGCCGATGCCCGCTTTGAAGTGGCGCAACTGAGTTTGGCTTGGGAGTCGTTGGCTACCCTGGACTTTTATGGCACGCAAGCCCTTAAGTCATGGCTGACCATGTACGCATCTGCTGAAGCGCCGTCTGATCTTGAAAACCGCGCGAAAATTGACCATTACTTTTCATACGCCACCGTGTCTGAGATCGTGCAGTCACTTGAAGTTGCCTCTGACGTATGGGCGCAAGACACGGCGGCGACTTTACGCAAACGCTCGCCATTGATGCTGCACATTGCCCTCGAACAAATTCGCCGAGCTCGTACTTTGTCACTGGCGCAAGATTTACGTCTGGAGCGTGACATGGTGCACCATAGTTTTGACCCGCTGCATTTGGGGCGCAGCGCAAGCCAAAGCGAGACGGTAGAAGGTATTCGTGCTTTAGCCATCGACAAAGACAAGGCACCGCGCTGGAATCCACTCCGTATTGAGGCTGTCACGGCAGCTATGGTTGCCCCATTTTTCAACAGTCCCTGGACACCCCAAACGCATCCTTTGCGTGCGCTGGGTTAAGACCGATTTACCCCTCTAAAGAGAGCGACGAATGCGTAACGTCTGGCTCATAGGTCTTATCGTGCGTTTGATGCGCACGACCTTGTCTCTCTCTTGCGTGGGGATTTGCATTTGCAATCTCAGGCTCTGCACATCTTGCAAATGTTGATCGCGCTGCTCTCGCAGTTCTGACACACTGCCTTCAAGTTCCCCCTTGCGCTGTTGGAGTGTTTCAAACGCTTGCTGCTTTTGGGATATTTGCTGACGATGCAGCTCAATCTGCTCCACGAGCGCCTGTTGCGCTTGTTCCAGTGTTTTTTGCACCTTTAGCGCATTCCCCCTTTCGCGATCCACTTCCAGCATCAAACGTTTGGCCTCCGTGGTGTGGCGTTGCGTCAGTGTTGTCGCGACCGTGCGTTGTTGCTCTAGTTCATGCGTCAATCGCTGTTGTGCGGTGTTGAAGCCTTCTTGCTGTTCTCGGCGTTGCTCAACCCCCGCATCGACTTGACTTTTTAGCACGCTGATCTCGCCTTGCGCGCGTGCCAGATCAGCCTGACTGGTTATCCACTGCTGCTGAATCGTCTCTCTCGCCTGCTGGACATCACTCAACTGTTGCACGCTGGACTGTAGCTGCTTCGTGGCGGTTTGCGCCAATTCGTCGGCGTTCAAAACCTGCGCTTTGGCATCTTCCCGCAGTTCCTCCCATTCGTTTTTAGCCGCGCTTTGTGCCTGCTGCCATAAGCTTCCCACCATCTCACCTGCAGCCTCACGCAACGCCTGCGGCAAATCAGGATGTTCAATCCTGATACGACTTTTATCTCGCAGCGTCTCCCAAAATTTGGTGAGAGCCTCTGCCGGCGCACTCATGCTGCCTTTGCGCACCAACTGATATAGCTTATTTGTGGTGGGGGTGATGCCATGCCTGAAAAACAGCAAAACACACACTTCCCGATACAAATCTTGGGTTCCTGGAGCTTGCGTGCGTAAAACCTCCACTTCAGCTTGCAAATCGGCTTCGGTTGCAGCGTATTTTCCCATACTAATCACTTTCTAGTTAAATTATTAAATAATACAACGTAATATGTATTTATACATGAATTGTATTTAAATCTATGGACATAATCAGTCTAATGTCCATAGAATTAAATAATCGTTCAAAAATTGCTGTTTTAAAGTCATGAAGTCACTCACCACACTGAATTTTTTGGTTATCCCTCCGCATCTGGATGGCCGTGACGGGGGCAATCGCGCTAAATTACCTGGCCAGTTAACGGCTAGAGATGACCGCAGCGCTGTTTTGGCGTGGCTGGCCCGCTATGCCGATTCGCCAGCGACACTCGCCAGTTATCGCAAAGAGTCCGAGCGACTCATGCTGTGGTGTGGACTGCAGCACGGCGTCGCACTGTCAGACCTGACGCATGAAGATTTGCTGGTGTATCAACAGTTTCTGGCCGACCCGCAGCCCGCCGAGCGTTGGGTCATCCAGCAAGGTCAAAAGCCGGGGCGAAATTCGCCTTTATGGCGACCCTTTGCCGGGCCTTTGAGTACAGCCAGCCAGCGTCAAGCCATGTCCATCTTGAATGCCCTGTTGTCGTGGCTGGTCGAGGCCGGTTATTTAGCGGGCAATCCTTTGGCCCTGAGCCGTCGCAGACGGCGGCTGGCACCACCGCACATCAGTCGTTTTCTGCCCATGACGCAATGGCAAACCGTGATGCACACGATTGAAGCCATGCCGGTGTCAAACGCACGGGAACAGAGCCATGCGGCACGTTGCCGCTGGCTATTTTCATTGTTGTATATCGGTGGTTTGCGCGTCTCGGAAATTGGTACCGCCAACATGGGCAGTTTTTTCAACCAGAGGGGCAGTGACGCGCATGAACGCTGGTGGCTGGAAGTTAAAGGCAAAGGCGGTAAAAATCGCCTGATTCCGGCGACGCCTGAATTAATGGCTGAACTTGCACGCTACCGCCAAGTCCACCACTTGCGGCCTCAACCTCTGGAAGGCGAGAACACACCGTTATTAATCCCGCTGATTGGGCCACACAAGCCGATGGCGCGCACCGCTATTCATGAAATCGTCAAAGGCGTGATGCGGGCCAGTGCTGACCGGCTGCGCTGCCAAGGCCCCGAGTTTGAGGCTGCTGCCGCGCATCTTGAACAAGCCTCGACCCACTGGATGCGTCACACCGCTGGCAGTCATTTGAGCGAAAAGGCCGATCTGAAAGTGGTTCGTGACAACTTGGGTCATGCCAACATCAGCACGACCAGTATTTATTTGCACTCTGAAGACGATGCCCGTCACGATGCAACCTCCGCTGTGCACCGTGTAGGCTGGAAAAATTAATTATTTAACGTCGATGAACCTTCATAGCCCGTTCGACTTCACGTTTACCTTCGCGATCCTTGATGGTGTCGCGTTTGTCGTGTTCTGCTTTACCTTTAGCTAAAGCAATCTCACACTTGATCTTGCCATCTTTCCAATGCAAATTAAGCGGCACCAGCGTGTAACCTTTTTGCTCCACCTTGCTGATTAACCGCTTGATTTCTTCTCGGTGCAGCAGCAGCTTTTTAGTGCGCACCTTGTCCGGATTGATGTGTGAAGAGGCGGTATTCAAGGGTTGAATTTGCAGGCCGATGACGAACAGTTCCCGATGGCGAATGACGACATAACCCTCGGTTAGTTGCACCTTGCCGGCGCGCAGTGATTTGACTTCCCAGCCTTCCAGCACCAAGCCTGCCTCCAGGCGCTCTTCAAAAAAATAGTTGTACGCAGCCTTTTTATTGTCGGCAATGCGAGTTGCAGTTTCGGGTTTTTTAGCCATGAGTCAATCTGGGGTTGTCAGTCGTGCAAACAAGGCTTGTTTACAATCTGGGGAAATACTCCATTCTATGAAAACTGTAAAGAAGACCGTCCTGATTTGGTACAGCCCGCAAGAAATGTATGCCCTTGTGATTGATGTTGATCAATACCCCAAGTTTTTACCTTGGTGCGACCGTGCACGGGTGGTCTCCTCCGATGCGCATGGCATGACGGCAGAAATCGGGATTGGTTTCAGCGGCGTCCACCAGACTTTCACCACACTGAATCAGCATGTGCCGGGCAGCCAAGTCAAAATAAAATTACTGGATGGGCCTTTTTCAAGCCTGGACGGAGAGTGGAACTTCTTGCCCTTGGGAGACGGCAGTCAGCGCGCCTGCAAAGTGGAGTTAACGCTGACCTTTGGCTTTGACAATGTCATTTTAGGCAAGGTGGTTGGCCCCGTTTTTGAAAAAATTGCCATCAGCATGGTGGACGCTTTTATCAAACGGGCTACACAGGTGTATGGCGAGTAGCTTGAAGATTCAGGTCACGGTGGTTTATTCGCCAGCGCCTCGGGTTGTGCATGAAATGACACTGCAATTGAAACCTGTCAGCACGGTTTTACAAGCACTGCAAGGTAGTGGTTTTTTGCAACAATTCCCCTTAATAGATGTGCTGACTACAGAGGTTGGGATTTGGGGTCGCCAAGCCAGTTTGAATCAAACATTGCGAGACCATGACCGCGTTGAAATTTATAGGGCGCTTACCGTCGATCCCAAAGTGGCCCGCCGGGAACGGTTTACCAGACAGGGTGCTCGCACGACAGGGCTTTTCATGAAGAAGCGGGCAGGCGCCAAAGCGGGCTACTAACCCGGCTAACGCTCTATTTTCAGCGTTAAAACCAGCGGTTTTTTATCGGCAATCAGAATTAATGATGGACTGAATACGCCTCACCTCTGAGGCACGCGCCGCTTCATCCATGATTTCACGCTCGCCTTTTTCATTGATTTGAGCCATGCGCATACCGGAATCAAAACTGACTTGGGCTTGCTTGGCACGAGCGCAATTTTCGATTTTCGCCTTGAGATATTTTTCTTCTTCAGCTAGACGATTGGCAATCTCGGCGGCTTCTGCCTGCTTTTTCTTTTCAATCAACGCTTTATCTACGCCGCTTAACTTCGGCGCGCTCGCGCTCTCCTGGGGTGCTGAAGCAGCAGCAACGGAAGCGGCTGTAGCTTCAGTCGTTACTGCCGCCGCCACTGGCGTTGTGCTTGTAAGAATGCCCCACCCTTTGGGTCGTTTCAAAATATTTTTTTCAAGAATATCAACCGGTGGGGCGCGATCACTGAACACATGACGCCCCTTGTTGTCAGTCCATTGCCACTGTGCCGATGCCGCCATGGAAACCAGGCAGGCAGCAGCCATAAAAATAAGTTGGATGCGCTTCATGGCTGCAGTTTAGCCCGCGATCTCACGATCAACAGGCGAGTAGCGCGCCGATGGCGAAGTTACAATCGTTTATTTGGAGCTCAGATATGCGCCTAATCGGCAAAGCGCTCACCTTCGACGACGTCTTGTTGGTGCCAGCATTCTCCCAAGTCCTCCCCAAGGACACCTCCCTCGCCACTCGTTTCTCCCGCAACATTGCACTTAATATGCCTTTGGTGTCTGCCGCCATGGACACCGTCACCGAAGCCCGGTTGGCGATTGCCATTGCGCAGGAGGGCGGTATCGGTATCGTTCACAAAAATATGTCGGCGCAAGAGCAGGCTGCACAAGTGGCTAAGGTCAAGCGCTATGAATCAGGCGTGTTGCGTGACCCGGTGGTCGTCACACCTTTGCACACCGTGCGCCAAGTCATGGACTTGTCAATTCAGCTGGGGGTGTCAGGATTTCCGGTCTGTGAAGGCGGCAAGGTTGTCGGCATTGTCACGGGTCGTGATCTGCGCTTTGAAACCCGTTTTGACTTGCCCGTCGGCCAGATCATGACGCAGCGCGACAAACTGGTGACGGTGCCCGATGGCACGACGCTGGCGCAAGCCAAGGTTTTGTTGAATCAGTACAAGATTGAACGCTTGCTGGTCGTCAATGACGCTTTTGAACTCAAAGGGCTGATCACAGTCAAAGACATCACCAAACAAACGAATTTCCCCAATGCGGCGCGTGATGCGCATGGCAAATTGCGCGTCGGCGCGGCTGTCGGCGTGGGCGAGGGCACCGAAGAACGCGTTGAAGCATTGGTGCGCGCGGGTGTGGACGCCATCGTGGTGGATACTGCGCATGGTCACAGCAAAGGCGTGATTGAACGGGTGCGTTGGGTGAAGCAAAACTATCCCCAAATTGACGTGATTGGCGGCAACATTGCTACGGGTGCAGCCGCACTGGCGCTGGTCGAGGCGGGCGCGGATGCCGTAAAAGTTGGTATCGGCCCGGGTTCGATTTGTACAACGCGCATCGTGGCCGGTGTGGGTGTGCCACAAATCATGGCGATTGACAGTGTGGCAACGGCGCTCAAAGGCACTGGTGTTCCTTTGATTGCTGACGGTGGCATTCGCTATAGCGGCGATATCGCCAAAGCTTTAGCCGCCGGTGCCAGCACCGTGATGATGGGCGGCATGTTTGCCGGGACTGAAGAAGCGCCCGGTGAAGTCATTCTGTTTCAAGGCCGCAGTTACAAAAGTTACCGGGGCATGGGCAGCATTGGTGCCATGAAGCAAGGCAGTGCAGACCGCTATTTTCAGGAATCAACCACGGGCAATCCGAATCTTGACAAACTGGTGCCCGAAGGCATTGAAGGGCGTGTGCCTTACAAAGGCTCCGTGGTCGCAATCATGTTCCAGATGGCGGGTGGCGTGCGCGCCAGCATGGGTTATTGTGGCTGTGCCACGATTGAAGCTATGCAGAATCAGGCCGAGTTTGTTGAAATTACGACCGCTGGTATTCGTGAAAGCCATGTTCATGACGTGCAAATCACAACCGAAGCGCCCAACTACCGCTCAGAATAAGCTTGAACTGATTAGCCATGCATCAAAAAATTCTCATCCTCGACTTTGGTTCCCAAGTCACCCAGCTCATTGCACGTCGCATCCGCGAAGCGCATGTTTTTTGTGAAGTTCATCCCTGTGATGTGAGCAGCGACTGGGTGCGCGCTTATGCCCGGGACGGCAAGCTCAAGGGCATCATTTTGTCCGGCAGCCACGCCAGCGTTTACGAAGACAGCACCGACAAAGCGCCGCAAGCTGTGTTTGAACTGGGCGTGCCTGTGTTGGGCATTTGCTACGGGATGCAAACTATGGCGCATCAGTTGGGCGGCTTGGTACAAAGCGGCCATACCCGTGAGTTTGGTCACGCTGATGTGCGGGCGCGGGGTCACACGCAACTACTGGAAGGCATTCAGGACTACACCACCGCCATGGGCCATGGCATGTTGCAAGTGTGGATGAGCCACGGCGACAAGGTGACCGAGTTACCCCATGGCTTTAAGCTGATGGCCAGTACCGACAGTTGCCCGATTGCGGGCATGGCCGATGAAGATCGCCGTTTTTATGGCGTGCAGTTTCACCCTGAAGTCACACACACCAAACGCGGCCCGGCGATTCTGGAGCGCTTTGTGCTCGACATCTGCGGCGCACGCCCGGACTGGATCATGGGCGACTACATCAGCGAAGCCGTTGAAAAAATTCGTGCCCAAGTCGGTACCGATGAGGTCATTTTGGGTCTTTCTGGCGGTGTGGATTCATCTGTAGCAGCGGCATTGATTCATCGCGCCATTGGTGATCAACTGACTTGTGTATTCGTGGATCATGGCTTGTTGCGCCTGAACGAAGGCGATCAAGTGATGGATATGTTTGTCGGCAAGCTGCACGCCAAAGTCATTCGAGTGGACGCTGCCGACCAATTTTTAGGTCATTTGGCCGGAGTGAGTGAGCCTGAAGCCAAACGAAAAATCATTGGCCGCGAGTTTGTAGAAGTCTTTAAAGCCGAAGCCGGCAAGCTCAAAAATGACCAGTCGCGTCATGTCGCCTGGCTCGCACAAGGCACGATTTACCCGGACGTGATTGAGTCGGGCGGTGCCAAATCCAAAAAAGCGATTGTTATCAAGAGCCACCACAACGTAGGCGGTTTGCCTGAGCTGCTAGGCCTGAATCTGCTGGAGCCGCTGCGCGAGTTGTTCAAGGACGAAGTACGCGAGTTGGGTGTGGCGCTGGGTTTGCCTTACCACATGGTTTACCGTCACCCCTTCCCAGGGCCTGGTCTGGGTGTGCGGATTTTGGGCGAAGTCAAGAAGGAATATGCCGACTTGCTGCGTCAAGCCGACGCCATCTTTATAGAAGAACTGCGTAACTTTATCGACGAAGAAAGCGGTAAAAGTTGGTATGACCTGACCAGTCAAGCGTTTGTCGTTTTTTTGCCGGTCAAGAGCGTGGGCGTCATGGGCGATGGCCGCACTTACGATTACGTGGTGGCCTTGCGTGCCGTGCAAACCAGCGATTTCATGACCGCCGACTGGGCTGAGCTGCCTTATGCGCTGCTCAAAAAAGTGTCCAGCCGAATCATCAACGAAGTGCGCGGCATCAACCGCGTCACCTATGACGTGAGCAGCAAGCCACCAGCCACTATCGAGTGGGAATGAAAAACGCGATATTCGTGAGCGGCATCAACAGATGACAGCCCGCCGTTAAGGAGGGTTTCGTTTATTCACATGCACCACAGTGATGTACAAGTCATGCAGCTTGCCTTAGCGCAAGCGACGTTGGCAGGTGCAGCGGGAGAAATACCCGTCGGGGCGGTGCTGTTAAAAAATGGGGTTGTCATCGCGGTTGGCCGTAATGCCCCCATTGCTGAACATGACCCAACAGCGCACGCTGAAATTGTGGCTTTACGCGCTGCAGCGCTGGTTTTGGGAAACTATCGCCTCGACGACTGTGAACTTTTTGTAACTCTGGAACCCTGCGTCATGTGCGCAGGAGCCATGCTCAATGCTCGCTTGCAACGCGTGGTGTTTGGCGCTTTCGACCCCAAAACAGGCGCCGCTGGGTCTGTACTGGATGTCTTCAAAAATACCCGTTTGAACCATCAAACGCATGTGCAAGGTGGATTACTGGCGGTTGAAAGCGCCACGTTATTACAAAACTTCTTCAAGCAAAAACGGGCACAGCACCGCGCAGTGAGTAGCCCGGTGCGTGAAGATGCCGTTCGCACCCCTGATGCCCGGTTTTCAAATTTGTCGGATTACCCGTGGCCCCCTCACTACATCAGCCACTTGCCCAGTCTGCAAGGCTTGCGCCTGCATTACCTCGACCTGGGGCCGATTGATGCACCTCACACCTATCTGTGCCTGCATGATGCGGCAAGCTGGAGCTACGCCTTTCGACAAATGATTCCAGAACTTCTGGCTGCTGGCCATCGGGTGCTGGCCCCGGATTTGATCGGTTTTGGCAAGAGCGATAAGCCCAAGAAAGAGTCCCTGCATACGCTGGATTGGCATCAGCAAATAGTGAGCGAGTTAGTTGAGCATTTGGACTTGAAAAATGTAGTTCTGGTGCGGCAAGACCTGAATAATTTATTCCCCTCTATCAGGGACTCCGAACGTTACCGAGACCGTCGGGTGATGCCGGTAGCGCCAGAACATGTACTTACCTCCATCGCTGATGAAGCCCCGTTTCCAGACCAGGGGCACCGCGCCGCTTTACGCGCTTTCGCCTCGCCAGGTTTAAGAAATAAACGATCAGGCGATGGTTCCTGAAAGAATCAAGAAAATCTTCCCCCGCGATGAAAAAACACATTTATATTTACTCTCCTTCAGGTGCTGTGCGTGACAAAGCAGCCTTTCGACGCGGGGTTGCCCGACTTAAAACGCTCGGCCATGAGGTTGAAATTGATAAGGACGCAATGACCAGTCACCTGCGTTTTGCGGGCGATGACGACACGCGTCTGGCCGCCATTCATCGCGCTGCAGCCAGTGGCGCCGATGTGGCCCTGATCTCACGGGGAGGCTATGGATTGACCCGTATTTTGGGCGGTATTGACTACAAAAAAGTGGCCAAAGCGATCGAGGCCGGCACCTTATTTATGGGCATCAGTGACTTCACAGCATTCCAAAATGCCATGCTGGCGCGCACGGGCGGCGTGACTTGGGCTGGCCCGGCGTTGTGTGAAGGTTTTGGCGTGGGTGGCAAGCCCAACATGACAGCCACGCAAGGACGCGCTTTTGAAGCCGTGCCCGACGACATCATGGAGGCCTGCTTTGATGATCTTCTCAGCGGACAAGGAGAGGGTGCAGGCTGGCGACAAAACAAGGTAACTGAACCAACAAACACCACAGAAAACAACGATTTCAGCATCAGCCAGGCCACTATTTGGGGCGGTAATTTATCGGTGTTGACCTCTTTGCTGGGGACACCTTATTTTCCGGATATTCAAGGCGGTATCTTGTTTCTGGAAGATGTCGGAGAACATCCCTACCGCATTGAGCGAATGCTCACGCAACTCTTGCACGCCGGGGTGCTAGGGCGACAAAAAGCCATTCTGATGGGGCAATTTACCGAGTTTAAATTAGTGCCCCATGACCGGGGTTTCAAGTTAAGCAGCGTGGTGAACTGGTTGCGCCAGCAGATCAAGGTGCCGGTGCTGACCAACTTGCCTTATGGACATGTGGCAACCAAAGTCATCTTGCCGGTTGGTGCCCAGACTGATTTGATGCTGGAAGGACGGGACGCTTTACTTTTCTGGGGTCACCACCACCCCTGAAAAATTGCGGGAATGCCCTAAACTGAGCCACTTTTAAAACCCTGAAATTGATCGGAATCGGGAATGAGCGTTCACACTACGGTCGTATTTACCGATCTTTTCGGAAGCACCGGGGTCTTTGAGGTCTTGGGCAATGCGCGCGCAACGCAAGCCGTCACGCAAGTGACCACTTGGGTGGCGCATATTGTTGAATTGCATGAGGGTCGTGTCGTCAAAATGCTGGGGGACGGCGTGCTGGCTTTATTTGAGAAAAGCCCCTCAGCTATCAACGCCGTCGTGGAAATGCAGCGCGGTCATCAGCATCTCATGATGAAAATTCCGCCCGCCAAACGGATGCCTCTTCGCATTGGGGTTGCCAGCGGTGATGTTGAAATCGTGGAGGGTGACTGTTACGGGGACGCGGTTAACGTGGCATCCCGCCTGAGTGATCTTTCCGGGCCACACCAAATTTGGGCTAACAGTGCCGCACTAAAAGGCGCTGATGAAGCACCGGGTGTGCGGTTTCGTATTTTGGGGCCGATCAGCATTCGAGGTCGTGTGGAGCCTTGCACGGTTTACAAAGTCGAATGGCAAAACGATGTGACTTCAGATTTTTTAACGCTACAAGCCGACCTAGATCCTTTGTTTGACGCAGGCAACACGGATGCCTTGGGCGGACAAGTGGAACTAACCTGGTTAGGCATCAAAAAAACATTCAAGTCATTTGAACTGCCAATCCATATTGGGCGCGTGCGTGACGTTGAGTTTGTAGTGAACGATCCGCGTGTCTCACGCACCCATGCCCGTATTGACTGGCGCAATGGCAGCGTGATGCTGGTGGATGTTAGTTCGTATGGCAGCTGGTTGCGATTTTCAGGAGGGGGCGCGGATATTTTGCTGCGACGCGAAGAGTGTGTTTTGCATGGATGCGGTGAAATTGCACTGGGTTCATCGTTCAATGATTTGAGCGCGCCAACAGTTCAATTTTCGGTTTCCTGAGGTGATGCGTTTCAAGCGTAAAGGGTTCGGGCCTGCTTGAGGTCAATCAAGCCGGCGACCACTTTTTCCAGCGCATCTTGTCGCAGGGTTCGCATCCCGGCGCTGGAGGCTTCTGCCAAAATCTCTGAAGTCGGGGCGCGTATCTGGATTTTGTGTTTCATGTCACCCACATTCTCCAGCACCTCGTAAATGCCCATACGGCCTTTGTAGCCCCGACCGGCGCACTGGTCACAGCCCACCGCCTCACGGATTGAAACGACTGAGTCGGCCGCCGCGTCCGGCGAAAAACTGGCGGCGCTGGTCAAAAGTCGCTTGCGCCCCTCTTCCATCGTTAAGGCCGTGCCAGCGATGTATTCACGCACCAGTGTTTCAAACTCGGCATCCGATAAAACTTTTGGGGCTGCACACACTTTGCACAAACCCCGAACCAGTCGCTGCGCCACAATGCCAATCAAAGAGTCGCCAAAGTTCATAGGGTCCATGCCCAAGTCCAGCAGACGCACCACGCTTTCTGCAGCGCCATTGGTGTGCAAGGTTGAAAAAACCAGGTGACCGGTGAGCGAAGCCTCAATGCAGATGCGTGCCGTTTCCTCATCGCGCACCTCCCCAATCATGATGACATCCGGATCTGCCCGTAAAAAAGCGCGCATAGCTGCGGCAAACGTCAAGCCTATTTTCGGATTGACTTGAAGTTGACGCAAACCCGCTTGCGTGATTTCAATCGGGTCTTCTGCGGTCCAAATCTTGCGGCTGTCGGTGTTGATTTCACTGAGTAAAGAGTGCAGGGTCGTGGTTTTTCCGGAACCCGTTGGACCACAGGCCAACAACAGGCCATAAGGATGAAGCGAAAGTCTTTTAACGATTTCGGCATCGCGCGGTGAGAATCCCAGTTGCGCCAGCGGAATGGGTTTACTGGAGGCCAGCAAGCGCATCACCACATCTTCCAGATTGTTGTGCGTTGGAAGAATTGCCACCCGCAATTCAAGTCTTGTATTGGAAAAATCCGCAAAATTAATTTTGCCATCCTGCGGGCGACGACGCTCTGAAATATCAAGCTTGCTCATCACCTTGATGCGAGAAACCAAAGCGGCCCGCAAATCAGCAGGCAATCGCAAATATTCTTCCAAATCACCATCAATACGAAAACGAACCCGCGATATTTCTTCGCCAGGGTTGGTTTCAATGTGAATGTCCGAGGCTTTCTGTTTATTTGCATCCAAAATGATGCGTTTGACCAGCAACACCACACTGGAGCGCTCATCGACGGCATTGCTGTGAACTTCGGCGCCATGTACTTTGATTTCATTTTGGGCCGAGGCCAGCAACGATTGCAGATCCAGCACGGGGGTTTCAGGGAGTGTCGTTTTCCTGGCAGGGACGGCACTGCCTGAACTTTCTTGCAGCATGGGATGCGACTGGACTTCTTTGGACACTCTGAGGTCAATCTGAATCTTTGAGGCCCACACAAGCGCCACGTTGCAGCCCGCTATCATGCTCAAACGGTCTTGCAATTCGCGGTTCATCGGTGCTGATGACGCCACATAAAGCATCCCTAAAATCATCCCCAACGGCACAACCACATGTCGCGCCGCCACGGGCCACGAAATTTTTGAGGTGGCTTGTGGCTCTATTAAAAACGTGTCGGCGTTGACCTCGGGTGTCTTGACCATGCGCGCTCTGGCATGTTCAAGCTGCAGTTCAAACAGGGCTGAACTGCTTAGACGTTCATCAATATAGGCGCGCATATTGACGGAACCTTCACGTTCGAGTTCCTCCAGTTTTGCTTGATCCAGCATATGCAATTCAAACAGGGCATGTGCCAGCGACAACAAGGGTTTTCCACGGGCCTCCTCCAGTAACAACGAAAGCTCGCTCATGTTCGTAGCCAAACTTGTTTTGGGCTGCGCCATGCTGTTTTTCGTGGGCTGCAGCGCAGCAAGGAAAGGTGCCGGGGAGGGCATAGCCTCAGGCGGATCAATCCGAATACTTTTCAAAGCCTGTCTGGGAATCCAGAGTGCCTTGAATTGCTCATTTTTTTGCGCCACGTAAAGATAAACGCCGCCCCCACGCATGTTGAGATACCCCTGTGTCTGCCCCTCCAATACTTGTCCATCGACAAAAACAACATGAAAAACAAGGCTCTCTTCATGTGTGGTGGTTTTGACGGGTGTTACTGGATTTGTCGCGAAAATAAGTGACGTCCTGCAGGTAACTGAACGAATATCAGACAACGCCAGCACCAGAGCTTGTCCCATGAATGAGATATTGAGTGCTGTTAAAGCAGCCAGGTTTTCGTCAGATGCCATGACCCCGCGAATCATCTGCTGATCCATCAACAACACTTCCACCGGCAAACTCGTCAAGACCTCGGCAGGTACCGAAAATTGAAGTTTGGAGGGCAAGGGCCAAGCCATGATGTCGAATGTAGCTCCGCATGTGAAGAAGGACGGCGGCGTGTCAATTGCGATGAATAAACGCGCTTACCAAACACCTTTGGGCTGACGACTACGGACAAAGGCGGCAATGATTTCGGCCACATCAAGTCGATTGGCACGGTGGGCAAAGTCAATCGCCGATAAATCCTGTGCGTTTTTTAGCAAGGGGTCTGCGCCAGCCTCCAGTAGCTGCTTGACAGCAGACGGCGTGCCGTAATGCGCCGCCATCATCAGCGGTGTCGTGCCGTTGGGTGAAGCTGCATCAATATAGGCGTAGTTGTCTAACAGCAATGTGATAACCGTCAAATGTCCGTGCGTCGCGGCGTAATGTAGCGGCGTCCAACCAGGTTTATTGACGCTGGCACCTTGGGCAATGAGTTGCTGGCAAAGCGCATCCAGTCCTTGCAATGAAGCCAGCATGAGCGCACTTTCATCCTGTCGATTACGCGCATCAGCGTTCACTTTGGGTTGCGCTAACAACACGGCTGCGGCCTGGAGCGACGGCTCCCGAGCCGCTAACAGCAAGCCATGTTCGCCTGCCGGATTGAGTGTGTTGACATCAAAGCCCTGACTGAGTAGCTGGGTGAGGGTGCGAGCATCATCGCGCTTGATGGCTGTGAAAAAATCCTCGTAGGAGCCGGCATAAGCCAACGGGAAGCTAAAAAAAAGAAGTAAAACAAGCCCACGCTTTAAAAAATCCGCCATTGTTTTAAAAGTTTTTTCCGTCACAAAAGAACCTTTTTGAAAAGTGCTTCAAAGTTACAACTACTGACCTCGGCAATCTGTGCTGTAGAACATTTTTTAATGTCAGCCAACTGTGCCGCGACCAAAGGAACCAGTGCTGGATTATTGGTTTTCCCCCGATAAGGAACAGGAGCCAGATAAGGACTATCGGTTTCGATCAGCAAACGATCAAACGGTACAAAGGCGGCAACATCACGAATGTCTTGCGCGTTCTTGAACGTCAAAATACCGGAAAAAGAAATGTAAAACCCTAAATCCAAGGCGGCCCGCGCCACTTGCTGCGATTCGGTAAAACAATGAAAAACCCCACCCGCAGACCCTTGCCCGCCGTCTTCACCTTCCTCTTTAAGAATAGCCAGGGTGTCGTCCGAGGCGCGCCGGGTATGAATGACCAGCGGCAAATGAAGCTGGCGCGCTGCGTGAATATGGGTGCGAAACCGATCACGTTGCCACGCCATATCGGCCACACTGCGTTCGCCCAGACGGTAGTAGTCAAGCCCGGTTTCACCAATGCCCACCACGCGCGGCATTTGACCGCGTGTTAACAAGTCTTGCAGACTGGGTTGCGCGGCGTCTTCGTTGTCAGGATGGACACCGACGGTGGCCCAGAAGTTGTCGTATTGGGCGGCCAGCGCCTGCACTGCCGGAAATTCTTCCAGCGTGGTGCAAATACACAAGGCGCGTGTCACTTGGGCCTGACTCATCGCTTGGCGAATAGCCGCCAGATCAGGGGCGAGTTCGGGGGAGGTCAAATGACAGTGTGAATCAGTAAACATAGATGTACGTTGCAGCAGGAATTAGATGGTTTGCGTGGGGCGCTCAGAGGCTAGGTGAGCGCCCAGAATTTCTTCGATTCTGAGCTTGAGCAAGCGTGATTTTTCGTCTTTGGGAAACGAAATACCAATGCCTTGTGTGCGGTTGTTGGCCGCTTTGGCAGGTGTCACCCAAGCTACTTTTCCCGAGATGGGATAACGCTGCGGGTCGTCCGGCAAAGTCAACAGCACGTACACGTCATCGCCCAATTTGTAGGCCCGCAAAATAGGAATAAAGAGTCCACCTTCAGAAAACAGGGGAATATAGGCGGCATAAAGCGCCGACTTTTCCTTGATGGCCAATTGAATAACACTCGGGCGTGGGGTGGAGGGTACAGGGTGAGTCATGGGTCAATCCTTTAAGGTTTTGAATTGAGGGCAGTTTGCGCTTGACTCACCAGGGCTTCCAGCATCAGACCGCCGTTAAAGGGGTGCTCCACCGTGCGTGTGGTGGCCGCCAGCGCTCGCGACCAAGCCGTCAAAAGGGCAAACGAGCCGCCCTTGGGTAAGTCCGTAGCCTCAAAAAATCGAGGTTGGGCGCCTGTTTTAACGGCCAACACGTCGTGACACAGTTTGTGCAGCGCATCCACCATTTGTGCGGGCGTCCAGTCTCTGAAGAGACTCACCTCGCCACGCGCCATCGCTTGTGGCAAATCGCCCCACATTTGGGCACGACCTGATTGACCCAATAGCAAGGCATCCTCGGGGCGCCCTCCGGCGGCACGCAACATGACACGCGCTTGCGCGGCGCCAAGACCCTGCGCTTCAAGCCAGATCAATGCGCGGGTGGCATCTGGCCAAACCAGGGCGTGCCCCAAACAACGACTGCGAATCGTCGGGAGCAACAAGTGCCCGGCATCGCTGGCGAGTACAAACTTGACATCACCGGGCGGCTCTTCCAGTGTTTTTAGCAGTGCATTGGCTGTCACGTTGTTCATACGTTCAGCAGGAAACACCAGCACCGCTTTACCCCGACCTCGGGCACTGGTGCGCTGGGAAAATTCGACGGCGTCGCGCATGGCGTCAACCCGGATTTCTTTGCTGGGTTTGCGTTTTTTATCGTCAATATCGGCTTGAGCTTTCTCGCCCAAGGGCCAACCCAGCGCCAGCATCACGGTCTCCGGCATTAGCACGCACAAATCGGCTGAGGTGCGCACATCAATGGCGTGGCAACTGCCGCAGACGCCACAGGCACCTTGCGCTGAAGGTTGATCACACAACCAGGTGCGAACCAGCGCCAGCGCCAAACTGTATTGACCAAGTCCCGATGGGCCAGCCAAGAGCCAGGCATGGCCGCGTTGCGTTAAAAGCTGCGTGGCTTGCGCGGCAATCCAAGGCGCCACCGCAGGCGTCGTCATGCCAGCCAGCCTTTGCTTTGAACCGCTTTCAGGACAGCAAGCCAAACGGCATCGCGCGTGTTGCTGGCGTCAATCTGGACGAAACGGGGCCGGTCGCTAGTCATGCGCTGGCGGTAACCTTCGGACACTTGCTTGAAAAATGCGATTGGTTGCGCCTCAAACCGATCTGGCAGGCGCACGCCCGTCAGGCGTTGGGCGGCCAAATCTGGCGGCAAATCAAACCAAAGCGTTAAATCGGGTTGACGAACAACATCTGCACCCGCTTCTTGTTGGGTTTGAACCCATTGCTCCAGGGTGGCGAGTATGGTCAGATCAAAGCCACGGCCGCCGCCTTGGTAAGCAAAAGTCGAATCAGTAAACCGGTCGCACAAGACCACCTCACCACGCGCCAAGGCCGGTTCAATGCACTGCTGCAAGTGATCACGCCGGGCGGCAAACACCAGCAAAGCCTCAGTCATGGCGTCCATGGCGTCGTTAAGAACCATGACACGCAATTTTTCGGCCAAGGGTGTGCCGCCCGGCTCCCGTGTCATCGTCACCACCCTGCCGTGTGCTCGAAACGCCTGTGCCAGACCGTCAATGTGCGTGGATTTTCCCGCGCCATCTATGCCCTCAAAACTGATAAAAAGACCACTTGTAGCCATATATCTTTACTGTCCTCGCTGGTATTTATTGACGGCCCGATTGTGCTCTTGAAGGTTGTCGCTGAACTGGCTGCTACCGTCACCGCGCGCCACAAAATACAGGGCTTTGGTGGATGCCGGTTGTACGGCGGCCAGCAAAGAGCCTTTGCCTGGCATGGCGATAGGCGTTAGCGGCAAACCACCTCGGGTGTAGGTGTTCCAGGGCGTGTCGGTTTGCAGGTGTCGGCGACGCAAATTGCCGTTAAAAGTATCTCCCAAACCGTAGATGACGGTGGGGTCTGTTTGCAGTGGCATCCCGATGCGCAAGCGGTTTGAAAAAACGCCTGAAATGGTGGCCCGGTCACTGCTGCGCCCCGTTTCTTTTTCAATAATACTGGCCAGAATCAAGGCCTCATCTGGTGTTTTTAAGGGGCTGTCGGTTTGGCGATGCGCCCAAACCAAGGCCAGCTTTTTATCCATCGCCCGCATCGCCCGCTTAAGTATCGCCACATCACTACTGCCTTTGGCGTAGTTGTAGGTGTCGGGGAAAAACCGCCCCTCAGGATGAACACCGGGTTTGCCTAATGCGGTCATGATGAAGTCGGCTTCCAGGCCTTGTGTCTCCGGCTTCAACCCCTCCGCCTTTAAAAGCGCCGCCCGGACTTGGGTGAAGGTCCAACCCTCAACCAACGTCACGGCGCGTAGTGATTCTTCGCCACGCACCAGTTTTTGCAGCAAGCTGTAAGGTGTGGTGCCACGGTCAATCTCATAACTACCGGCTCTGATCTGACGCGCGTCGCCAGACAGCCGAAACCACCAGTACAACAGATCGGGATTGACCTGCACACCCGCATCACTGACCAATTGCGCCACCCCGCGCACGGAAGTACCAGGCTCAACTGATAAATCAACCGATTCAGTGTTGATCGTCAGGCTTTGGTTAAGCCACCAAGCGGCTCCGCCTCCTGTGAGGAGGGCCATAAAAAAAATTAAATTAAAGAGACGCCGCACAGCCCCACCGCCTTACTAGAAATTGAGGGAGGATGATAATTGAACGTATGAAAAATAAACTTAACGGCGTAGCGCCACTCACGCATCTTGGGGTTATCCGGGTTGAGGGTGAAGAGGCGGCCAAATTTCTCCAAGGTCAATTGACCCAAGATTTTATTTTATTGGGCTTGAATGAAGCTCGATTAGCTGCTTTTTGTTCAGCCAAAGGCCGGATGCAAGCCAGTTTTATCGGGTTCAAACGCAGTCCTTCCGAGATTTTGCTGATCTGCAACTGCGATATTCTGACGGCCACATTGAAACGATTGACCATGTTCGTCATGCGCGCCAAAGCAAAACTGACAGATGCCAGTGGCGATTACGCTTTATTTGGACTGGCGGGTGAGCCGGTTGACAGCCTGTTCAGCCCCGACTTGCCCGCTTGGGCCAAGACAGAGGTTGATGATGCCAGCATCGTTCAATTGTACCCGGCTGACGCAGTACGCCGGGCCTTGTGGCTGGCGCCCGTTGCAGCGGTAGCCCCTGCAGGTGCGGCCCTGAGCGCTCAAGATTGGGCGTGGAGCGACGTGCGCAGTGGCATTGCCATGATTACCACGCCTATCGTGGAGGCTTTTGTACCGCAAATGTTGAACTACGAGTCGGTCGGCGGTGTGAACTTTAAAAAAGGGTGTTATCCGGGTCAGGAAGTAGTGGCGCGCAGCCAGTTTCGCGGTATTTTGAAGCGCCGCGCTTATCTGGCGCATTCAGAGGCACCCATGCAGGTGGGTGACGAACTATTTTTGACTAATGACGCTAGCCAACCTTGTGGCATCGTGGCTCAGGCGGCGACCGTACCTTCTAGTTTGGCCTTGGGTGGTTTTGATGCCATTATTTCTGCACAGGTCGCAGCCGTGGCGGTGGGGGGGCTTCGCTTGGGTTCAGCAAGTGGGCCTGCGCTGACGGTGACGCCCCCACCCTACCCTTTACTGGCTGATATTTAACACTTCTGCGCTAAGGAAACGCTCTCTCATGAGAAGGGGCAAGAAGTCCCTGCTTCTAGCAAGCGTGAAATCAGTTGTCAGTGACATAAAAATTTCCCAAAAAGGCGGTGTATTGGGCACACCTCCCAAGGGACTTTGGAATATACCCATTGGTACGCGTTCACCCCACTACCCAACTGATTTCATAGTGTTGTCGGGATTTGTGCAAAAACAGGTCAGAATTGATAGCAATGCAAATTAATCTACGGCAAGCCAGCCCGAAACCCCAAACGCTTGAAGAAGCGCAAA
>CAIJRK010000068.1 GCA_903823025.1 uncultured beta proteobacterium
CGCGTCATGACCGTGGTGGGGAGTTGCAAACTTCAAGGTCGTAGCGTCTTGGCCTTTATGACCCAGGCCATGAAGGCTCACTTCGGCTTAAACCCAACACCTTCCCTCATTCCGATTGGGGTGGGGTGAACGCGTACAAAAATAGGCGGGGTATTTATTTGCTGAGGCTAGTGTTTTCCCTATGTTTATGGCCTGAAAGTTGCTTTAATGTGCGGGATGTGAATTTTTCATATTTACATATTTCTCAATAATGGAGCTGTCTATGCAAATGAAATTAAAAATGACCGTTGTTGCCGCTATTGCTGCAGCAACTGGTGTGGCCATGGCACAGGACATGATCGTCAAAATCGGTCATGTTGCCCCGATGTCGGGCGCGCAGGCCACTTATGGGCGAGACAACGAAAATGGCGCCCGGATGGCCATTGAGGAAATGAATGCCGAAGGGGTGATGATTGGCGGCAAAAAAGTGACGCTGGAACTCGTCGCTGAAGACGATGCAGCCGATCCCCGTCAAGGTGCAGCGGTTGCACAAAAACTGTGCGACGCCAAGGTCAATGGTGTTGTCGGTCATTTGAATTCTGGCACGACGATCCCCGCTTCCAAAATCTATAACGATTGCGGAATTCCCATGGTGACGCCTTCTGCGACCAATCCCAGCCTGACAAAACCGGGCTACAAAACCACGTTTCGCCTTTTAGCCAACGACAACACATTGGGTGCCGGCTTGGCCCTTTTTGCTGCTAACGGTTTAAAACTCAAGCGCATTGCCATCATTGATGACCGCACCGCATACGGCCAAGGCGTCGCCGATGTATTCAAAAAGACGGCTGCTGCCAATGGCATCACCATCGTGGACGAGCAATTCACCACGGATAAGTCGGTTGACTTTATGTCTATTTTGACGGCAATCAAGGCTAAAAATCCGGATGGCATTTTCTTTGGTGGCATGGATGCACAAGCAGGTCCCATGTTGCGTCAAATGGAACAACTTGGACTCTCCAACGTCAAATACTTTGGCGGCGACGGCATTTGCACCATGGATTTGATCAAGCAGACGGCGGGTGCTAAAACACTTGAAAATGTTGTGTGCGCTGAAGGAGGCACCTCATTGTCAAAAATGCCGGGGGGCGCCGCCTGGAAAAAACGATATGACGCCAAATATCCAGGTCAGTTTCAAGTCTATGCCCCTTACGTGTATGACGCGACCCATGTTTTAGTCGATGCGATGAAGCGCGCGGGCAGTGCAGACCCCAAGGTCTATTTATCCAAATTGGCAGAAACCAACTACAAAGGCATCACGACCCACGTGCAATTTGAATCCAACGGCGAATTGAAAAATCCAGCCATCACGTTGTACTCTTATAAAGATAGCAAAAAAACGGCTTTGAACTAATTCGGTTCTGTGTCCTGAGAAAAAAGTCACCTAAACGTGGCTTTTTTCTCGTTTGGTCGGCTTTGCCCGCAGAAACAAGCTTTTGCTCAGTTAAAATAAGAGGTGCTGGAGCGGTGGATGAGCGGTTTAAGTCATACGCCTGGAAAGCGTACGAGGAGTCAAATCCTCCGCGGGTTCGAATCCCGCCTGCTCCGCCAATGAATACCCCTAAGTGATTGATTCACTTAGGGTTTTTTATGTCGATATTTTTCTACCCACGCGGCAAAATAAACAAGGGGCTTCAAACCTCCACTTTGGGATCTGAAATCCAAAAGACGCCATTTTTTAAGCACGCGGCAAAGACGGCAAAGCGAGTCAACCGCATGGCTTGGTCGTGAGCTGGTGGCCTACTGTCATTTCTGTGACGATTACAAAATAGGCGGGCGGTGATCAGCATGGCCGGTGTCTCCCTTATCAATGAGGGCAACATGGGGCGGGAAGGGTGTCCAGTCTGCATACTCCCCAGGGCTGTCCCAGCAAAATCCATGCTTCAAAATGAGCGAAAGCGTGTCACGGTCCCATCCTGCTTTTTTGCGTAGCGCCTTGACCCCGACGCCCTTGAAGTATTGTTTGGCCGTGTTCAATAGGTTCAGCACGACATGGCGCACGACGGCCATATTCTGTGGCGCATGGTCTTTGCGCACCGTCGAGCCGTCTTCGTTGAAGACGACATCCAGCGTCCAGTGCAGCGTGTTTTCAACCGACCAATGCGCACGCACCGCTTGTGCGATTTGCTTGGCATTGGCGGGCAAACTGCTGATGAAGAAACGCCGGTCAACGCTGATGCGCCCCTTGAACTCGCGCGTCTCCTCAATCATGGCGATGCTGGTTAACCCGGCCCATGCCGCTTTTTGTTCCAGCCAGTCAACCTCGCTGCTAACGAAGCACTTGCGGGACTCCACGCGCCCGTGACCGGCGTCAAAGTCGCTGTGGGTACTGGTGATGGCGGTTGAGACGGACTTGGCCACTTCGGACTCCATGAACAGGCGAATATCGTCATTGAAGCGGCCTTGGTTGCCCTTGAGCGCCAAAACATAATCGGCCCCCTTGTCCTGAATCTTCTTGGCAATGCTGCGCTGGCAACCCATGGCATCTATCGTGATGATGTGCCCGCTGACATCAAGCAAGTCCAGCAGGGCGGGAATGACTGTCATTTCATTGGATTTCTCAGCCACCTTTTGTTGACCCAGTACCAGTCGGGAGTCAGTGCCAAAGGCGCTGACCATGTGGATCGCCGCCGTCGAAGCACAGGGGTCAGCACTGTTGCGCAAAGTCTTGCCATCAATGGCGATAACCTCTCCTGGCATCCTCTGCAGCGAGGCCGTCCAGGCGATGAAGCAGGTGCGAAATTCTTGCGCGTCCAAGGCCGCACTGACCCGGGCAAAGGTGTTCTTGCAGGTAATGCCCTCTGTAAACGGGAAATAGCCACGCAGCCAATCAAGCTTGGCTTGACCAAACATGACAAAGTCACGCCAACTCTCGGCCCCGCATAGCGAGCCGCACAGCATCACAAACAGAATTTCTTGCAGTGGGTACAGCTTCGTGCTCAACCCGGGAATCCGTCATTTCTCCAAAATGTGCCTGAAATCTCTCTGCCATTTGTTGTTGCACTTTCAAGAACTCTTTAAATTGCTGTTGATTTAAGAGTTTATGGCAAGTATTTGTAAATATTAGCTGAACCCATAACGACGATAAGGTAAAAACCGCAGCGCTGCAGCACAGTTTCGGTTTTTTCTAATGTTGCGTCCATGAGTGCAAAGTCATTCTTGTTGGAGTCGAGCCCGGCGCAGGGTGATGCGGATTCGGTGCCGTTTGCCAGCGAATTTGTGACGCTGAGTAAGCAAGAGTACATCGAACTGCTCATGCAGGCCAATTACTTCAAGAGCATGCACCAGCGCGCTGTCGCCC
>CAIJRK010000069.1 GCA_903823025.1 uncultured beta proteobacterium
AGCGCGTCATGACCGTGGTGGGGAGTTGCAAACTTCAAGGTCGTAGCGTCTTGGCCTTTATGACCCAGGCCATGAAGGCTCACTTCGGCTTAAACCCAACACCTTCCCTCATTCCGATTGGGGTGGGGTGAACGCGTACTAGAGTTTATTATTTTTTTAGCGTAGCGATCAGGCGCTCGATACCTCGCTTGGCACCAATGGCGGGATGTTCCTTGCTACGCCACACCACACAGAAAAATCGACATTTTTGCGCCTGAATTTGCTGCCAAAGACGCCACGCTGGCCAGCTTGGCCGCCCAAGGCGTTCGGGACGCCAAAGCTGATTTTCTGAACACCGTCGCCAGTTTGCCGCCGCTGCAGTCAGCTCTGTTGTGCGAACTGGCCGCTGACGCCGCGTTAGGGTCTGACGTGCGCCGACCTGATTTGTTTTCTGCCGCCATGAAGACCCGCTTGCTGGCGCGTCTGGACACGGAGATGGGCGCAGCCCACGGGGTTTCAGTTGAATCACCGGCGGTTCAAAATGCGCTCGATAAATTACGCGAGGAAAACTTTCTATGGCATTCACAGCGCGGGTCCTACTCGGTCGAAGATGAGCAGTTTCTGGCGTGGTTGATTGAGGAAGATAGAAGTCAGTAGGAAGTGAGGACTATTTCAACTTGACACTTGTCTTCACGCCACTTATCCATGCGTTTGCATTGCGTTGATTTTTGGGACAAGTTTCAATCCACACCCTTCAGTGATGATGAGCGAACTCCGTGTTGTGTTTCTCAAACGCAGCTTGCGCACGCAAACCAGATGGTTATGTATCTGGCTGCTGCAACGCTTCTGCAATAGCTTTCATACAAATTTGACTCACTTGGATTTTTTGAATTGAGTCAGCGGGGAGCTTGTCCAGCCAGGAAGCAATCAATGCAGCCTCACGGGTCATCATGACTTGCACTTTGACTGGGTCTTGTACAACATCAACATGCGGTGGATCTGTCAATTTTTCAGAATTTTCGCTTTTTAGTAACAAGTATTCCGGGTTAGTTTCTAGCACTTTTGCAATCGCTAAAACGCTTTGCCCATAGGCCCGACTGCCTGACTCGATATTGCCAATTGTTCCTTGGCTCATATCAACTCTGGCTGCAAGTTCGGCTTGCGTCAAGCGTGCAAGCCTGCGCATTTTTTTAAGCCTGATACCCATCGCATTTGTTTTCATTTTTTAAGTAACCCATGTTTTTCAATCCACACCCGTCATCAATGATGAGGCTAACTTTTTCTAATCGGAAAACTTCCAATCCCCGGCTTAGCTGCGTCGGAGGTTCACCCATGCTGGACAAGTCCCCTGCTCACCCTGCACTGAAGAACTATCGGTTCACCCCATGCTTGTGCAACATAGCATCGCGCAAAATAGCATTGATACGAGTCTGGTAGCCCTTCCCGGCGGATTTCAGCCATAGCAATACATCGGCATCAATACGCACGGTCGTGGTCTGCTTAGTCGGCTTGTAAAACGGGTTGCGCACTGCGTTTTTCCAGAGTTCATCCCCCAATGGCGGGATGTCGCTGTAGTCAATCTCACTGTCGGGCATTTTTGCCAACAGGCTCAGCCTTGCACGTTGCTCGTCAGTCAACGGCGGCAGATTTTGCAAATCAATTTCTCGTTTAACGATCTTGGTTTTCATAACGTTTTCGCTCCTTACGGTCTGCGGCTCGCGCCGAAATAATGCGGATGATCTCGATGCCGTCGTCATCCTCGCCAACGGTGTGTGCCACCAATAACAACACCAAGCAATCACCCACCATTCCCAACGTTTGCCAGCGCTGTTCCAGTCCTTCGATTCGGTCTTGTATCGTCAAGGCCAATGGGTCTGCGAACACACCCATTGCGTCTTCAAAAGAAACACCATGCTTACACAAATTGCTGGCTGCTTTGGTGTTGTCCCATTCAAATTTGGTGTACATCTCTCTATGTTATTACATTTTTGTAATAACAAAAATCAAATTTTACGCACCAGTCAAGCGGCTGACGCTCGTTGCAGCCGGTCGCTCTTCAAGGCAAATGGACCCCCGGAATAATTCCTGATAATCTTTGATAATTTCCGATAATCGCATCAGGAGACGGTCATGCCCCCATCACCAGAGTCCACCCAGGATCAGTTTTTTCATCGCCCCGAGTTGGCGACCGCGCTGGCCGATCAGGCGCAGGATACCTCGCTTGGCACCAGTGGCGGAATGTTCCTTGCCGCGCCACGACGCACAGGAAAATCGACATTTTTGCGTCAGGATTTGGTGCCTGAATTTGAGCGGCGCAACCTCAATGTCATCTATGTTGACCTTTGGATCGACAAAACGGTAAACCCGGCGATTCATATCGCCAACGCCATCCGCACCGAGCTGGCGCGTGATGATGGGTCGATTGCTAAAACGCTCAAAAAGATAGCCAACATGTCCAAACTGACGGTTGGGGCTTGGGGCAATGGCCTGAGCTTTGATCTCTCGCAGCTCAAGATGGCCAAAGACGCCACGCTGGCCGATGCGCTCAAGGCGCTTTCGACGGCCAGCCAGAAAAAACTGATTTTCGTGATTGATGAGGCCCAACATGCGCTGACCACGGATGAGGGCATCAACGCCCTCTTTTCTCTAAAAGCGGCGCGGGACAGTCTGAACACCGATCCGGGCAAGTATGGAATGCAGCTGGTCGCCACCGGTTCTAACCGTGACAAGCTGGCTACTTTGGTGAATGGACGCGAGCAGGCGTTTTATGGCGCGGACATGGTGTCGTTTCCCGCGCTTGGCAAAAACTATGTTCAATGGCTGGTGAGCCGCGCCAAACTCAATCTTGACATTGACGCTGCGACCGGGGTGTTCCAAAGCGTGGGTTCGCGACCCGAACCGTTTCGTAAAGCGTTAAGCCAAACACGAATGCAACTGGCGATTAACCCCGATCAGGATGCCAACGCAATGCTAGCCCACTTGGCCGCCCAAGGCGTTCGGGACGCCAAAGCTGATTTTCTGAACACCGTAGCCAGTTTGCCGCCACTGCAGTCGGCTCTGTTGCGCGAACTGGCCGCTGACGCCGCGTTAGGGTCTGACGTGCGCCGACCCGGTTTGTTTTCTGCCGCCATGAAGACCCGTTTGCTGGCGCGTCTGGACACGGAAATGGGCGCAGCCCACGGGGTTTCAGTTGAATCACCGACTGTTCAAAATGCGCTCGATAAGTTGCGCGAGGAGAACTTTCTATGGCGTTCACAGCGCGGGTCTTACTCGGTTGAAGATGAACAGTTTCTGGCTTGGCTGGTTGAGGAAGATAGGCGTCAGTAGGACACGGGGACTATTTCAATTTGACACGTGTCTTCACGCCACTTACCCATTCGTTTGCATTGTCTTTCTTATGTAGTAACATAACTACATTATTCAAACATACGAGGTGTCACCATGACCATTACAACCTTCTCAAGCCGCGAGTTCAACCAAAGGGCGAGCGAGGCAAAGCGGGCTGCCAATAACGGGCCGGTGTTCATTACAGATCGAGGTCGACCGGCCCATGTGCTGATGCGCTTCGAGGACTATCAGCAGCTCACAAGGCAGCGGCGCAACATTGCCGACGCACTGGCTATGCCTGGTAGTGCCGACATCGAGTTTGAGCCTGTGCGCGTGACCATCGAACCCCGGCCTGTTGATTTCTCATGATGTTTGTTCTTGATACCAACGTGGTGTCCGAGTTGCGCAAGGTGCGATTTGGTAAGGCCGATTTGAGCGTTGCGGCATGGGCGCAAAGCGTTGATGCCGCTGACCTCTTTGTGTCGGCCATCACCATCATGGAGCTGGAACTTGGCGTGCTGTCGATTGAGGACAAGGATGCCACCCAAGGGGCCATGCTGCGATCGTGGCTAGAGCAACACGTATTACCCGAGTTTTCCGGGCGCACGCTGCCTGTCGATACCGCCGTGGCGCAACGCTGCGCCCGGTTGCATGTACCCGATAAGCGCGGCGAGCGCGATGCACTCATCGCCGCAACGGCTCTTGTGCATGGCATGACGGTGATCACTCGCAACGTCGCTGATTTCCAGCCCACCGGAGTAACCATCATCAATCCTTGGGCGGCCCAGAAGTGAAACACAACAAGTCCAGTTAAATCAGCGCGACAACGCCTACTGATCACGCTACTTGAGCAACTCAGTTGCGCATACTTTCAAAAGAAGTTCGTAAAGAAATTGCACCCGTCAGGCGGCTGACGCCCGTTGCAACCGGTCGCGCACACCGTCCCACTCGGGGGTGTCGGGTGGGGTTTCTATCCAGATCAAATCAACGCCTTGGGCATCGAGTTCACGCAGCACGGCGAACAGTTGTTGCGCGGCGGTGGTGGCATCGGCGGGCATCCGTTTGAGCAGCACTTGGCTCGAATACGTTGACAGGCAGGCGCGGGAATAGACGGCAATCGTCGGCCCGGTGCTGGCTCCATCAATCTCATGGCTCAATAAATTCAATGCGGTTTGCAAGGCTGGCGCATCCATCAAACGCACTTTGGCGTTCGGCGCGTAGTGGGATTCCAGCGTGCCGGAGGCGCGGGGGGCAGGCGCATCAAGCGATACCAACTCATCTTTTAGCAGCACTTTCAAGCCGCACGCCACTTGCACTTGTTCACGGCTAACCGCGCCGGGACGCAGCAACACGGGCACGCCGCGTGTGCAGTCGATGATGGTGGATTCAATGCCCACGGCGCAGGGGCCGCCGTCCAGAATCAGCAAATCAGCCCCAAATTCGCCTTGCACATGCCGGGCGGTGGTCGGGCTGACGCGGCCAAACTGGTTGGCGCTCGGCGCGGCAATACCCCATACTTTTTGGGGTGAAAGCGTCGAGGACAAAGGCGCTTGCAGACACGCTTGAAGCAGCGCCTGCGCGACCGGGTGCGAGGGACAACGCAAACCAATCGAGTTTTGCCCGCCCGCTGCGGCGCCCGCCACACCGTCACGGCGCGGCAAAATCAACGTAAGCGGCCCCGGCCAGAAGGCGTCGATGAGCGCCTTGGCAAAGTCCGGCACGCTGGCGGCAAAGTGCGCAACGCTGCCCGCGTCCACCACATGCACGATCAGCGGATGGTTGGCGGGGCGGCCTTTGGCGATAAAAATCTGAGCCACGGCTGCGTCGTTTTCAGCGTCGGCGGCCAAGCCGTAAACCGTCTCGGTGGGCAAGCCCAACAACCCGCCCGCCCGAATCACCTGCGCGGCAGACGCAATGGCGGTAGCTGAAAATCCGTCAAGAATCATGGGTGTAGTCACGCTCAAAACGCCTCAATGCCCAGAATTTTGGCGGCGGCCAAGGCGGTGGCGCGAACCTCGGCCACGGTCGCGCCAGTGAGCGTCAAATGGCCCATTTTGCGACCCTTGTTGGCTTTCAATTTTCCGTACAAATGCAGGTGCGCGCCGGGCAATGCCAGCACTTGATTCCAAGGCGGCGGCTGGTTATCGCGCCACAAATCGCCCAACAAATTGAGCATGATGGCTGGACTGTGTTGGCGCGGCTGCACCAGCGGCAAACCCGCCAGCGTGCGCACTTGCAAGTCAAACTGAGATAGGTCGCAAGCGTCCAGACTGTAGTGACCACTGTTGTGCGGGCGCGGCGCCATCTCGTTGACGATCAGGTTGCCCAAGGCTTGCGCCGCCGGACTTCCTTCTTGCAACACAAAAAACTCAACGCACAGCACGCCAACATAGTGCAGTTCTTCCGCGATGGCTTGGGCGGCTGCCACCGCTTGTTCCGCCAACGCGGGCGGCATATTGCCTTCAAACGCTTCGGTCACTGCCAAAATGCCTTCGCGGTGCAGATTAAGTTGCACCGGCAAATTCACGCCAACGCCGTCCCAGCCACGCGCCACGATCACCGAACATTCGGCTTTGAGCGGCAGCATTTTCTCCAGCACGCAGGTCACGTTTTTCAACTCGTCCCAGCCGGCGACCAGTTCAGCGCAAGTGGTCACGCGCACTTGGCCTTTGCCGTCGTAACCCAGGCGGGCGGTTTTCAGAATGCCGGGCAGTAAATCGTCGGGCACGGCGACCAACTGCGCGGCGGTTTCGATCACGGCATACGGCGCGCAAGGCACGCCGCAACGCACAAAATGCGCTTTCTCTTTCACCCGGTCTTGCGCAATGCCCACGGCCTCGGCGCTGGGGGCCACAGGTCGGGCAGCACCCAGTGTCATCAAGGCGGGCGCGGGCACGTTTTCAAATTCGGTGGTGATGGCGGCGCAGCGCTGCATCAACTGCGCCAAACCTTGTTCGTCGAGGTACTCAGTTTGAATGTGGTCGTGGCTGACCCGTCCGGCGGGGCTGGTCACGTCCGGGTCCAGCACCACGGTGAAATAACCCATGGCTTGCGCGGCGTGTACAAACATGCGCCCGAGTTGGCCGCCGCCCATCACGCCCAGCGTCGCTTGCTGGCCGTTGACCACGCTGCCGGGCAAAATCGCTAGGCGGCTCATAGCACGGGGGGCAATGTCATGCCGCGTGCCACTTCGGTTTGGGCGGTGCGAAACGCGTCCAGTTTGGTGCGCAAGGCGGGGTTCGTGTTAGCCAACATCGCCACCGCAAACAGCGCCGCGTTGGCCGCACCGGCGGCACCAATCGCGAAGGTCGCCACGGGAATGCCTTTGGGCATTTGCACAATGCTGTGCAACGAATCCACGCCCGATAAATGTTTGCTGGCAACCGGCACGCCCAACACCGGCACCGTGGTTTTGGCCGCCAACATGCCCGGCAAATGCGCCGCCCCGCCCGCGCCCGCGATGATGGCGAGCAAACCCCGCCCAACGGCGGCCTCTGCATAGGCAAACATATCGTCCGGCATCCGGTGCGCCGAGACCACGCGGGCCTCGTGTGGGATACCAAACTGTTGGAGAATGTGGACTGCGTGCTGCATGGTGTCCCAGTCTGAACTGGAACCCATGACAATGCCGATTTGCGTATTTTTCATACGCCAAATTTTACTTAACCCGGAGTCCCCAAAAATGATAAACGTGACGGCTGAAAACTTTGATGCCGAGGTGGTTGCTGCCTCAACGAAAATCCCGGTGTTGATTGACTTTTGGGCGCCTTGGTGCGGCCCTTGCAAAGTCATCGGCCCCTTGCTGGAAAAGCTTGAAACCGACTACGCCGGGCGCTTCAAACTGGTCAAGATTGACTCGGAACAAGAACAGGAACTCAGCGGAGCTTTTGGCATTCGCAGTATTCCCACCTGCGTGCTGATGATTGATGGCAAGCCGGTCAATGGGTTCACCGGCGCGCTGCCTGAAGGCCAGCTCAAAGAATTTCTGGATAAAAATCTACCCGAAGGCGATGTGTTGGAGGCCGAAATCCTGAGCGTCGAGGTTACCGAGGCGCTCGCCGTCGATGACCCTATCGCCATCGACGAGGCCTTGCATCAAGCCATGCTGAAAAACCCGGATGACGAAGACGCCCGTTTTGCCTACATCAAATGGTTGTTGCAAACGGGGCGCGAGGACGATGCCAAAGTCGCGTTTGCCCCGGTCATTGCCAAAACTGCGTTTGTGCGCCGCTTTGATTCTTTGCAACGCTGGATGAATGCCATTGACTTTGCCGCCGAACGCGCCGACATGACAGACACAGCGGCCAGTCTGGATGACCAAATCGCCCTCAATAAGCGTGATTTCGATGCCCGCTTCGCCAAAGCCCAAACCCTGATGGCGGCGCAAGACTGGACTGGCGCCATGGACGAACTGCTTGAAATCCTGATGCGCGACAAGTCTTGGGCCGACGACTTGGCCCGCAAGACCTTCATCGCCATTCTGGACATCATCGAGCCGCCCAAAGTGGTGGTGGCCGAGGGGCAAATCCCGCCGGTGGACGCCACCGTGGCAACCTATCGCCGCCGTTTAAGCAGCGTGATTTTGAGCTAAATCCGCCATCCATCCCGATGGCCCTCTTGCCCGTACTCTCAGGCCGTTAATCGCGCCAGCGCTTCCTGATATTTTTCAGCGGTGCGGGCAATCACTTCGTTGGGCACGCGGGGCGCGGGTGGGGTTTTGCTCCATGGCTTGCCGTTCACCTGGGCGTGCTCCAGCCAGTCGCGCACAAACTGCTTGTCAAAACTGGGCGGATTGATGCCTTCTTGGTAACTCTCGGCGGGCCAAAAGCGGGACGAATCGGGTGTCAGTACTTCATCCATCAGCGTGAGCGTGCCGTCAGCGTCCAGACCAAACTCGAACTTGGTGTCGGCAATGATGATGCCTTTGGTCGCCGCGATTTCGCTGGCTGCTTTGTAAATCTGAAGGCTGATGTCGCGCACGCGGGTGGCCAAGTCAAGGCCGATCAGTTCGACGGTTTGCTCAAACGTGATGTTCTCGTCATGGTCGCCAGCGGCGGCTTTGGCAGCGGGCGTGTAAATCGGCTCGGGCAGTTTGGACGCATTCTTCAATCCAGCGGGCAGTTTGACGCCGCACACGGCTTGATTTTCCTGGTATTCCTTCAGGCCACTGCCCGCCAGATAACCGCGAACCACCGCCTCAATCGGCAGCGGTTTAAGCCGTTTGACCAGCATCGAGCGACCCACCACCTGTGAAATTTCGTCGATGGTGACGGCGCTTTCTGGCGCCTCGCCGGTCAGGTGCGTGGGGCAAATGTTCAAACCGTTGGGGCCGAGTTTGTCAAACCAGAACAGCGCCATTTGCGTCAGCAGCACGCCTTTGCCAGGAATCGGCTCGCCCATGATGACATCAAACGCACTCAGGCGGTCACTGGCGACCATCAAAATGCGGTCAGTGCCGACGGCGTAGTTATCGCGCACCTTGCCACGAGCAAGCAAGGGCAAAGAGGTGAGCATGGAAGTGTGCAGGGCAGCAGTCATATCAATCAATCTGTGCAAAGGGGCCAAGTGGGCAAAAAAAAGACTCACTGCGGTGCCTTCACCGCCAGCGAGTCTTGATTATCGCAACAAGAAATTACTGCACAACTTGTGCCAGTTCACCGCGTGCATATTGACCGGCTACCGTGAAGAGGCTGTGACTTTTGATCTTGCTGGCTTGACCTTCGCAGCCGAACTCGATGTAGCGCTGTTTGCAAAGCTGCTTGGCCGCTTCACGGGCGGGCTTGAGCCAGTCGCGCGGGTCGAACTTGTCGGGGTTTTGCGCTAAATATTGGCGCACGGCAGCGGTCATGGCCAAGCGAATATCGGTGTCGATGTTGATCTTGCGCACGCCGAACTGGATGGCTTTTTGAATTTCTTCTACCGGCACGCCATAGGTTTCTTTCATGTCGCCGCCAAACTCACGAATGATGGCGAGGAATTCTTGCGGCACGCTGCTGGAGCCGTGCATGACCAAATGGGTATTGGGAATGCGCCGGTTGATCTCTTGCACGCGGTCAATGGCCAGAATGTCGCCGGTGGGCTTGCGGGTGAACTTGTAGGCGCCGTGGCTGGTGCCAATGGCAATCGCCAAGGCGTCCAACTGCGTGCGTTTGACGAAGTCGGCGGCTTGCTCGGGGTCGGTCAACATTTGCTCACGCGTCATGATGGCGTCAGTGCCGTGGCCATCTTCTTTGTCGCCTTGCATGGTTTCAAGAGAGCCTAAGCAACCCAGTTCACCTTCAACCGTCACGCCAGTGGCGTGCGCCAGGTCCACCACTTTGCGGGTGACCTCGACGTTGTACTCATAGCTGGCAATGGTTTTGCCATCGGCCATCAATGAGCCATCCATCATCACCGAGCTAAAGCCTAAGTTGATGGCGCCTTGGCACACATCAGGGCTTTGGCCGTGGTCTTGATGCATCACCACGGGAATGTTGGGGTAGCTCTCGACGGCGGCCTGAATCAGGTATTTCAAGAAACCTTCACCGGCGTATTTGCGGGCACCCGCGCTGGCTTGCATGATCACCGGCGCACCGACTTCTTTCGCGGCCTCCATGATGGCCTGAACCTGTTCCAGGTTGTTGACGTTAAAAGCTGGAATGCCGTAGCCGTTTTCAGCCGCATGATCCAGTAACTCGCGCATCGAGACAAGTGCCATTTTTTAATCTTCCTAGAGTGTTGGTAACCGACTGGTAACTAAGTACCATTTCAGTGGATTTTACCCGTCGGCTCCCAACAGGGGTCTTACGACACCTTACAAATCTTGAGCATATTGGTGCCGCCCGGCGCCCCCATCGGTTCGCCGCAAGTAATGGCGTAAATATCGCCAGCTTGCACGATACCCCGGGCTTTCAGGTGACTCTCAGCCTCTCTGAGTGCCGTGTCGCGGTCGGCGCTGGTGTCCACAAACAGCGGCTGAACGTTGCGAAACAGCGCCATTTTTCGCTGCGTCGCCACTTTGGATGTCAGCGCATAAATCGGCACTTGAATCAAGTGCCGACTCATCCACAGCGCGGTGGAGCCGCTGTCGGTCATCGCCACAATTGCTTTGGCGCCCAGGTGATGCGCGGTAAACAGCGCGCCCATGGCAATCGACTGGTCAATGCGCTGGAACGTCTTGCCGGTGAAGTCGGCCTCCAGTTTGAAGTCTTCATTGCCCTCTGCTGCATGGCAAATGTTGGCCATCTCGATCACCGTTTCCAGCGGAAATTTGCCGGACGCAGTTTCGGCGGACAGCATCACGGCGTCGGTGCCGTCCAGCACGGCGTTGGCCACATCGCTTACTTCAGCGCGGGTCGGCACCGGGTTAGTGATCATCGACTCCATCATTTGCGTGGCGGTAATCACCACCTTGTCGTACTCGCGGGCCAGCTTGATCATGCGTTTTTGCAGTGCGGGCACGGCGGCATTGCCAACCTCTACAGCCAAGTCACCCCGAGCCACCATGATGCCGTCGCTGGCGAGCAAAATTTCAACCAGTCGGGGAATCGCCTCGGCGCGCTCGATCTTGGCAATCATGCCGGGCTTGTGCCCAAATTCAGCGGCAGCGACGTTGCACAACTGGCGGGCCATTTCCATATCAATCGCGTTTTTAGGAAAACTCACGGCCACATAGTCGGCCTGAAAACTCATGGCGGTGCGAATGTCGTCCATGTCTTTGGCGGTCAACGCAGGCGCGGTCAGTCCGCCGCCTTGTTTGTTGATGCCTTTGTTGTTGGACAACTCGCCGCCAAGCTTGACGGTGGTGTGGACCTGTTCGCCAATGACGGCATCAACCGTGATGACGATCAGGCCGTCGTTGAGCAGCAACACATCACCGGCCTTGACCTCATGCGGCAACGCTTTGTAGTCCAGCCCCACGGCACTAATATCGCCCGGCTCGGTGCGCGCAGCATCCAGCACAAAAGATTGACCCGGCAGCAAGAAAACCTTGCCATCTACAAATTTGCCGACCCGAATTTTGGGACCTTGCAGGTCGGCCATGATGGCGACTTCACAACCCACGCGTTGCGCAATCTCGCGCACCAGGCGGGCACGGTCAATATGATCTTGCGCCGTGCCATGACTAAAGTTAAGGCGCGCCACGTTAACCCCCGCTCTAATCATCTTCTCAAGCAACACGGGGTCGCTGCAGGCAGGGCCAAGGGTGGCAACAATTTTGGTGGTGCGACGGAACATAAAGAGGTCTCCTTGTAATTAAGTTTCAATTCTTGCACGCAAACAGTTACATGCCAACGACAGCTTGCTGATCAATCGGTCAAGGCTTATTCCACTAATCGGCAGGCAACACTTGTCAAAAAGAGATAAATTATTGTGTTTTCAAATAAATTTAAATGAATTTAAAGCTGTTTTTTGATTTTTGTTGTACTCAACAGACAGACTTGAGCGGTATCAGGCGTCGAACGCATTAGCATTGAAAAAACCCGGACTTGGGTCGTTAAACAAAAGAGGTCGTCATTGGCTAAAAAAATAGCATGGTTTGTGCGGCTTGGGTCGCTGGAGTGGTCTCGATTTACTTATGCGCGCCCGGAGGGCGATGCATTGCAACTGCTGGGCAGCGTCAAGCGTGGGCCGCAAATGGGCGCGCTCGCCCTCACGCAGGACGGGCACTATGTGCAGGTGGTGGGAGACTTCATCACGCCACTCAACACCAGTCAACTCACACGGGCCGTCGCACTGGCCAAAACCCGGGAACCTGAACGCCACGCCTTGCCCCGCATGGCGGCGCGAACCACACCCACCACCGTGCCCGTGGTAACCGTGAAACGGCGGCGCACTTATGTGCCGAATTGAGCAGGGCAAAGTGGACAGAAAAACATCAAGGAATCGTCGGCTACCATTCTGGGCATGACTGCTGAACCCGACTCATACGACACGCCCTGGAAAGACGCCATCGAGCGCTACTTTTCTGAATTCATGGGGTTTTACTTTCCCCAAGCGCACCGCCAGATCGACTGGGACAAGGGCTACACCTTTTTAGAACAAGAACTGCAAGCCATCACGCAAGATGCCGAACTCGGCAAACGCTTTGTGGATAAGCTGGTGCGCGTGACCCGCCTCATCACCGGCCAGGAAGACTGGATTTACATCCACTTGGAGGTGCAAGGCACCGCCCAGACTGAATTTGCTGAACGTATGTTCGTGTACAACTACCGCATTTATGACCGCTATCGGCGCCCCGTGGCCAGCATGGCGGTGCTGGCGGATGATGGCCTTAACTGGAAGCCGCAGGCCTTTGGTTTTGAGGTACTGGGCCAATACTGTTTGTTTAGGTGATTTTTTGGCAGCTCCCAAAAGGCTGATAAAGGCATTAATGGGACCATGATGATGGTCAGGTCAATGGGTTGATGCAACCTCTTGGCGACTGCCAAAAAATCACCTAAAAAATAGTATTGGGTTCTACGCCCGAATCCACGAAAATTTCAAAGCGTCAGGACTCATACGCACTGAGTCCTGAAATATCGCGGGTGGTTGTTTCATTTCAGCAAGCTCCTTGCTTTTTCGGTCAGGCGGTATTGCTGCAGGCGGCTGTTGGGTTTGTCGGGCAGGGTTGGCTCGATCACGCCCGCAGCCAAAGCCGGCAGCAAGTAGGCCTTGCGGAAGTGTTCGCGGTCGGCCAGGCGCAACAAGGTTTGTAGCTCTTGCCGGGCGTGTTCACCCGTGAAGACACGCAGCAGTTGCCCAACTTGCGGGGTGACTTGCGGGGTGACTTGCGGGGTGACTGGGTCGGCCACTGGTGCCTCAATCTCGGTTGCTGAATACACCGGCCCACTGGCTGGAAACGTCACCCGCAAAAAGTTTTCGGTGAAGCGAAAGCACTCCGGCCCAAAAAATTCGGTGATGCGGGGCAGGCCCGAGCCGAGGTGTTCCACCATATCCAGGTCTTTAAAGATGCGCATCAGCTCCTTGTTGCGCGGGATGGAATAGCCTTCAAAAAACTCGGCTTGGGTCAAGCCTTCGGGCAGTGCGCAGGCTGAGGTAATTTCGATGCGGTCGGCAAAGATTTCAAACTTGGGCGGCACTTCGCGGGTGTAGTCGTTGTGGACGATAGCGTTGATGACGGCCTCACGCAGGGCAATGGGGTTCCACAGGCGCACGTCTTGCCGCTCTTTGGCGGTGATAGTGGAGGCGGTTTTGTTTTCAAGGTCCAGCTTGTCGAGCACGCTTTTGGTGGCTTTTATAAGCGAGCAGTAACCGTATTCGTTGCTCTCGATCAGGTGTATGCGGTCTTTGCCCCGATATTTGGCCACCTTGATGGACGTGCCGTTTTCGTCGGCCAGCAGATAGGCGGCGTAGTTGAGCGCGCCGTCTTCGGTGGTCAGTTCCAGATTGATTTTGAACTGTTTGCCCAGTGGTTTGCGCTTTTCCTCATAGTAAATGCGCAGCTGCTCAAAGCTCAAGGCTTGGCGGTGGGCTTTAATTTTCCCAATGGAGTTGCGAGTGCGGGTGGAAAAAAGCTTTTCGATCATGGCCACGGGCATCGGCTCGGCGGCAGTACCAATGCGCAGAAAGCAGCCTTTTTCTGTCATACCGTATTTCTTTTTGGCATAGGGCTGTTCGCTGCCGCTGGCCACAATGATTTTGATGCAGTGGACGCCTTGGGTTTGCTCTTCCTCCACCATATCAAACAAGCCCATAGCGGAAGGGGCGATGTTATTTTTGATGCGGTCTTTGATTTTGAGCATGTCGCCATCCACATCGGCCACGCCGACGCGCTTGCCGGTTTTGTCGATGCCGAGGTAAATCAGCCCGCCTTCGCGGGTGTTAAGAAAGGCAATGACTTCTTTCTCAAGATCGAGTTCGGGCGTGAGTTCGCGCTTGTATTCAATGCGGTGGTTTTCAGTCATGGTCTGCGGGGTCTGGGGATGCCATGGTGAAGTTATGACACATACGCACTCAACCCTGAAATGTCGCGGCCTTGAGCGCGTTTGGTGAGCAGGGGCACCAGGTCTGCCATCAGAGCAAGTTCAGCCTGGGTGCGGGCCTTCCAGCCAAGTTCCAGTGGGGCCATCAGATCGCCGAGCTGTTCGCCGTCAAAGATCCTGCGTTGCAAGATGCCGTCCACAAAGCTTTGCAGGGCAGCGGGGGCTAGGCGGTGTTGGCCTGCGATGGCGGCAAGTTCGCCAGCGTCTTTTTCCTTTTTAAACCGGGTGTAGCCATCGCGGATGGCGGCCTCAGACAGGCCTTCACCGGCTTTGAGGGTGGCAATAAAGGCGGCAATGTCGTCGCGCTCGTTCATGAACTTGGCATCGGACTGGATGAGGCCAACCAGCTGTTCGCGACTCATCTTCTGCTTGCCCGGTTCCTGCTGCGAGAAGCGGGACATGAGTCCCATGATGTAGTCGTAGTCAATGAGGGCGCTGGCGAACAACACGAACTCAAAATCGAGCTGGTCCACGTCGGTGGCGGGGCCATCTGCATCTTTGCCGCCTTTGCCCTGTTGAGCCTTGAGACGCTGGGCTGTTTCCAGATAAACGCCGCGAAAGCCAAGCAGGTTTTCCTGGGGCAGGATGTGCTCAATGCTGGCAGCGTTGTCTTCGGTCAGGTCGGTGTATTGGTCAAGCTGGGTTTTGAGCCGCTGCACTTCCTTGAATTTTTTGATGAAGCCCGCGCGGGCATCGTCGCCCTTGAGATGGGGCACGGCCTCAGGCGCGCTCTCAAGGCCTTGGGACTGCATGAAGTCATCGAGTTCTTGCACAGCGGCTTGCAGTTTTTCTATGACTACGGGGGCTTTGTCCACCAGCCAGATTTCACGAGCTTGCGGGCCGGACTTTTCACCAGAGAACAGGGTGATGGCGGCGTCCACAGCGTCTTGCTGCTGGCGAAAGTCGAGGATGTTGCCGTAGGGCTTGGTGCCGTTGAGCACGCGGTTGGTGCGCGAGAAAGCCTGAATCAAGCTGTGATGCTTGAGGTTTTTGTCCACGTAGAGCGTGTTCAGGTATTTGGAATCGAAGCCGGTGAGCAGCATGTCCACCACGATGGTGATGTCGATTTTCTGCGCATGTGGGTGATCGGCATTGGGCCACTGCTGGTCTTTGATGCGCTTTTGCACGTCCTGGTAGTACAGGTCGAATTCGTTGACGGTGTGGTGGGTGCCAAAGCGGGCGTTGTAGTTGCACAGAATGACCTTGAGGGCGTCTTTTTTCGTCTCTGGCTCGACTTCGTTATCTTCTTTTTCCTGCGGCAGGTCTTCCTGAATTTGCTTCACGTCGGCATTGCCCTCGGCAGGCGGGGAGAAAACACAGGCGATATTCAGCGGCTTGAAGTGGGGGTCGGCCAGCTGTCTGGCCTGTTGTAGCTCGGCAAAGAGGCCGTGGTATTCGATGGCGTCGTTGATGCTGGCGGTGGCCAGGATGGCATTGAAGCGGCGCCCACCGGTGGCTATGTCGTGCTTAGCTAAAACGGCCTCAATAACCGCTCTCTTGGCCAGGCCTTCACCGGGTTTGGACGGGTTTTTACCCTCGGGTTTGAAGTAATCAATATGGAAGCGCAGCACGTTGGCGTCTTCAATGGCGTGGGTGATGGTGTAGGCGTGGAGCTGCTTTTGAAAAAGGTCTTCGGTGGTCTTGAACTGCCCCTCCTCGCCCTCGAATTGCTTGGCCGTGGCGTTGTCCACAAAGATGGGTGTGCCAGTAAAACCAAAAAGCTGGGCCTTGGGGAAGAACTCCTTGATAGCCTTGTGGTTGTCGCCAAACTGGGAGCGGTGGCATTCGTCAAAGATAAAAACGATGCGTTTGTCCTGCAGCGGCGCCAACTGCTCTTTGTAGGTCAGTTGATCGTTCTTTTTGCGCTGTTTGTTGCGCTTGCTGTTTTCATCGAGCGCCAAGCCAAGCTTTTGGATGGTCGTGACGATGACCTTGTCGGCGTAGTCTTCGGACAGCAGACGACGCACGAGCGCGCCAGTGTTGGTGTTTTCCTCCACGCAGCCTTCCTGAAACTTGTTGAACTCTTCGCGGGTCTGGCGGTCGAGGTCTTTGCGGTCCACGACAAAAAGGCACTTCTCGATGTCGGAGTTGTCCTTGAGTAGGGTGGAGGCTTTGAAGGAGGTGAGTGTTTTGCCGCTGCCGGTGGTGTGCCAGATGTAACCGTTGCCGCAGTTTTGCCGGATGCAGTTCACGATAGCCTTGACGGCATAGACCTGATAGGGACGCATCATCATGAGCTTTTGCTCGCTGGCAATCAGTACCATGTAGCGGCTGATGGCCTCGCCAAGCGTGCATTTGGCGAGGAAGGTCTCGGCGAAGCTGTCGAGATGGGTGATCTTTTTGTTCGCCTCGTCGGCAAACTGGTAGATGGGCAGAAAACGCTCGTCTTGATTAAAGGAAAAGTGGCGCGCGTTGTTGTTGGCGAAATACCAGGTATCGGTGCGGTTGCTGACGATGAAGAGCTGCAAAAAGCAAAGCAGAGTCTTGGCGTAGCCGTTGCCGGGGTCGTTTTTGTAGTCAACGATCTGCTCCATGGCGCGGCGCGGGCTGATGCCCAGGGTTTTCAACTCGATCTGGACGCATGGCACACCATTGATGAGGATGAGAACATCAAAACGGTGGTGGCTGTTGTCGGTGTTGATGCGCAGCTGGTTGATCACCTCGAAGGTGTTTTTGCACCAGTCTCGGATGTTGACCAGGGTGTAGTTCAGCGGGGTCCCGTCGTCGCGGGTGAAGGCATTGCGGTCGCGCAGGGTGCGGGCGGCAGTGAAGACGTCGGGGCTGACGATTTCATCGAGCAAGCGGGTGAACTCGCCGTCGGTGAGGTGGACGCGGTTGAGCGCCTCAAACTTTTCGCGAAAGTTGCGCTCTAGTGTTACGCGGTCACGAATGTCGGCGCGGTAGTCGTATTTGAGATTTTGGAGTTTGCCGATGAAGCCATATTCGATCTGCTCCTCTTTGACGACGGAACTGGGCGCGCCAGATGGCAGGGCGTAGTTGGACTTGGATGAAGGCATGGATTGGCGATTGACGTTATCGATTGCTTAAGATCTGGTCGCTTTATGGATTACCCCACGATTGTGACCGCTTGGCCTACGAAACCAACACTACGCCTACGCACAATATCCCCCACCCACACAGCAAAAAGCCCGAACCGGTGAGGGTTCGGGCTTTTTGCAGGGTCGTTTGGATCTGCTCGCTCAAAGCGCATCATGAAGCGCGTGATCACACACAGGATCTTGAAAAGGATGCCAGACGAAAACTTTACAAAACAAGTCTAAGGCATGACTCAGAAAGGAATGTCATCATCCATATCGTCAAATCCGCTAGCGGGCTTGGACTGCGCCGGGACTTGGCGTTGTGCGGGGGCCGGTGCAGGCGCTGATGGACGTGGTGCCGGCGCTGGGCGCGACGAATAACCGCCGCCGGAATGACCTTCATCGCCCGACGGTTCGCCCATGCCTTCACGACCGCCCAACATTTGCATTTCATTGGCCACGATGTCGGTTGCGTATTTTTCAACGCCGTCTTTATCGGTGTACTTGCGGGTCTTGATGCGGCCTTCCACATACACGGAACGGCCTTTTTTCAGATATTGGCCCACGATTTCAGCCAGTTTGCCGAAGAAGGTGACGCGATGCCATTCGGTCTCTTCGACCATGTTGCCGTCTTTGCCTTTGTACTTGCTGCTGGTGGCAATCGTGATGTTGGCCACAGCGTCGCCACTGGGCAGGTAGCGGACTTCGGGGTCGCGCCCCAAGTTGCCTACGAGAATGACTTTGTTAACGGATGCCATGGTTTTCCTTATGTGTTGGTTGGGGACAGCGCTGGCTCATCTGGCGCAGCTGGGGGTCTGTCCCGCAAGGTTTCAGTTTAATGGAGGACAGCGTTGGTCACGATGCCCGCAGCGGCCTGTTCTGCCAAGTTTCAGACTTATGCGCCTGCCTCGGGGGCCAGCGCCGCCGCGCCAACTCCGGGTGCGCGCATGGGCCAAGCCACCAGCAACCACAGCAACATGACCCCGGCACAGGCCGCAAACAACCCCGACGCACCCAAGTGTTTGACCAGCCAGCCGCCCATCACGCCACCGGCAAAAAAGCCCAACGATTGCAATGTGTTGTAAACCCCCATGGCCGCACCACGGGCATGGGCCGGGGCCACCCGCGACGCCATGCTGGGCTGACTGGCCTCCAGCACGTTGAAGCCGCAAAAGAACAAAAACAGCAAAACGGCCAACGCCGTCACGCTAGGCGCGCCTGAAGCGGCCACGGCTAAAAAGCCCACTTGCACGACCGTGATCAGCCCGACAGCGGTTAAAAACACTGCCCGCAAGTAGCCCCGTTTTTCCAGTGGAAACAAACTGAAGCCCATCACCAGGAACGAGGCCAACACGGCGGGTAAGTAAATCCACCAGTGATGCTCATGCGGTAAACCGGCTTGCACCAGCAGCGCGGGCACCGCCATCCACATGGCGAGTTGCACCGCGTGCAGCACAAACACCCCAAAATTCAAACGCAACAAAGCAGGCAGGCGCAAAACTTCCGACAAACGCCCGCGCGGCAGGTTTTTATGTTGCAAAGGCTCAGTGGGCACCCACCAAACGACCACCCCAATCCCCAGCAGCGCCAGCACAGCTGTGATCACAAACAAGCCAGCCAACCCGGTGTAGGCCACCAGCAAAGGCGCCACCACCAAAGAGAGCGCAAACATCAGCCCGATGCTGGCACCCACCAGCGCCATCGATTTGGTGCGCACGACATCGCGCGTCTGATCCGCCAACAACGCCGTCACTGCCGCCGAGACTGCTCCCGCGCCCTGCACCGCCCGCCCAATGGCCAGCCAGGTAAGACTGGGCGCCCAAGCCGCAATACAACTGCCCACGGCAAACAACAACAACCCAAAAATAATGATGCGCTTGCGTCCCAGCCGGTCCGATGCCAGCCCAAAGGGAAATTGCAGCAAAGCTTGCGTCAAGCCATAAATCCCCATGGCCAAGCCAATCAAAGCGGGATCAGCGCCGCCGGGGTACTTGGCGGCTTCAATCGCAAACACCGGCAAGATCAGGAACAGGCCCAACATGCGCAGGGCAAAAATAGTGGCCAGCGAAAAACTGGCGCGCCGTTCAACGGGCGTCATCGCGGTACTGACAACCGCTTTTTTCCCGTCCAACGGGGTAGCAACTTTAGGCAAAACAGCATTCTCCAACACACAAAACCATGAAAAGTCACGGTCATATAAGTCCCGAATTGTCCCCGATCTGAATTACCCCTCAGTCCACTCGGATGCCCGCACGGCCATCATTCACTATCATGTTGGGTTTTTCCGAGCACATTTCACCTTGAACTCATCCCCCGACGGCACTTACCTCGCAAACGCCTTGCAGCTGCAAACCATCAGCATTCGCGGGGCGCGCACGCACAACCTCAAGAATATTGATCTTGACATTCCGCGCAACCAGTTGGTCGTCATCACCGGTTTGAGCGGCTCCGGTAAATCCAGTCTGGCGTTTGACACGCTGTATGCCGAAGGACAGCGCCGTTATGTCGAAAGTCTCTCGACCTACGCTCGCCAGTTTTTGCAGCTCATGGACAAGCCTGATGTGGACGTCATTGAAGGCCTGAGTCCCGCCATCTCAATTGAGCAAAAAGCGACCTCGCACAACCCGCGCTCCACCGTCGGCACCGTGACCGAGATTCACGACTACCTGCGTTTGCTATTTGCCCGCGCTGGCACACCCTTTTGCCCCGACCACCATTTGCCCCTGCAAGCGCAAACCGTGAGCCAAATGGTGGACGCCGTGCTCGCGATGCCGCCCGACACCCGACTGATGATTCTGGCCCCCGTTGCCCGTGAAAAAAAGGGCGAATTTCTGGACGTATTTGCCGACATGCAGGCGCAAGGCTACGTGCGGTTTCGGGTCAACGGACAAGCCTACGAGTTTGACCAACTGCCGCCGCTCAAGAAAACTGAAAAGCACGACATTGACGTGGTGATTGACCGCATCAAAGTGCGCCCGGATTTGAAGCAACGGCTGGCTGAAAGCTTTGAAGCGGCCTTGCGCGTGGCGGGCGGTCGCGCCATTGCGCTTGAAATGGACAGCACGCCCAGCCCGGCGGACTTGGGTCACAGTCCCAAAGAGCATTTATTCAACGCCAAGTTTTCTTGCCCGGCGTGCAACTACTCCATCAGCGAACTGGAGCCGCGCCTGTTCTCGTTCAACTCGCCAGTGGGGGCTTGCCCGGCTTGCGACGGTTTGGGAATGCAAGAGTTTTTTGACCCGGCGCGGGTCGTGGCCTTCCCCACATTGAGTTTGGCCAGCGGGGCCATCAAAGGCTGGGACCGGCGCAACAATTATTACTTTGCCATGCTGGAGAGTCTGGCCAAGCACTACAAATTTGACCTTAACCAAGCCTTCGAGACGCTGCCCGCCGAGGTTCAACAAGCGGTGTTGCATGGCTCGGGCGAAGAAGTGATCAAGTTCAGCTACCTGATGGATTCTGGCGTTTCGCAGGGCAAGAAGGTCAGTAAAAAGCATCCGTTTGAAGGGATTATTCCCAACATGCAGCGGCGCTACAAAGAAACCGATTCGGCGCTCGTGCGTGAGGACTTGGCGCGCTACCGCAGCACCCAGCCTTGCACCGACTGTGGCGGGTCACGACTGCGCCGTGAAGCGCGCCACGTCAAGATTGGCGAGGGCACGCAAGCGCGGGCTATTTTTGAGATCAGCCACGCCACGCTGCGCGACGCTTTCACTTATTTCAACACCCTGCAAATGCACGGCGCCAAGGGCGAGATTGCGGGCAAAGTGGTGCGTGAAATCGGCCTGCGTTTGAAGTTTCTCAACGACGTCGGGCTGAACTATCTCAGTCTGGATCGCAGCGCAGAGACGTTGAGCGGCGGCGAATCGCAACGCATTCGCCTCGCCAGCCAAATCGGCTCCGGCTTGACCGGCGTGATGTACGTGCTGGACGAGCCCAGTATCGGCCTGCATCAGCGCGACAACGACCGCCTGATCGACACTTTGAAACATCTGCGCAACATCGGCAACAGCGTGCTGGTGGTGGAGCACGACGAAGACATGATGCGCGCAGCCGACCACATCATCGACATGGGGCCGGGCGCAGGCGTGCATGGCGGGCGCGTGATGGCGCAAGGCACGTTTGACGAAGTCAAGGCCAATCCCAACTCGCTCACCGGCCAGTACTTGGCGCACACCCTGAAAATCGCCGTGCCCACGCGCCGCACGCCGTGGCTGCCCACCGTCCATACGGCGCAGGCGGCTGACAAATACACCTCGGCCCACCACGCGCCCAGCCCAGCCGCCGAACGCCGGGCCGCGCGTGAGGCCAACCACTTGGCGACGCAAGGCGACATGCAATGCCTGCGCGTCATCGGTGCCAGCGGGCACAACCTGACCGGCGTCACCGTTGAATTTCCGGTCGGCCTGTTCACCTGCGTGACGGGTGTGTCGGGCTCCGGCAAATCGACGCTGGTCAACGACACGCTTTACAAAGCCGTGGCGCGCACGCTGTACCGTGCCCACGACGAACCCGCCGAGCACGAATCCATCGAAGGTATTGAACATTTCGACAAAGTCATCAACGTCGATCAATCCCCGATTGGCCGCACGCCGCGTTCCAACCCCGCCACCTACACCGGCCTGTTCACCCCGATTCGTGAGCTGATGGCCGAAGTGCCGATGGCCCGCGAACGCGGCTATGGCCCGGGGCGCTTCAGCTTTAACGTGGCGGGCGGTCGCTGCGAAGCCTGTCAGGGCGACGGCATGGTGAAAGTGGAGATGCACTTTTTGCCCGATGTCTATGTGCCGTGCGACGTGTGCGCTGGCAAACGCTACAACCGCGAAACGCTTGAAGTGCTCTACAAAGGCAAGAACATCGCGCAAATTCTGGACCTCACGGTCGAGGCCGCGCACGAGTATTTCAAAGCGCTGCCCAGCATTGCCCGCAAATTGCACACGCTGCTGGATGTGGGGTTGAGTTACATCCGCTTGGGCCAATCGGCCACCACGCTGTCCGGCGGCGAAGCGCAACGCGTGAAACTCGCGCTGGAACTGAGCAAACGCGACACCGGGCGCACGCTCTACATTTTGGACGAACCCACCACCGGCCTGCACTTTGCCGACATCGACCTGCTGCTCAAAGTCTTGCACCAGTTGCGCGACGCGGGCAACACCATCGTGGTGATTGAACATAATCTGGACGTCATCAAAACCGCCGACTGGCTGATTGACATGGGGCCGGAAGGCGGCGCGGGTGGCGGTCAAGTGGTCGGCGTCGGCACACCGGAGGCGATTGCTGAGAACCCGGCCAGCCACACCGGGCGCTATTTGAAACGGCTATTGTGAACGGCTGACCCCTCCTCAACTACACAGACCCACGGCCCGATCTTGCGGACGACAAGCGTTTGGTTTTTGTGTCGCCGGGGCATTGGTTTGACAGTTAGCCAGCCGGTCTTTGACTTTGTCGGAATACTGCCAGCCCGCTGCCAGCGGCGGCAACGAGGTGCCGGGTTGCCACGTCAGCGACTTCCATTTGACGTGTCCCTTGTTTTGCAAAACACTGAACTTATTACAAAATTGATCTGCAAAATCCTGGATGAATTTGTTGCGTTCAGGATCAGCAAAGTTAGCCGTGATCATGTAGGAATCAACTGCTAACGAGGTCAACGCATCCCCGCTGATATTCAACAAAGGATAGCTGGATTTCTTGATATCCGCCTTTTGATAGTCTTGCAACAGCTTCCCGGACATGGCCTGTGACGGATCAAACTTCAGTAGTTTGAGGTTGGCGGGGATGGCCGTTGCCAGCAGTTCAAGCGGCTGCCCCCCGACCAAAACCAGCACATCAATTTTGGGATAGGACTGGTAAAACGACGGATCACTCAAGGCCATCAAGGCCGAGCGGCGGCGCTTGGTGCCTTCGTCTTCGCCAGTAGCCGTTGTATTGATAAACGGCTCCACCGTATTGGGGCGCTCCTGAAACATCTTGCTGTAGATATTCAAAGCAGTCAGGTAGGTGCCGCTTTTCTCCGCATCCATCCAAATCGGCTTGCCTTTGATTTGATGGATGAATTCAATCGGATCGTCCTTGCGCACCAAAAAATGGATTTCTTCTTTGTACAAAGGCATGAAGACCCGCAAGTTCGACAGCAGTTGACTGTATTCGCGGCGAGTCGCCTCCGGCACGCCCTGCGCGTCCCTTAACAGAACGAATGAGGCGTACACATCCGACTGAACAATCGCCAGACTGACCCCTTTCGTGCGGCTCATATCTTCGACGTTGGCCCAAGAACCTTTTGAAGTTTTGACCTCCAGTGTCGGCAAAACAAGGTCGCGCAAATTAGTGCCGATGGCGTAATAAGTGCCCGTCTTGCCGCCCGTGACAATGCTTTCCGCTGTGGCCGCCAGCGACGAAATCGCCAAGGCCATGCCCGTCACCAGAATTTTGGTGGAAGTGATCCACTTGTTAGGCAATTGATTCATTTTTTAAACTTCCTTGAAAAAAGTTAACGCGAAATTTTGCAAACACCGGCCATCTCGTCGGCAGCCGAACAGTTACCGCTGAGTGATCCCGAGGGTGTCGCGGGCGGCGCTTTTTCTACCGGCGCAGAGGTCTGGGGCAGCGGTGTTGGGTCAACGCTTTTTTTGCCCGACAACACGAACCAGGAGGCACCAACCAGAAGGAGAAAAATGACCAGCAGCACGCCCGCCACGAGGGTCTTTGAACGACCGGCTGGACTGCCCGCATCCATAAGTAGCAAAGGCTTGCGGCACTCGGTGCAAACAAAGTCCAGTCCGCTGGGGACTTCGACCGTCGTGCGGGCATCGGCGATAGAACAGTTGCCAAAGTTCGAGCATTTACCGGCCTTGCTGTTGATAGAAGTTAAGGTTGCCATCAGAGATTTCCTATAGTTTCTCGGCGAGAGATTAAAAGCCTGCAAGAGGCGGACTTGTCAAAAAAGCATCTAAAAAATCAGGCGGATTCGCCTTTCAGAATGGCGGTGGCCCGCCGTCCTGCATCCAGAAATCGGCGGTAGGTTTCATCTTGAATGTTGCCGTCGCGCAAAGCCTTGATCGCCTCCACCTGCGTGAGAATAGCGCGCTGGACTTCGTTGCGTCGGTCTTGGTGCATGAACGCGGCGCTCGCCAATGTCGTGTCGCAAACCGACTTGATGGTGTATAGATTTTCCAGGTTGATGCTCTCGGCGCTGACCAAAAAGCTTTGACCCAGGACGACCGGGTCGTTGTCGAAACCATCGGCATCTTTGGTTAACAAAAGCACTTCATCCAGACCCGTTGACGGGTTCTTGCCTTCATGCAAAAACCCGAGTGCTTTGGCCAGCAACACGTAGGGCAGTCCCTGATGTTTGACCTCGGCGCTAGAGGCCACAAACAGCCGGGGCCAGGCGTTGCCATCGCCTTCGGTGTGCAGTTCAAGCCGCGCCCGCGCACCGCCGGTTTCAATACGGCGGCGGTATTTTTCTTCCAGAAACTTGAGCGGTTTCAGGTAACGCAGCGCAAACAAATTGGTGATGGACACCAGCGTGATTTCGTTAGGTCGGCCATCGGACTCAATGATTTCCACATCACCGGTTTTGGCACCGCGCAGCGCCGCTTGCAGCGCTTTGGAAAACTCGGCTTGTTCAGGCGCTTTCGGCACGATCGCGGTGAATTTGCTCACCGCTGTGGGCACGCCCACGGGAATGCCGGGCGCGGCCCGGTGAATTTCCAGCGAATCCAACGCAACAAAATTGCCCGCCCGGTTCACCAGTTCACTGACAAAACTTTTTAACTCCTGCGGGTCGGCCCCATAACGGTCGCACAACTTGTCAATGATTGACATACCCAGCAAACGCTCGTTGGGGTTTTGCACCAGATTTTGATGCGCGATGCGTGCGTTGTCCTCGCACACCGTTTCAAGCACATCCAGAAAAGTTGTTTCAGAGACACGCTGATTGAACAGGGTAAAGGTGGAATCTACGCCTATTTTTTCAACCAATGCGGCGCGCACACGGTTGGTCTGGGTCTTCTGTTCGGCCTCGTCAATCACCAAGCGCCGACTGATGGTCTTGACCAAAACCGGGTCATAAAAGCGGATCAAATGCTGACGCAAATCGCCTGAGCCGGTGTCGGTCAGTCGTGCTTCAATGCCGACCTCAAACTTTTTCAAAGCTTGCTGCAAGATGTTCGCCACCTTGTCCACTTCGCCCTTCAGGTCGGTGATTTCAGCGATCACTTCCATCAGCAAAACTTTGGCAAAGCTCCAGCCTTCGGCGCGGGTGCGATAAACATACATCTCTTGCAGATGCACGCCATGTGCGTCGAGCAGACTGTCCGGCGTGCCCAGAAGATGCCGGGCAAGCAAACCCATGTCAGCCCATTTCTGGGCGTTCCCCAAGACCCGCGACTGCACTTCTTCTTCCGCGTTTCGCGTGCGCGCGATGTTTTCATCGCAGGCTTTCAAGCGCTCATCGAGCGTTTGTATCAGCGCGATCAACAGGCGGGAAATATCCCACGCGGACTTGGCACCGACCTTCCATTCGTTGATCAACTCTTGCTCAATGCGCAGCCGAATCTCACGCGCCATGTCTTTGCGCGCCTTGAGTTTGGTGCGATAAAAGTCGGGAACGCCTAAGGTGCGGTAGTCATCCTGATAACGTTTCTCACACAGTTGGGTGAGTTCATCGAGCCAGGTGGCGCGGTCACGCTCGCGCACCAGCGACTTGAAGTTAGGAATGACGGCTTCCCACTCGCCGGTGAACGACTTCCAGCGTTTGTTGGCCGCGTCTTCGGGCAGGATGCCGAGCGCCAGCGTCACATGGTCGTCGGACAGCAGCCAGCGCAGTTGCGTCTCTTTTTGTTGCACAAACTCGTTGAAGTCTTGTTTGCGCGGCTCTTCAATGAAGCCGGAGGCCTCTTGCCAGTGGTTGTAGCGCAGCTGCAGCGTGGCTTGCCGGGCAAAACTATAGGTTAGATATTCGCAAATCTCTTCTTCAGGAATTGCCAGTCTTTTGATGCCAAATGCCAAGAACCGCTTGGAGCGCTCAGGCGTGCGCCCTTGCGGTGCGGTTTCGGGCGAACCATCACCGTTTTCGGCGTTCTCCATGCGGCCCAGAGACGCCCAGTTGACGTTGTTTACCGCCACAATTTTTTGGTACAAAAAGTCGGCGACGATGCCCGGCAAATCACGATCTACATCGACGGTCAACCCGTTCTCGTTTTCGTTGCTAAAGATGTAGCAGCCGTTGAACGGGTCACTTAACTGGAGTCGTTCCTTGACGCCGGTGACGTCATAGGGCTGGTAGGCACCCACGGACATCGCGTTGAGTTCCGTCAGGGCTGCAAATCCGTTGGCGTGGTAGTTGCCGGTATCCCAATTGGGATGCGGATAGGCATCGGGCAACAGCGTGTAGATCAGGATGCGAAATCGTTTGGAATCGGGGTACAAATCACGCAGTTGTGCGACCGCGTCGATGACACTGCCGCTGCCGGTGCCGCCCGCTAAACCGACAACGATATGAAAGGTGACTTCGGTCTGGCCATTTTGTTGCAGCAACTTGACTTGCGACTGCACTTGTTCTCGGTATTTGTCGGCTTTGCAGGCAAACAGAAAACGCCCGAGTCGGCGCTTTTGGCCGCCCAGCGTGGCGCCCACAATGCTGTTCAGAATGTCTCGCCATTCTTGCGGACTACCCAGCCAGTGCTTGAGGCCCGGATAGCTGTCCAGGTTGTCAAGCCGCGACGTCAGATTAGCATCGGTGATCAGCAATTGGCTGGCTTTGGATAACTGGACGGAGGTGCCCAAAGTCTTCCAGCTGGGGTCGTCAATGGCCATCATCTCGGTGGACGAATCAATGTAGAGATAACCGATCTCAACACCGCCCAGCTTGTCACCATGGAACTCTTGATACAGACTCTTGCGAAGCGCACGGATGATTTTGCCCCCCGTGCCGCCCAACCCGATGACGAGGTGATTCATTCAATTTCCCTTGTTCTAATCAGCAAAATAGCAATTATTACCGATGCACAAAGTCGCCTGACTAATCCGGCAGGCTTAAAGAAGTCCGCTATTCAACGTGGGACGAACGTCTCTTAAATGAGCGTGGCGGCATGGGCGCGCACAAATGCCTCAAATTGGTCAGCGGGCAGGGGTTTGCTGTAGAGATAGCCTTGCACTTCATCACATCCTTGCTCGCGCAAAAAGGCCAGTTGCCCCGTCGTCTCGACCCCTTCGGCAATGGTTTTAAAGCCCAGGCTGTGTGCCAGCGCAATGATGGCGCCCACGATGGCTTTGTCGTCCAAATCATCGGTGATGTCACGCACAAAAGACTGGTCAATCTTGAGTTTGTAGGCCTGAAACCGCTTGAGGTAATTGAGCGACGAGTAGCCGGTGCCAAAGTCGTCAATCGACATGCGCACACCGTGCTGATTGAGGTTGTTCATCACCTCAATGGCGCCCAGCGGGTCGGTCATGGCGACGCCTTCGGTCAGCTCCAACTCCAGGTATTGCGGCAACAAATCAGCATCCAGCAGCACTTGCGTGACCATCTGGAGCAGATTTTCATGGCTAAACTGCACCGCCGAGAGGTTGACGGCGACCTGCTGCAAAGGCAGTTGGGCGTCCAGCCAGACCCGCATTTGCCGGGTGGCCGTGCGCAGCACCCATTCACCAATGGGCAAAATCAGGCCACTGTCTTCGGCCACCGGAATGAATTCAGCGGGCGACACGTTGCCCAGCACAGGATGCTGCCAGCGCAGCAAGGCCTCCATCCCGATCACCCGGCCATCGTGCAATGACACCTGCGGCTGGTACACCAAGTGCAATTGCTGCAAATCCAGCGCATGACGCAACCCGTTTTCAAGTTGCAGCGTGCGCGACGATTGCGACTGCATCTCCGGGGTAAAAAAGCGGTAGGTGTTACGCCCGGCTTGTTTGGCGCGGTACATGGCGGTGTCGGCACTCATCGACAGGCTCTCAAAAGAGTCACCGTCCATCGGATAAAGGGCAATGCCGGTTGAGAAGGTCATGACCAACTCCTGCGGCTCAATCAAGTAGCGCTGCAGCGTCATTTCTTGCACTTTGTCAGCAATATGGGCGGCGCCCAACGCATCGACACCGGGACACAGCAGCACAAACTCGTCACCCCCGACGCGGCACACCGTGTCAACCTCGCGCAGTACGGACTTCAACCGTTGGGCGACTTGAATCAGCAGCTCATCGCCCAACTGATGCCCCAAGGAGTCATTCACGTTTTTGAAGCGATCCAAGTCCATAAACATCAGCGCCAGCCCTTCGCCATGGCGCTGGGCATGAACCAGGGCGCTGTCCACCCGGGTACGCAGCAAGCGTCGATTGGGCAGGCCGGTCAGCGGGTCAAAGTCAACCAAGCGGCGAATATGGGCTTCATCTTTTTTGAGTTTGCTGATGTCACGGCCCACGGAGACGTAGTTGGCGACAGCGCCGCTACTGTCACGCAACACACTGATGGAAAGCTGCTCCGGGTAGAGCGTCCCGTCCTTATGGCAATTCCAGATTTCACCCTCCCACTGCCCGCGTGCATGGACAACTTCCCAGACTTGCCTGAAGAAGTCCGTATCGTGCCGTCCCGAAGAAAGCAGACTCGGATTACGACCCAGCACCTCCGCCTCGCTGTAACCGGTAATCCGGACAAAAGCCTGGTTCACACGCAAAATTCGGCGCTGGCTGTCCGTGATCATGATGGCTTCACTGCCTTGCTCAAACACCTTGGCCGCCAGTTGCAACTGCAGCTCGGCTTGCTTGCGATCAATGGCAATCGCGGTGAAATGGGCGGCCATCTCAATCAACTCAAGCGCCTGTGGTTGCGGCATGGCCGGTATGGTGTGATAAATCGCAAAGGTGCCCATGACCTGATTCATGCCGGAGCGAATGGGTTCAGACCAACAAGCGGCCAACCCGGCGCGTTGCGCCAAATCCTTGAAATCAGCCCAATAAGGATGATGGGCAATATCACCCACCACCACCCGCTGACCGGTAAAAGCGGCGGTGCCACAAGAGCCGGCCGCCGCGCTGATTTGCAGGCCGTCAATCGCCTTGTTGTAAAAATCAGGCAGATGTGGGGCGGCCCCCAGGTGAAGCCGCTGACCTGCGGCATCCAGCAACAAAATGGAACACAGCGCACCCGGCATGGCCTCTTCAATCTTGACCACAAAGTCGTTGAGCACCTGCGTTAACGGGCGTGCGCTGGTGAGGCGCTCCAGCATAAAGGCACGCAAGGCATCTATTTGTTGGGTGTGCACGCGGTGCGCCAAGTCCAGCGCACGGGCGGCCTCGCGGTCAAAATTGCGCAGGGCATAGTCGATATCGGAGGCGACCTCAAGTAACAAGTGTTGCACCGGCTGATCAAATGCGTGCGGCTCTGCGGCATGAACATGGAGAGCGCCCATCACGATCCCCTGCCGATGCAAGGGCAGGGCCGCCAATGCCGCCCAGCCAAACTTGATGCCCAACGGGTGCCAAAGGGCCGTCGCGGGGTCGTTCAAATAGTCCTGACACCAAAAGGGTTGATCACGGCGTATGGTCTCGCTCACCGGGCCTTGACCCAAGGCGTCGCTGGCTTGCATCGCCAGGTGAACGTCTTTCAGGCAGTCCACGCCTACCCCGTAAGAGGCCACGGGCTTGATGCGTTGGTCTTGCGGGTCCAGCAAACCGATCCAGGCCATCTTCATGCCACCGTGTTCGACCACTGCCCGGCATATTTTGTCCAGCAACGCCTGTTCGCTGTCACAACGAACAATGGCTTGATTACAGTCACTGAGCGCTGAATAAAGTTGCGCCAGTCGCTGAAGCTTGGCGCCAACCGCCTGATGCGAGGCGGCTGTTTGCCGACCCTGACGCTGCATTTGAGCCAGCCAACCCAATAAACCTATACCCAGCGCAACAAAAGTCACTTGCAGCCACACAGCATTTTTTTCGGCGCGGTCAGCTGCTAAAAAAAACACAAGCATCAGCACGCACACGAGAACCGTCGCAATCCTTAAATTGAATGAAAAAGAGGAGGGTGGAGGAGGCGAAGACATGAAGGGCTTGGTTTTGAAAATGCCTGTTCATTATGTCCTTGTCAATTGACAAACAGATGTAACTTATCCGGCATTATTTTCAATGACTAATGAATAAACGACACATCAAGGCGCCCCCCCTGCCAACAGTGCTTCAGCGTAACTGGCGCCGCAAAATCTTGCCTATATTGGATTTAGGCAACGGCTCATCACGAAACTCAACTTGTTTGGGCACCTTGTAAGCGGTCAGGTATTGTCGGCAATGTTCAATTAAATCGGTGGCCGTCAGCGTCAGATCACGCCTGACAACGATGATCTTGACGACCTCGCCCGACTTCTCATCGGGCACCCCAAGGGCCGCCACCTCTGAGACGCCAGGGTGCAGCATCACCACCGCCTCAATCTGCGTCGGAAACACTTTGAAGCCCGAGACCACCATCATGTCTTTCTTGCGATCCGTCAGCGTGACATAGCCGCGCGCGTCCATCACCCCCATGTCGCCGGTGCGCAGCCAGCCTTCGGGCGTCAAGACCAGCGCCGTCTCATCGGGGCGCCGCCAGTAACACGGCATCACTTGCGGACCTCGCACCGCGATCTCGCCAACCTCACCGATAGGCAGTACGCGCGCGTGCTCGTCCAGAATGGCGACCTGCGTGGACGGCAAGGGCAGGCCAATTGTGGCGTTCCAGTCTTGAGTCGTGAGCGGGTTAAAGGTCACGCCGGGTGAGGCTTCAGTCAATCCATAAGACTCGACGATAGGCACGCCCGTGGCTGTTTTCCAGCGATTTGCGACCGCCCGTTGCGTGGCCATGCCACCGGCTACGACCAGCTTGAGATGCGGCATCCGCACCTCGGAAAATTCAGGCGTCTCCAGCAGTGCCCGGTACAAGGTGTTGACGCCTATCAAAATCGTCACCGGGTACTTCTTGAGATCATGAATAAAAGCTGGCATATCTTTCGGATTCGTGATCAGAACAGTGTGTGCCCCGATTTTGAAAAAAACGAGGCTCGCCGTCAGGGCAAAGATGTGATAGAGCGGTAAGGGGCAAACCAGAACTTCTCGTCCTTCCTGTACCTGCAGGGCCATCCAGGCAGCCAATTGCTGCAGATTCGCCACGACATTGCCATGCGTCAATACCGCGCCTTTAGACACGCCTGTTGTGCCGCCGGTGTACTGCAAAAAAGCAATGTCGTCGTGTTTTAGCGGCACATGGTAGAGCGGCTGAGAACGCCCGGCTCGTAACGCGGCATTGAACCGGATGGCGCCTTCAATGTGCCAGGCAGGCACCCTTTTCTTGACGTACTTGACGACGATATTGGTCATCAACTCCTTGACTACGGGCAACAAGTCGCCCACCTGAGTCGTGACGACGGTCAGCGTCAAAGTAGGGTGTGTTTGCAGCACTTGCTGCAGCGTGTGGGCAAAGTTCTCCAGCACCACAATGGCGACCACGTCAGCATCTAGGAGCTGCTCGGCCAACTCAGACGCCGTGTACTGCGGATTCACGTTAACGACCACCAAACCCGCGCGTAGAACACCTAACAAAGCGACCGGATATTGCAACAAATTAGGCAACATCAGAGCCACCCGATCACCCCGATTCAAACCCGGAATGTTTTGCAACCAAGCCGCAAAATTTCGGCTGTGCTGATCCAATTCAGCGTAGGAGATCGAAGCCCCTAAATTGGTGTAGGCGGGTAATTCAGAAAACTGGTCGCAACTGTGTCGCAGCACCTCTCTAAGCGAGGCGAACGCTTGCACATCGACCTCGGCGGGCACCCCTTTGGGATAATGCTGCAACCAGATTTTGTCCATGTTCAAGTCTAGAAAACCGCCTTTTTAGGCCCTTGATATTTCTCAAATTGACGCGGGCGCGCAACGCAAAAAATTGAATTCAGGATACGGTTAAGCTTTGCTGAAATTTTTATCAGCGCACAGGCAGATCCCAGTCTGTGAGACACCGCGAACACGCGGCTATCTCTACGTCTAATCATTAGGGAAAACACTTATGTCTTTACTACATCGTCTCAATCTTTCCCAAAAATTTCTTATTCTTGGCTTCATCGCTTTGTGCATGGTGGCCTTGCCATCGGGGCTTTATTTCAAACGTATATTTTCTGAAATTGAGACCGCGCAGCGTGAGGCGCGTGGCAGTGGCTCGCTAGTGGCGCTGAACAAAGTGATTCAGCATTTGCAATCGCACCGGGGCATGTCCTCGGGCATGTTGAGCGGCAGCGAAGCCTTGGCCGCCCGTCGGCCCGCCATGCGCGATAACGTGACCAAGGCGATGGATGCAGTCGAGGTCGAATTCAAAAAAGCCGAGGTCTCGCCAGCCACACAAACCCAGTGGAATGACTGGCGACAACGCTGGGTCACCCTGGAGCAAGGCGTTGCCAGTCGCCAGCTACCAGCCGCTGAAAGTACACGGCGCCACACCGAACTGATCCGTGGCGAGTTATTGGTCAGCGAGGCCTTGCTCGATGAATTCAGCCTGACCCTGGACCCCAACCTCGACACCTATTCGCTGATTCGCGCCTCCTTGATCAACATGCCCTGGTTGTCTGAAAACATGGGCATCATGCGTGCGCTGGGCAGCGGCTATTTGTCGCAAGGCTATTTACCCCCCGAAGGTCGGGCCGCTCTGCAAGCCCTGCAAAAGCGTGCGCTTGATGTGCAAGGCGAGATGTTTCGTAACCTTAAAAAAGCCAATGAAGCTAACCCTGGTTTGAAGACCATCCTGCAAGCCAAAGCCGAGACCGGGCGCGTCACCGTGGACCAAACGCTGGCCATGGCCGAGCGCGACTTGATTAACGCGGGCGCACTCAGCTTGCCCGCTACCGCTTACTTTGACGACTTCACCCACACCATTGACGGCTTGTTTGAGTTCAACGCGCTGGCCATGAAAGCCCTGACCGACACGCTGCACGAGCGGGTCAGCGCCTTGCAACGCATGGGTTATCTGGTGCTGGCTCTGTTGTTGCTCGGTCTGGTGGCCTCACTGACGCTGGCTGTGGCGTTTGTGCGCAGCATTACCGGCCCGGTGCATGAGGCCGTTGAGGTCGCCCGTGCCGTAGCCGATGGCAATCTGCGAGTCCAAGTTCCGGTGCGCGGCAGCAATGAATTAGGCCAGTTAATGCAGGCCTTGACCGCCATGCGTGACAACTTGGCCCAAGTCGTGACGCAGGTCTTGCAAGGCTCGGAAAACGTCGCCACCGCCAGTGCACAAATCGCCCAGGGCAATACCGATCTGAGCAGCCGCACGGAAGAAGAAGCCAGTGCGCTGGAGCAAACCTCGGCGGCCATGGAGCAACTCGGCGCCACCGTCAACCAAAATGCCGACAACGCGCGCCAAGCCAACCAACTGGCACAAAGTGCCAGCACGGTGGCGGTGCAAGGGGGTGAGGTGATGGGACAAGTGGTGCTCACCATGAAAGACATTAACGTGTCGTCCCGGCGCATTGGCGACATCATCGGCGTGATTGATGGCATTGCTTTTCAGACCAACATTCTGGCCCTGAATGCGGCAGTAGAAGCGGCCCGCGCCGGTGAGCATGGCCGTGGTTTTGCGGTGGTTGCCAGTGAAGTACGGTCTTTGGCTGGGCGCAGCGCTGAAGCCGCCAAAGAAATTAAAAGCCTCATCGCAGCCAGCGTTGAGCGGGTGCAAGACGGCACCCGTCTGGTCGATCAGGCCGGGGTCACGATGCAGGAAGTGGTGGCTTCCATCCGGCGCGTCAGCAGCATCGTGGCTGAGATCAGTGCTGCCAGTGCCGAGCAAAGCACCGGCGTGTCCCAGGTCGTAGAAGCTGTCTCACAAATGGACCAAACGACCCAACAAAATGCGGCGCTGGTCGAAGAAAGCGCCGCCGCCGCCGACAGTTTGCGCGGTCAGGCCGAGCAACTGGTGCAGACCGTTTCAGTGTTCAAGCTTTGAGTTGAGTTACGTGGCGTGGCGTTGAACGCCGACATCCTCTATCAGGCCTGGTCTTTGGCGGCTTGCAACAGGTCGCGGGTTTTAAGCGCTTCGTGCCGGGCGACAGCGGCAAAGTCGGCGCCACTGGCGGCATACAAAATAGCGCGTGACGAGTTGACGATGATCGGGGCGACAGTTTCGTCCCGGTCGCCATTGATGCTTTTCGTTCCGCGCCAGCCCGCTTTAACGGTCGCCACCGCATCACCACCTTGCGCACCCACGCCGGGAATGAGCAGCGGCAAGGTCGGTGCAACGGCGCGCACGCGCTCAATTTCTGCCGGGTATGTGGCGCCCACGACTAGCCCCAATTGACCATTCAAATTCCAGGGGCCTTGCGCCAGCCGTGCCACATGCTCATACAACAACGGCGCGCCTTCAACGCTGGACAGCCGCTGAATCTGCAAATCGTCGCCGCCGGGGTTGGAGGTGCGGCACAACAAAAATGCGCCCTTGTCGTGGTACTTCAAATAAGGTTGCACCGAGTCAAAGCCCATGAAGGGCGAGAGCGTGACCGCGTCCGCGCCGTAACGCTCAAAGGCTTCAATCGCGTACTGCTCGGCGGTGCTGCCAATGTCGCCGCGCTTGGCGTCCAGGATGATCGGCACATGCGGAGCGCTTTGGCGCATGTGTGCCATCAAGCGCTCCAGCTGGTCTTCGGCGCGGTGCGCGGCAAAGTAGGCAATTTGCGGCTTGAAGGCAATGACCAAATCGGCGGTGGCGTCCACAATGGCGGCGCAAAAGTCGTAAATCTTGCTGGCATCACCCCGGCTGGCAAGCGGGAATTTAGCAGGATCGGGGTCAAGACCCACGCACAACATCGAACCGTTTTGGCGCTCGGCGGCGCGCAGCATATCTAAAAATTTCATGGCTGCATTGTAAGAAGCGCGGCCTCGAAGTCCCAACGCCCTAAGACCCCGTTAAGACTGGCGCGCGAAGATAGGGACATCGACTCACTCCAACAAAGAGGTTCCCCATGGATTCATCCCTTCGGTTATTTATCACCCAATTCTCAGGCGTTGTATTGGCCACACTGGTGCCGGTCATCTTGATCGCCTTCATGTCCGTCCCCGTGACTTTGGGCGGACACAACCACGATATGTATTCAGAAAATACGCCGGTGGCACAACACATGACCTAAAGCGTTTGCAGCGTAGGCAGCCCCTTGCACCGAGCATTTCTGCCAACGCTTCTTGCGCCTTTCTTGCGCGGCAAGTCGCTTGTCTCGCGTTTCGGAAATAGATTCTTTTGTCTAAAGTTCGCATCTAAAACACAGTAATAAATAAGGCTCTCACGCTATTTTTAAATTAAGCTTCAGCGCAGAAAAATACCAACTGCCGCCGCTTTTCGGCCACATCGCCTGACAAAGCGAATGCGAGGATTGGCTATTTAAACGAGCAAAGAGGCTTCCTATGTCCGAACTCTATGGGTCTGACGCTTATGCGCCGAGTGACGTGGCGCAGCGCATTGAAACCGTGGGCGTTGCCAAAGCACATTTGGCGACGTTGCCGCTGTTAATGCTGGGTTTGTTGGCCGGGGCGTTTATCGGCTTGGGTGCCTTGTTTTTTGTGCTGGTCAAATCAGACCCGACGCTGGGGTTTGCGGCTAGTTCGGTGCTGGGCGGACTGGTGTTTTCGCTGGGGCTGTTGCTGGTTGTTGTGGCCGGGGCAGAGCTGTTTACCGGCAACAATTTGCTGGCGATGGCGTGGGCTGACGGCAAAATCAGCAGCGCCGATGTGTTGCGTAACTGGGTGCTGGTGTGTGGCGCCAACTTTGTCGGAGCGGCCGGTTTGGCGGTGCTGGTGTATGCCAGTGGACACACGCACTTGAACGGCGGCGCCATTGGTCAGCAGGTGGTGAAGATGGCGTTGGCCAAGCAGAACCTGTCCCTTGAACAAGCTTTTTTCAGAGGTGTGCTGTGCAATGTGCTGGTTTGCATGGCCGTGTGGATGGCGATGGCCGGTCGCAGCGTGACCGACAAAATGGTGGCGATTGTGTTGCCGGTGAGTGCCTTTGTAGCAGCGGGTTTTGAGCACAGCATTGCCAATATGTACATCATGCCGCTGGCGATGCTGATCCAACACTTTGACCCCAGTGCAGCGGGCACCGATTGGGTGACCTGGTCGGGCATGGCGGGTAATTTATTGCCGGTCATCGCGGGCAATCTGGTGGGCGGCAGTGTGTTGGTGGGCCTGGCTTATTACGTTATTTATCGGCGCTGTTGAAGCCATTGGAAATGGCGCAGCATGTCGCCGCCATCAGCTGCTTCGGTCCGACATCCCGTCCAAACAAGTGGGCGCAAATCATGGCTCTGGCGAACTGACCCAGTGGCGCTTGAGTCTTATTGGCGCGCTGTTATGCCCTGCTCAATGCACCAGCACCGATTTGGCTCGATTTATGCTTTATCTCGGTGCGTTTTTGATTCACTCAAAATAAACGCACCAATTACAACCACCCCAACTCATTTCATTCTCAAAGGTTCACATGGAAGCACTAAAGCAGGGCGCAGACACCTTGTTCATTCTTCTTGGCGCCATCATGGTGCTGTCCATGCACGCTGGTTTTGCATTTCTGGAACTGGGCACCGTGCGGCGCAAAAACCAGGTGAATGCGCTGGTCAAGATTCTGGTGGACTTTTCGGTCTCCACGGTGGTGTATTTCATGGTGGGCTACAGCGTGGCTTACGGCACCAGCTTCTTTGTGGGCGCGGAGCAATTGGCGGCTAAGAACGGTTTCGAGTTGGTCCGGTTCTTCTTTTTGCTGACCTTCGCCGCCGCCATTCCCGCCATCATCTCGGGCGGCATTGCCGAACGCGCCAAGTTTTGGCCGCAGTTGATGGCGACCGCTGTGATAGTGGGCTTCGTTTACCCCTTCTTTGAAGGGATGATGTGGAACCAGCACTTTGGCGTGCAAGCCTGGATCCAAGGTTTAACGGGTGCGCCGTTTCATGACTTTGCGGGCAGCGTGGTGGTTCATGCTTTGGGCGGCTGGATCGCTTTGCCAGCTGTCATATTGTTAGGGGCGCGCAGCAATCGCTACCGCAAAGATGGCGCTATTTCAGCGCATCCACCGTCGAGTATTCCGTTTTTGGCCTTGGGCGCGTGGGTGCTCACCGTGGGCTGGTTCGGCTTCAACGTGATGAGCGCGCAAACGCTGGACAAGGTTTCGGGCTTGGTAGCGGTGAACTCGCTGATGGCAATGGTGGGCGGCACGCTGGCTGCGCTGGTCGTGGGCAAGAACGACCCCGGTTTTGTCCACAACGGCCCGCTGGCTGGGTTGGTCGCTGTGTGCGCAGGGTCGGACTTGATGCACCCGCTGGGCGCTTTGGTAGTAGGCGCTGTGGCAGGGGCCATTTTTGTTTCCATGTTCACATTGACGCAAAACAAATGGAAAATTGATGACGTGCTGGGCGTGTGGCCGCTGCACGGTTTGTGCGGGACGTGGGGCGGCCTGGCGGCTGGCATTTTTGGCGCCAAAGCCTTGGGTGGACTGGGCGGCGTCACGCTCGGTGCCCAACTGATTGGCACCGTCATGGGCGTGGTTTGGGCCTTGATCGGCGGGCTTGTGGTTTACGGTTTGCTCAAAGTCACGCTGGGTTTGCGCCTGAGTCAGGAAGAAGAATATGACGGCGCTGACCTGTCAATCCATAAGATCAGCGCTTCGCCGGAGCGTGAAGCCAACTGGTAACGGGCAGACGCATCGCACCATCCTCAAAGGTTCCGGCGTCCGCATCTTGATGACAGGCGGCACAGTTGGTGCGGCTTTTAATGGCAGGCGACAGCCACTCGGCTGGCGTGATGTCTTGGTGCTTTTTAACCCAATAAGGCGTCTCGGTCATGCGCAATGGCGTGACTCCCGGTGGGATGGACTGCTCAATTTTGTAGGCGGCCTCGGTGGCGTGCTGGTCGGCGGCGTTCGCACGCATGAACGTCAACAACGCGGCTATGGTGGCCTCATCAAGGTACAAGTCGGAGCCGAAATGGTCTTGTTGTTCCGCCATCATTCGGACCCAGGATCGACTGGGCAACAACGACGGATGAAACGCCATATGGCAACTGCTGCACTCCTCTCGCCACTGGGCGTTGTCCGCCAGCGTGCGGCCTACGAAAGGCACGTTGGACGTTTTGAACGTGCCTTCCATCAGCCCCAATTGCTTTTCCAGCGGCGCATGTAAGGCGTAGAAAAACCACCAACCAGCAAACCCCAGCATCAGCACCCCCATCACAGCGGCCACGCCACCGCGTGCGCGGGTGATTGGCGTGTTGGCCTCGGCTAATTTGGTGCCGGTCAGCATGGACTTGGCCAGATTTTCGCGGTGTATCAGGCTCTCGACAATGACACCGGCGATGTGGCCCGCCACCACCCCTAACATCGCGATAGCCGCGAGTTCGTGTATTTGTTTGACGGTTTGGGCTTGCGCAAAGCTGATCCAGCCCGCCACCAAGCCTTGCTGCTCGTCGCCACCCAGCGTGAAGATGCCGGTCAGGCCCACCACCCCGGCGAGTACCAACAGTAAATAGATAGCCCAACTACCCGCCGGGTTGTGCCCAATATGGCGCGCCGCCCGGTGAGCGATGAGTTGACGCACATAAGTCAGCGCGGCTTGAGGCCCAAAACCAAATGAGCTAAAGCGGGCGTAGTGCGAACCCACCAGCCCCCAGATCACCCGAAAAACCAACAAGCCGAGCATGAGATAACCCAAGAACACATGCACGGATAACCACTGATCTTCCTCGCTGGTTAGCCAGGCACCGGCAAAGCTCAGGGCGAGAGTCCAATGAAACAAGCGGGTCGGAACGTCCCAAATCAGGTGACGTTGCATGGGTTGCTGCATGGGTTGAGTCTCTTAACGGCGGTCGTGGGTTTATTGCGGAATGTGGATGCTTCTCTCGTCGAAGTTGCCCTTGTCGGCGCCGCTATGGCAAGCCATGCAATTGGCCCGACTCTTGATAGAAGCTCGTTTCCAGACCGCTGGAGAAATCTCGCGACTATCGTGCTTGGATTTGAACCATGCTGACTCTGTAATGCGCAGCGGCGCGGTGTTGGCCGTCCAGCGGTTCGAGTCGTTTTCAACCAAAAACCGGGTAATCTCCAGCGTCTCCTGCGGGGTCAGAGACGCATCGGTTTCAAAATGCTTATCCAAGCCCGACATGATCTTGCGCCAGGACGCAGCAGGCAACAAACCCGGCGGAAAAGCCATATGACAGGCCGCGCATTCCTGTTTCCACTTCTGATTGATTTGCGCGGGCATCACCGGTTTGCCACGGTTTTCACCGTCATATTTATTGCTGTCGGCCTGAACCCCCAAAGCAGCCACGACGGCCAGCGCCACAAGAATTTTTTTAAGATATTTCATGATGCCCGTCTCTCTTATTTAGCCGATAGCACGTAGGCGATGAAGTCACCCTTTTCTTGTGCCGTGCAGGCGCGGCTCAAGACATCGTTGCAGTTGCGCTTGAACCATTTCTCGACCGTGGCAGCTTCTGTGAATCGTTTGGGATTGGCGGACGGTGACAACGGCAAGATGACTTTGTTGGTCTTGACGTGCTTGCCAGTGTTGGTGGGTGAACTGGTGTGGCATGACGCGCACGACAGTTCATTAATTTTGGTGTTGTAAAGCTTTTCGCCAGCGGCAACGGAGAAGTCTTTGAAGGCCGCATTTTCTTGTTTGGCCGGGGTGCGGTAGCTGTCCTGAATCGGGTTGGCCACAGCACATAAGGGCAGGGCCAACACCAAACAGGCCAACAAGCTTGTCTTGTTCAGATTCTTTTTCATCAGGAACTCCTTTGTTAAAAAACAAAATCAAAAGGTAGTGACCCTCGTGAGGTTATTTAACCCTATAAATTCAGGGTTATTCATCCTAAAACAAACAGCTTAAAGAAATCTTAAATGAATTTTTTATGCGCCTTACAGAAGGGCCAACGCCGTGCGCACTTCTTGCACCGTCAAAATCTCGGTCAAGACGACCGGTGCCCGACCCGTTTTATAGAGCACATAAACCGGCACGCCGTTGCGGCCTAGTTCGCTTAACGCGGCAGTGATGGCCGGGTCGCGGCGCGTCCAGTCGGCGCGCAGCAGGGTGACTTTTTTGGCAGTCATGTCGGCCAGCACCTCTTGATTAACCAGCGTTGTTTTCTTGTTGTACTGGCAAGTCACGCACCAAGCAGCGGTGAAATCGACAAACACGGGCGCACCCGTTGCCAACGCCTGTTCCACCCGACCCGGCGCCCAAGTCTGCCAGCGATCTCCACTGGCTGCCGCCTCGGAAGTTTCTAAAGTTTTTGTGATATTTCGGCCAATCGTCCCTGTCAGCAAGGCGAAAAACGCGATTGAAATAGCCACCATGATCCAGCGACTTCGCCCCTTGAGCGTGAGCGACCAAAGCACCCCACTCAAAGCCACCAACAGCGCCAGCAACGCGCCCGCGCCGTCAATGCCGCTTTGCTGACCCAGCACCCAGACCAGCCAGACAACGGTGGCAAACATCGGAAACGCCATCGCGCGGCGGAAGGTGTTCATCCACGCGCCAGGCCGGGGCAGCAACTTGGCGATTGCCGGAATCAAGCTGGCCGCCAGATACGGCAACGCCATACCGACGCCAATCGTGGCAAAAATCAGCAAAGCTTGTGCGGCGGGCAACCCCAGCGCCAACCCGAGCGACGCACCCATGAACGGCGCGGTGCAAGGCGACGCAATAGCGACCGCCAATACGCCCGACAAAAACGCATCCACCGCCGGATTTTTGGATTGGATCGTCGTCACGCGGCTAGGCAAAAAATGACCAAACTCAAACATCCCGGCCAAGTTCAACCCCATCACCGTGAACAACACGGCCAGCGCCGCCACCACCGCAGGCGACTGCAACTGAAAGCCCCAGCCCAACTGTTCACCCGCGCTGCGCAGGCCCAACATCAACGCGCCCAAGGCCAAAAATGACAGCACCACGCCTGCGGTATAGGCCAGCCCGCTGATGCGGTGGCCGCGACGGTCATTGGCGTGGCGCGTGAAACTCATCACCTTGATGGCCAGTATCGGAAACACGCAAGGCATTAAATTAAGAATAAGGCCGCCCAACAGGGCGCCCACCAAGGCAGCCCATAAACCCATGGAGACCGTTGGCGCGGCAGGCAATATTGTTCCGGTGTCCAAGTTGGCCTTGAGCGCCGCCGCCAAAGCAGGCGACACCTCTTGCAAAGCGGCCACCGCAGGCCAGTTGCCCGTGACTGTGGCCTGGGCCAAAAATCCTTCGCGCTGGCCATTAAGTTCTCCCGCTACCACCAACGGCATCACGTTCGGGCTTTGGCTGCGGTGCGCGGACAAAGGCACATTGGCCGTCCACAGGTTGCCCTGCCAGTTTTGCGTCCATTGGCCCGCCGTCTCAATCACCTCGGACGTTTCCGGGAAAAATTCCAGCGCTTGGCCTTGCAACGCAGTGGGTAGTCCGGCTACCGTGACTTTAAGCGTGTTGCCCGCCACTTCAACCCGACTGTCGCCCGTCAAGGCTTGCGGCTGTGCTTTCAAGGCAGCTTCAAAGGCGGCACCGTTCAGCGCGGTAGAGCCGCGAACCGGCAAGCGCAGCACAAATTCGCCTTCTTGTGGAATGCATTCTTTGCGGCACACCAGCCACGTCGCCTTGAGTTTGATTTCCAGGTCGCTGTTGAGCAACGAGGGCTTGAAGTCCGGCGTAATCGTGAGCGGCACCGGCAATAACACGGTGCCTTCATAACCGTAGTTAGCCAAGTTGCCAATTGGAATCTTTTTGGGCAGCGGCCACGCGATGTCGCCCGCCATGACGCCAGGCGGCAACGTCCATTGCAGATCGGTGGGCAAACCGGAGTCGCCGGAGTTCTTCCAGTAAGTGTGCCATTCGGGCTGGTGCGTAAGCTGCAAACCGACCCACACGGTTTTTCCGGAGTCGGCCCCGTCCGGCGCATGGGCCAACAACTCGGCCCGCACTTGAGCGGTGGTGACGACGGAGGACACGCTCAGTTGGGCGCTGGCAGCGGTCGAAAGCAAGCTCATCACGAGCCAAAGTGCAGCCATCCAAAGCCGCTGGGGGAATTTTAAAAAGTTCATTGGGAAATAAGAGTGGCGCAAGGCGACAAAGTTCCAGTTACCGTGCAGCAACAGGGCGGCAGATCAGTCGTCGTGGTCGGGCAACAAAGCGCCTTGCGAAAACACGGCAGGCAGTTTTTTCGGCGCCTTGATACGCATCTGTTTGTTCACGTTCATACGGCCAAACACCACTTCAATATCGCTCACCGACACGCCAAACTCATGCGCCAAAAACCGCAGCATGTGGTCAGTCGCCTTGCCCGACACGGGTGCCGCCGTCACGCTAACCTTGAGTTGCGTACCTTTGGGTTTGCCGATGACGTCGCGCGCGGCGCTGGGTTTGCCCAGAATGTTGACCACCAATACGTCGCCGTCCCAGGCAAAGAATGAATCGCCCGTGGCGTTTTTGAGTTGTCCGCGACTCATAAGGCAAGGCCCGATGTGCGGTGTCGGAATAGGTTTTGGGGTTGAAGGTTCATCAAAGTTCTGTGCATCAGTTTTGAAATTAGAAGTGAATGTTGTATTGGATACCTGTTTTAACCGCGCCTAAAATGTAGTCACTGTAATTACTTTATAGGTCAAATCATGCCCCCCTCAAGCACCGTGCATCCTCTCAAAATCATTGCCATTGGCAACTCACGCGGCGTTCGTTTGCCGCAAGCCTTGCTGCGCCGCTACGGCATGGCCGACGAGATCACGCTGGAAGAGTTGCCCGAAGGGCTTTTGCTACGCGGTTCGGCCTCCAGCAAGCTGTCGCTCAAGCAAACCTTTACCGAGATGGCGCGTGAGCAGGCGGCAGGCCTTGAGGACTGGCGCGATCTGGACGGGACAGCGGCTGACGGGCTGGATCACGTCAAATGGTGACGGCCAAAGTTTCCCGCTACGGTTTGTATGGGGCGCAGTTAGACCCGACGCGCGGCAGCGAAATCGCCAAGACCCGACCCGTGGTCGTGGTCAGTCCTGACGAGATGAACCGCCACCTTGAAACCGTGGTCATTTGCCCTTTGACCAGCCAGTTGCATCCGCAGTGGGCGAGTCGTGTGCCGTGTCGGTGTGAGGGTGTCGCCAGCGAGATTGCCGTGGATCAGATTCGCACCGTGAGCAAGTCGCGCCTGACGCAGTCCTTGGGACGCATTGACGCCGCCACCGTGCAAGAGTTGCGACAAGTGATTGCCCTGCTTTACGTGAAAGATTGACCATGCCTTTGCCCACCATCCTCCTAGCCACACTCAACGCCAAATACATTCACGCCTCCTTGGGCTTGCGCTACCTGCTCGCCAACATGGGCGAGTTGAAACCACAGACCACGTTGTGCGAATTCACGATTGCCCGCCAGCCGCAAGACGTGGTCGATGCATTACTGCAAACCCTGGATGGCCCGGCGGCCTGCGATCAGCCGCGCAATACCAGCGAAACCTCACCAGCGCCGCGCCCACAAATCATCGGCTTTGGCGTGTATATCTGGAACGTAACGCCCACTTGCGAGGTCGTGCGCCTGCTGAAAATCCAACGGCCCGAGATCAAAGTGATTTTGGGTGGTCCGGAGGTGAGCCACGAGATCAACGAGCAAGACATCGTGCGCCTGGCCGATCACGTCATCACGGGTTGGGGCGATGTGAGCTTTCCCAAACTGTGCCGCGCTTTGTTGCACGGCCCGCAGCCGTTGATGAAAGTGATCGCGGGCGAACAACCCCCGCTGGATCAAATTGTGCTGCCCTACGCCGAGTACACCGAGGCCGATCTGGCGCACCGCCTGCTTTATGTGGAGGCATCGCGCGGTTGCCCGTTCAAGTGCGAGTTTTGTTTGAGTTCGCTGGACAAAACCGCTTGGGCGTTTGATCTGGAAACATTTCTTACTGAAATGCAGGGTCTGTACCAGCGCGGCGCTCGCAACTTCAAATTTGTGGATCGCACGTTTAATTTGAAGATTGACGCCTCGGTTCGTATCCTGCAATTTTTTCTGGACAAACTGCCCGCGCCGGGTTCAACCGATTTAAAAAACGATTCAGCGAACGATTTGTTTGTTCATTTTGAAGTCATCCCCGACCAACTGCCGGAGCGACTCAAGCACATGATTGCGCAGTTTCCGCCCGGCGTGTTGCAGTTTGAGGTGGGCATTCAAAGTTTCAACGTGGATGTGCAACAACGCATTTCGCGCAAACAGGACAACGACAAAACGGCGGCTAATTTGCGTTGGCTGGTGGACGAATCGAACGCCCATTTGCACACGGATTTGATTTTTGGTCTGCCCGGCGAAACACTGCAAAGCTTTGCCACCGGCTTTGACCGACTGCACGCGTTGCGCCCGCATGAGATACAGCTCGGCATTTTGAAGCGCCTGCGCGGCACACCGATTGCCCGCCATAGCGTCGCCTACGGCATGGTGTACGACGCCAATCCGCCATACACGGTGCGGCAAACCGGTGCAGTCGATGCCGCCACAATGCAGCGCTTTACCCGCTTCGCGCGCTATTGGGATTTGGTGGCAAACTCCGGGCGCTTCAAGCAAACTTTGGCTTTGTTGCTGGCGGAGGGCGTGGCGTCCGATGCAAGTGCCACGCCATCCCCGTTTGAGGCGTTTCTCGCTTTTGCCGATTGGCTGTGGCAAACCACGGGGAAAACCAGCGGTTTGTCGCCCGAGATATTGGTCGATGCGCTGTTTGATTACCTTTGCAGCATGAGTCACTTGTCCATTCAAACCGTACAACAAACCTTGTTGAACGACTATGTGGCCAGTGGCGCCAGAGCGCGTCCACACAGTCTCAAAGACGTGTTGCCCAAACAAGAAGCGCCCCAAAGTCAGGCCGCCAAAACGCTGGCGCAACGTCAGGAACGGCATCTGTCAGCACCGATTTGAGCGGGCATGGCGCTCCTTATACTTGCTGGGTTGGCCCGGCTCCACCCTTGGTGCTGGCTGGTGGCCTGCTTCTTTACTCAAACTCCCCATGCAAAATTTACCCGCCTGCCCCCAATGCACCCTTGAAAACACCTATCTGGATGGCGACAACTTGATCTGCCCCGACTGCGCACACGAGTGGCCCGCCACCGCACCCACGGACGACGGCGAAGAAGGCAGCGCCGTCATCAAAGACGCCAACGGCAACCCGCTGGCCGACGGCGATTCGGTCATTTTGATCAAAGACCTGAAAGTCAAAGGTTCGTCAACCATCCTGAAAAAAGGCACCAAAGTCAAAAGCATTCGCCTCGTCGGCGGCGACCATGAAGTCGATTGCAAGATGGACGCAGGCAGCTTTATGCTGAAAGCCTGTTTTCTGAAAAAAGCGTAAAGCCAACACTCGCCGGAAGTGCCCGGTTGGCTGGTCAAAATGTGTCTGGCGTGCTGAAACTAATGCAGGGTCAAACGCACACCAGCACGCTGTTGAAGCGTGGTCATGTCGATGACTGGACTGGCGCCACTGAGCACCATGCTTTCGCGTTTGGCGGCCTGTTCATCGTGTCGGTTGTCCAGCACCACCAGCGTGTTTAGCTTGGCATTGACTGGCAGGTTGCGAATATCCACCAGTTTATGGAGCGCCGCACTGGTTGCGCTGTGGTGTGATCCGACCGCCAACACCAAAGTGCCATCCAGATCAAAATCCAAGGCGTAAACCTTGCCAGTAATACCTGTTACCTGCGGATTACGAGTGATGTTGGCCCCCTTTTTCCATGCTGCCAGACAGTGCGCCACCTCTTCAACAAAGAGTGAGTCATCCGTCGAAATTCCAGTGTGCTCACTCTCCCAGCGAGCCAAGTCCATCAATGTGGCGATATAGCGGGCAAAGCCCTCAGAGGCCGTATCGGCTCGACTCCAGACTTCAATCTCACCCTCGTCAGTGAAGGATGCGCCATGCGCTTGCGCTGCTGTTTTGATGAATCTTGTGTGCGTGGCGCTGGAAAGGGTGACGCCTCGACTGCGAAAGTGCAAGAACACCGCACCATCATCAAAAAATCTGATTTGTTCCCCCGCGTGCTCCACAAACACCGGCATCGCATCGCCATCGTTGAAGCAAAAAGGAGTTTCAATCATGACCACATTGCCAGCATCGTCCAGCGGATGGCAGGCCAATCCCAATAGTAATGTAAGTTGTGTGCAAATCATGATCATCCTTTCAATTCAAAAGCCTCTGGATGGCTAACAGGGGGTAAGAATTCTATTTTCGTTTGCTCACTGAAGCGTTGCAAGACATCTTCCATTTGCCATTTTTGCCAACTCAACTCGCCATTCACACGCCGCTTGCCGATATGTTCATGTGGTTGGCTGTGTTTATCTTTGATGGGACGTCGGGAATGCGTGACATCCAACTGGTAAACCCGCTCCAGTCCCCAGGCATGGCGCAGAAAGACGGTAAATTTATACCAATTGAGGCCTGTTTTTCGGCTATGGCGGTAGATCAGTTCAACCAGCAATTGGGTGCGTATGCCGTCTTGGTCAAGCACTCCGACAGACAATGACCATGTATCGCGCTGTTGTTTTTCGGGTTGCCAAGTGCCTGAATTTTCACAGAGATGGGGGTTTTAAGTAACTCTTGCGCCTCTTCGTAGCTGACATCATGCATGTCTTAAGTCCTTGCCAGCTATATTTTTTGCAGCACATCAGTGGCAGTAATGTCCACCAGACAGCGCGTGTGGCCTAACGGACATGCGCGCTCGAAGCAAGGCGCGCAGTCGAGTGGCGGCTGGTAGGTTGGCTCGTTTTTGAGCCATAACACGCGGGCTTTGTCATTCAAAGGCGGCGTGTGCAGCGGACTGCTAGAGCCGAAAATCGCCACTTGGGGCGTGCCGAAAGCGGCCGCTACGTGCATCAACCCCGAATCATTGCTAATGACCTGTTTGGCCGCTGCTATGGCACTGAAGGCGTAGGCCAGCGACGTTTTTCCGGCCAGATTGAAGCATTTGCCGGGCTGTTCGTCGTTTACCGGTGCAGCGATTTCGTGACACAAATCAAATTCTTTGCCGGAGCCGAGCAACACCACGGGCAGATCAAGACGCCGGGCCAATTCGGTAAAGTGCCCGGCGGGCCAGCGTTTGGCGGGGCCGTATTCAGCGCCCGGCGCAAAGACGTAATAGGCACCACGCTGCAAACCCATGGCCACCAACGCCTGATCGACTTCGGTGGCGTCCATTTGCAACTGCGGTTGGTCGCGGGCGATATCGGCGTCGCCACTGAGCGCCGAATAAAAAGCGACCATCGGCGGACGTTGGCCCTTGGATGGATTTTTCAGGCGGCGCGTCAGCAGCCCGATTCGCGCTTCGCCCAGATAACCGACGCGCTTTGGAATGCTCGCCAGAAACGGCAGCAGCGCGCTTTTGAGGGAATTGGGGCAAATGTAGGCGGTGTCAAACCGGCCTTCAAGCTGTTGGGCCAGACGGCGCCGCGCCTTGAATTGCAGGCCGCCGTGGGCGAACGGAAATTCAATGACTTCGGCCACCTGCGGCATGGCCCGATAAACCGGCGCCACCCAAGGCAGCGCGCCGACCGTGAGCCGTTCGCCCCGGCCTGCGAGGCGGCGCATCAGCGGCTCGGTCATCACGGCGTCCCCAATCCACTGGGGCGCGATGACCAAAGAATGAGCGTTTGACGCCAATTCTTTCAACGCTTAGTGCCCACCGGCGAAGTGTTCGCCTTCTTTCAGTTTGTAAACCGTGCCGCAGTACGGGCACTTGGCTTCACCGGTGCGACCCACGTCGAGGTAAACCTTGGGATGGCCGTCCCAGATTTTCATATTCGCCAACGGGCTGGGGCAATACACGCCGCCTTGCAGATTCAAATCTTTGGCCAGGATTTCAGTGACAGATTTTTCCATGATCAAACCTTGGTGAGCCAATGGGCATATTTAGGATTGCGGCCATTGACGATGTCAAAGTACGCGCTTTGAATTTTTTCGGTGATCGGGCCGCGCGAACCGCTGCCGATTTCAAGCCGGTCCAACTCACGAATCGGCGTTATTTCAGCAGCGGTGCCACTGAAGAAGGCTTCGTCGGCGATATAAACCTCGTCGCGGGTGATGCGTTTTTGCACCAGCTCCAGCCCCAAATCTTTGCAGATATTGAGCACGGTGTCGCGGGTGATACCGTTCAGCGCACCGGCGGACAGGTCAGGCGTGTAAACCACGCCGCGCTTGACCACAAAGATATTTTCACCCGAGCCTTCGGAGACGAAACCGTTGGCATCGAGCAGCAAAGCTTCGTCGTAACCGTCGTCGGTGGCTTCCATGTTGGCCAGAATCGAGTTGGTGTAATTGCTCACCGCTTTGGCCTGCGTCATGGTGATGTTGACGTGGTGACGGGTGAAGCTTGACACCTTGACCCGAATGCCCTTGGTCATGCCTTCTTCACCGAGGTAAGCACCCCACGGCCAAGCCGCGACCATCAAATGAATGGTGTTGCCTTTGGGGCTGACGCCCAGTTTGCGGTCGCCAATCCAGGCCAGCGGGCGCAGGTAGCAGCTTTCAAGCTTGTTTTCACGCACCACGGCTTTTTGGGCCTCAATGACTTCTTCCTGCGTGAAGGGCAGTTTCATGCGCAAGATTTTGGCGCTGTTGAACAGGCGTTCGGTGTGCTCTTCCAGCCGAAAAATGGCGGTGCCGCCCGCGCCGTTGTAGGCGCGAACGCCCTCAAAAGCACCGCAGCCGTAGTGCAGGGTGTGGGTCAGAACGTGGATTTTGGCGTCGCGCCAGTCCACCATCTGGCCATCCATCCAGATTTTGCCGTCGCGGTCAGACATGGAAGGGGGGAGTGCAGTCATGAGGTTTCCTTAAGAATTTACGGAGGCAGGTCTTACAAAAAAATAGATTTTACGGGCCTGCGTGAGCGTTGAAATCGTCTGCTGCTTCGTCTGCCTGAATCGGGCAGATTAGATTTCATTTTTGGTTTGCCGCAATGAAGTTCACAAATCAGATTCGACGGCGTGATCTCAACCGAAAGTACAGCGCTGGTTGGGTATTTTTAGGGTTAATTAGTTCGCTCAACGATTGGGGGCATGACCAATCCGTGCCAAAGTATTGCGCCTGTTAAGTGGGCTTTTCAGTGTTTCGTGAGTCCCGCATTCTTTAGGACTCTTCGGTCACAGGGGCGCTGTGCCACCTTTCTTAAGCAACTTGGCCGCCACCCGAAATAAATCAGGCATATCCAATCGTCCATCTTTACGGCTGAACATCACTCCAATTCTTTCTAAGGCCAAGAATAAATCACGCTCACTGTTTGATTCTGTAATCTCAAATGGGGGGAGGTATTTGCTACTCTTCGCATCTGCAATCATGTGAGCTAACGTTTTTGTCTTGCGCCATGCATTAAAAACTTCTTCCTCATTTTGTGGAAGAAGTAAACCAGCGAGTGGAGCCAGTACCCCCTTAATCCAGAGAAATTCTTGATGCAATTGATCAACGCGAGTCTTGGATGCAGCCCTCAATCCATGCCGAATGCCCTCGGAGGTCATCGCGCGATCATCAGGCACTTCACCGTACTTTGACGCCGCAATCATTAACCCCAGAAAACTTCTCGGCGTTACTTCCGAAAATGCATCGGCAAGGTGTGCAATCGGCCAATCGTAGGTTTTTCCTTTTTTGAATCCATTGCGGCCATCCCCCATAAAAGGGCTGGCTAAAACTGCCATAACCCGAGATTGATTTTCAGTGTTGTGGGCAAGTGACCACTGCCTAGCCAGAATCGTTTCTTGATCAGCTGTAGGAATGTTGAGACTTAGAAGTAGTTGATTAAATGCATTCTTAGCTGGGTCAACTTGCGACAAAATTAATCTGGTGTAGAGCAGTCCATAAAGGTCGGTACCAGACCACGTCAGGCGAATAGCGCCGGTACGTAATTTGGGTAACTCGACGAATCGAAGTGCATCATCGTCAATTTGATCTGGCCTCAGGAACAACTTGACCTTGATCCGGCGATACGCACGCATAGCCCAAACGACTTCCAGTAGCGCCTCAGTCAGGAGGCGCCTCCTTGGCCATGTAATAGCCACAGTGTCCAAGGCATCGTAAACAACAAGAAATGTTAAATCCTGGACTTGAAAATATTTCTCTAATCTATCCAGAACCTTGTTTCTCTCCTCCCAGTCCAAAGCCATGCGAACCGCATCCTTGAAATTTAGAGGTGTCTCGCCTGCACCTTTGGTCGCTGCACGCAATATCGTGGCCCACCAAAAACCCTTTGCCTCGTCTGGCGTTGCCTCAATCCCGATAAATGAATTGAGCATTTCAGGCGTCACCCCTTCGCTTCCACCGACAGCGCCAGTGAATCCAAAGCCTACTTGAACCCGATCAAGATCCAGATTAGGGTAGGCTTTGGCCGCCGCAAGGCGCGTCTCGTTTTGCCCCAAGACGCCTGACCAAAAGCTTTTACCCGCCCCTCTCGGTCCAACGACAATCGGTACGCTAGGGGCCAATGCGGCTGCGTGAGTTTCTGGTGCAAAGATGTCCTGCAACTTGGGTGCATATACACCGACAGCGTCATTCGACACATCAGCAGAAATGGAAGATATCGCATCGCGCAAGGCTTTGAAATCAGTTTGCAGCATGATCCGCCCTCTTCAAGTCAGGGAATGACTCACTCACGCGATTCAGGAACTCGCCGTAAGACGACCAATACACATCAGTCGAAAGTAATTTTCTTTTTTGTCGAGGGTCGAATTGCATGAATTGCTCATTGTTCAAAATCGCCACGGGTTCTCGAAAGACGCGCAACTCCTTTGGTAAGACATCCTCATCGCTTTGATCATCGTCCCAGGGCACATTGCTAAAAGATCCGGCAGCAGGGCGTGGCTCAATGGCTCGCAGTGGAGTGGATGTTTCTAGTCCACTGTCAATAAATAACTGCTTGCACTTGTCTGCAAATGCCTCTCTGGCACTTGCGTCCGCAGGAGCCTTACCTTGAATCATGGACAGTCTGCCCAACCACTCGGGAACTTCGTCCGTGGCGGGTTTTGCAAAACGGTCCAAATGACCAAGCAATGCTGCGTAGCCTTGGAAGGTTTGAGGTTCATCCAAACCGAAGAGAAACACCTCGGCCCCCAAACCAAGAATTGCCGTTGCAGTTGTTTCATGCAAACCGGCGCGAGCATCTACAAGAATGGCGTCATAGCGAGTGGGATCCGAGAAGTGGTTAACAAGCTCAGCCACTTGGTCAAGAATGGATGCAAGGCTGCCGTCTGGTCGGATGTCCTCCGTGTATGCGCGGGCAATTTTTGAAAGTACATCCCCCGGATGTTTTACTGACCGTTGCCCAAAAGCAGGAATGACGTCTATTCGTCCATGTCGATCTGCCAGATCAGAAGGCCCGACAAGATCAGCCAAAAACGCTTCATCTAGTGGTCCCAGTCCATTTTCGACGAGTGCATCAATGAGGCCAAATTCTGGCAAAGTGCCTTTGTCGAGTAACAATGAACCGAGTCCTGGTGCTTCCATATCAAGGTCAATAGCCAATACGCGTTTCCCGGCAGAAGCTAGATGGGCGGCGGTTATGGCCAATGCCGTAGATCGGCCAACCCCTCCTTTAAGGCTTGCAAAAACGAAGCGCGGCGGTGGGGGAGCCTTGTTTGCGGGTGCGCGCAACCAGTCTGCGCCAACAAGCCGTCGATCTATCAGTCGTATGTTGCTGTCGTTTACTTTGACCAATAAGGCCGAAGGTGCCTTCAGCAGAGACTCTGCACCAAAGTCGGTTGACGTTATCAGCAGACGATCACTGCGAGCGTAGGGGCCGAGCGCATGTTGCAGAAGCTTGCCGACGCGCTCAACGAGGTCAGCTTCAAACTCGGTAGGAAGCACGAATGCAAGGCGACCCGTGATGTCGCGTACAGCAACACCGTTCGCAAGTGCTGCATTGCCAAATCCAGTTTCAATAACTGATGCAAGTGCCGGAAGGCTGTCGTCAAATCGAATAGTCATAGGAGTCCTCAAGTGTCGATTGCCCCAACGGCCTGCCGCGCTTGGTCTGACCAAGCATCAACCCATTTTTTCAAAATTTCATCTCCTTTGCAGTAGCGCATATCAATTGCCCATTGACTCAAAAATGAACTATCCCTGAAAAAAGTTGCTAGTGTGGCTGCCCGCCTACCTTCCAGGTTGTTAAGAAGGGTTGTACGTAAATGAGGGAAGTGCAGGAAAAACGGATCATTTGAACGATCATCGGTGGGTCGAATGCCAGCCTCTAGCATCATCGCTTTGATAGCACACTCAGCGGCTATTCCGTATAAATACCCCGCTACATCACGACGGTGACCTACATTCAATTTATCAGCAGCGTCAAGGTGTCTCCGGGCAGAAGCTGCCATGTTGGGTGGAAATGTCATCCCCGATCCTTTTAGGTTTATTAACCATCGTAACGGATAGTTGTCGGGCTGAAATGAAAGGGATTGCCCCTTCTCATAAACACGTCCGTTATACCGGCCACTGCACCGTCACGGCCAGTCCGCCCAGTCGTTCTGAGCGACTAATTTGCACTTGGGCGCCAAAGAGATTGGCAATCCTTTTGACGATGGACCAGCCCAGGCCACTGCCAGGCTGGTCGTGGCCCAGCACGCGGTAAAAACGTTCGCCCAAGCGGGCCATCTCAGGTTCGGTCATGCCGGGTCCGCTGTCTTGCACCCGTAAAACAGGGTGGCCCGACTCGGTCACCACCTGCACCAAAATCTCGGCTTTAGACGGGCTGTAGCGCATGGCGTTGTCCATCAAATTACGCACAAGAACGCCGACCAGCACCTCATCACCGGCGACAACACAGGGGGCCAGCGCGTCGAGTTCGAGCACTTGATGGCGGGCCAGCGCGGTGGGCGCCAAATCGGCGGCTACCCGGCGCGCCACGGCGCTTAAGTCCACCGTCGTTGCTGAAGGGGGCGCCGCATCAGGGGCCGCTTCCAGACGGGCGAGGGTGAGCAGTTGTTCGACCAGACGCGTCGCCCGGTCGCAGCCGGCCAGTGTGGCGTGCAGCGCATGTTGGCGTTGTTCGACATCGGCCCCGGCGCCCAATGCCACCTGCGCCTGTGCCCGGATGCCGGCAATCGGTGTGCGCAACTCATGTGCGGCATCGGCGGTAAAACGACGCTCGGAGGCGACCATGCTTTCAATGCGCGCGAACAAGTCGTTGAGCGACTCCACCATGGGCCTCATTTCTGAGGGCATATCAGCCAGCACCACCTGCTTAAGGGCTTGTGGACGTCGCTGACTCAGCACATGACTGAGCTGGCGAAAAGGCGCCAGCCCCTGCCGCACGGCCCACCAGCCCCCCAGCGCCAGCAGCGGCAAGGCATACAAAAGCGGAACGAGGACACTTTCCAAAATAACCCAAAGAATCGCGTTGCGTGATTCAACGCGCTCACCCACATAAACCTGCACATTGCTTTTGGCCCCTTGCGTTGAAAACACGCGCCACTTGTCACCATCGCTTTGTTTGACGGTTTTAAAGCCGTGGTCTTTGGGCGACATCGGCACCAAGCCGGCGTTGGACGAGCGCATCACCAGTTGGTCTTTATGAAAAATTTGAAACGCCACCTGGGGCGCATATTTGTGCAACGAGGGGGCGTTTTTGATGCTGTCATGGTCATCGCTGCTGGCTTGTTGCACCACCAGCAGCGCGGCGGTCTGGGCTAAATGACCGTCCAGCAAATCATCCAGTTCTTCGCGGGCCTCAACCAGAGTGAGAACCGCAGCCCCCAACCAGATGACTGCAACCAACAACAAAAGAGGCGCCAGCAACCGGGCATGCAACGATTGAAAGCGTCGTCTCAGAGGCTTCATGACAACAGTTGCGTTCGCAGCGCGGTGTAGCCAACGCCGCGCACCGTCTGAATGACATCCGGGTGCAGTTTGCGCCGCAAGTGGTGAATGTGGACTTCGATGGCATTGCTATCGACTTCATAACCCCAGCTGTAGAGTTGCTGCTCCAGTTGTTCGCGCGACATCACGCGGTCGGCGTTGAGCATCAGGACGTGGAGCAAATCAAACTCCCGGGTGGACAGTGTCACCGCTTCGCCCTTCAGGCTAACCCGGCGGGTGGCAGGCTCCAGCAGCACTTCGCCGCATTGCAAAGTGTCTTGCATCTGACCGTGTGAGCGGCGCACCAGAGAGCGCAGGCGCGCGCCCAGTTCATGCAAATCCACCGGTTTGATAACGTAGTCGTCAGCCCCCAAATCCAGCCCACGAATGCGATCCGGCACTGCATCACGGGCCGTCAAAACCAGCACCGGGGTGGCTATTTTGTGCGCCCGCAAGGACTGCAACACATCCAGACCATCCTTTAAAGGCAGGCCCAAATCGAGCACGGCGGCGGTGTAGTCGCCGGAGGTTAACTCACGCTCGGCGGCCACGCCGTCACGCACCCAATCCACTTGAAACCCGAGCTGGCGCAAACCAGCGCGCAGCCCATCACCCAGGATAGGGTCGTCTTCAGCCAGCAAAATACGCATTCAAAGCTCCCGAAATAATTAAGTTTTCTTGCCAAGCACCTGATCTGCGCTCTGGCGGGTAGCCACCTTAGCGCGGAAAAATTAAGCCCAGCTTAAGCCCACCGATTCAACCCGACGGTTCGGCAGCTTGGGGTTCAGCCTAGTTCACGCACCACGTTCATCGCCTCTTCGACCCGCTCGACGGCGTGCAGGGTCAGCCCCTTAATTGGTTTTTTGGGCGCGTTGGCTTTGGGCACGACCGCCACGGTAAAGCCCAGTTTGGCGGCTTCGCGCAGGCGCTCCTGACCGCGTGGCGCCGGGCGCACTTCACCGACTAGCCCCACTTCACCAAAGGCAAAGAAGCCTTTGGGTAGCGGCTTGCCGCGCAGGCTTGACGTGATCGCCAGCAACACCGCCAAGTCAGCGGCTGGCTCGCTGATGCGCACGCCGCCGACAGCATTCACAAACACGTCCTGATCCATGCAGGCAACGCCCGCATGGCGGTGCAGCACAGCGAGCAACATGGCCAGGCGGTCTTTGTCCAGCCCTACAGAAAGGCGTCGGGGCGAAGGCCCGCCGCTGTCCACCAGCGCCTGAATCTCCACCAACATGGGGCGCGTGCCCTCCAGCGTGACCATCACGCAACTGCCCGGCACCGGCTCTGCATGTTGACTCAAGAAAATGGCGCTTGGGTTGGACACGCCTTTAAGGCCTTTCTCGGTCATGGCAAACACGCCGATTTCATTGACGGCGCCAAAGCGGTTTTTGATGGCGCGCACCAGCCTGAAACTTGAATGTGTATCGCCTTCAAAGTAAAGCACCGTGTCCACCATGTGCTCCAACACCCGTGGCCCGGCCAGAGTGCCTTCTTTGGTGACGTGCCCAACCAGCACAATGCACACGCCGCTGGCCTTGGCCGCGCGCGTCAGATGCGCGGCGCATTCACGCACCTGCGCCACCGAGCCGGGCGCCGAGGTGAGTTGGTCGGAGTACACGGTTTGAATCGAGTCGATGACGGCGACGTCGGGTTGCAAAACGTGCAGCGTGGCGAGAATTTTTTCCAGTCCAATCTCGGCCAGCACCTTGACTTGGCTGTTGTCCAGCCCGAGGCGGCGCGAGCGTAACGCCACTTGCGCGCCACTTTCTTCACCCGTGACGTACAAGGTTTTTTGCCCACTGCGTTGCAGCGAATCCAGCGCCTGCAGCAGCAGCGTGGATTTACCAATACCCGGATCACCGCCAATCAGCACCACGCCGCCCTCCACAATACCGCCGCCCAGCACGCGATCCAGCTCTTCATGACCGGTGGGCGTGCGGGCCATGTCCACCGCGTTGATGTCGCCCAGGGTGACGACCTCAGCCGTTTTGGCCAGCGCGGCAAAGCGGTTTTTGGTGGGCATTGTGCTTTCGGCGACGGACTCAATCAGCGTGTTCCAGGCGTTGCAACTGGGGCATTTGCCCAGCCATTTGGGGCTGGTGCCGCCACACTCAGAACATACATAAACAGTTTTTTCTTTTGCCATGCCTGAATAGTACTTGGCAGCGCCGCTAATCCCATGAAGTCATCGTGGAGAATAGTCTCTTGGCGAGCCTGCTTCATCGCAAGCGCGTCAGTCACGCGTACCACTCCTCAAAACCCAAGAAGCCCGGATAAAAAATCGGGCCAACAGAGAGACACCCCAATGACCGCGCACCGCATTGCAGATTTCATATGGCAACGACTCACCGGGCTGATGCCGGGCGAGCTTAAACAAGCTGAACTAGGGTGGCTGGCACTGCCGCACCTGCACATGGCGCTCTTGACGCGCCGCCGGGCGACCATGATTGTGAATCGGGTGCGCCTGTTCTCCTTCTTGTTCGCGGTGTTGACGCCGCTTTGGAGTCTGGTTGATCTGGTCGTTTTTCCGTTTCCGTTGTGGCTCAGTCTGGCCGCGATGCGGTTGTTGGCCGGGGCCGCTTTTGGCATGTTGCTGCTGTACCGCCCCAACGGCGAGCTGTTTGACGCCTACCGCGCCATGGCGTTATTGTTTGCCATTCCGACCGCTTTTTATGTGGCCTCGTTCTCGCTACTGGGTCACTACCAGCTCACCGGCATCTCGGCGGCGATTGGCGCGGGCTATGCTTTTTTGCCCTTCGTGCTGCTGGCCGGTCTGGCCATCTTCCCGCTCACCTTGCTTGAAAACGTGGTGATTGCCAGTCCGATTTTGATTGCGCAAGCCATCGCCGGATCAATGCGCTGGGCCACGCTGGACTGGCCCTCGTTTGCCGGCGCTTTCTGGCTGCTGGTGTTGATTACCGGCGTGGCCACGCTGGCGGGCATGAGTCAGCTGGCGTTCATGATCGTGCTGGTGCGCCAAGCCATTCGAGACCCGCTGACTGGCGTTTTTTCACGCGCCAGCGGCGAGGAGGTGCTGACTTTGCAGTTCACGATTGCCCGTCGCAGCAAGGCCGCGCTGTCGGTGGCCTTCATTGATCTGGATCACTTCAAAAACATCAACGACCAGTTTGGTCATGATGCGGGCGACAAGGCGCTGATCGATATGACCAGCATCGTCAGCGGCCACTTGCGTCAGGGCGACATGCTGGTGCGTTGGGGCGGTGAGGAGTTCTTGCTGGTCATGCCCAACACCGACGCGGCGCAGGCGCAAACCGCACTGTTACGGATGCGAAGCGCGGGCTTTGGTTTGCGCCCCGAGAAAACACCGTTGACGGCCAGCATCGGGCTGGCCGAGTGCCGCGCCGATCAAAGCCCGGACTGGAAAACACTGGTGGAACTGGCCGACAAACGCATGTACCAAGCCAAAGAAGGCGGGCGTGATCAGGTCGTTGGCCCAACGTGACCCGCTAAACCGCAACGCAAATTTGGGCGGTGGCCCTGGTCGCGACAATGTCACCCTTATGCCCTCTATTGCTGCTTTCTTTTTTATTGCCTTGCCCTGGTTGAATCCGTGGGCGCCAGGGCCGTCCTCGGCGGTCATGCCCTGGGTGCTGACGTTGGTCAGTTTTGCGTTTGTGTTGCTGGTTGCACCACGGGTTCGGCTGGCCGAGGTGGCGCCTGCTGCCTGGCTGTTTGCCGCGTTGCTCAGTAGCTTGCTGGGCTTGCTGCAATACTTTGGTGCGACGGCGGCGTTGGGGGCTTGGGTCAACAGCACCGGCATAGGCGAGGCTTATGCCAACCTGCGCCAGCGTAACCAGTTTGCCACGCTGACCAATATCGGCTTGGCCGTCTTGCTGTGGTGGGGCGTCAAACAGCCTTTAGCCCGCGCGTGGCTAGTGGCTGCTGCCGTGTTGCTGGCACTGGGCAATGCCACCTCGTCATCGCGCACGGGGTTGTTGCAATTGGGCGTGTTGGTGGCCCTGGTCTGGCTTTGGCGGCGCAACGACAGTGGGCAACAGCGACCGGCTATCGGGCCACTGGCGGTGCTGACAATCGCCGTGCTGACCTATGGCCTTGGCGCTTGGGCTTTGCCGTTTTTAGCCCATCTTGATCCAAACGCCACAGGCATTTTTGCGCGCTTGCAAGCAGACAGCCCAAGCTGCGCCAGTCGCCTGACGTTGTGGGGCAACGTGCTGCACCTGATCGCCCAAAAGCCGATGTGGGGCTGGGGTTGGGGTGAGCTGGATTACGCGCATTTCATCACGCTGTACCCCGGCGCGCGGTTTTGTGAAATTCTGGATAACGCCCATAACCTGCCTTTGCATCTGGCTGTCGAACTGGGTGTGCCGCTGGCCTTGACGATCTGCGGCGTGGGCGTTTGGGCACTGTGGCGCGCCCAACCCTGGCGCGAGACGAACGCGACGCGGCAAATGGCGTGGGCCGTGCTGGCCGTTATTTTGACGCACAGCTTGCTGGAATATCCCTTGTGGTACGGGCCGTTTCAAGTCGCCTTTGGCCTGTGTCTCTGGTTGTTGTGGCGCACACCGAAGTCACCTCTTTTGGTGCGGCGGGCCTCCATTTGGGCCATGGCGCTGGCGCTGTCTTTGGTGGTGTTTTCCGGCTATGTGGCGTGGGACTATCAGCGCATCAGCCAACCCTTTCGCGTGCCTGATCAGCGTTGGGAGACCTATCGCGCCGACCCGCTGGCGCAGATAGGCGACTCGTGGCTGTTTCAAGGTCAGCTGCGGTTTGCTGAACTCACCACCACCACGCTGACGCCAGACAATGCGGCGCAACAACACGCGCTGGCTTTGACCACGCTGCACTTTTCTCCCGAGCCGCGTGTGATTGAGTTGCTCATTGAGAGCGCCGAGTTGTTGGGCCATCACGACGACGCGCTGTTTTATCGGGCACGTTATCAGGCTGCGTTTTCGACCGCCTACGCGGCGTGGGTCACGCGGAATTCAAAATCAAAATGATTAAAAAGGAACCCTGAATATGCTCGACGACATCAAGAAAACCCTCTGGGCCACCGCCGACAAACTGCGCGCCAACATGGACGCCGCTGAATACAAACACTTGGTGCTCGGCCTCATCTTCGTCAAATACATCTCCGACACCTTTGCCGCCCGGCGCGCGGAATTGATGACGCGCTTGACCAACCCCGCAGACGAGTATTTCTACCATGAAGCTGGCCCCGGTGATGTTGAGGCTGAACTCGAAGACCGCGACTATTACAAAGAAGTCAACGTCTTCTGGGTGCCTGAATCGGCTCGTTGGGAAAGCCTGCGCGCGGCCGCCAAGCAAGTGGACATTGGCAAGCGCATTGACGAAGCCCTGACGCAGATTGAAGCGGAGAACCCCAAGCTCAAAGGCATTCTGGACAAACGCTACGCCCGCGCCCAATTGCCTGACGGCAAGCTAGGTGAACTGGTCGATTTGGTGTCCACCATCGGCTTTGGCGACAACCCCTCGGTTGCCCGCGATGTGTTGGGTCAGGTGTACGAATACTTTCTGGGCATGTTCGCCAGCGCCGAAGGCAAACGGGGCGGTGACGATTACACCCCACGTAGCGTCGATTGGTTGCTGGTGTCCATCCTCGCCCCGATGCGCGGACAAATTTACGACCCCTGCTGTGGCGCCGCCAGTACCCTTGCACTCGCCGATGAGTATTCAAAAGCTCACGGCAGCAAACCGAGTGATCTATCCCTCTACGGGCAAGAGGCCAACCCGACCACTTGGCGTCTTGCGATCATGCATCTGGCCATTCGTGGCATCGACTTCAACCTGGGCCGAGAGCCAGGAAACACCTTTACCCACAACCTGCACGCCAATTTGCGCGCCGACTTCGTTGTCGCGGGTCCCCCGTTCAATATCAGCGACTGGTGGCATGGCAGTTTGACGGGCGACCCGCGCTGGGTTTACGGCGACCCGCCGCCGGGCAACGCCAACTACGCTTGGTTGCAGCACATGCTGCACCACCTCAAACCTTCGGGCCGCGCGGGCATCGTGCTGGCCAACGGCGCCATGAGTTCCAGTCAGAACAGCGAGGGCAGCATCCGCGCCGCGATGGTCGAGGCTGACGTGGTGGAGGTCATGGTGGCGTTGCCGGGCCAGTTGTTCTTCAACACGCAAATTCCCGCTTGCCTGTGGTTTTTAGTCAAACAAAAAACCCAGCGCCAAGGCGAAGTGTTGTTCATCGACGCCCGCAAACTGGCAACCATGATCAGCCGGGTGCAGGCTGAACTGACGGATGCGGTGATTGAGCGCATTGCCCAAACAGTTGCCGCTTGGCGCGGTGAACCGGATGCGAGCGAGTACCAGGATATTGCCGGCTTTTGCCGCAGCGTCACGCTGGCAGAGATTGCCCAGCACGGCCACGTCCTCACGCCGGGCCGCTACGTCGGGGCCGAAGAAGTTGAAGACAACGACGAAGACTTCGCCACCAAGATGCAGCAACTCACCGCAAAGCTGGGCGAGCAAATGACCAAAGGCGCGGAACTAGACCAGTTGATCCGGCAGAAGCTGGGAGGGTTAGGCTATGCGTTCTGAAGCAATGGCACCCGTGGGTTATGGCGACTTCCTGATTGAGGTCAAGACACAGATTCGTCAGCGGCAGTTGTCTGCATTTCGGGCCGCCAACACGGAGTTGATCAAGCTTTACTGGTGGCTGGGTGAAAACATCAGTCAGCGGCAAGCCGCATTGGGCTGGGGCAAAGCCGTGGTTGAGAATTTAGCGCGGGATTTGCAGGCAGCATTTCCGGGGCGCAACGGGTTTTCTGCGCAAAACCTGTGGCTGATGCGCCAATTTTTCAACGAATACACCACCAGAGCAAAACTCCAACCGCTGGTTGGAGAAATCAGTTGGACTAAAAACCTGCTCATCATGGCGCGCTGCAAAGACGACCTTGAGCGCGAGTTTTACCTGCGTGCCACGGCGCGTTTCGGCTGGACAAAAAACGTGTTGCAGCATCAACTGGACAACCACAGCTACCGCCAATACCTGCTGGGCCAAACTAACTTTGACGCAGCCGTGCCGGAGAGCATCAAGGCGCAAGCACTGCTGGCCATCAAAGACCACTACACCTTTGATTTCTTGGGGCTGGCCGAACAGCATTCTGAACGCGAACTGGAACAGTCGCTGGTTGCCAATTTGCGTGGTTTTCTGGCGGAAATGGGCGGTGCATTCACCTTTGTGGGCAACCAGTTCAAGCTGGAAAGCGAAGGCCGCGAATACTTTATCGACCTGCTGCTGTTTCACCGGCGACTGCGCTGTCTGGTGGCGATTGAATTGAAGATTGGCGAGTTCAAACCCGAGCACAAGGGACAAATCGAGTTCTATCTGGATCAGCTTGACCAGCATCACCGAATGGAGGGCGAAAACCCGCCGATTGGCATCGTGATTTGCAGAAGCAAGACGCGCACGATGGTGGAATACGCCCTGCGCACCATGACGCGCCCGCTGGGCATTGCCACCTACACCGTCACCCCGCAACTGCCCGCCGACTTTCAGGGCGAATTGCCCAGCCCCGAACAAATCGCGGAACGCTTGGCCGGTTGGGCGCGGGATTCGGTAGCGTTTGATGGGGAGGGGGTATGAGTGCGGAGTGGCAAGAAGCCCAGCTTTCTGAACTCATTACGGTAAAGCACGGCTTCGCATTCAAGGGCGAGCATTTCAGTGATTCCGCTACAGCCTATCAGTTGGTGACGCCCGGTAACTTCTCGATTGGAGGAGGTTTTCAGCTAGGCAAAGGGAAGTATTACAACGGCCCAGTTCCCAACGACTATGTTCTTCAAAAGGGCGAAGTTGTCGTAACGATGACAGACCTCAGTAAAGCTGCTGACACGCTGGGCTTCGCTGCCGTAATTCCAAAAACGCAAGGTACCACTTGGCTGCATAACCAGCGAGTTGGACTAATAGAAGTCCGCCCAAACGCTCCTCTAACCTTGGGTTTTGTTCACTATTTGATGAGGACCAGTGAATATCGCCACTGGGTCGTTTCGAGTGCCACTGGATCAACGGTCAAACACACAGCGCCTAGTCGTATATGTAGCTATCGCTTTAGATTGCCACCAGTTTCGGATCAAATTGGTATTGCCAATATATTGACAGCCCTTGACGACCGCATCACCCTCCTGCGCGAAACCAATGCCACGCTGGAAGCCATCGCCCAGGCGCTGTTCAAGTCGTGGTTTGTCGATTTCGACCCCGTGCGCGCCAAGCTGGAAGGCCGCGCCCCCGAAGGCATGGATGAAGCCACCGCCCGACTGTTTCCCGACAGCTTCGAGGAATCGGAGTTGGGCTTGGTGCCGAGGGGGTGGCGGGTGGAGTCCGTCTACACCGTATCAACCTTGATTTACGGCGCACCGTTTGCGTCCAAACAATTCAACTCGAACCGCGATGGCGCACCGCTCATTCGGATACGCGATTTGCGTGACGAAGCTCCCGGAGTCTTCACGCCAGAGGTGCACCCAAAAGGCTACATGGTTCAACCAGGGGACATTGTGGTCGGCATGGATGGCGAATTCCGGGCTTACTTGTGGGGTGGTGAGCCCGCTTGGCTAAATCAGCGAGTTTGCGTTGTTGCACCTAAAGCGGGATGCCCTGCTGCGTTTGTCCATCGAGCCATCATGCCCCTGCTTGCAGCGGTTGAAGCGTCAGAAACTGCCACGACGGTAATTCACTTGGGAAAGAACGACATTGATCGGTTCAGAATACTGGTTCCTGATGCGCGTGTACTCGCTGCCTTTGGCAAGTTGACTGGTGGCCTGTATTCCAAAATCGTCAATAGCAAGCAAAGCGCAAGAACCCTAGCCACCCTGCGCGACACCCTGCTGCCGCGCCTGATCTCGGGTCAGTTGCGGCTAACCCTAGAATCAAACTGAATAGAGTCAAAAATTAGGGAGTGCAAATGTCCAGAATTCTTGTTGGTGTGCTTCAACCCGGCGCACGCTTGCTGGGTGCGGGCATTAATGGTGCCCGGCGCGGCGTAGCCATGTTTGACGGGCAACCCAGAGGGGTTATTGTCAAAAATTGCCCACCGCAGGAACTGGCTGCGGAGTGTTTTTGTGCTTTGCTCGCAGATGCCTTGTCCGTGAATTCACCGCCTGTTGGTATTGTTTTTGAAGGGAAAACGCCTCTGTTTGCCAGCATTGATGTGCAAGCGCCCAATTTGATGCAGCAGTTTTGCATCAACCCGGATGCACCCAACAGCGCCGAGTTGCAGGTGTTGGTGGATGAATTGGTGCAGTGGGTGGGCTTGGGGCGCCTGATTGCACTGGATGTTCTGGTGCGCAATGCCGACCGCAACCCAGGCAATTTACTGACTGATGGGCAGGACTATTGGGCGATTGATCACGGGCAAACTTTGGATTTGTTTCCGTATCAACGCCACAAGACGTATCGGGTGATTTCCCAGTTTTCAAACGCCTTGGTTTGTGCCAATATTGAAAGCAGCGCCATTAGCAATGCGTTGACCTTCCCCACGGGCTGCGAGTTGCCTGCGTGGCATGCCGTTGGCAACCATGCTTTGGTTGCAGCTTATGCACAGGGGTTTGCCCAAGCAGTTGCCAGCCGCCTGCCTTCTCTTGCATCTTCCATAAAGGGGCTTTTATGAATACTCAAACAGCTGTAATTGATGTTCCCACACTACCTGCCCATACCGGTCAGTGGCGCGCCATCTATTGGGAGCCGGTTATGCAAACCGGGGAGCGTATTTGTGTGGGGTTTTTGACTTCATGGAATGGGCAAAATCGGGCGGTCGTGACGCTTCGTCCGGATTTGCTGGTGACTTTGTTTGGTGCGACTGGGCAAAAGGTGCAGATGTTGTTAGAGCGTGGGTTTCGCATGATGAATGCGCAACTTGGCAGCGGTCGCACTTTGACCGAGGTTACCTCGCCGATGAGTGGTTTGTTTTTTGGGGCAGCAGAGGTATGCCACGCTAACGCCTATACCGAGTTGCTTCAAGTCGCCAAATTGATGAGTTCGAGTCTTTCCACACTGGCTGAACCTGATAACCCGGACTCCGCTGATGAAGTCGATGCTCGCCCCGAGCAAGCGCAGCCCGCACGGCAGTTCGTTACGCGCGTGCGCGATCTGGCCGTAAAACGGGATGTGAGGGTGGCAAGTTGTTTCAATAAGGACGTAGCGCTCAAGAGCAGCCGCCGCTTAACCCGTTTTGGCTTTATGTCGGATTCGTTGGTGGCGCACTTTGGATTACTTCAACCCAACAGCAATATTCGTAATTCGGTTCGAATGACTCGGGGCTTAATTACTGAGCTGACATTGGCCGAACGTGCCAGTGGTCGGAAAAGTTTGCTGATTCTTGGGTTCCCACCACTCGCAAGTCCGACTTTGAGCGATAAAGAGCGCCATGCTATTGCAGACTACAAAGAGGAGTTGGCTCTGGAGGCCCAGGAATTCAATATTCGCTTTGCTGGCGCAGACAACGACAGCGCGGCTTGCGATGCGTTAATGGCAGCGCTGTAATAGCCGAAAAGCGCTGACTTGGGGTTTTGCCAAAAGCCCCGATGAACCCACCGAGGCGATAACGCCGACCAGGAACCCCCAATCCACTTGAACGGTACTTTAACCCGTAATACGCACCAAACAGAGTGCAGTGCAATCACTATGCTTTTAATAGCTGCTCGCGAACATCCCACGGGGGTTAAAGGCCTATTTGATACACAACGCTGCGCCATGGCACCAGTCCACCGGCAATCTGTATAAAAACCCGCGTTTTCTATACACATCGCGACTAACATGTCTAAATAATCACGCTTTTTAGACATATAGCCGCTGAGGGAGCCTTCCATGCCATTTGACCGTAGCCAGCCGTATAACGATCTGCCTTTATTGCCGCCTGGCGTTGATCTGGAAACCAAGGCCGTTCTGAAGCAGGCCATCACGGCCAACCGGGTGCTCGCCAACTTGCGTGGGCTGGCGGCGCAGATTCCGAATCAGGGGATGCTGATCAACAGCATTGTGTTGCAAGAAGCGCGGCTCTCGTCAGAGATTGAAAATATTGTCACCACCAATGACGAGCTGTACCGCGCCGATGCCGACGCTGACGGCAAAACCGATCCCCATACCAAAGAAGTGTTGCGCTATCGCCAAGCACTGAATCATGGTTTTCAGGCGCTGAAAACTCGACCGCTCAGTACCAATTTGTTCATTGAGATGGTTCAGATCATCAAGAAAATGGATTTTCAGGTACGTAAACTTCCCGGCACGGCCTTGAAAAACGAACACGGCGCGGTGGTGTACACCCCGCCTGTTGGGGAGGCCGTGATTCGTGACAAGCTGGCTAATCTGGAACAATTCATTCACGCTGATGACGACCTGGACCCGCTCATCAAGATGGCTGTCATGCACTACCAGTTTGAAGCTATCCACCCTTTTGACGATGGCAACGGACGGACCGGGCGCATCTTGAATTTGCTGTTTTTGGTTGAGAAGGGGTTACTTGATATTCCCGTTCTGTTTTTGTCGCGCTACATCATTGCCAATAAGGCCGCGTACTACGAAGGTTTGCGAAGCGTGACCGAGCGGCATGAGTGGGAAAACTGGTTACTGTTCATGCTGAGAGCTGTGGAGAGTACGGCGCAGCAGACCTTTGACCAAGTGACGCGCATTCGCACCCTGATGGCGCAAGTCCGGGAACAAGTCCAGCAGCAAGCGCCAACTATTTACAGCAAAGACCTGATCGAGGTCATCTTCCAGCACCCCTATACAAAAATTCAATTTCTGGTGGATGCCAACATTGCGAAGCGGCAGACGGCATCTGTGTATTTGCAGACCTTGGCCGGATTGGGTTTTTTGCGCCAGAGCAAGCATGGACGAGAAATGTATTACATCAACGACGCTTTGTTTGCCGAGTTGGTGAAGTGAGTTAATGTCGATGGCATCTACATATCATCCGAATGTGTCGATATTAATGTGAAAAATAAACATGTTTTTCATTCATGTCGATGCTTTCGACATGAAACACAAAGGGGCACATGACCGAAGGCCAACTTGAACACAAACTCTGTCCACTTGAACTTCAGTTTCAATCCATCCACCTTCTTGAACCTGCCTCATGAAAATCATCACTTTTCTCTGCACCGTCCTCGTCCTCGTGGGCGCAACCCAGGGCGTCAGCGCCCATGACATCGGCATAGGCAAGTCGTACTCGGCCTGCATGGACCACAACGAAGACACCATGATCGGGTGCATCACCGTCGAGTTCAAGCGTCAGGATGTTCGCCTCAACAAAGCCTACAAAGCCCTGATGGCCGAGTTGCCGCCACCGCGCAAAACCGCCTTGCAAGAAGCACAACGGGCGTGGCTCAAATTTCGTGATGCCAATTGCGGCTTCTACAACGATCCCGACGGCGGCTCGCTGGCCCTCGTGAACGCCAACGACTGCATGATGACCGCCACCGCCGCGCGTGCCCGTGAGTTGGAGGGGTTCCGGCAGAATGACTAATTTATTTTCGCCATGAATCGCTCACTTGAAGAAAGAAGGTCACGATGACCACGCTTGGACGTTTACAACACATCAAACTCAAGGGCTTTCGCTCCATCCGTGAATTGGATCTGGCGCTGTTGCCGCTGAACATCTTGATAGGCTCGAATGGCGCGGGCAAGTCCAACTTCATCAGCTTTTTCAAGTTCATGAACAAGCTGCTGGAGAAAGACTTGCAGTTGCATGTGCGCACCCAGTTGAACGGAGCCGACCGCACTTTGTTTTTTGGGCGCAAGACGACTGAAAAGCTCTGGATGGACTTGCATTTCAGCCCCAATGGCTACCGGGCAGAACTGGTGCCCACGACGGATGACACTTTGGTTTTTGCCAAAGAATACGTGCTTTTTTACGGGGATGAGATCGGCTACAAGGGGGGCACCCAGATGCACGCGTTGGCGACGGCTGGCGCACTGGAGTCGGCCTTACCGCAAGCTGGCACTCTGCGCGCCGCCCATCACGTCGCAGGTTACCTGCAAGACTGGAAGGTTTATCACTTCCACGACACCAGCGATACCGCCAAAGTAAAGGCGGCGTACAGCATTCATGCCTCTGACCGGCTAATGGCGCAGGGTGACAACTTGGCGGCATTCTTGTACGGCATTAGGGAGACCGATGCGTTCACGCGCATCGTGCGTACCATCCAACGGGTTGCGCCATATTTTCAAAACTTCATTTTCCAACCCGAAGCCAATGACCTGATTCGCCTGCGCTGGAAGCATAAAGGCAGTGAAGATTATTTTGACGCCACCATGCTGTCAGACGGCACCTTGCGCTTTATCTGCCTGGCAACCCTGCTGCTTCAGCCCAATTTGCCCACCATTATTTTGCTCGACGAGCCTGAGCTGGGCTTGCACCCGTTTGCCATGCAATTATTGGCGGCGCTGATGCGCTCTGCCAGTGAAAAAACCCAGATCATTGCATCCACCCAATCCGTGACGCTGGCCAACCAATTTGGCTGGCAAGACATGGTGGTGGTGGATCAAATCGACAACGCATCAGTGTTTCGCCGCTTGCAAGAGGCTGAGGTCGCTGAATGGCTCAAAACCTACAAGTTGGGTGATGTGTGGGAGATGAATGTGTTGGGGGGAACGCCCGAATGATCCGCCTTGGCATTAGCGTGGAGGGCGCGACAGAGCGCGAATTTGTGAGTCGTTTGCTGCAGCCACATCTGGCTGAGTTCGGGCTGGCAGTCACGGCGGTTGATCTGCGCGGCAATGTGAGTCTGGACAAAATTCGCACAGTGTTGCCCGCCTTGTTAGGAGGCTTTCAATTTATCAGCACCCTTTACGACTTCTACGGTTTCAAGGGGCGCGATGAGCGAAGCATCGACCAGCTCGAAGTGGCCATTGGCGAACTGGTTGACGTGGCGCAACGCACGCGACTAATCCCTTACGTGCAGCGGTATGAGTTTGAGGCTTTGCTTTTTGCCGTACCGCAGCAGGCCGTGGCTTGGCTGCAAGGCTCTGCGGCGCAGTTGGAAGAAATGCAACAAGCAGTCAGGCGATCTGGTTCGCCAGAGTTAGTTAACGACAGCTATGAAACCAGCCCCTCGCATCGTATGCAAAAGCTTTTTGCCGGATACGACAAAAAATTGCATGGCCCGGAAATTGTGGAGTTAGCCGGATTAGCGGCTATTCGCAAGACATGCCCGCGTTTTGATGCCTGGGTATCCCGTTTGGAAATACTGGCCCGGACTGAATAGTGGAAACGATAGGCATAGGAAAACGTATTTTCTATGCCCACACAGACCCCGCTTGAACAACTCAACCCCGTTCAGGTCGAGACGCCGACCCTCCTCAAAAATCCATCCCAAACCCCACCATGACCGAAGACCAACTAGAACAAGAAACGCTGTCTTGGCTGCAGGATGTGGGCTACACCCATGTTCATGGCGCTGTCATGGCGCCGGATGGTCAAACGCCTGAGCGGGCCAACTACCGCCAAGTGCTGCTCATTGCGAGGCTACGCGCCGCCATTGACCGCCTCAATCCCGGTGTCCCAACCGCCACCCGTGAAGATGCGCTTAAGCAGGTGCTGGATTTGGGGCATCCCGCGCTGCTGTCGGCCAACCGCTACTTTCACCGTTTGCTGGTGGCGGGCGTGCCCGTGCAATACCAGAAAGAAGGCGAGACGCGAGGCGACTTTGTGCGCCTGATCGACTGGGCGCACCCCGAGCACAACGACTGGCTGGCAGTCAATCAGTTCTCTATCAAAGGCCCGCATCACACGCGCCGCCCGGATATTATTTTGTTCATCAACGGCTTGCCACTGGTGCTGCTGGAGTTAAAGAACCCGGCTGACCTGAACGCCGATGTGTGGAAGGCTTACGACCAAATCCAGACCTACAAGGCGCAAATCCCCGACGTGTTCCAGACCAACGAAATACTGGTGATTTCGGACGGCACCGAGGCACTGCTGGGTTCGTTGTCTGCCGACCCTGAACGGTTTATGGCCTGGCGCACGATTGATGGCCTCACGCTGGACCCGTTGGGTGAGTTCAATGAACTGCAAACGCTGGTGCGCGGCGTGTTGGCACCCGCCTATTTGCTGGACTACCTGCGCTACTTTGTGCTGTTTGAGGATGACGGCGGCATCGTCAAAAAGATTGCGGGTTATCACCAGTTTCACGCGGTGCGGCTGGCGATTGCGCAAGTGGTGGCGGCCTCAAAACCCGGCGGCACACAAAAGGGCGGCGTGGTCTGGCACACGCAGGGCAGCGGCAAGAGCATCACCATGACTTGCTTTGCGGCGCGCGTGATGCAAACGCCAGAAATGCAGAACCCGACCCTTGTGGTGATCACCGACCGCAACGACTTGGATGGCCAGTTGTTTGGCGTGTTCAGTCTGGCACAGGATTTGTTGCGTGAGCAGCCGGTGCAGGCGCGCACCCGCCAAGAGTTGCGCACCTTGCTGGCGAATCGACCGTCGGGCGGCATCGTGTTTGCCACCATTCAGAAGTTCATGCCGGGGGAAGACGAAGACAGTTACCCGGTGTTATCTGAGCGTCATAACGTTGTGGTGATAGCCGACGAGGCGCACCGCACGCAATACGGCTTTGAGGCCAAACTCAAGACACGCCGGGCGATTCAGACGGCAGTCACCGGCGACGGCTGGGTGTCTGCGCACCACGCAGAATTTGCGCCGCCCGCGTATGACGCAAGCCTCAGCACCGACCGCTATCAAGCCGGTTACGCCCAGCACTTGCGGGACGCGTTGCCACACGCCACTTTTATTGCCTTCACCGGCACACCCGTGAGCAGCACCGACCGCGACACCCGCGCCGTGTTTGGCGACTACATCCATGTTTACGACATGCAACAAGCTAAAGAAGACGGAGCCACGGTTGCCATTTATTACGAATCACGGCTTGCCAAGCTCAGTCTGGATGGCGCAGACCTTATCCAGCTTGACGCCGATGTGGACGAGCTGGCCGAGGACGACGAAGAAAGCCAGCAAGCCAAACTCAAAAGCCGTTGGGCCGCGCTGGAAAAAGTGGTAGGAGCGGTGCCGCGTATCGCCCGTGTGGCCGCTGATCTGGTTGCGCACTTTGAGCAACGCAACACGGCTCAAACCGGCAAAGCGATGGGGGTCGCCATGAGCCGCGACATTGGCGTGCATCTCTACAACGAGATCATCCAGCTGCGCCCCGACTGGCACAACGATGACCCCGAACTGGGCGCTATCAAGATCGTCATGACTGGCTCAGCCAGCGACAAAGCCTTGCTGCGCCCCCACATCTACAGCGCCCAAACCAAGAAGCGGCTTGAAAAACGCTTCAAAGACCCCGCTGATGCGCTGCGGCTGGTGATCGTGCGCGATATGTGGCTGACCGGCTTTGACGCGCCCTGCGTGCATACGCTGTACGTGGATAAACCCATGAAAGGCCACAACCTGATGCAGGCCATCGCCCGCGTCAACCGCGTGTTCAAGGACAAACAAGGCGGTCTGGTGGTGGACTACATCGGCATCGGCAACGAGTTGAAAGCCGCCATGAAGGAGTACACGCAAGCCAAAGGTCGTGGCCGTCCGACGGTGGACGCCCACGAAGCTTTCAGCGTGGTGCAGGAAAAGATGGACGTGCTGCACGCGCTGTTGCACGGTTTTGACTACAGCGGTTTTCTCACAGGCGGTCACAAAACCCTGGCCGGGGTCGCCAACCATGTGCTGGGCCTCACAACCGGCGATGCCGGACAAGGGCGGCGCGACGGTAAAAAACGTTTTGCTGACACGGCACTGGCCATGAGTCAGGCCTTTACGCTGTGCTGCACCTTGGATGAAGCCAAGGCGGTGCGCGAAGAAGTCGCGTTCATGCAAGGCGTCAAAGTCATCCTGACGAAGAAGGAAACGTCAGCCAAGAGGCGCACCGACGAAGCCCGAGAGCTGGCGATTCGTCAGATCATCAGTCAGGCGGTGGTGTCTGAGTGTGTGGTGGACATCTTTGACGCAGTCGGTCTGGATAAACCCAACATCGGCCTGCTCGATGATGAATTTCTGGCACAAGTGCGTGATTTGCCAGAAAAAAACCTGGCCGTGGAGTTGTTGGAGCGGCTGCTGGCAGGTGAAATTAAAAGCCGCTTTGCCAGCAACGTGGTGCAAAGCCGCAAGTTCTCCGAGCTACTCGCCAGCGTCATCGTCCGTTATCAAAACCGGGCCATTGAAACCGCGCAGGTGATGGAGGAATTGATTGACATGGCCAAAAAGTTCCGGGAGGCAGCCTCCCGTGGCCACGCACTGGGACTGACCGACGATGAGGTCAAGTTCTACGACGCCTTGGCGAACAACGCGTCTGCCGTGCGGTTGTTAACCGACGAAACGCTTAAAAAAATCGCCCATGAACTGACCGAAAACTTGCGTCAAAACCTGACGGTGGACTGGTCAGAGCGCGAGAGCGTGCGGGCCAAACTGCGTTTGATGGTCAAACGCATCTTGCGCAAATACAAATACCCGCCCGACCTGCAGGATGGCGCTGTAGAACTGGTATTGCAGCAGGCGCAGGTCATGGGCGAGAGTTGGGCGCAGTGACGCTTAATTCAGCGCGGCGCGCACGTTGTCTTTGTAGTTATAGAGCGTGACGGCGGGCGTTGTCAGCTCGCCTTTGGCGGTGAACGCGATGTTGGCGGTGACGCCCTTGTACTGGGTTTTACCAATGAAGGGCGTGTAAACCTTGGGGTTCACTGAGTTGGCGCGTTTCATGGCATCGACCAGCACAAACGTCGCATCGTAGGCGTAGGGGCTGTAAATCTGGAACTGGCCGGGGAAGCGGGCGTCATACTTTTTCTTCCACGCGTTGCCGCCCTGCATTTTCTGCACAGACGCGCCGCCGGTGGCGCAGGTCACGTCCTTCAAGGTGCCCGCCTGGCTTGACAGGTCGGTGAGCTTTTCAGTACACATCGCGTCGCCACCAAAGTATTTGACGCCCGTCATGCCCAGCTGCTCCATTTGGCGCAGCATCGGGCCAGCTTGGGCATCAAGGCCGCCGTAGAAGATAGCGTCAGGTTTTTTGCTTTTGATCGACGTCAGGATCGCCATGAAGTCGGTCGCTTTGTCGGTGGTGAACTCCTCGGCCACCACCTGTATGCCCTTTTGTTGCGCCGTGGTCTTGAACACCCCAACCAAACCTTGCCCGTAGGCCGTGCGGTCATCAATGACGGCCACGGTCTTGATTTTGAGTGCGTCATGGGCAAAGTACGCCAGCGCCGACCCTAGCGCATTGTCATTGGCAATCAGACGAAAAGTGGTGGGGTAGCCGGGTTTGGTTAAATCCGGGTTGGTCGCAGCGGCGGTGATGTTGGGCAGGCCGCAGCGGTTGTAAACCGTGGACGCCGGGATAGAAGTGCCCGATTGCAAGTGACCCACCACGCCCGCCACTTTGGCGTCACACAGCTTTTGTGCTACGGCATTGGCTTGGCGCGGATCGCCCGCGTCGTCTTCAGCGACCAGTTCAAACTTGATCGTTTTGCCGCCAATCACAAGCGCCTGGGCGTTCAGGTCGTCAATGGCGAGGCGCACGCCGTTTTCAGTATCTTTGCCGATGTGGGCAATGCCGCCGGATGTGGGGCCAGCGTGGGCGATTCGCACGGTCTGGACTTCTTGGGCAAAGGCCACGGCAGCGGTCAGACTCAACGCGGCCACGGCAGTCAGGCGAAGTGAAAAAGAAGAAGAAGGGGTTGCAATTTGCATGGTGAAAGCGTCCAATTTTCAGGAAAGAAAAACAAAAAATAACGGAGGGCTACTCTGGGAATGTGATGTTACCTGCACTTTTTCAGGGCAGCAGGCGAGCACAGGGCATGACCACCCACGGTGAACGGTTCAGGTGTGGTTGATGAAACTGCCTGACTTGCCGCCGTGCTTTTCCAGCAGCTTGCAGTCGGTGATCGTCATGCCACGGTCCACCGCTTTGCACATGTCATAAATGGTGAGCAATGCCACTTGCAGAGCGGTCAGCGCTTCCATTTCGACGCCAGTAGGGCCAACGGTTTCGACCGTGGCCGTGCAAAATACATGGCTGATCTGCGTCGCGCTGGCCGGGCAGATGGCAAACTCAAGCGCCACCCGGGTCAGTGCTAACGGGTGACACAGAGGAATCAGATCGCTGGTTTTTTTGGCGGCCATGATGCCGGCAATGCGGGCAACGCCCAACACATCGCCTTTTTTAGCGGTGCCAGACTCAATCAGCGCCAACGTGGCGGGCAGCATGGCAATACGACCGCCTGCAATGCCGATGCGATGCGTGCTGGCTTTGGCGGCCACGTCCACCATGTGGGCTTGGCCCTGGTCGTCAAAATGGGTAAGTGCGCTCATGAAAATAGGGTGTCTGGATTGGTCATTGTTAAAAAATAGGCGGGCATAGGCTCGCCATAAAGGACTCATTTTGAACCCAAATTTTAGAGCGAAGCGCCCGCTAGTTCTTGTCAATAAATCTTTAATGACGCTTGTTTTGGTCGCAATTGGCGTGATCAGCCCGGTCTCGCTGCAAGCGCAGATCAGCGCACCGCTCGCCCTGCCCATGGTCTCAAGTCAACTGCCAACGCTGGGGGACGGCAGCGCCATGAGCAGCGCCGACGAGCGTCGTCTGGGCGACCGCATTGCCCGCGAGATCTACCGCGACCCCGACTACATTGACGACCCGGTGCTGGCCGAGTATGTGCAAGGCATTTGGCAGCCTTTATTGGCGGCAGCCCGACTGCGAGGCGATTTGACGCCAGAGTTGGATGAGCGTTTTGCCTGGAATGTCCTGCTCGGGCGTGACCGCACGGTCAATGCGTTTGCGTTACCGGGTGGTTATCTGGGCGTGCATCTGGGGCTGATCGCGGTGGTGAACAGCCGTGACGAGCTGGCTTCGGTGTTGGGCCATGAGTTGAGCCACGTCACACAGCGGCATATTTCACGCCTGATTTCCAGGCAAGGCCAGCAAACGCCGTGGTTGGTTGGGGCCATGATTTTGGGCGCGCTGGCCGCCAGCAAAAGTCCTGATGCGGGCAGCGCCCTGATTGTGGGCGGTCAGGCGCTGTCGGCGCAAAGCCAGCTTAACTTCTCGCGCGACATGGAGCGCGAGGCCGACCGGGTGGGGTTTGGCGTGATGACGCAGGCCGGGTTTGAGGCGCAGGGTTTTGTCTCGATGTTTGACAAGCTGCAACAAGCCTCGCGCCTCAACGACAACGGCGCGTATCCCTATTTACGCAGTCACCCCTTGACCACCGAGCGAATAGCTGACATGCAGGCGCGTCAGGCGCTGGTGGCCTCGGGTGCCCTCAACGCCCCGCCAACCTGGGAGCACGCCATGATTGCGGCGCGTGCCCGTGTGTTGTCCAACCCCGGCATCGACGCGTTGCGCTCACAACTGGACGAGGCACGGCCCGCGCATCTGGTCACTTTGGAGTCTGCCCGGCAAGTCGCCGTGCTGTATGGCGCCGCCTTGACCGCCAGCCGCCTGCGTGATTTCTCGAAAGCGCGGACTTATCTGGCTCAATTAACGCCACGGGTGTCGTCGGATGCCAGCGCGGCACGACTGGCTCGTTTGCTAGGCGTTGAAATGGCCTTAGCCGCTGGCGAGGTGCCGCAAATCCCCTTTGACGAAACCTCTGCGGTGCGGCGCCCCGAGTTATTTTTAGGCACGCAAATGGTGTTGCAAACCGGGCAACACGCCGCCCTGGATGAGACCGCGCGCCGCTTGCAAACCTGGGTCGCCGGGCATCCGAAAGATGCGCAGGCTTGGCAACTTCTGTCCAGTGTTTATAACGCCCAAGGCCAGACCCTGCGGGCCATCCGGGCCAGTGCCGAGACGCAAGTGGCGTTGCTGGACTATGCCGCCGCACTGGATCGTTTCAAGGCCGCACAAGCGCTGGTGCGAAAGGGGTTTGTGGACGACGATTCAGTGCAGGCAGCGGCCCACTATATTGACGCCACCATCATCGACACGCGCCAGCGCCAGGTCGAGGCGCTATTTAAGGAACAGGCGTTCGAGCGCTGAGTCGATCACGATGCCAAATATTGAGTAAATCAGTGACCCCAGCAGCGCCGCGCCAAAGCCGCGCACATAAAACCCGTCCATGACACCCGCCGCTGACCAAAACATCAGCGCGTTGATGATGAACAGAAAAAGCCCCAGCGTGATGACGGTCACCGGCAGCGTCAACACCACCAGCACAGGGCGCAAAATCATGTTGAACAAGCCAATGACAAACGCGGCAATCAAGGCCGCCGTGAAGCTGGTGACCTGAACGCCACTGTAGAGATAAGCCACAGCCAATAAGGCGGCTGCACTGAGCAGCCATTTAACGATAAGTTTCATATTTTTGAGAATAGCACCCGCCAGCGCGGCGTTCATGCGGGTCGTCAATACCCCGCAAGGTCTGCGCGTTCAACGGGGTTTGGGGTAATCGCTATCGGCCCAGGCGGTCGCGCTGGCCCGGTTCAGTTTGAACCCTGGCGACACACGCACCTGCGCCAATTGTTCGCCTGTTTCGTCATGCGCGGTTAACGTGGCATAAGGGTTGTCGTCGTCGGGCACGATGTCGAGCGAGACGGTAACACGGGCGTTGCCGGTGGTCACTTCCAGACTTTGGTGCAGCGAGGCATACAACTGCTGCTCATGGCGGCGCACAAACTCCGAGGCGGTTTTGATCAAGGTTCTGAACGCTGTGCCGTCCAGCGGCTTGGGATTTTTCTTGTCGCGCCCCATCGTCCACGGCCCGATCAGCGCGGGTTCGGGTTCGCCGTCTTTGATCATTGCCACTGCCCAACCATCGTCGTCTTCGTTCTTGAGGACGCGCGCTGTCCAGCCGTTGTCGTGCCACAGACGTGGCGTCTCAATTTTGCGGTCAGGGTCGGTCTGTGGATCAGCGTCTGGGGCGGGGGCAAAGTCGGTCATGAACCCAGTTTAGCGCCCGCCGCTTCAGGCGCTTTGAGGCGCCTTGCGGTTACGCCACCAGCCCAAGCCCAGCACGCCCACCACGGCCACGCCATAGGTGCTCCAGCGGGCTACGGTTTGCATCACTTCGGCGGGTTGCGTGGATGAGCCAAAAATACCTGCCAGCATCGGTTCACTGACCACCATTTTGGCCGCTGTAAAAGCCAGCACGGCAGAGCCGATTTGAATAATGGCCGGAAAACGTTCCACCAGTTTGAGCACCACCGTGCTGCCAAACACCACAATTGGCACACTGATCAGCAAACCAATGATGACCAGATCAAACGCGCCATGCGCGGCACCAGCCACGCCCAGGACGTTGTCCACGCCCATCAAGGCATCGGCCACGATGATGGTTTTCATGGCACCCCAAAAGGTGCTGACCACGGGGCCGTTGTGGTCGTCACCGCTTTGATCGGCTAGCAAGTTGTAGGCAATCCACACCAAACCCAGACCGCCGACCAGCATCAGGCCCGGAATCTGGAGCAGCCAGACCACGCCGACCGTCATCACCGAGCGCACGACGATGGCGCCCACTGTGCCCCACAAAATCGCCTTTTTCTTGAGATCCGGCGGCAGTTGGCGGGCGGCCAGCGCGATGACGATGGCGTTGTCGCCAGCCAGCACCAAGTCAATCAAAATGATGGCCATGAGGGCGGACCACCAGGCAGCTGAAAATAACTCCATGAGAAAAACCTTGATATGTTGTCGTTGTAAACACAAGGCGCTGCCGCGCGCGTTAGGCGGCATGAGCCTGCCTTCGCGCGCTGCACCGCTTTGTGTGCAGGGCGAAGGTCTTGCTCAATGAGGTGTCGGGGCAGAAACTGGCGACGCCTCATCTGATGAACCGGGACAGCGTTTTTGCTCTCCGTATTGACGGCTCACCAACAGGGAGCTACTCCCCTTCGGAGATGGATTAAACCACCAAATATCACTTGTGCGAGGTCAGGGGGTATTGATTTTGACGGTTATGGTGCTGGGCTATGATCCTTGCCCCATGACCGGCATTCACATCACCGACATCGAGTCGGCTATCAACTACTGGCGCGCCCAAAAGCCTGCTTTGAGTGGCGTCCTGGCGCCTGAAACCCGTGCCCTGGCTGAGGTTTATGGCCGGTTGGTGTTCCATCGTGCCACGCAAGCCGATGAATTGGCCATGCCGCCCGAGGCGCTCAACGCTTGGTTGACGTGGTACGACAGCACGCCCGACACGCCCTGCATTGCCATTTGCTCGACCAGTCAGGGTGACGACGTTTGCAAAGGCTGTGGCCGCAGTTTTGTCGAAGTCCAGCATTGGCTGGAAATGCGCCCGACAGAAAAACGCCAAACCTGGCACCGCATCACAAGGCAGGGCACGGCTTGGCGTTTTAACAAATATGCAGAGCGGGCGGTTGAAGGCCGCGCTAACCCGGCGGGTTAACAATTAAAGCCTGCTGGCTTATTTCCAGCGAACCGGCTCAATGTCCACGGTGTGCGCGCCGTCGCCCAGCATCAACACGCCTTCCTGAATCGTGGCTTGCAGTTGCATACTGCGTTGCGCCATCGGAATCAGCGCTTGCGCGGCCACGGTGGGCACCCGAAACACGCTCAGATTTTTAGGCCGCGCCAGCTTCGCCTCCATCCCGCGCCACCAGACTTCGGCGGCGTGGTTGAAGCAATACAGCACCACTTCGTCCGCTTTGCCGCAGGCTTTTAACAGCGGCTTGTCTTCCGGTTGGCCGACTTCAATCCACAGCCGGGTCAAGCCGGTGTAGTCGCGTAGCCAGGCATCCGGCTCGTCGGGGTCGCTCAAGCCAGCTCCAAAAGCCAGCGTCGCATCGCCGCCGCACACGGTTTGCAGCTTGTGTGCCTGCAAAGCTAGCGCGCACAAACGCACCATCATGCGTTCGTCGGTTTCGCTGGGGTGGCGCGCTAACGTGAGCGCGTGGTCGGCGTAATAGGCGTGGTCAATGTCAGCGATTTGCAGACTGGCTTTGAAGATGGTGGATTTGATCGCCATGCCGACTCAGACGCGGCGTGCGAGTTCAGCTGCTTTGCCGGTGTAGCTGCCCGGCGTCATGGCCAGCAGACGGGTCTTTTCTTCTTCCGGGAGGTCCAGTTTGGCGATGAACCCTTGCATGAGTTCTTGCGTCATCGGCTCGCCCCGGGTGAAGGTCTTGAGCTGCTCGTAAGGTTTGGGCAGACCGAAGCGGCGCATCACGGTCTGAATCGGCTCGGCCAGCACTTCCCAAGAAGCGTCCAGATCAGAGGCAATCGCGGTCTCGTTGATTTCGAGCTTGCCCAAGCCCGCGTTCAACGACTGGTAAGCCAGCAAGGCGTAGCCCAGCGCCACGCCCATGTTGCGCAACACCGTGCTGTCGGTCAAGTCGCGTTGCCAGCGGGAAATCGGCAGTTTTTCGCTCAAGTGACGCAGCAAGGCATTGGACAAACCGAGGTTGCCTTCGGCGTTCTCAAAATCAATCGGGTTGACTTTGTGCGGCATGGTGCTGGAGCCGACTTCGCCCTCACGCAGGCGTTGTTTGAAGTAACCCAAACTCACATAACCCCAGACATCGCGCGACCAGTCGATCAAGATGGTGTTGGTGCGGGCCACGGCGTCGAACAATTCGGCCATGTAATCGTGCGGCTCAATCTGGATGCTGTAGGGCTGGAACGTCAGACCCAAACCGACAGGTTCAGGCGTTTCAATCACTTTGCGACTGAAGGCTTCCCAGTCGTAATCGGGCCAGGCGGACAGATGCGCGTTGAAATTGCCCACGGCCCCATTCATCTTGCCCATGAGCTTGATGCTGGCAATCTTTTCGCGGGCGGCGGTCAGGCGCATCACGACATTGGCGATTTCTTTACCCACGGTCGTGGGGCTGGCGGTCTGGCCGTGGGTGCGACTGAGCATGGAGACGTCGGCAAACGCATGGGCCATGTCGCGCAGTTTGTTGATGACGACATCCAGCGCGGGCAGCAGCACTTGATCGCGTCCGGCCTTGAGTTGCAGCGCATGGCTGGTGTTGTTGATGTCTTCGCTGGTGCAAGCAAAGTGGACGAATTCACCGGCGGTGAGTAACTCGGGGCGCGCTTCAAACTTGGATTTGATCCAGTATTCGACGGCCTTCACGTCATGGTTGGTCACTTTTTCAATCGCCTTGATGGCTTCACCATCGGCTTCGGAGAAATGTTTGACCAAGCCCATGAGATAAGTCCGAGCGCCGGGCGACAGCGGTTTGAATTCTTTGAAGCCGCAATCGCTCAAGGCAATAAACCAGGCGACCTCGACTTGAACACGGCGCTGCATGTAGCCCTGTTCGCTCATGATGGGGCGGAGTTTGGCCAGCTTGGTGGCGTAACGGCCATCAAGTGGGGAAAGAGCGGAGATGGCAGAAAAAGTCATGCGCGGATTGTAGGTTGCGCGCCACGCCTTGTAACCGGTTTGCAGGCATGGCCGAACCACAAGACCGCCGCCTTTGACAGCCAGACCACCCCGGCTCATGTTGCGGGCCTGAACACTGGAGTTTGGCCGCGATTTTGGTAAGTTCTGGTGAGGGCGGATGTATAGAATGATTGATCCTGCAACGACGAACAGCTTTTAATGAAATTACTCGGATCCAACTCAAGCCCTTACGTGCGTAAAGTGCGCGTCGTCATGGCGGAGAAAAAACTTGACTACGATTTTGTGCTTGAAGATGTGTGGTCAGCACAGACCACCATTGCTGAATCCAATCCCTTGGGCAAAGTACCGTGCCTGATCATGGAGGCAGGTGAAGCCCTGTTTGACTCGCGCGTGATTGTTGATTATCTGGACACACTGTCGCCGGTTGGCAAATTGATTCCACCGGGCGGACGCGACCGCGCCGAGATCAAAACCTGGGAAGCGCTGGCTGATGGCGTGATGGATGCCGCCATTCTGGCGCGCCTGGAGTCCACCTGGAGCGGGCGTACAGACGAACAACGCAGTCAGGTCTGGATTGATCGCCAGCTGAACAAAATCAATGCGGCGGTCAAGTCGATGAGCCAAGGCTTGGGCGAAAAATCTTTTTGCTCGGGCATTTACCTCACACTGGCTGATATTGCCGTGGGTTGCGCCTTGGGTTATCTGGATTTCCGCTTTCCGGAGATCAGCTGGCGCACCGAATACCCCAACCTGAACAAGCTGCAAGACAAGCTGATGCTGCGTGCCAGCTTTATTGAGAGCCGCCCGATTTAACGGGTGGCGCGCTGTTTAAGCCAGCGCATCAAACGGCCCACCAGCGGCAGTTTTTCATAAAGTTCTTCGGCGGCGTCCCAATAATCGCGGTGCGCCGTGATCAGGCCTTCATCAGAAAACACCAAATGCGAGGCGCCAAAAATCGTCTGCGCCGTGCTTTTTTGAAAATTCTTGAAGCAAAACCGAAACTCCCACGTCAAAAAACACTGCTGGCCTTGCAGCACCTGACCCGTGATCACGAAGCGGGGCTGCGCGAGCGCACTGAACATGTGGTCAAAAATTTGCGTAATCGCAGGCACACCTTGCACGCTGTTGAACGGGTCTTTAAAGTGCGCCTGGGCGGCGTAATAAGTGCCCAGCTCGCGCACACTTTGGGGCGTGAGCGTCTCAAAGTAGGTGACGATGCGGGCCACCGCAGGCGCCAGATCGAGCGGCGTGGTGGCGGGCCTCATCGCAGGGCGCGCCTGACTGAATAAAAGAAGGCCCGGTGAGGCAGCAGCTGCAGCGCCTTCATCCACCATGTAAAGCGTTTGGGGAAATGAATTTCAAATGCCCCGCGTGCCCAACCCTGCATGATTTCCGTGGCCGCTTGGTCGGGCGTCAAGAGCGCGGGCATGGTGAAGGTGTTGCTGGCCGTGAGCGGTGTTTGCACAAAGCCGGGGTTGATGAGCGACACGCCGACACCTTTGTCATGCAAATCCTGGTAGAGCGTCTCTGTCAGGTTGATCAGCGCGGCCTTGGTTGGCCCGTAGGCCAGACTCTGCGGCAACCCCCGATAACCCGCCACACTGCCGATCAAGCTGATGTGACCGTGGCCTTGCGCCATCAAGGCGGGCACCAAGGCGTGGAGCACGTACAGCGCGCCAAAGTAGTTCACCTCGAAGTGGCGCAACATGTCGGGCACATCCAGCGCATCGGCGCGCATGGCGGTGTAATGCCCGGCGCAATACAGCACGCCGTCCAGCGGGCCTTGGGCCAGCAGTTGGGCGGCGGCCGCGTTGACGGTTTGCGGGTCGGTCACGTCCAGCGTCAGCGCCTGACTGCCGGGATGCGCCAGCACAAAAGCGTCCAGCGCCTGCGCTTTACGGGCTGACACCACCACGCGAGCGCCTTGCCGGTGCAGCGCCGCCGCAGTCGCTTGACCAATGCCGGAGGAGGCACCGACGATCCAGACCGTCTTGCCGCGCCAGTCTTTCATCGGCGGGTTGAGGGGGGCAAACAGCGTCATGATGATCCTTAACGTTTGACAAACGAGAGCGTAACTTCACCCAGGCGCACGCCAAATTTGCGCATGGTGGCTTTGTTGAGCATCACTTGATCGGTCATCAGGTACATCCAGTCGTCAAACTGCACGTCATAAACTTTGTCGCCTACGGGCAGGCTCAGGGTGTAGTTCCAGTGAAAGGTGTTGCCCAGACTCTGGCCTGTGGCCTCGCCCACGACGTCGCCCGCGCGCCCGGTGTAGCGGCCACCGGGGAGCTGGGTGAGATGCCAAATGCGCTGTTGGGTGGTGCCGTCGGCGTAGGTGAAAGATTCATCCAGCGTGCCTTCGTTGCCAACCCAGTGGCACTTCATCAGCACCGTAAAGCGCTTGACGACCGCGCCAGAACGGTCAGTGAAGACGCCGTAGGCGTCAAGCGTGCCGTTGAAATACTGGGGCAAATCGAGCACGGGTTGTTGGCCCGCATAGGCCTCAATGTCTTGTGAGGCGCAACCAGTGAGCGCCCAGACAGACGAGAGCGCGGTGGAGGCCAGAAGGAGTCGTCTTTTCATGATGTCTTTCGGAGAATGAGGGTGTAGAGCAGACTGGCCGCGATCAGTTTCAGGGCGCACGGCAACAGGCAATAAGCCCAGGTGAGGGTTTGCAAGGCGGCCTCGTCGCGGGCACCGGGGGCGTAACCCAAAGCGCCCAGCACGGGCAAGGCCACGCCTGCGGCCAGGGCCAGGTTGAGTTTGCTGGCAAAGTTCCACCAGCCAAAATAAGCGCCCTCGGCACGGCCCCGGTCGCCGCTGCGGGCCAACGTGCCTGCCAGCAACGCGCCGGGCAGGGCCAGATCAGCCCCCAAACCCACGCCCGAGAGCGCACAGACCCCGACAAAAGCAGTGACGTCGCCCGTGCCCAAGGTCGCGGCAAACACAAACACAGCTATCGACAGCGCCATGCCCAGCCCCCAACTGCGCGCTAAACCCAGGCGTTGAACCAGCCGTAGCCAAAGGGGAATCGACAACGCGGCGCTCAAGAAGTAGCTACCCAGAAACAGTGGCTCTGTGGTGGCGGGCGCTTGCAGCCGGTCTTGCACAAAAAACAAAATGAGCGTCGCCGGAATGGCACTGGCGATGCCGTTGACCATGAACACGGCCAGCAAAGCGCGAAATCCAGGCCGTGAAAAAGGCAACCAAATGGTGACGGACGGCGCGGCAAACGTCGCGCTGGACGTGGCCATCACCGGGCGTTTGGCGCTACGCCAGGCCAGCCAGCCTGCAGCGAGCGCAACAAAAAACAGGCCGGTGGTGGCAGGCAGGCCCAAGGCAACCGGCGCGAGAGACGCCAAAATCACCCCCAGCAAGCCCAAGCCTTCACGCCAGGCGACCACCCGGCTGCGTTGCACTTCGTCGCCGCCCAGCATCGCGCCCCACGACTGGTGCAGGATGCTCAACACGCTGTAGGCGGCGTAGGTCAACATCAGACACGCGGTGGCCCAGATCAGCAGGGCGGGCAACTGGCGCATCGGCGGGAAGAACAGCAGCGTAAAACCCAAGCCCAGCACCCCGGCGGCGACCGCGCCCCAGCCCAGCACAGCGTCAATTGAGCGACTGAATAGCGCATCGCTCCAGCGTCCCAGCAACGGGTCTATGAAGGCATCAAACAAACGGGCACCCAGCAGCACGGCACCCAAGGTCGCCAGCGGCACACCAAAAGCGCGGGCGTAATAGTTGGGCAGCACCACGTACAGCGGCAGGGCGACAAAAGCCAGCGGCAAGCCCAGCAGGCCGTAACGCCAGCCGCCCAGTTCAGGCGAGGCGTTAGGCGAGGCGTTTTTGGAAGGTGTACTGAACGACATCAATGTTGTTCTCGTCAAAGGCGGCTTCGCAATACGCCAGATAGAACTCCCAAATGTGGATGAAGCGCTCATCAAAACCGCTTTTCAGCACCTGTGCCCGCTGGGCCAAAAAGGCGTCACGCCAGCGGCGCAGGGTTTCGGCGTAGTCGTGACCAAAGGCGAATTCGTCCACCACGTCCAGCCCGGCAGCGGCAGCTTGCAAGCGCATTTCACGCGGGCAGGGCAGGCAGCCGCCCGGAAAGATGTATTGCTGGATGAAGTCGGTGGAGCCGACGTAACGCTCAAACAGCGCATCGTCAATCACGATGCTTTGCACGCAGGCGCGTCCGCCGGGTTTGAGCAACCGGGCGACGCTCGCAAAGTAGGTGGGCCAGTATTCGCGCCCCACGGCTTCGACCATTTCAATCGAGCAAATGGCGTCAAACGGGGCATCGGCGATGTCGCGGTAATCCTGCAAACGCAGGTCAGCTTGGGTCACGCCCAGGCGTTCCATGCGCGCTTGGGCAAACGCGAGCTGCTCGTGACTCAGGGTCACGCCGACGACGTGGGCATCGCGCTCAAGAATCGCCATCTCGGCTAAAGCGCCCCAGCCGCAGCCAATTTCAAGCACCCGGTCGCCGGGCTTGACGCGTGTGCATTCGAGCGCCCGGCGCACCTTGGTGTGTTGCGCTTGGGCCAGCGTTTGACACAGGTCGCCGTCAAAAATCGCTGCTGAATAGTTCATGGTCTCATCCAGCCACAAACTGTAAAACGTGTTGCCCAGGTCGTAATGGGCATGAATATTTTTCTGACTGTTGGCGCGTGTGTTGCGGTTGAGCAGGTGCTTGATGCGGTACAGCAAACGCCCGGCCCAGGAGCCATAGATCACGCTCTCGACTTCTGCCCGATTTTTCACCAGCACCCGCAGCAGATCGGTCAAATGGGGCGTTGACCAGTCGCCCGCCACGTAGGTTTCCGCAAACCCGATGTCGCCTGATTTGAGCGTGGCGGCGCATACGTTCCAGTTGTGCAGAGTCAGGGTGGCGTGCGGCAAAGCCTCGTGACCAAAACGCTGGCGACTGCCGTCCGGGAGTTGCAGCGTCAGGCTGCCGTGGCGCAGGCGTTGCAGCAGTTTGAGCACGGTGCGGGCGGCGGCAGGCGTGCCTTGGGGGATGGCAAATGGGGTGAGGGTCGTGGTGGTGCTGTTCATCGGAGGCCTCGTCATTTAACGGGTGGTGAAAGAGGTGGGCGGTTTGGGTTTGCCAAAAAATCGCACCTTTTTCATAAAAAGTTGGAGGGCTTGCCAGTGAATGCGCAGCACCACGCCCAGCGTCATGGCCGGGTAACGCCACACGGCCCGGCGCATGGCTTGCGGGGTGAGCGGCTCCAAATTGCCGCTGACGCTGGTCTCGATCAGCGGGCCTTGGGCATCGTCAAAGTCAATGCGGGCCACGGTGCGCGTGCGCTCGGGGGTGACCATGAAACGAAAGCGGTAGCCGCCCTCCACCGGGCAAAACGGCGACACATGAAACACCTTGGCCGCGCGTTGCTCCGCGCCAAGTCGGGGCTGATCCAGCAAGTAGCAATGGCGCTCGCCAAAGGTGTTGTTGACCTCGACCACGATAGCGCGCAGCGTGCCGTCCAGCCGGTGACAGTACCAAAAGCTGACCGGCTTGAAGGCAAAGCCCAGCACACGCGGGTAGCAATGCAGCCAGACTTCGCCATCGGCGTCGTTAATGCCTTCATGCTGCAGCAGCGCATCGAGCCAAGCCAAAGCGCCGCCTTGCGCGGGGCTGCGTGCGTCGCCGTGGTCGGCATCAAAGAAGCTCAAGGCGGCCCAGCGGTTGCGCGCCAGCGGGCCAAAGCCGTCGCGTTGCAGCGTGCGCATGGGCAGCATCAAAAAGTAGGTGGCGTAGTTGAAGGCGTGGCGCACCGGCTTGAGCCGAACGTGGCGCACTTCGCCAAACCCGATCAAGGCGCGGGGGGCGGGCGTGATGGCGGATGCGTTGGGGTTCATGGCGCGAGTGGGGCAGGCGCTGTTAACACCGTTTGCAACCGGGCGGCCACGTCCAGCCCGGATTTGAGGCCGTCTTCATGAAAGCCGTAGCCCGTCCAGGCGCCACAAAAGTAGGTATGTTGGCGGCCTTGCAACGCGGGAATCTGACTTTGGGCGCGAATGGCGGCCACGTCAAACACCGGGTGTTCGTAGTCAAACGTGCCGTGAATCTGGCGCGGGTCAATCGCTTGCAAGGGGTTGAGCGAGACGATGACTGGTTGCGCAAACGGCAACGGTTGCAGTCGGTTAATGAGGTAATGCAGGCACACCCGATTCACGTCTTCGTCCGACTTGTTGGCGTGGCCTTCTGCAGAATTGGCAGGAGCGGCGCGCTCGTAATTCCATGCCGCCCAGGCGCGCCGGTTGTACGGCAAAACCGAGGCATCGGTGTGCAGCACGGCGCGGTTGGCTTGGTAGCGAATGGCGCTCAACGCATGAACCTCGGCGTCACTGGCGTCACCCAGCAGACTCAGCGACTGGTCGGCGTGGCAGGCCAGCACCAGTTTGTCAAAGCGTTCGGTGTGTCCGCGTGACGTGATCAAAACGCCCTTTGCATCGCGGGTGATGTAGTGAACCGGGCTACGCAAACGCTTGTCTGAAATCAGATCGGTGATCTTTTCAACATAATGGCGCGCCCCGCCCGCCACCGTCCACCACTGCGGGCGACGGGTAACTTGCAGCAGACCGTGGTTGTGGCAAAACCGAATCATCGTGGCGACCGGAAATTGCAGCATCTGGTCCGTCGGGCAGCTCCAGATGCAACCCAGCATAGGCAACAAATACCAGTCCTTGAATTCAGCCGACAACTTGTGCTGGCGCAAAAATTCGGCCAGTGGCTGCATCAGCGCCGCCTCTTGTCCGTGCTTGGCCAGCCTGGTGGCGATGCGGTTAAACCGCAGCACGTCGCGCAACATACGCCAAAAATGCGGGTGGGTCAGGTTGTCGCGTTGGGCAAAGACGGTGTTTAACGACGAGCCGCTCCACTCCAGCGCGCCGCCTGCGTGGGCACCCGGCACTTGCACTGAAAAAGACATATCGGACTTGACGGTGGCGACGCCCAGGTCAGCGAAAAGCTGGATCAGTTGCGGATAAGTGCGCTCGTTGAACACCAAAAATCCCGTGTCCACGCCATGCGTGACCGGACCGTTGGGGCCGCCCAGCGTCAGGTCAACGGTATGCGTGTGGCCGCCAAAATAATCACCGGCCTCGAACAGCGTCAGGTCGGCTTGGTCGCGCAAGGTGTGCGCCACAGCCAAGCCGGAAATGCCCGAACCCACAATGGCAATCTTCATGACGTACCACACCTCAACAAGGTTTGGCAAACCAGGACGCCGCGCTGACGCAGTTCGTGGGAGAGGTGAATTTGAAGGTTTTTCATGGATTTAAAACTTAGCAGTAATTTTGTGACCAAATGGTAATTTATCACAATGCACGGTTTTAAACCCTGATGCAAACAGGGTTTGCCCTCCTTTTAAGACCTCAGAGTTTTTGCCAAAACCGGTTGGAAGACGGCAACTTGGTCAACTGCAGCAGGCGATTCAGATTGATTTTGACGTTAACGTCGCGGGGCGCCAAGCCCGTCACAATCTTGAATTCCGCCTGGCTGGTGTCGCGCACGATAGGCTCGCCGGTGGGCATTCCCGCACGGTTAACCACCACGGCGACGTGCGGGGTGGTGGTGTTGGCCCCGCGTTTGATAACCATGGCGATTTCTTGCGAGGCCAAACGCACAAACGACCCCGGAGAATAAATGCCGACCGCTTTGATCAAGCCCGCGCCCGCCTCGTCAATCAGGCGGTTTTCGTCAAAATAACTGGCCTTCATGGCGTGCGCTGCTGTCACGGCTACCCGCGAAGCACGCGGGGCCAGACAGGCGGCAAACATGTCTGCGCGCTGAATCAGGCGGGCAATGCGCTGGCTCGTCTGACGGCTCGCCAAGGGGCCGGGCGTTTTGGTGTGATGCGCCAGCACGGCCTCCAGCCAGCAAGGGTCGGTCACACCGAGTTGCTCAAGCAGGTTGGCCGAGCGCAGGGCATGGTGCCGGATGCGCCGGCGCTGCTCTTGGGTGGGGGCTTCTTTTTGTTGCGAGAGTTGGTCTTGCAGCTCGGTCATGCCGATATTCATGGTCAGGGCGGCGTTGCACAGCGTCACCTCCAGCGCCTCGGACCACTTGAACACCTCGCGGGCAGCCAGACTGCACATCACCATAACCAGCATGGCGTGGGTGGCGCTGTACATGCGCAGCTCATTGCTGGAGAGGTGCATTAAAGCCAGCAAGGTGCCATCCGGGTTGGCTCGGGTGTGGCGACTTAGTTGCGCCTGTAACCGGTTGAGTCGGGGGAGAAAGCTGACCGGGTTGCTGTTGCGCAACATGGCGTGCGTCTGGGTTTGCAGGTCAAGCCAGTCAGGCTCGCCGTTGTTGGTGCTGTTGTTGATATCGACAAGGTCAGGCATCTTGTCCAAATCCGCGAGTGATATGTGGGTGTCTGCAATTTGCCCCAAGGGGCGCTCTTCGTTGATCAGGTTGTGGAGCCGGGCCACATACGCACGATGGTAATTCTCGGACTCGGTCAGTTCAATGTACAAAGTGACGCGCTTGTCCAGCATCAGATCCAGATCGCTTTGACCGGTAAGCACATAGCCTTTGGGCGCGAGCAAGATACCCTCCTCGTCCCTGAGTGAAAAGGGCAGCGGCTGGCCGATACGAATAGATTCGATGTTGACAGTGACAAGATTCATAAATTTTTTGAATTATGCAGTGCCCACGCACCGCGTCGGCCCTGCTAGCATTCCCGCCATGATTGATTTAACGCCTCTAACTTCTCTTTCCGACAAAATTTGCGGCCCGTCCAGTTTAATGGCGCGGGTGGCCTTGTTGCCCCGTCCGCTGGTGTTCACCAACGGCGTGTTCGATGTGCTGCACCGGGGCCACGTCATGTATCTGGCGCAGGCGCGGGCGCTGGGGGCGAGTTTGCTGGTGGCGCTCAACACCGATGCGTCCGCCCGGCGCCTGGGCAAAGGCCCGGATCGCCCGCTCAACCCGGAAACCGATCGGGCTTTTGTCATGGCGGCACTGGCCGCCACCGACTTGGTCACCTGGTTTGACGAGGACACGCCGCTGGAACTGATTACGCAGATCAAACCCGATATTCTGGTCAAAGGCGGCGACTACGACATGCGCAAACTGGCCGAAACGCGCGTGGTGAACGCGTATGGCGGACAAGCGCTGGCGCTGCCCTTTGTGACGGGTTATTCCACCACCGCGCTGGTTGAAAAAATCCGCAAACACGCAAGCGTTCAGCACCCCAACGACGTTTGACACATTTGACAATCAGACGTAGTCAGCGGGACTCATCAGCAATGAAGACTCCCACCGCTAAACGCCTGAAGGCGTTCTAGCGGGGGTTTCTTGGGTCAGCGACCAGAGCGCCGGGGTGTTACCACCCCAACGACTTACCTCAGTCTCACCAAGCGTAGGCTGCATTGCTGCACCCGGTTCGGAGCCTACCGCCCCTACCTTGTTCTTTAAAATCCCGCACCGCTTTTTCTCTTTTCTGGCACCTTTACCCGCCAGCAATTGCTTGACGCCACGCCCGGCAATCACTTGGCCCGCGTTGTGGTCTGCATGGTCGGTGTGTTGGCAGCTTTGGCAGACAAACACGGATTGGGAAACCCGGTTGTCCTTGTGAATGTGGCCGCACGCGGCACATTCCTGCGAAGAGTAATGAGCGGGAACTTCGATCCCCAGCTTGCCTTGACGGCGTGCTTTGTACTGCAAAAAGACTTTAGTCTGGCCCCAGGTGGAGGCCAGAATCGCTTTGTTTAATCCCGACTTGGCGGCAGCGCCATTGCGCATCCAGTGGCCTTGTTCGTCCTGTTTCGGTTTCGCCTTCTTGGTCATGTTGTTGACCTTGAGCGCCTCAAAGACATACAGCTTGTAGCGCGGGTCAACCGCTAACGTGTGGCTGATCTTGTGCGCTACGTCGCGCCGCACGTCAGCCCCATAACGCTGATAGCGGGCCACTTTGCGTTTGGCCTTAAGCCAGTTCCCGGAGCCTTTGGTTCTGCGTGCCTGGCGTTTCTGCCAGCGTTTTTTGTGTTTTTCCTGCGCGGCAAGCCGCTTGTCCTGCACTGGTGTGAAGTCGAATTGCTGCCCGTCGCTACCGGCCAACGGCAAGGCCACGCCGCGATCTAATCCAACAGTCATTTCCCGCAACTCGGCGGCATCGAATTGCATCAGCCAAGCGGTCGTGTCGTTGTCGCTTGGCTCAATGAGTTTG
>CAIJRK010000070.1 GCA_903823025.1 uncultured beta proteobacterium
CAGGCTGCTGAAATACTTCAGAGACTCATCTTTTGAAAATTTTCGACCTCATAAAATTGCCTACAGGCTATTGTTTTCAAGTTCTTGAGGGGTAGGTCGTCACTCAAGAAGGCGGTTTTTGAATACGAAACCAGTATTTCAGTAGCCTGTTAAAGATCATGAACAGGTTCTAAGGCGTTAGGTGCCTTCTGTTGAAGACGATTTATTAGACCTCGCGGGAGATTTTTGTACGGCCTGCGATGAATCTGTTCTAGCCCTTTTGCAGCAAGCACAAGAAACTATATGTTTTGTAGCATCAGGAAATTAGAATCTGACCCCAATTACCTGTGCGAGACTCCGCACTTTTGACCCTGCCATTGAGAGAATGTCAGATGGCTGATCGCTTAACAAGCATCTGTGCAAAGTCCAATACAAGGCGACGATTTGGCAACGAAAGCCGTCGAAAAGTCTTGCGCAGTTCCAAAGCTTCGGACGAATAATCCACAGTCATTTCCCGGTCTTTCTCTGGATGAGTTTGAGGAAGCTGCGTCCCTTCTAAGGCGGCATAAACAGCAGTAGACGACGTCCCCAACGCGATGGCTAACGCATCTAGGCGAGTTGTTGGCAATCGGCGCTCACCGCGTTCAATGCGCGACACGTGACTTGTCCCCATTCCGGCTTCAAAAGCCAGTGTCTCCTGAGTCCAACCTTTTTCTTCCCGAAGCGAACGAATGACTTGGCCAATGTGCATGGGGAAGATTTTTCTTTTAATGTGACTGCTTGGCAAAGCCCATTTGGCAAATCAAAATGTATGATTCGCCTATTTGTCACATAAAGTGGATTGCCCAATCCTGTGGCAATCGCTATCAGTTCACAGAGTCACATATGTCCCCTTTTTATTGGTTCAATAAATCAAAGACGGCAAATGCCCTTCAAAAAGTCTTGCTGAAATGAGTAAAAACGAGCGTAAAACAGAAAATATCGTTCGTGACGAACTGCGTAAATGCGGCTTTTATGATTCAACATCAGACATCCAGGTTGAGGAACAGAAAAGCAACATCGAAGCTGTCAAACGATTGATGAAGACCGCAAGTAAGTCTGGCGGAGGTGGTGGCGGTGCACCTGAATTCATCGCCAGCGCGCCAAGTTCTGCTGATTTTTTACTGGTTGTTGAGTGCAAAGCCGACAGGAAAGACCACAGCAGTGCCGTGGTGCTCAATCTTCTTAATGGGCAGACGTTCGTTGAAGAGGACGATGCCAAAGCAAAACGAACCCAGCGATTCGCAATTGACGGTGTTCTCCACTATTCCAAATTCTTGGCACGTGAGTTCAACGTGATCGCCATTGGCATTAGCGGCGAGACCAAAAAATCTACGTTGATGTCTACTTATTTGTGGCCTAAAGGCAGTAGTAAGCCCAAGGAGTTGCTCGCCAAAGATGGAGCTGTGTTGAGTGGTTTCATCCCGTGGAAAGATTACATCGAACACGCCACGTTTGATCCAACAGTACAAAAGCTCAGATTCGACGAACTTATGAGCTTCGCCGCTGATTTGCACGATTTCATGCGAGACCATGCGAAGCTCACTGAAAGCGAGAAGCCGCTTCTGGTTAGTGGCACGCTGATTGCCCTGAGAAATAAAGCGTTCGTTGCGTCATACAGCGTTCAGACACCGGCGCAATTGCAGAAAGATTGGATGCGTGTCATCCAAGAAGAAATACAGGCTGCAGACATTCCCCAGGCTAAGAAAGACAATATGACTCAGCCTTACTCAAGCATCGGGGTTCATCCCGAACTGGGCAAGGCAACGAAGTCGTATCCCAAAGGTGCGTTGCATGAGCTGATAGACAGGCTTAACCGCAAGGTGTGGCCGTTCATCAGCATCTATCACGACTTCGACGTGGTGGGGCAGTTCTACGGCGAGTTTCTGAAATACACCGGCGGCGATAAGAAAGCACTGGGTATCGTCCTGACACCCCGCCACGTTACAGAGATTTTTGCTTTATTGGCCAACGTCAACAAGGATAGTAAAGTTCTGGATATTTGTGCTGGTACAGGAGGGTTTCTTATTTCTGCAATGCATCGCATGTTCAAAAGTGCCACAACAGAGGCGGAAAAAAAGCGTATTCGCAAAGAGGGTCTGGTTGGCGTTGAACAGCAGCCCAATATGTTCGCATTGGCGGCCTCGAACATGATTTTGCGTGGTGACGGCAAGGCTAACTTGTACCAAGGCAGCTGCTTTGACGAAGGTATCACGTTCGCAATCAAAAAGCACGAGTGCGACGTAGGGATGATTAACCCACCGTACAGTCAAAGTGACAGCGATCTGCATGAGCTGCGCTTCATCAAGCAGCTGCTCGACTGCTTGCAGCCAGGGGGAACTGGGATAGCAATTGTTCCAATGGGCTGTGCTTTAAGTGCAAATGCTTTACGTGCAGAAATTCTTAGAGCGCACACTTTAGAAGCAGTTATGTCAATGTCGGATCAACTTTTCTATCCAGTTGGAACCGTCACATGCATCATGGTATTTACTGCGCATAAGCCACACGCCAGGGAGGATCGCAAGACTTGGTTTGGATACTGGAAAGCTGATGGCTTCATAAAAACAAAACATAAAGGTCGTATCGACCTGAATGACTCCTGGCCTGCTATTCGTGATCGTTGGGTGGAGGCTTTTCGGAATCGTGAAGTTCATCCAGGAGAAAGTGTTCGACAAAAGGTCACGGCTGAAGATGAATGGTGTGCCGAAGCCTATATGGAAACAGACTACTCAAAGATCACCTGCGATGACTTTGAACGCACTGTGTCTGATTACGCGATTTTTAGGATTCTTGGATCACAACAAAGTATCGGTGAAGAATTTGAAAATGCAGAGGCATCTGAATGAAACTTGTGACTTTGTCAACATTGTTTAGTGTTACTTACGGTGTGAATCTTGAACTTAATAGGATGACAGTCAACGTAAATGGAATACCTTTCGTGGGCCGCTCTGATCGCAACAATGGCGTGACCGCACACGTCGTATTCAGCTCTGGCATCGTTCCCAATCCATCAGGAACACTCTCGGTAGCTGGCGGTGGTTCTGTGCTTGCCACGTTCCTGCAACTTGAACCGTATTATTCAGGACGCGATCTGTTTTATCTCACTGCGTTGGTGCCAATGACAGACAGTCAGAAGCTCTATTACTGTGTCTGTATCCGCTCAAATCGGTATCGCTACAGCTATGGGCGACAAGCTAACAAGACACTCAAAGAGTTATTAATTCCCTCATTAGACGACGTGCCCGAGTGGGTGGATGGCGGACTCAGTCGGGTAATATCTGACTTTTCCAAACGTCTCCAAAGCATCGGTGATGAACCATAAAACATCTCGACGCTGGTTGTTTGTGGATGGATCAGGCTGAATTGAATGCACAGTCCGTGATGGTGCCACAGTGCCGATCAGCGTCTACTAATGACACGCGCAAGACTTATTTTTAGTTTATTCCGCCATCTCATACGCCACAAGGCGTATTCCCCAAACCCCCGCTTCTCCCTAAAGTCACCCCATCGCTACACAAAGGCCTGTCTGACAACAGAAAAACAGGCCGCCGCGCTGCGAGATGGAAACTTATCACCACCGGAGAAGCACAAATGAAACGTCGTTTTACGCTCAAGGCACTCACTGCTGCCGTCGCCCTCACCACCTTGTCTGCGTTGCCGTCGTATGCCGCCGACACCATCAAGGTCGGCATTCTGCACAGCCTCTCAGGCACCATGGCTATTTCAGAAACGGTGTTGAAAGACACCGTGCTGATGGCCATTGACGAGATCAATGCCAAGGGTGGCGTGCTGGGCAAGAAGCTCGAACCGGTCATTGTTGATCCCGCTTCCAACTGGCCCTTGTTTGCTGAAAGAACCCGTCAACTGCTCACGCAAGACAAGGTCGCGGTGATCTTTGGTTGCTGGACTTCTGTGTCCCGTAAATCTGTATTGCCGGTGTTGGAAGAACTCAACGGTTTGTTGTTCTACCCCGTGCAGTACGAGGGCGAGGAGTTGTCCAAGAATGTGTTCTACACCGGTGCAGCGCCTAACCAGCAAGCCATTCCTGCCGTCGATTATTTGATGAGCAAAGACGGCGGCGCGGCCAAGCGTTGGGTGTTGCTGGGCACCGACTATGTTTACCCCCGCACCACTAACAAAATTCTGCGTGCCTACCTCAAATCCAAGGGCGTGGCTGACAAGGACATCGACGAGAAGTACACCCCGTTTGGTCACTCCGATTACCAAACCATCGTAGCTGACATCAAGAAGTTCTCAGCCGGTGGCAAGACCGCCGTGGTGTCCACCATCAATGGCGACTCCAACGTGCCGTTCTACAAAGAACTGGGTAACGCCGGCCTGAACGCCAAAGATGTGCCGGTTGTTGCCTTCTCGGTCGGCGAGGAAGAATTGCGCGGCGTGGACACCAAGCCGCTGGTCGGTCACCTCGCGGCCTGGAACTACTTCCAGTCCATCAAGAACCCCACCAATACCGAATTCATCAAGAAGTGGTCAACCTACGCCAAGGCCAAGAATCTGCCTGGCGCGGACAAGCCTTTGACCAACGATCCGATGGAAGCCACCTACATCGGCATCAACATGTGGAAGCAAGCGGTTGAAAAAGCCAAGTCCACCGATGTGGACAAGGTCATTGCCGCCATGGCGGGCCAGACTTTCAAGGCACCAAGCGGCATCGTGAGCAAGATGGATGAGAAAAATCATCACCTGCACAAATCGGTGTTCATTGGTGAAATCCGGGCCGATGGTCAGTTCAATGTGGTCTGGAAAACACCCGGCCCCGTGAAGGCCAAACCTTGGTCACCTTACATCGAAGGCAACGCTGGCAAGCCAGACGAGCCTGTCAAGAAGTAAGCCACCCAGCTATCCAACTGCCACGCGGCGACTGTCATTGCGGACTTGATCTGCCATAACAGTCGCCGGTTTCGCTCACCTCAACCTCAACCTCAACCTAAAAAGAGTCTGTCAATGCTTCGACGTTTGATCCGATTGACGGCATTTACCCTATTTTTTATAGCGAGTCATGCCCACGCCCTCACGGCTGATGCGGCCAAAGCCATGGCCTCTGGCGACTCCGAGGCACGCATTGCTGCGATGAATCAAGCCATGCAAACGGCAGATGACAAGACGGCTGAATTTTTGCAGGCCTTGTCTGACGACGCGGTCAAAGTGACGGCCAACCAAGCTTTTATTGTGCGTGAGGGTCAAGGCTTTGACCCTGTAACCGGCAACGCAGTCATCGTGCCCGACGATGCCGATGACGTGATGAATAACAACCGGATGCGCAGCGAGTTGGATTCAGCCCTAGCGGCGATTCGTATTTTTTCAAAAGACGAGACTATTCGTCGTGACGCTATTCGTCAACTCCAAAGTGACGCTGATGAAACCAAATTACCTTTGATCGAGAAAGCCTATGCGGCTGAGAAAAACGCCCAACTCAAAGAAGAATTGGGCTTGGTACGTGCCGCCGCTTTGCTGAACAGTCCCGACAAAATCAAGCGCCTGGCCGCAGCCACCTTACTGGGAACCAGCACGCAAGCCAGCACTAAAACAGTGTTGCTGACGCGACTTAAAAAAGAGACTGAACCTGACGTGAAGGCCGCGCTACAAAAAGCCTTGCACAAAGTTGAATCTGCCTTAGCGTGGGGTGACCGGCTGGGCGCTATCTTTAGCGGCCTCAGCCTAGGTTCTATCCTGTTACTGGTCGCATTGGGCTTGGCGATTACCTACGGGTTGATGGGTGTGATCAACATGGCGCATGGCGAGTTGATGATGATTGGCGCTTATGCCACCTATGTCGTACAAGGCTTGTTTCAACAATATCTACCCAACGCTTTTGACTGGTATTTGCTGGCCTCGGTGCCGGTCGCTTTTCTCGCGGCGGCCTTGATGGGCGCGCTGATGGAGCGCACGGTGATTCGCTTTTTGTACGGTCGTCCGCTAGAGACTTTGTTGGCGACTTGGGGCATTAGCTTGATGCTGATGCAAGGTGTTCGTTCATTGTTTGGCGCACAAAATGTGGGCGTTGAAAATCCATCATGGATGAGTGGTGGCGTGCAGGTGCTGGGTAATTTGTCATTGCCTTACAACCGACTGGTCATCATTGGTTTTGCCTTGTTTGTGTTGCTCGCTGTTGGGTGGCTCATCAGCAAAACGCGGCTGGGTTTGTTTGTACGTGGGGTCACGCAAAACCGCGCCATGGCGTCGTGTATGGGCGTGAATACGGCGCGCATTGATACCTATGCTTTTGCTTTGGGTTCGGGCATTGCGGGGCTGGCGGGTTGTGCGCTCAGTCAGGTCGGCAATGTCGGGCCGGACTTGGGGCAGGGCTACATCGTGGACTCGTTCATGGTGGTGGTTCTGGGTGGCGTGGGCCAGTTGGCGGGTACGGTTTATGCCGCTTTGGGATTGGGCATTTTGAACAAGTTTCTTGAAGGTTGGGTGGGTGCTGTGCTGGCCAAAATTGCAGTGCTGGTGTTCATCATTATTTTTATTCAAAAACGTCCACAAGGCATCTTTGCCATGAAGGGCCGGAGCGCCGAATCATGAGCCACATCACCTTACCCACCAAAAGCCCAGTGCTGACCGGCAAAGGCTGGAGCGCCTTCATCATTGCTTTGATCGTGGTCGGTGCCGTGGCACCTCTGCTTAATTTGATGGTGCCGGAACACAGCTTTTTCCACCTGAGCGACTATGCCGTCGGGTTGATTGGCAAGATCATGTGCTACGCCATTCTTGCGTTGGCGATGGACTTGATCTGGGGCTACACCGGTATTTTGAGTTTGGGGCACGGTCTGTTTTTTGCACTCGGTGGCTACGTCATGGGCATGTACCTCATGCGTCAGATTGGTGCCGATGGCAACTACAAAAGCGATCTGCCTGACTTCATGGTGTTCCTGGACTGGAAGACCTTGCCCTGGCATTGGACGTTCAGCGACAGCTTCATTGCAACTTTGTTTTTAGTGGTGGCGGTGCCGGGAGCGGTGGCCTTTTTGTTTGGTTACTTTGCCTTTCGGTCGCGCATCAAGGGGGTGTACTTCTCGATCATTACGCAAGCCATGACCTTTGCCGCCATGTTGCTTTTCTTTCGCAATGAGACCGGCGTTGGGGGCAACAACGGTTTCACGGATTTCAAGCGGATTTTGAATATTCCTATCGCTACGCAAGAGATGCGGATGACGCTGTTTGTGATGACGGGTGTCACGCTACTCGGGTTCTTTTTGTTCGCTCGCTGGCTGGTAAATAGCAAGTTTGGCCGCGTGCTGCAAGCTGTGCGTGACGCTGAAACGCGGGTCATGTTCTCGGGCTATAACCCGATTGGTTACAAGCTCACCATCTGGACGATTTCGGCCATGATGTGCGGCGTCGCCGGGGCTTTGTATGTGCCGCAAGTCGGCATCATTAACCCGAGTGAAATGAGCCCGGCTAACTCGATTGAGATCGCTATTTGGGCCGCCGTCGGGGGCCGCGCTTCGCTGATCGGTCCTATCATTGGTGCCTTTATTGTCAATGGCGCGAAGAGCTGGTTGACGGTGGCTTACCCTGAATTTTGGCTGTACTTCTTGGGTGCGCTCTTTATTGGTGTGACCTTGTTCTTGCCCAATGGCGTGGTGGGCTTGGTTAAAAAAGTTATGCCATTTTTCAAGAAAGATCGTGCCAGCACCGTCGCCAAAAAATCAGAACCTAACGCATCGGATGAAAAATGACACCTGAACTGCTAGAAGAAGGCGCTCGCCGCGTGGCGTCACACAGTGCGGCGTTGGAAGGTCAAACCGGGCGCACGGAGTCGGGCGGACGGGCGGCAGGTTTCTCGCGCATTCACACGCCGGGTGAAGTCGATGTGACGCATGGCCGCATCTTGTACCTTGAAAACGTGAGTGTGAGTTTTGATGGTTTCAAGGCGATTAATAATCTCTCGCTCGATATTGCGCCCGGCGAGTTGCGTTGCATCATTGGCCCCAACGGCGCAGGCAAGACCACGATGATGGACATCATCACCGGCAAAACGCGGCCTGATGAAGGCACGGTTTACTTTGGTAGCACCATTGATTTATTGCGTTACACCGAGTTTGAGATTGCCCAAATGGGCATTGGTCGAAAGTTTCAAAAACCCACGGTGTTTGAACAACTCACCGTGTTTGAGAATCTGGAACTGGCCCTGAAAACCAACAAGGTGGTCACGGCTTCCATGTTCTTTCGTTTGGATTCAACGCAGAGTGATCGACTGGCCGAGATTCTTCACACCATCCATTTGGCTGACAGCGTATCGCGTTTGGCGGGTACTTTAAGTCATGGTCAAAAGCAGTGGCTGGAGATTGGCATGTTGCTGATGCAAGACCCCAAACTGCTACTGCTTGATGAACCCGTCGCAGGTATGACTGATCTTGAAACCGAGCGCACTGCCGAGTTATTTCTAAGTCTGAAAGGCAAGCACTCGTTGATGGTGGTGGAGCACGACATGAGCTTTATCAACACGATTTCCGACATCGTCACGGTGCTGTGTGAAGGCTCTGTCTTGGCACAGGGCACGTTGGCGCAAGTGCAGTCGGATGAGCGGGTGATTGAGGTGTACTTGGGAAGATAAGCATGTTGAACGTTAAAAATATCAATCAATATTACGGCGGCTCGCACATCTTGCGCGATGTGAGTTTGCAGGCCACGCTGGGTAAAGTTACCGTCATTTTGGGCCGCAACGGTGTTGGTAAAACAACGCTTCTCAAAAGCCTGATGGGTTTGGTGCCGATTAAAACTGGCAGCATTGAATTTGACGGGAAACCTATTCAAAAATTCACGCCTTACGAGCGCGCCCGCGCTGGTATTGGTTTTGTACCACAAGGGCGAGAAATTTTTGGCCGACTCACGGTCGAAGAAAACTTGCGCATGGGTCTGGCCTATAAAAGTGCCGGCACGCCTATTCCGCCCGAGCTTTTTGAATTGTTTCCTGTGCTCAAGCAAATGCTGCAGCGCCGGGGCGGTGATTTATCAGGCGGACAACAGCAACAATTAGCGATTGCCCGAGCGCTGGCCGCCGGGCCAAAATTACTGATTCTGGACGAGCCGACCGAAGGCATTCAACCCAGCATCATCAAGGACATTGGCCGCGTGATTCGCATGTTGGCCGACCGGGGCGATATGGCGATTGTGCTGGTCGAGCAATATTACGATTTTGCGCAAGAACTGGCGGATGACTATGTCGTGATGGAGCGCGGATCGGTGTTAGCCCGAGGAGAGGGTGCCAATATGGAGGTTGACGGCGTGCGCCAACTTGTCGCTATTTAAGTTGACCAAATGCGTGGGCTAGCCGCTGAAAGTTGCCAGAAATGGCGACGCCATTCAACCCAAAGTTGGCGCAATAAATCCATAGCGGGTTCGACCATCGGGGCCAACACCCGCACCACAATCACCTGACTATTGGGGCTGGTCGCGCCTGCCGTAAAACGCAGGTCGTGCGCGTTGAGAACGTCGCGCGCCATATCCAGCGCCTGTTGTCGCCGCCCTTTCTCAATCTTGCTACCGGCAATAAAGAAGAGAGACGCCACGCAACGATGGCCTGCCAAACCTAGCGGGCCATCCATCAAACGCGCGTCATCCGCCTGGATGCGCCCGCGCTCCAGCCACACGCCGGGCACCTCGATATGTTGCAAAAAATGACCCGCGACAAACGGCTGATGTGCCAGCGGCAAACCCAACGCTGTCACGTCCCAACCGATGAATTCAGCCTGCGGTGCCAGATCAAGCGTGAGGTGGTTTTCAGCAAGACAGTGGTTGTAGCAAATGGCCTCTAACGGCAACCATTCCAGGCGCGCCTGATCGGTCAACGTGATGTGTGTGCGCTGCAAAGCCGGTTCACCGTTAGACCGGTAGAACCGTGTCGCCCCCGGCGTCGTGATCAGGCCATGAGATGCGCCGCTGGCGGTGACAGAAATATCTAATGTGTCGCCGCCGACCAAGCCGCCCGGCGGATGCACCAGCACGTTATGGCATATCGCCTCGCCTTCCGGGTAGAGGCTTTGCAAAATTCGCAGCGGCCCGTTGTGTTGGTGCCGAACCACCGTGCGAGCGGTTTCCAGACGGTAATCAAGTTGAAGTTCGGCGTGCCAGGACATCACTTATTCTAAAGGTCAGGGCACTGCATTTTCCTAGATAAAACGATAGCTTTTTTCTTTTTAACCCTCACCTAGAATAAGTTAAACCACCCCACAGACAACGGCTGCACCGCTCAAGTGCATCTCTACCGGTAACCCAACCTCATGCCTCTCGACTGGAAAGAAATCGCTAACCGCGCCCGTGAGTTTTCAAAAGAATGGCAATACGTTGAACGTGAAGAGGCTGACGCCAAGCGCTTTTGGGATGCGTTCTTTGAGGTTTTCGGCATCAAGCGCCGCAAGGTGGCCACCTTTGAGAAACACGTCAAGAAAATCGACAACAAAGATGGCTACATGGATCTGCTGTGGAAAGGAACGCTGCTGATCGAGCATAAAAGCCGTGGTAAAAATTTGGTTAAAGCCTTCAAGCAGGCCAAAGATTATTTTCCTGGGTTGAGCGCGGACGAAGAACCGCGCTACATCCTGCTTTGTGATTTTTGGCACTTTGAATTGCATGATCTGGATGAGGATGAAGTTCACCGATTCACATTGCCTGAACTGGATCAAAACCTGCGACTGTTCTTTTTCATTGCCGGGTATCGCAAGCAGCGCATTCGCGTTGAGGAGGCCATTAACCGTGTTGCGGTCGATGCCTTGGGCGAGTTGCACGATGCGCTCAAGCGGGACGGCTACAGCGGTCATGATTTAGAAGTGTTTTTGGTACGGCTGTTGTTTTGCCTGTTTGCCGACGACACGGGCATTTTTCAACCCAAAGATAGCTTTCACGATTTGATCGACTTTCACACGGCAGTGGATGGTTCCAACGTCGGCGCAGTGCTCGACACGTTGTTTGTGACGTTGAATAAAGACAGCACCAAGCGCCAGTCTGCATTGGCCGAGCAGTTCGCTTTGTTCCCGTATATCAATGGCCGTCTGTTTGAGGAACGCATCGACCCGCCGTCTTTCTCTGCGGCCATGCGAACGCAACTGCTGATGTTGGCTTCGCGTCAATGGGGCAATATCTCGCCCGCTATTTTTGGCGCGATGTTTCAGCGCGTGATTGAACTGGATGCGCAAGAGCGTCGCCGTGAACTGGGTGCGCACTACACGAGTGAGATCAATATTCTCAAGCTGATCGGGCCTTTGTTTCTGGACGAGTTGCGCGCCGAATTTGAAAAAATAAAAGGCGACGCGACCCGCCTTTTCGCGTTCCATGAAAAGCTGCAAACCCTCACTTTTTTGGATCCAGCCTGTGGATGTGGAAATTTTCTCGTCGTGGCGTACCGCGAGTTACGCAAGCTGGAACTGGACGTGATGCGCGCCGCCAGTCATTTTGGCCACCGTATCGGTCAGGTGTTCGATTTTCTCAAAGTCGATGTCGATCAGTTTTACGGCATCGAGTACGAGGAGTTTCCGGCGCAGGTGGCGCAAGTCGCTATGTGGCTGACCGACCATCAAATGAACGTGGAGGCGGGCACTGAATTTGGCGAACCGATGTTGCGTGTGCCCCTTAAACGCAGCGCCCACATTCGTCACGGTAACGCCTTGCGTATCGACTGGGCTGACTTTGTGCCGCCGACAAAGCTCAACTACATTTTGGGCAATCCGCCCTTTGTTGGCAAACAACATCAGTCGGAGGAACAGAAAGAAGACTTGCAAACAGTTTGCCAAGGCCTGCGCGGGGCCGGTGTGCTGGACTACGTGGCGGGCTGGTACATCAAGGCGGCGCGCTACATCACGACCGCGCCCGACAGCTTTGCGGGCATTGCCGCGGCGGCCAGTCGGGACCGCAAGAAGTTCAAAGATGTGAAGTTTGCAGGTGCCCAAGCGGGCTTTGGTGACCTGTTTGTAGAAGTGAACCGCGCCGAGACTTTGGCACGACGCCAGGTGCGCTGCGGTTTTGTTTCTACCAACAGTATCACCCAAGGCGAACAGGTGGCACCGCTGTGGAGTTGGATGCGCCATCAAGGGATGCACATCCAGTTTGCGCACCGTACTTTTCAATGGACTGACGACGCACCGGGCCGGGCGGCGGTGCATTGCGTGATTATCGGGTTTGGTGCCGAGAAGCTCAAAAAAGTGCCACTGGCCGATTATGAAACCGTCAAGTCTGAGCCGGTGATCGCGGACGTGGGCAACATCAACGCCTATCTGGTTGAGGCGGCAGATCTGGTGATTGACAAGCGGCGCAGTCCTATCTGTCCGGTGCCTGACATCGTTTTTGGCTCGATGCCGAATGATGGCGGTTTTCTGTTGCTGTCCAATGCTGAAAAAAATGAACTGCTAACCATTGAACCGAAGGCCGCGCCGTGGATTCGCCGCTTTGTGGGTTCAGCCGAATTTATCAATCAATTGGATCGCTGGTGTCTCTGGTTAAAAGACTGTCCGGCAGCGCAATTGAAAGCGATGCCCGCCGTGATGAAGCGCGTCAAAGCGGTAGAAAAATACCGCAAAGCCAGCGTGCGCCCTGCCACGCAAGCGCTGGCAGATAAAAGCTATTTGTTTGGTGAAATTCGGCAACCCGTCGGGCGCTATCTTTTGGTGCCAAGTGTTTCATCCGAACGACGCCGCATCATTCCTATAGGTTTTATGCCGCCTGACGTGATTGTAGGCAACGCTAATTTATGCATTCCAAATGCGGGCTTGTACGAATTTGGCGTGCTGACCTCGCGTATGCACATGGCATGGGTTAGCCATGTGTGCGGACGTCTCAAAAGCGACTACCGCTACACCAGCCAGATTGTTTACAACAACTTTCCCTGGCCTGACCTAGCCGAGGCGAGCAAGACAAACAAGACAACTGTCCTAACGTCCAACATACGAACGACTATTGAAACTGCCGCACAAGCCGTGCTCGACGCCCGCGCTGCTGAGGCAGGCGCGACGCTGGCCGATCTCTACAACCCGCCCATGCCTGAAAAACTACGCCAAGCCCATCGCGTGCTCGATGCCGCTGTGGATGCAGCCTATGCGCTCAACGGTGGCAAAAAGAGTTGGAGAACAGACGCCGAGCGCGTCGCGTTTTTGTTCACCCGCTATCAGACACTCACCTCACTGCCGACCACGCAGGACTAAAGCGAAATTCGCCTGAATAACTATCGCTATCGTCTGTTTGAACAGCATTCTATTCACCGTTAAACCCACGATGCGCCCAGGCCGTTGTGTTTTTCTCGATGAAGCTGAACAACTCGTACATCACCATTGCCATGGCACTGATGACGATCAGACCGGCAAAGGCCAGCGGCATCCGTTGTGACGAACCTGCTGAGAGCATCAGGTAACCAATACCGGAATCACCTGCCGTCATCTCGGCCAACACGGTGCCGACAAAGGCCATGGTGATAGCAATTTTAAGAGAAGCAAAGAAGTAGGGCAACGAACTTGGCAAGCCAATTTTGACCAACACGTCCCAGCGCTTGGCGCCCAGCACGCGCAACACATCTTCAAGTTCAGGCGATAACGTGGCTAATCCGGTGGCAATGTTGACCGTGATCGGAAAGAACGAAATCAGAAAAGCGGTCAAGATGCCCGGTCCTACCCCAATGCCAAACCAGACAATCAGGATAGGCACAATGGCGGCCTTCGGGACCGCGTTAAAGGCGACCAACAAGGGGAAGACCGCGGCGTAAACCAGTCGTGACGAACCGACCAAAAATCCCAGCAACACGCCCACCACAATCGAGAGGCCAAAGCCAATCATCGTGACCCAGAAAGTCTTCCAGCCGGCCTCGGCAATGGGTCCCGCAAACGCCGCCATGGATTGCCCGATAGCGAGCGGACTCGGAAAGATATATTCAGGAACAGCAAAGGCCGTGCAGATCAGTTGCCACAGTATCAATAGAAAAATCGCGAGGAGAACGGGTGCCCAGCGTTCAATTTGTCGTTGGCTCATGCAAGTATTCCAGTAGTCTGTGGCGTAGCGTCCGGTTTTCTGGCGGCACCAATATGGCCGCGAAGTTCATGCACGATGTCGCTGAATTCTCGGGTATAGGTAATTTCAAGATCACGCGGACGTTCAAGATTAATTTCTTTTTTGACGACAAAGCGCCCTGGACTTTTGCTCATCACATAAACCGTGTCCGCCAGAAAAACTGACTCGCGCAGATCATGGGTCACCAGGATGACGTTGAACTTTTGTTCAGTCCAAAGGTCACGCAAAATGCACCACAACTCTTCTCGCGTGAAGGCATCCAGCGCACCAAAAGGCTCATCGAGCAGCAGCATTTTGGGTTCATGAATCAGTGCCCGACAAATACTGGCGCGTTGCTGCATTCCGCCCGAGAGTTGCCACGGGAATTTGTCTTCGTAACCGGCCAGTCCTACTTTTTGTAGCAGTTTTCGCGCACGTTCTTCATATTCCTTGCGCTTCTCTTTGAAGTTGCTGCGAAAAGGTTCTACGATTTCCAGCGGCAACAACACGTTGTCCACCGTGGTGCGCCAAGGCAAAAGTGAGGGTGCCTGAAAAGCCATACCGGATATTTTCAAAGGCCCGGTGACGGGTTGACCATCAATCAAAATTCGTCCGATAGACGGCATCTTTAAGCCGGTGGTCAGCTTCATGAAGGTAGATTTTCCACAGCCGGACGGACCGACGATGGCAATGAATTCACCCTCGCGAACCTTGAGGTCGATGGCTTCAACAGCAAAGTGATTCTGAACAAGAAGTTCTTGGTTGTAGGCCAGCCAGACATCCTGAAAGTCAACAAAATAAGGTTCAGCGGGGGTCTTCATCGTGCTTTACTTCTTGGGGAAAACATTGAGTTCAGCTGCCGTCGGCAAGAAAGAACCATCCCAAACTGCGTCGGCATTCACCCGCGTTTTGGTGTTGAAGGCGTCCGATACTTGGGATGCCATCAAAGTCAGGCGCGCTGCTTTGGCTTGTCCAAAACCTTCGGCGCGTGCATCCGGGCTGTCCACGGCGGTCGCAATGGCCAGCTTCAGGCGACGTGTTTCCATGGCGACGTCGATGATGCCGTCTCGCTCGCGCACATACTTGATGGCCTCGTCCGGTTTGGCGATTACGTCATGCACGCCTTTGGTGAATGCGAGCAAAAATGCTTTGACTGCCGCTGGGTTTTCTTTGAGGATTTGGGGCGTGGCAATAATCACATTGCCGTAAATTTTGACGCCGTGATTGGCGTAAGGAAACACCACGACATCGGCGGCTTTCACGCCACGCGCTTCCAGATTGAGCAGCGACGTGAAGGTGAAACCGGTGATGGCATCGACATCCCCACGGGCCAACATGGTTTCACGCAGGGGTGGGTCCATGGCTGTCCATTGCACGCCCGTGATGTTGTTAGCCTTGGCAAAAATTGGGTAGGCGCGCCGGCCTGCGTCAAACACGGGCGCACCAAACTTCTTGCCGCTTAAATCCGCTACCGTCTTGATGCCTGATTTTTTGAGCACCATGACGGACGCAGGCGTGTTGTTGTAAACCATCATGATGGCAACCGGCTTGTTAGGAGAATCCGGGTTGTTGGCGTGGAATTCCATGAGGGCGGCCAAGTCGGCAAAACCCAGGTCATAGGCGCCGGACGCTACGCGAGTCACGGTGCCGCCGGAGCCATTGCCGGCATCAATTTTGACGTCCAGTTTGGCGTCTTTGAAATAACCTTTGGCGGCAGGTAATAGGAAGAAGGCTGACGGCCCTTCAAAGCGCCAATCGAGCTGAAATTTGATTGGGGTGTTTTGCGCCTGGGCCAGCGAAAGACCCAGTGTGGAGGCCAAAGTCAGGGCCGTAGATAGTTTTAAAAATAGACGCTTACTCATAGGAACAACTCCAGCGAAGACAAAAAACGCACGCAGTGCGGACGTTGAATATCGATGCAAAATTTGTGCCAAATTTCTTAACTCAACAAGTCTTTGAGCGTGCGTGCAATCACTTGAGTGGCCCGGCGCAGATCTTCCAGATCGAGTCGTTCATCAGCCCGCTTGGCGTGTGATTCCAGCACGGTGTGCGGCCCGGCCCCGTAAATAACACCCGGAATTCCGGCCTCGCAGAACAAGCGAACGTCGGTGTAAAGCGGTGTTCCTAGCGCCGGAATAGCTTCGCCAAACACTTCTTGTCCATGCTTCTGAATCGCCTCAACCAGCGGTTGATTGCCCGGTAGCGGTTGCATACTGTTGGCCAGCAGGATGCGTTTGACATCGACCGTGATGCCGGGTTGTCTTGCCGCCTCGTCTCCAATAATCTGGCGCAAAGCAGCTTCAACCTGTGCCGGATTTTCTTCAGGAATCATGCGCCGATCCAGCTTGAACGTGACACGGCCCGGCACGACATTGGTGTTGGTGCCGCCTTCAATCAACCCCACATTCAGGTAAGGGTGCGTGATGCCTTCGACCTTGGACGACACTTGTTTGTAGCGCGTGTTTTGTGCGTACAGTGCATTCAAAATGTGGACAGCCGCTTGCAAGGCGTCCACGCCGGATTCGGGAATGGCGGCGTGCGCCATCTGGCCGTGAACGGTCACTTCCATTTGCAGGCAGCCGTTGTGCGCAGTGATGACTTGGTAGCTAAACCCGGCGGCAATCATCAGATCAGGGTGAATGATCTTGTTTTTAAGCAGCCACGCCGGGCCGACTTCACCACCAAATTCCTCGTCATAGGTAAAGAGTAATTCGACGCTTCCGGTGGTGGGTTTGACCACCGCTTCCAGCGCCCGAACGGCGAAGGTGTAGCTTGAGAAATCGGATTTACTCACGGCAGAAGCACGGCCATAAATTTGCCCGTTTTCGATTTCGCCACCATACGGGTTTTTGGTCCAGCCTTCGCCGGGCGGCACCACGTCGCCATGGGCATTGAGAAGAATTGTTTTGCCGGGACCGTAGGGGCGGCGAACCACTAAATTGGTAATGCTTTCCAGGCCAGCGGCTCGAACCAAGGCGTCAGGCACCGGGTGTTTTTCAACGTCCAGTCCAAACGCTTGCAGCAACTCGGCGGTGCGTTCAGCGTGCGGGGCGTTGTTACCGGGCGGTGTGTCAGTAGGGACACGGATTAGTTCTTGCAAGAACTTAACTTGCTCGTCAAAGTGCGCATCAATCCAGGCGTCGAGTGATTCATAGTCAGTCATAAGGCGGAACTTTCAGTAGGCTGGGGCGAGGTCGAGAGAGAGCTGGTCCAGCAGATTGGAGAAGGCTTCTATCGCTAGTTGTATATCGTCGCTGGTGGTAGATTCAAGCGGGTTGTGGCTGATGCCCGAGTTTTGTCCGCGCACAAACAGCATGGCTTGCGGCATGACTTCATGCAACTTCATGGCGTCGTGGCCTGCGCCGCTGGGCAGGGTGTGAACGGGGACGCCCAGCGCATCCACGGCTTGCGCCCAACGTTGTTGCCACGCCGGGGCGCTGGGGGCGGCGGCCACGCGCAAGGTTTCTTCCAGTGTGTAACGCACTTGGCGGCGCGCGCAAATGTCAGCTAACGCGGCCAGCACATCACGCACCATGGCGTCGCGTTGAGCATCGTTGGGTGCGCGCAAATCCAGGCTGAACTGGCAGCGCCCCGGCACCACGTTGGTGGAGCCGTTGGGCACGAGAAGTTGGCCGATAGTGGCGACAGAATCGCCATCTTGCGTGGCCCGTTTTTCCAGCGCGAGCAGCAGTTCGGCCACAGCGGCGGCGGCATCGTTGCGCCGGTTCATGGGCGTCGTACCTGCATGGCAGGCCGTGCCGATGACTTCGGCGGCATAGCGCACATTGCCGTTGATCGAGGTCACGACGCCTAGCGGTAAATCAAGTTCGTTGAGCACCGGACCTTGCTCAATATGCACTTCTACAAAACCGAGGTAGTTGGACGGATGGCGTTGCAGTTTCACGATCTCGTCAACGTCCAGCCCGGCCTGCGTCATCGCTTCGCGCATCGTGACGCCGTCAGTATCTTTTTGATCAAGCCACTGGGGATTGAATTGGCCGATAAGGGCACCGGAACCCAGAAAAGTGGCTTTAAAACGTTGCCCTTCTTCTTCGGCAAAGCCAACCACTTCAATATGAAACGGCAGACGTTTGCCTTGGCGCATCAGCTCGCGGACACAAGCCAGTGGCACAAAGATTCCCAGACGCCCATCGTACTTACCCCCGTTTCTGACCGTGTCGTAATGTGAGCCGGTCAGCAGCGTTTGTGCCTCTTGATCAGAAGAAAGATAGCGTCCAACGACGTTGCCGACAGCGTCGATTGCCACCTCATCAAACCCGCATTCCTGCATTTGTTTTTTGAGTTGCGCCGCACAAGCGCGGTGCGCGTCGGTTAGATAGGTGACGGTGAGTTGCCCTTTTTCCTGGTAGCCAGGCTCACTGAATTGCGCCAGATTTTCATGCCAATCCCAGACTTCGTTGCCGAGTAACGGCGTGGCCCCCAACTTGTCATTCAAACGCAGTTCAGCAATGCGATGGATGTTGCGCAACGACTCAAGAAGTTCAAACTCGGGATGGTTTTGCAAGCGGCGCTCGAAGGTGTCGATGATGTCCTGTTTGCTTAAACCCGTTCCGCGAGGCCCGCGCACGGCCAGAATAAAAGGATGAGAAAACTTGGCGTTGTAAGCCGCATTCAGTTGTTGAATTTTTTCAAATTCAGCCGGGGTGCATTGCGTCAAGCCGGCCTTGTTTTGTTCGTGGGTGGACTCGGCTGTTAGCGCCTGGCTCACCATGGCTTTTCCCGCCAACTCCGGGTGTGCCCGAATGAGCGCCAGTTGCGCGTCTCGTTCAGCATTGGCGACAACACGCGCCAACGTGTGCTTCAAATGAGCCGGTGAATTGAAGGGCCGCGCTGTCAACGCCTGCGCTGCAATCCAGGGTGAATGTTCATACAAACCGTCCAGCAAATGCGTGGCATCCGCAAGAGAGGCGGCATTGATTTGTTCAAGTGTCGTGGTCATGGCTTAAGTTCAATCGCGCGTTAGTTGGGGGTCGGTTGATAAGGATGTGTTTTAGTCCAATGCCGGGCAATGTCGAGGCGGCGGCAGATCCAAACGCGATCGTGATTTTGGATGTGATCCAGAAAGCGTTGCAGCGCCGTGATGCGCCCTGGCCGACCGAGAAGTCGGCAGTGCATCCCGATGCTCATCATGCGCGGCGACTCGGCACCTTCGGCGTACAACACATCAAACGTATCTTTGAGATATTGAAAAAACGGGTCGGCGTGTGAATAACCTTGGGGCAGCGCAAAGCGCATGTCGTTGCAGTCCAGCGTGTAGGGCACGATCAGTTGCGGCACGATGTGGCCATCGGTTTTTTGGACTTTCATCCAGAACGGCAGATCGTCGCCGTAGTAGTCGCTGTCGTATTCAAAGCCGCCAAAGTCGGCGACTAATCGGCGGGTGTTTGGACTGTCGCGTCCGGTGTACCAACCCAGTGGACGAGTGCCGGTCAGTCGGGTGATGATCTCCATGCCGCGCGCCATGTGTTCGCGCTCGGTGGCCTCGTCAAGGTGCTGGTAGTGAATCCAGCGCCAGCCGTGGCAGGCTATTTCATGCCCTAATTGTTGCAGAGCTTGCACCAATTCGGGGTGACGTTCCAGCGCCATGCCGACGCCAAAAACGGTGAGCGGCAGTTGACGTTTCTCGAACTCGCGCAGAATGCGCCACACGCCCGCCCGTGAACCGTATTCGTAAATTCCCTCCATGCTGATGTGGCGTTCCGGAAAGCTTGGCGGGTTGAACATCTCGGATAGGAACTGCTCGGAACCGGCGTCGCCATGCAGCACACTGTTCTCGCCACCCTCCTCATAGTTCAAAACAAACTGCACAGCCACACGCGCTTGATTCGGCCATTGGGCGTGTGGCGGTTGCGGGCCGTAGCCCACTAAATCGCGTGGATAGGAGAGGGTGCTGTCGTAGTGCTTCATAGATTCTCAAGTGGGCAAAGTCAGGTTGGCTTCAACTTGGTGCAGGTGTTCATCCATCAGTCGGATGGCGCGTGCCTCATCTTTGGCCGCCAGCGCTTTCACGATGTCGGCATGGTCTTCGTTGGAATGTTCAGCCGCGCTGGTGGACTGGTACATCAGCGTAATCAGGGAACAACGTGAGATCAGGCCTAGCAGCATTTGGGCCAGCACCTCGTTGCCCATGAGTTGCGCGATGCGAATATGAAAATCGCCTAATAACTCGGTGCGGTTGCTAATGTCCTCGCCCTCCACTGCAGATTTTTCCAGCGCGACATGCGCTTTCAAAGTCCGGATCATGGCGGGCGTGACGACCCGAATAAAGGCCCGTGTCATCTCGGCCTCCAACATGCGGCGCACGGCAAAAACCTGCTTCGCCTCCGTCACCGAAGGACTCGCCACAAAAGCACCGCGTGCAGGCTCAAGACGGATTAAACGGTTTTGCGAGAGCTGAAAAAAAGCCTGCCTGACCAAGGTGCGTGACACACTAAATTGGTTCGCCAGTTTTTGCTCCGAGAGTTTGGCGCCCGGTGCCAAGTGGTGCTCCACGATGGCTTTCGTCAAAGACTTGACGATAAAACTGGTGGTGGAAGGCGTCGCTGAACAGGTGGTTTGAGAATCCATGCTGGCATGATAGCTGCATCGCTTAAAAGTGTATACACTTTAAAATTTTTGCCATCAAAGGAACCTCATGGGCTTGAGCACACACGTTTTGGACACCATGCACGGCACGCCCGCAGCGGGAATGCGGGTGACGTTTTACGCCACGCAAGGCGAAACTGCAACCTTGGTGAAGCAGTTTGTATTGAATCAGGATGGGCGCCACCCGGACGGGCTATTGCTGGATAACGACCACCTCCAGCGCGGCACTTACCGGCTGGTTTTTGACGTGGCGGCTTACTTCAAGGCACGCGGCGTTGCACTGCCGGAACCGAATTTTCTAAATCAGGTGCGTCTTGATTTTGGTGTGGCGCAGCCTGATCAGCATTACCACGTACCCCTGCTGGTCAGTCCCTGGAGTTATTCCACTTATCGGGGGTCGTGAGGTGTGCTCAGAGTTGCCCCTCAGTCAAGGTGTCGAGCTGAAACTGCCCGCTTTTATCCCACAACCACACGTCGGTGTAGGTCACATGGCCCATGCGCACAGGGATGGGAAAGGGTGCCGCCTGGCGGACGGTTCGCTCGATTTCGGTGACCACTTCGGGAGCCTGTTGCGGGGCGCGCATCCATTGGGTGCTGGTCACCAAGCCCTGGCTATTGACTTCAACTTGCAGCACACCAATGGCATAAAGCTGTGCGGGCAGTTTGCCCTGAAAAATCCGGTGGGCGTTTTGACTGTAGAGATGGCTGGCCGCGTCATGGCGGTAGGCCAGCGGATTGTTAGCACCCGAGACGCGGGGTGCCGTGATCTGATGGGGATCGGGCGGAGGCGTCCCCGGCAGGCGCGTCGGCGTGGCGGTGCAGCCCGCTATAAAGGCGGCAATGCCTGCCGTCAAAGCCGTTAACAGTGCCCGCAAGCCATGAGAGATATGTTTCATTCGGCGTCTTTAAAGTAAAGGACTGTATTTTGTGGCAATCCGGGTTGAGGTCAGTATTTTCAAGGTTTCAAAAGGTCACGGTTTGTGAGTAAAACTAACATTTTTTTAGCCCGTTTGGCGCATGAAGCTGCCGTGCTGGTCACGGTGCAGGCCACGCGGGGTTCCGTGCCACGCGAATCAGGCGCCTGGATGGCGGTTTTTGCGCAAGGCGCGGTTGGCACCATCGGCGGCGGTCATCTGGAGTTATCGGCGATGGCTGAAGCGCGTCAACGCCTGGCAGGCGGATCAGGTGAATCGGTGATTCGCTACGCGCTCGGCCCCGCTTTGGGTCAGTGCTGTGGTGGCGACGTGCAGCTTTTCTTTGAGCGGGTTACAGCCGCTGACATAACCGTCTTGCAGCAACGCTTGACAACAACGCCCACGCCGGTGGCTTTGTTTGGCGGCGGCCATGTGGGTCATGCGCTGGTTCAGGTGTTCGCTAATTTGCCGCTGCAAGTGACATGGATTGACAGCCGTGATGAGATTTTTCCACCGCAAGTACCGTCCAACGTGTGCTGCGAACATTCCGACCCGGTGCAAGCCGCCGTGGCGAAACTGGTACCGCAATCGCGCGTGCTCATCATGAGCTTCAGCCATGCGGAAGATTTGGAAGTGGTGGCCGCTTGCCTGGTGCGTCAGCGCCTGTTGACTGACTTGCCCTATGTCGGCTTGATTGGCAGCCAAACGAAGTGGGCGACATTTCGTCACCGCTTGCAAGCGCGGGGTTTTACGCCGCAAGAGTTGGCACACGTCACTTGTCCCATTGGCGTGCCCGGCGTTGTCAGCAAGGCGCCGGAAGTGATCGCGGTCGGCGTAGCGGCACAACTATTGCAAACGGTTTAAACCCTGTCGCACAGATTGAAAATATTGAAAAAGGTGAAGACAAATGGAAAGTTACTACCTCGACTGGGCCAACTTGTTGTTGCGTTGGGTTCACGTCATCACGGCGATTGCCTGGATTGGCTCCTCGTTTTATTTTGTGTTTCTCGACAGCAGTCTGACGCCGCCAGTCGATGAAGACCTTAAAAAACAAGGCGTCAGTGGCGAGTTGTGGGCGGTGCATGGCGGTGGGTTTTATCACCCGGTCAAGTTCAATGTCTCGCCGCCGCAGTTGCCCAAGAACTTGCACTGGTTTTATTGGGAAAGTTACAGCACTTGGCTATCGGGATTTTCGCTGTTCACCGTGTCCTACTTGTGGAGCGCCAGCACCTACCTGATTGATAAATCGCGCATGGACTGGGCGCCTGCCACGGCCATCGTCGTGGCATTGTCTTTTCTGGTCGTGTTCTGGATTTTGTACGACTTGATCTGCCGATTTTTTGGACAACGCAAGAACGGTGACGCGATAGTGGGCGCTTTGGTTTTCACGCTGGTGTGCGTGGCGGCGTGGCTGGCGTGTCACTGGTTTGCGGGTCGGGCGGCATTTTTGCTGGTGGGTGCGATGCTGGCAACAACCATGAGCGCCAGCGTGTTTTTCTGGATTATTCCGGGGCAGAAAAAAGTAGTTGCCGCCATCAAAGCGGGTGAGCCGGTGGACGCGATTCACGGCCAACGGGGCAAGCAGCGCAGTGTCCATAACACCTACTTCACCTTGCCCGTGTTGTTTGCCATGCTCAGTGGCCACTACAGCTTTACCTACAACCACCCGCAAAACTGGCTGGTGTTGATTTTGATGATGTTTGCCGGGGCCGCGATTCGCCAGTTTTTTGTGCTGCGCCATGGCTACAAGCTGGGGCGCAACCGCCATCCGTTTGCTTATGCGCTGGTGGGCGTGGCGGTGATTGTGGCGGTGATTGTCTGGCTTAAACCGGTGCCGACTTCAACGGCCATGCTTGACAACACGGCGGCCTCTACGGCGCCGATAGACTATCAAACATTGCAAGTCGTGCTAGCGCAACGCTGCTACTTGTGTCACGGTGAAAAAGTGCAAATGAAAAACGTGCGGCTGGATTCTCCGCAACTCGTCAAGACCAATGCTCAAAATATCTACTTGCAAGCAGTGGTGAATAAGGTGATGCCAATGAACAACGCCACCGGCCTCACCGAGACGGAGCGGCAGCTCATCAAACAATGGTTTGAGGCCGGGGCCAAGGTCGATTAACACGACAAAGCCAATCGTCTTGTGTCCCACTCAACCCGCCAGTCAGCCATTTGTTCAAGTGGCATCGGTTTGGCGATGAAATAACCTTGCGCCAGCGCACAGCCGGCGCTGCGTAGCCAGCGCCACAAGGCTTCGTTTTCAACCCCTTCGGCCAGCACCGACAGGCCCAACTCGCTTCCCAGTGAAATCGAGCTTTCGACAATTAGACGGGCTGCCGTATCGGTTTCGGCAACGCGGACGAAACCCAGATCAATTTTGAGTTCGCTAAAAGGCAGATGCGTCAGATTTTCCAGGGACGAGTGCCCGGTGCCGAAATCGTCAATCGACAAAGCGAAGCCTTTGAGGCGCAAGCGGGTCAAAATTTCAAGCGCCTTGGCGACATCGGGAGGCACAGAAGTTTCCGTCACCTCAAACATGATTTTTTCGGCCTTGCAGCCGACCTTGGCGGCGGCGGCCACCACCGCTTCCGGAAAGCTTAAATCCGTCATGGCTACGGGCGGCAAATTGATGGACAAGGTGCCTGTAAAGCCCAAAGCGTCGGAGGCGCACACGCATTCATTCAAGGCCAGTTCAATGACTTTGCGCGTCAGTGGCAGGGCCAATCCCCCGTTTTCCGCCAGCACGATGAAGGCATCCGGGTACAGCAGACCGTGCTGCGGGTGTTGCCAACGCACCAGGGCCTCAATGCCAACCCACGCGCCATCGGCGAGTCTGACTTGAGGCTGGTAGTGCAGCAGCAATTCGTTGTTCTCGATGCCTCTGGCCAAATCGTCCAGGCTAATCACCGGTGAGGTGCGCGGTGTCACAGTCAAAAGTTCGGGCGCTTGCAACAAGGCCAGTAAACGCTCCGCCCTAATGGGTTTGGTCAGCACGCCCGCTACCCGCACGCCCTGCAACTCAGCCAGCAGCTTGGCCGATTGAAGTAACGCCGCGCTGTGGCCGCTGACAATCACCAGCCGTCCCGAAAACCGGGCCATGGCCAGTTGGCGAATCACCTCAATACCGTCCATGTGGGCCATGGCCAGATCCAGCACCAGTAGCACCGGATTTTCTGCCAGCAAAGTGGACAAGTCGCGGCCGTCATGGGCTGTAACGGTGCGGTAGCCTGCGGTTTGCGCCACCTCGCTCATGAAAGCGCACAGGGTGATGTCGTCGTCAAGGAGTGCGATGCAAAGAGGAGAGGTCACAGAGTTTCCTTTATGTGTTGATCTAAGGCCTGACGCACCATGGTCGCCAGGGCCGGTTGCCGAAAAGGCTTTTCAAGAACGGCGCCACCGGGTCGGTCACGGCCACGGTCTGCCGCATCGGCAAAGCCCGAAATGTAGAGCAGGGCCAGTTGCGGCTGCTTGAGGCGCGCGGCACTGGCCAGTGCAAATCCGTCCATGCCGGGCATGATGATGTCCGTGACCAGCAAGGCGTAAGGCTGACCTGCCGTGAGGCCGTCTTGCAGCGCCGTCAGGGCAGAGTCGGGCCTGGCGCACGGCGTTACCTCGTAGCCCAGCGCCTTGATCCAGGTGGCGGTGATGGCCAGCAGCTCAATCTCGTCATCCACCACCAGCACTCTTTCATGGCCGCGTGGCAGCACTTCAGGGCCGACGGCATCGGTGTTTGGCGTTGCTGTTGCGGCGACTGTTGACGGGGCGGTAATGGGCAGCATGAGCCGTAAGGTGGTGCCGTAACCGGGTTCGCTGTAGAGCGTCATGTCGCCCCCGCATTGCTTGACAAAGCCATGTGCCATGGACAAGCCCAGTCCGGTGCCACGGCCCCGTTCTTTGGTGGTGAAAAAGGGTTCAAGGGCGCGGGCCAACACCTCGGCACTCATGCCGGTGCCGGTGTCGCTAACACTGAGTTCGGCGTACTGACCCGGTTTCAGGAGGGTGGCACTCCCCGCCGTGACCGTGCGTAGTTTGGTGAGCAAGGTTAGGTGGCCGCCTTGTGGCATGGCGTCGCGGGCGTTGATGACCAGGTTCAGCACGGTGCTGGCCAGACCGCCGGGGTCCACTTCAACCACGGGGTTGGCGTCGAGCGTCAGGGTGACCTCAATCATGTTGCCTGCCGTGTGGCGTACCAGAGGTAGCAGTTCTTTGAGTCGTCCGCTCAGGTCCACGGGTTCGGCGCTGATGGTTTGGGCGCGGGCGACGGCCAGCAGCGCGCGCGTCAGGTCGGCACCCCGCAGCGCAGCGGTGAGGGCGGTGGCCAGCTTGGCCTGTGCCGCTTCATTGCCAATCAACAGGCTTGAGAGCAAATCGAGGTTGCCGATGATGACGCCCAGCATGTTGTTGAAGTCGTGCGCCAGACCGCCCGTGAGTTGGCCGATGGCATCCATCTTTTGCGCTTGGGTCAGCTGGAATTCTGATTTTCGGCGGGCTGAAATGTCTTCGGTCACCGACAAAATCACCGGCTTGCCGTTCCATTCGGTGCGCAGTCCACGCACCAGCACTGGCACGCGACTGCCATCGGGGCGCAGGTATTCTTTTTCGTAAGGCCCGTAGATGCCGGTGCTGTGCAGACGTTGTGCTTGCTCCGCGTCCAATGCGGCAAATTCGGGCGCGGTCATTTGTGCCACGCTCAGGCCGCGTATCTGTGCGTGAGGACGCCCCACGATGGCGGAAAAGGCCGGATTGGCATCAATCACGTCGCCTTGCAGTTCACACACCACCACCCCAATCGGGAGTTGCGCCAGCAACTGTTTGATGAATTCGGCCTCTTCCTGGCGTGCCGCGTCCGACTGATGCAAGGTCTGGTCTTGCGCTTCGCGCCGACCATTGAAATACAGCAATGTCGCCGCCAGCACGCCACTAAAAAGCAACGTGAGCCAGTTGTCCCAATGGCCCAAAATTTCAAAGCTGCTGAGGCTGGGTCGCACAATCATGAGCCGCTCCCGGCCTGCAATCTCAAACAGGCGCTCAACGTAGAGACCCTGGCGTAGCTGGGCCGGTTCGAGATCAAGCGGAGGGGTGATGACGGAGGTCAGCATGGACCAGGCAATCAATTCGGATTTAACGCCGTCGGGACTGCTCTCCTGATCAAAAACAAAGAATTCATTGTGGGTTGGACGCAAGCCCGCACGGATTTCTGCGAAACGTGTGTTTGGCTCAAAAGCGCTGACCACGACGCCTTTGAGCGCCTGCTGGCGTTGTTCAACCGTGCGCAAGGGCAGGTTGGGGTGGTAAACCGGGGCCAGGGTGAGAACGGCAGGCAGCACGCCCTGACCCTGTAGCAAATGAACCGGGGCGCTGGCGGTTATTTTCCCGCTATCGCCAGCACTTTGGATAACGTTATGCCGTAGCGGGTCTGTTCCCAGATCAAACCCGAGCAGGGAAAGATAAGGGACCAGCGGCGCCATATAAGCAAGAGGAAAATATTCTTTGCGGGTGTCGGCGACGACTTGGGTTTTATCATCATTTGCTTCATAAATAAAGAACAAGGGATAGCCATTTTGTTGAATCTGCCTTTCAAAATCTGCCCGTTCCGAGGCCCGCACGCGTGGGACCCAGCTCAAAGCACGCGTGATAGGGTCGTTGGCAAGTAGTTGCGTGGAGAAGGTCTGAAACTCATCGGGCGTGACTTCTTCAGAGGATTCAAAAAAAGCCTTCAAGGCGATGACTTGGGTTAACTGGGCCTGCATCAAACCTGCGTTCATGGCAATTAATTCGTTGGCATCCGCTTCGAGAAGTTCTATTTTTTGGTCGGTATCGGATTGTTCGTTAATGGCAAAAGCCAGCAGTCCGGCACCCATTAACAGACCAGCCAGACACAGGGCAACCGGGTCACGCTGACACGTCTTTTTGCGCCAATACGTCATCAGAAAAAACAGCGGTAGGCCAAACCCCAGCACGCCTGCCAGATCACCCAACCACCAGGTTCGCCACACCAGCGCCACAGAAAACAGGGGAACCTGGCCCGACCACACCAGACTGGCTGTCCCGACACTGGCGGCCAGGGGAGTCGCTAGAGTGAAGACGACAAGCATCATGGCGGCCATACGCAACGGGGTCGTGCGCATCATCCGCTGATGGCTGGCCGGGGTGGCCCATTGTCCCCAACCCACCCACCGCCCGATGAGCCAGGCCACCAGGGCGGCTTGCGCGGTGGAGCCGCTCGCCATGGCGAGCATCGCCGTCAAGGTTTCTTGGTTAAAGTCGCCGGAGAACAGCACGCCCTGGGTGATGAGCGCGCCCAGCCAGACCCCGACCACAGCGCGCCCGCCACACAGCATGAAGGCCGCCAGTGCCAGACCTGCCGGGGGCCAAAACAAGGTCAGATTGCTCGATAGCAGCGCGTGTGCCAACCACCAGCAACCCTTGGCCAGTAAGACATACGAGGCCGTGATGGCCAGCGTTTCAAGCAGCCAATAGCCCGTTTTTTGGGCAGGGTTGTGTGGACTGAGGGTGATGGAATTGAACAGGACAACCTTTTTTGTTTGATAAATATCAAATCTTCAATTCACTTTACCCCATTGAGTGACATTTCTTAACACTTTCATCCAAAAGTAAGCGGATCGCAACAATTAAACGCGCCGTTTGCACAACGTGCAGCTACGGTTTGACCGCATCCTGGGCCTTGTCCATTTCACTCGTAAACGCATCGGCAAAAAATTCATCTTCAGGCAAACCGGCCAGCGTGGTGTAGGCCGCTCTCGCCAAATCCACCATGATGGGCACGCCACATGCATACACCTGATAGTCGGCCAAGTCAGGCAAATCTTGCAGCACGGCTTGGTGCACAAAACCGGTGCGTCCCGTCCAGGCATCTTCGGGCAAGGCGTTCGAGATTACCGGCACGTAACGCAGATGGGGCATCTGCGTTAATTGCTGTTTGACCCAGTCATCCATGTATAAATCGCCGGGTCGGCGTGCCCCCCAATACAAAGTGGTCGGGCGTGTGATGCCTTTGTGCAGCATGTGTTCGAGCATCGCTTTAAGAGGCGCAAAGCCGGTGCCCGAGGCCAGAAAGATGAGGGGTTTGTCGCTGTCTTCGCGCAAATAAAAGCTGCCATACGGGCCTTCAATACGCAAAATTTCTTTCTCTTTCATCACGTTGAAAACATGATCGGTAAAGAGACCGCCTGGCAGGTGACGAATGTGCAATTCCAATGCGCCGCCTGATGCCAACAAATGCGGCGCGTTGGCCATGGAGTAACTCCGGCGCACGCCATCGCGCAAAAGAAATTCGACATACTGACCCGCGTGATAGGCAAAGTTATCGTTGGCCGGGAGTTGCAGTTTGATTAGCATCACGTCTGCTGATTTTTTGTCCATCCCGCTGACGCGGGTCGGCATTTTCTTGATCGGGTGGGCGCCTTCGGTGGTGACTTGGCGCGACTCCAGCACGACGTTACTGTGCGCCGTCGCACAGCAAGTCAGCACAAAACCGTGGGCCTCATCTTCGTCACTCAGGGCTTTGCTTTGGTGCGGGCCGTGCGTGACGACACCTTCAATCTTTTTGCATTTACACGAACCACAGGCACCGTCTTTGCAGCCATAAGGCATGGCAATACCGGCCGAAATGCCAGCGGCCAAAATTGTTTCATCGGGGGTGGCGGTGAACGAGCGACCACTGGGTTCAATCGTGATCTGGAAGTGGGAGGTTGGGGAGTCGCTGCGCATCATATTGTCTGTATCCTTGAAGAATTCGCATTACTGAAGAGGTCTCAATTTTGCCTTCAAACCCAAGCCCCCGAACCATTTTGTACGCCACCCGCTCCGGCGCTTTGCCCGCCCGTTTTCGCCGCACCCGTGTTTTGATTGTGGGTTGTGGCGATGTGGGTTTGCGAGTCGCGCAAGCCTTGCCGGGGCGCGTGCGCCTGCTGGCGTTGACCTCCAGCGCTGACCGTCTGACTGAATTACGTGCCTTGGGCATCACCCCTTTGCTGGGCAATCTGGATACGCCCGCGTCATTGCGCCGACTCGCCGGGTTGTGTCAGCGGGTTGTTTATCTGGCACCTCCGCCAAGCGAGGGAGAGTCCGACCCACGCACGCTGGCTTTCATCCGCGCGTTACGCCTTCGCCGCTTGCCTGTTGCGCTGATTTACGGCTCGACCAGCGGCGTGTACGGCGACTGCCGGGGCGAACCGGTGCGTGAAACAAGAGCGACAAATGCAGAAACGCCTAGAGCCCAAAGGCGTGTCGCGGCTGAAAATTGCGTGCGCTTGCTGGGCCGCGCCACCCGCGTGCGCAGCAGCATCTTGCGCATTCCCGGCATCTACGCGCCCGACCGGGTGGGCGGCACGCCGCGTGCGCGCCTGCTCAAAGGCACGCCCGTGTTAGCGCCTGCAGACGACGTTTACACCAACCACATCCATGCCGACGATCTGGCCCGCGCCTGCATCGCCGCCCTGTGGCGCGGCCAGCCGCAACGCCTTTACAACGTCAACGACGACACCGACCTGAAGATGGGCGACTACTTTGATTTGGCCGCTGATTTGTATGGCCTGGCGCATCCGCCACGCCTGACCCGCCAAGCCGCCAAAGACCAGTTGCCCGTGATGCTGATGAGCTTCATGAGCGAGTCGCGCCGCATGGACAACACGCGCCTGAAACACGAACTGCGCCTGCGTCTGCACTACCCGACGGTTGCGGCGGGGTTGGCCCATGCGCCGCAGGCACAAGCGACCACTGCACCTGTGTCAAACGGGTAAGTTGCCTACGCAACCTCACTTTGCATTTGGACAATTTAAAGACCCAGCCGTCAGGCTTAATCGGGCGTTAGGAGATAGATTTTTCTCCCGAATCCATTAAAGAGGTGTGGGCTGTGGAACCCTTCGTCGTTGACGTGATTCGTATGGAGTTGGCCTGACAGCAAGGGCAGCCAGTGGGTGATTCCAAGTCTGTTTTATCGCCTAAACCACGCGCAGCTCATAAGCCCTAGGCGTTTCCCCAATCATTTGGCAGGCTTTGGCGACGCGATCCAAAGTATAAAAATAGCGATGACCGCGCCCACCGCGATGCCGATTGAATCAGCGCCCAAATCGCCCCATTCGCAAGCGCGGCCCGGCACAAAAAATTGCCCTATTTCAATCGCGCCGCCATAAACCAGCAGGCCCGCCAGCAGCGCCATTCGGGGGCCACGCGACGCACAACCACTGAGGCAGCCTGTGAAGGCCAGAGCGGCAAAAGCCGACACATGATTGAGTTTGTCCCAGCCTAAATCCAGGCTGGGGGGGTGGCGCGGGCGACAGCGCCAAATACCTCACCGCGATGAAGATCAGGACAAACAGGAATGATTCAAGTCAGATTTTAGACTTCAGACTGCGCGTACTTTTAAAACGCTACTTATGCACAAATCCAATCCAAACCCCCATGTCAACGCCAATGCGCTGCCCCGGACACAGCCCCCTCTTCAACGCCTGGTCGGTCTGCCACATCTTCTCGGCAGCAACACCCGGTTACTGGTGCTGGGCAGTTTTCCGAGCGTGGCGTCGCTGGCGCGCCAGCAGTATTACGCGCACCCCCAAAACCAGTTCTGGAAAATCCTGCAAGCCCTTTGGCCGGATCACCCGATTGAAATGACGTCAAGCAGCTATGAAAATCGTTGCCATTGGTTGCTCGATAGAGGACTGGGCGTGTGGGATGTTTACGCCACCTGCGAGCGCCAGGGCAGTCTGGATGCGGCAATTCGCCACCCGCAGGTCAATGATTTTTCTGACCTCCAGCGCCGCTGTCCGCTACTCAGAGCCATCGCCCACAACGGCGGCGAGAGTTTTCGCCACGCCAAACACATGGTCACGCTGGGTTTGCCGGTTTACAAATTGCCGTCCACCAGTGCGGCCAATGCCAGTTGGTCGTTCGAGCGCAAGTTAGCTGCCTGGCGCGAGGTTGTCGCCGCTGTCGGGTTGCTGTGAGCCGATTCAGCAAATTCTCTGGATAATGCACAATTTTTGACAAAAAAATACGTTTGTCCCAAGGTTAACTTTCCGACAAAGGCTTTTCACACGCCTCTATACAGATACACAAATGAACCTTGCTTCGTTGCGCGAACACCCCTATTCACCCAGTCAAAATCTGGCCGTTCTGCTGATGACCTTGCTTGGCACAACGCTTATTGCTGTCATTTTTTGGCTCAATGGCTGGCTCACTTTGGGTGAAAATTCCGCGCTTGAACTGGCGCAGGCGACTCTGTTAATCCTGGCTAGCCTGCTTCATGGGGAGCGGGCCTGGCGTTTCAAAATAGCGTCTCTTGAGGGTTTGATTCACGCAGGACTGGCCTTGCTCACCTATTCTTTCGCGTTGCGCGAGCTGGAAATTGATCAATTCGGCGCTTCCGAATTTTGGGCGCATTTAGAGAACACACTCAGACTTATCGGCTTTACTTTATGGGCCGGACTCCTGATTGTTTTAATGTGGCGAATCAAGCTGATATTTGACAACCGATGGTTAATTTTGGCGCTGCCCGTGATGCAGTTGACCTTGTGGGGCGGCTTCTTCTACATCGCATCCTGGCCTTTCGATAAAGCGCTGTTTGCGGCGCTATCGCCCGCAGGTTCTGAATTTATTGAGGAAGTGCTGGAACTCAATGCCTGCATTTTTCTTTTTTTCGCCTCGCTGGCCAAGTCGTCGAATCAGCGCCGTTGTGCTTGATGCGCGCCCGCAATTAACGTTTGAGGATAATGTCGCTATCTTGAAAAAACGAACACACACTCTCCCCGAAGTTAACTTCTCCGACGAAGGCCCACTTCGTCACCTCCACTTGGGCGGCACAGACTGGATTCAAGGCTCCATGCTGGTGGATGCGCCCACAGTGCTTTTCCATGAATACATCCAGCGCATGATGGCTTGGCTGTTGTTTGTGGACCCGGCGACCGTGCCCAAGCGTCAAGCCATGCAACTGGGTCTGGGCGCGGCCTCCCTGACCAAGTTTTGCCACAAAGAACTGCGTATGAAAACCGTGGCGATTGAACTTAACCCGCAGGTGCTGATTGCTTGTCGCGGCTGGTTTAAATTGCCCGCTGAAAACTCCCGCATCCAAGTCGTTCTGGCCGATGCGGCGCTTGAAATCCAAGACCCTAAATGGTGGGGCACGGTCGATGCGTTGCAGGTTGATCTGTACGACCATGAGGCCGCCGCGCCGGTGCTCGATAGTTTGCCGTTTTACAACCATTGCAAGCGTTTGCTAACGCCCGAGGGCTGCATGACCGTGAATTTGTTTGGCCGGGCATCGAGTTTCACGCGCAGCGTTGAGAAAATATCGGCAGCGTTTGGCGCCGATGCGGTGTGGGCTTTCAAAGCCACGCGCGAAGGCAACACCGTGGTGCTGGCGCAAGCCACGCCTAATCGGCCTAAACGTGAGGTGTTGGATGCACGCGCCGAGATCATTCAAACCCAATGGGGCTTGCCTGCGGCCAAATGGGTCCGTGTTTTCAAGCCCTTGCACAAGTAAATGAGCACATCGGCGTTCCCAACCCCGGTTGCCCCGTTGTCTGACAGCGGCCCCCTGGATTGGCGGCGCCTGGTGCAATGGTTGTGCAGTGACGGCGTGATCAATGCGGAGGAGGCGCAGCGCGTCACCGCCCGTTGCGCGCAGGCCGAGAGTGTGCAGCACCCACTGGCGCGACTCGCCAGCGTGTCGGTGCGTCGCGCTGTGGATGCCAAACCGATGGACATTGAGCTGCTGACGCAGTGGTTGGCAACCCGCGCCGGGCTAGACTATTTGCGCATTGATCCGCTCAAGGTGGACGTGGGCAAAGTCGCTGACACCATGAGCGCGGCCTACGCTGAACGCCACAAAATTTTGCCGGTGCAGGTCACGACCGGTGAACTCGTCATTGCAACGGCTGAACCGTTCATCACCGACTGGGTGGCCGAACTGGAGCGGCAATCGCGCCGCCATGTGCGCCGTGTGGTGAGTAGTCCGCAAGAAGTCAAACGCTACACCGCTGAGTTTTTTGCGCTCGCCAAGTCGGTGCGCGCCGCCAACAAGGCCGGCGGCGGCACGACCGGGGCCAGCTTTGAACAACTGGTTGAACTGGGCAAAACCAACAAGCAGCTCGACGCCAATGACCAAGGTGTCGTGCAGGTGGTGGACTGGCTTTGGCAATATGCGTTTGACCAGCGGGCCAGCGATATTCATTTGGAACCCAAGCGCGAGCAAGGCGTGATCCGCTTTCGCATTGATGGCGTGCTGCACCCGGTGTACCAAATGCCGATGGGTGTGCTTGTCGCCATGACCGCCCGCATCAAGCTGCTGGGGCGCATGGACGTGGTGGAAAAACGGCGCCCGCAAGATGGCCGCATCAAGACGCGCAACCCGCGTGGTGACGAAATCGAGATGCGCATCTCCACGCTGCCCACCGCCTTTGGCGAGAAGATGGTGATGCGCATTTTTGACCCCGACACCACCGTGAAAGACCTGGATGCCTTGGGCTTTTCTGACCATGACGCCCGACGCTGGGAGACCTTGGTCAAGCGTCCCAACGGCATTATTTTGGTCACCGGTCCGACCGGATCGGGCAAAACCACCACGTTGTATTCCACGCTCAAACGCGTCGCCACGGAAGAGGTGAACGTCAGCACGGTCGAAGACCCGATTGAAATGATCGAGCCTGCTTTCAACCAAACCCAAGTGCAGCTGCAGCTTGATTTTGGTTTCCCGGAAGGCTTGCGCGCCCTCATGCGGCAAGACCCGGACATCATCATGGTGGGCGAAATTCGGGACGCGCAAACTGCTGAGATGGCGGTGCAAGCCGCGCTCACCGGGCATTTGGTGTTCTCGACGTTGCACACCAACGATGCACCCTCGGCCATCACCCGGTTGATGGAACTGGGTGTGCCGTCCTACCTGATTAATGCCACCTTGTTGGGCGTGCTGGCGCAACGCCTGGTGCGTACTTTGTGCCAACATTGCAAAGTGATAGATGCCGAGGCGACGCGTGACACACTGGCCGAAGTCGTCAAGCCGTGGCAAATCAGCGGCGGCTACAAACCGTACAAACCCGTAGGGTGTGTCGATTGCCGCATGACCGGTTTCATGGGTCGCATGGGGCTTTACGAGTTGTTGGTCGTCACCGAAGCGTTCAAAGAAAAGATCACCCGCGAACCCAATAGCGATGCGCTCAAACGCCAGGCCGTCAGCGACGGTATGCGCCCTTTGCGGCTGGCGGGTGCCTTGCGTGTGGCCGAAGGCATGACGGTGCTGCAAGAAGTGCTGACCTCCACACCACCTTTAAGCTGACGTTTAATAGCACGCAATCCGAGCCTCATCAGGGCAACCAGGAGCCTCCCGTATGCCACGCAAACACACCCTCACCCAGCACCCCCAACGCGCGGCGCTGCACAACGAAGTGCACGCCCGTCCGCCGCAGGCCTTGACGGCCCCGTTGGCGATTTCACACGTCGTCATGTGGTGCGATGCAGCCCAGCGGGAGGCCAGTCGCGTCCATGTTGAAGCCTTGCTGCGCGACCACCATTTACCACTGCCAGATGCCCAGTCCAGCCACTTCCGGATGGACTTGGGACGCTTTCATCTTCGCTGGGAATTGCACACGGAATTTGTCACCTGGACCTTCATGTCGGCCTTGTCTTCTGCGCAATTGAGCAAGGCAGAACCTTACCGTGCTCTGGATCTGGTGCCGCAAGACTGGTTTACCGACTTGCCCGGCGAGTGCCTGGCGAGCTTACATTTTTGGGTCTTGTCAACGCAGGCCGACGACGTGGCCACCCTGGTTAAAAATGTGTTGCAAGAAGACACCCTGGTGGCCTCCAGCGTAGCGGGTGGCGGGGCGGAGGTTTACACCGATTTCGCTATTCATGCCGATGGTTTTTCTCGCGTGGTACTACTGGCCGGGGCTTTGTCGCCACGCCGGTTGGGCCGGTTGGTGCAACGCTTGCTGGAGATAGAAACCTACCGGATGGCCGCCTTATTGGGCTTACCCGCAGCGCGCGAAGCCACCACGATTTTGTCCCGGGTCGAGCTGGAACTGGCGGCGCTAGCCAGCGCCATTCGCAGTGCCAAGGCCGAAGACGAGCCGATGCTGCTGGATCGTCTAACCAAACTGGCCGGTCAGGTGGAGAGTCAACATGCGGCCACCCATTCGCGGTTCTCGGCCAGCGCGGCTTATTTTGAGTTGGTCGATAAACGCATTGTTGAAATCAACGAGCGGGCGCTACCGGGAATGCAGACCATTGAGGAGTTCATGGACCGTCGCCTGACGCCAGCACGCAGCACCTGCGAATGGGCAACACGGCGCCAGGACGCACTGTCACAACGCGTGTCGCGCATCAGTAATTTGCTGCGCACCCGCGTTGAGATTGAACAGCAACAAAGTAGCCAGGCGCTACTGACGACCATGAACACGCGACAAGATATGCAACTCAAGTTGCAGTCCACGGTTGAAGGTTTGTCGGTAGCGGCTATCACCTACTACATTGCAGGACTGGTCAGCTATCTGGCCAAAGGAAGCTCAAAATTAGGCTGGCCCTGGAGTGCCGAAAGCACGGCTGCGGCAGCGATTCCTTGCATCGCTTTGGGCGTGTGGTGGTCACTGCGGCGCTTGCATAAAAAAGTTTTTAAAGAATAATATGACGTTCAATAACTATTTCTTCTGCCCTGCAGCACGCGCGTCTTTTTGGGTTCTCAGTAGTCAGGCGGCCAGATTTTGAGTGCTGATATTGCGTTAAAAACCAAACAAGAAATTTCTAAAAATCTGGCGGTTGGGTTGGTGTTGGCCAGCGTGGGCGCGATTGCGTTCAGTGGCAAAGCCATCATCGTCAAACTGGCGTACCGGCATGGGGTTGATGCGGTCACGCTCATCATGTACCGCATGTTGTTTGCCTTACCTATCTTTGCTGTAATGGCGTGGTGGGCCAGCCGGGGCAAACCGCCGCTGACAGGCCGCGACTGGTTCGGCGTGATAGGTCTGGGCATCACGGGCTACTACTTGGCCAGCTTTCTGGATTTTGCCGGTTTGTCCTACATCAGCGCCTCGCTGGAGCGGCTGATTTTGTACCTTAACCCGACCCTGGTTATGTTGCTGGGCCTGGTGCTCTATAAGCGAAAAATCAAGCGAATGCAGATGCTCGGCATGGTGATTAGTTATGCCGGTGTAATACTGGTGTTTGGTCATGAAATCAACCTGCAAGGCACAGACGCTGCGCTAGGCGCGCTGCTGGTTTTTCTCAGTGCGATCAGTTATGCGGTGTACCTCAGTTTCAGCGGTGAGCTGGTTCAACGGCTGGGTTCGTTACGTCTGGTCGGGCTGGCAACCACCGTGGCTTGCCTGTTGTGCATGGCCCAGTTTGTGCTGCTACGTCCCTGGAGTGCGATGCTGGTTGCGCCCGCGGTGATCTGGCTTTCGGTGTTGAATGCCACCTTATGCACGGCAGTTCCTGTCCTGATGGTGATGATGGCGATTGAACGCATAGGCGCCAGTCTGGCCGCTCAAACCGGCATGATAGGACCCATGTCCACCATTCTGATGGGCGTTCTGATTTTGGGCGAACCGTTCACCGCCTGGGTGGCCGCTGGCACTGTGCTGGTGATTGCCGGTATTTTTGTTTTCACCAGCAGCGCACGCGGTTTGTCACGTTGAAGAAAATTGATGCAAGAAGTTATTGGTTGAGATAATTATTAAATGCTGCTATTTTCCAATCAAAATAGGGGAATTTTATTGGAATAATGTATGGTTTCAACTATCACTTCTTATACCGATTCACGTTATCGGGCCTATACAGGTGAAGGTTTGGATGGCGTGGTACGGGTGTCCGTCGCCGGGTTTTACGGTACGGGCGTCTTGCTTTATGACGGTCAAGCGGTTCTCACTGCTGCTCATTTGTTAGTCAACAACACGACGGCCAGCGTTTTTTTTGAAACATCGGCGGGAGCGCAGACCATAACCAGCAATCGTCTGACCGTACACCCCTACTACGATAATACGCAGAGCAATAACGACTTGGCTATCCTCTGGCTATCAAGCCCCGCGCCCGTTACTGCAGAGCGCTACACCCTTTATCGGGAGAGTGACGAATTTTTTAAAACCTTGACGATGGTCGGTTACGGACTACCAGGCACCGGGGCAACCGGCGAGGTCACCGACTACAGCGGCAGTCCTATCCGGCTCAAGGCCAACAATCAGTTTGAAGTCGATGCGGCCACACTCAAATATGCCCTTGGCTCAGGCATGGGTTGGACGCCCACGGCGGGCACCCAACTGGTTGCTGATTTTGATAACGGCACGACTTCGCAAGATGCCTTGGGTCAGCTACTCAACCTCAAGGGAACAGGTCTGGGGCAAAACGAAGGTTTGATTGCCGCCGGTGACAGTGGCGGCCCCGCCTTCATCAACGGGCAAGTTGCAGGAATTGCCAGCTATATTGCGAGTCTGGAAAACGGCAGTAGTCATCCCGACATTGACAATGTGACCAACAGCAGCTTTGGCGAGATCGGTGCCTGGCAGCGCGTGAGCTACTACCAACAGTGGATTGACCAGAGTGTGCGCGACCACTACCCGAATGCGCCGACACAGCCCAGCCAGGTTCAAAAATCAGTCATTGAGGGCGACAGCGGTACAACTTACGCTTACTTCTTACTTCAATTCACCGGTATGCGTAGCGACCCCAATCAGCGTTTGAGTGTGGACTACAGCACGCGCGACGGCAGCGCACAAGCGGGTCAGGATTATTTAGCCGTTTCTGGCACGCTGGTGCTTTATCCCGGCGAGAACGAAGCGGTTATTCCTGTAGAAATCAGGGGCGATACGTTGCCTGAATCCAACGAAGATTTTTATCTGGATGTGACAAATCCGGTGGGAGGCAGTTTTGGCGTGGGCGTACTCACACTGACGGCGATGCGCACGATTGTGAACGACGACGGCAGCCTCTTGGTCTGATTTATCGGCGGATGTAAGACGGGCACAATAAGTCCATCTATTTAGAATTTTCAATCCCCCGCGCACAAGGAATCCTGTCATGCCACTCGTCGTTTTCAATCAAAAAGGTGGGGTAGGAAAATCCACCATCACCTGCAATCTCGCCGCCATCAGTGCCAGCCAAGGCTTGCGCACTTTAGTGATTGATCTGGACTCGCAAGGCAACTCCAGCAGCTATTTGCTGGGCGCGCAGGCCAAAGACGATCAGCCCACGGTGGCCGGGTTTTTTGAACACGCCTTGAGTTACAGCTTTCGCACCGTGCTGCCCACCGATTTCATCGTGACGACACCGCACGAGCGGCTGCACCTCATGCCGTCCAGCCCGGCGTTGGGCGAATTGGAAAGCAAACTGGAATCGCGCCAAAAGCTCTACAAACTGCGTGAAGCGCTGCAACAGCTTGGCGGCGGTTATGACCGCATTTACATCGACACGCCGCCCGCATTGAACTTCTTCACCCGTTCGGCCTTGATCGGCGCAACTGGCTGTCTGATTCCGTTTGATTGCGATGAATTTGCCCGCAAAGCGCTCTACACCTTGATGGCCAATGTGCAGGAAATTCGCGCTGACCACAACCCCAATCTGGTGGTGAAGGGCATCGTGGTCAACCAGTTTCAACCACGTGCCAACTTGCCCCAGCGCATCGTCGCTGAACTGGTGGCGGAAGGCTTGCCTGTGCTGCAGCCTTATTTGCCGTCTTCGGTCAAGATTCGTGAATCGCACGAACAGTCCCTGCCCATGATTTACCTGGATCCAAATCACAAGCTGACGCAAGCGCTAGTAGCGTTGCACGACGCGTTGTAAAACCAGGCGGTTAAAAGCTGTTGCTAACGCCTGCTTTATTCTTTCGGCAGTGGGGCATTGCCGTTTTCAGGTTTACCGAAACAGGTGACCGGTTCCGAAGATGCCAACCAACCCGACCACAATCAGGTAAACCGCTACGATGGTCGAAAGCAAACGCGGAACAATGAGAATCACGATGCCCGCAATCAAGGACACGACGGGGATCAGGTTTAAGGTGATATTAATAGCAAGCCTCTTGAGGTGATGATGGATGCAGGCCCATGCAAATAGCATAGGATCGAGTCAGCTATTAGAACAGGGCACCAACGCACAACAGACAGCAAAAAACCCGCTACGTGGGGTAACGTGCGGGTTCTGTTGAGATCGTTGGTCCCGCCACCGGGGATCGAACCCAGATTTCACGCTTAGGAGGCATGCGCACTATCCATTGTGCTATGGCGAGAGCCTTGCATTGTAAGGGGCGCCAGCAGTCCCTTTAGTCGTAACGGACGGTGAAAATCAAGTCCACTGCACTTTGTTCGCCCGTCTGGGCACGCAGGGTAAAGCGGCGCGAGAGGTCGTAAAAAATGTAGAACGTGCCCAAGGTACCCGCCAGACTGCGTTCGTAAGCGACGTAGAAATCCCGTGAGATGCGCTTGCCCAGTGTCACCGTGGCACCGGTGGTTGTGCTGCCGTCGGCGTTGGTGGTGGCGCCGCTCATCGACAACTCATCCAGCCCCAGCGCCTGTGCCAGGCCGCCCGATAAGCCCTGACCATTGCCGCCGAGCAGCGCCAGCGCCGCCTGTTGCAACACGGCAGCCTCCGCGCCACCGCCTGCAGCGGAACGACCCAACACCAGCCACGACAACTTTTCAGCATCCGGCAAGTCCGGTTCGGCGTACAGACGCACGATAGGCGACAGCGCTGTGCCACTGATTTGCACGCCTACGCGCTGTTGCAAATTAGGACGTATCGCCAGAATGTCGAGCGACGGGTTGTCCAACGGACCGGTAAAGCGCAGCACGCCTTCTTCAATATCGAGTTGCTGGCCGTAGGCTTTGTAGGTGCCGCGCACAATGCGCACTTCGCCGTTGAGACGCGGCACCGAGCCGAGCGCGGCGTTGCTGCGGAGTTCCAGTTGACCCGCCAGTCGCGTGATCAGACCACGCCCGCGCACCTGAAAGTTATCACCCAGATCCAGCGTGATGGCCACGTCCGGGACGACTTGCACGCCTGCTTTTTTGGGGCGCGGTGGAGTCGGCGTGGCATGGGTCTGAGGTGCGCGAACCCGCACATCGTTGCCCAATTGCGGCGTCGTGTCTTCGGGCAAAACGAACCGGGCACGATCCGCTTTGAGCGTGCCGCGAATCGAGAGTTGTGCGTCTTTGAGTTGCGCCGATAGCTTGCCCGACACCACCAGCCGCCGGTCGGCCCGCGCACTCACGCGCAAGGCCTCGGCGGTGGCTTCCAGCTGCATTTGCAGACGTGAGGTGAGCGTGGCATCAGGCCCGGTGGGCGCCAACCAAAGCACCGACCCTTTAATCGTGAGCAGGCCGCCTTCGTTGCGACCCGCCGCACCCTGCAGGGTGAATTCATTGATGTCCAGACGTTCGCCGTTCAGACTGGCGTTGAGTGTGCCTTGGCTGAAATCAATACCATCGACCACCGAGCGCACGGCCAAATCTTGCGCGCGCAGCGTGCCGCGCCATTGCGGCGCACCCCGCGTGCCCGACAGCGTGGCGTCGGCGTCGAGCGTGCCGCGCAGTCGCCAGCCGGGCGGGGCCAGCAATGACCAGGCGCCAACGGGCGGCAGTTTCACGCGCATCGTGCCCGTCAGCGGCGCCGTGGCGGGCCAAGTCCAGGCGCCTTGCGGGTTGCGTTGCAGGCGGGTGTCGAAAGACGCTTGCACTTGGCCGGCGCGTTCGCTGTCCCAAAGCAGGTTGGCCGCCAGCTGGTCGTTCTCGGCAGTGATGATGAGGCGTGCCTCACGCACACCAGCGCGCAGCGTGCCGGTTTTTAGGCTGGCAGCAGGCGTCGGTGACGTGACCGTTGAGGTCGTGATACTTGGGGAGGCCAAGTCTTCGGCGGTGGTCAACAGTTGCAGGTCACCGCTGGTGCGGGCCAGCGTGGCGCGCAGTTTGAAAGTGTCGCCGCCGGTGGCATCCCATTGGCCACCAAACAACAAGTCGCCGCGCAGACCGAGGTTGTCCATTTGTGTGTTGCCCAGCAACTCTAGCCAAGCCAGTGGCAAGCCTTGCAGTTGGCCTTGCGTTCGCCATTCAGTGCGCCCTGGCGTGCTGCCTTGACGCCCGGTTAATTGCTGCGACCACCGCGCCGGTTGCCAATTGATCGTGGCCGTGCCGGGCACCGGCCCGCTCAATAAAACGGTGCCGGATGAGACGTTCAACGTCTGGGAGGTGCCACTTTGTTGCCAGTTGAGCGCGACACTTTCGTTGAGCTTGAGCGTCCAGGTGCCGGGACGCTGGCTGTCGAGCGCGGTGAGTTGTGCGGTGTCCCACTGGGCTTGCCAGACGCCATCGCTCACCCGTCCGCCGCGCATCTGCGTTTGCAGCGTGAAGCGGCTCGTTCCGGCTTCAGCTTGACCGTGGGCGACCAGCGTCATGGCGCGCAGAGAACCCGTCAAGTCGGCTTGCAAGTCGCGCAAACGCAGGGTTTGATCCTTTGTCTGGTCGGCGGTGCGCAGGTCAAGCTTGGGAGCGCTTAACTTGGCCTGGATTTTTAGCGCCTGGCCCTGCCGCTCCCAGCCGCCTTGCCAGTGGCCGGTGAACTCGGCAGCACCCTGAATTGAGGTGTTGGCTAGAGACACTGGCGCGCCCGGCAATCGGGCCAGCCAGCGGGTCGCGCGTGCGGCATCGGTCATGCGCAAATTGATATCGCCTTGACCTTGGGTGCTGGCGATTTTCCCATCTAGCGTGGCGTGGGCACCGGGCAGAGTCAAGTCAAGTTGGCCTTGGGTGGCTTGACTGACGGTGTCAAACGTTAATTTTCCTTGCAGCTGGGCGTCATCGGTTTGAACGGTGAGGTTGCTCAGCGTTAACAAAGGCGCTTGCCACAGGCCTTGGGCTTGAACGTTTTTCAGGCGCAAACCGGCGAGCGTGTTGGCACGAGACGCATCCGTTTTGGACGCTGTTATTTTTTGTGTCGCCGCCTTGCCGGTCGTCGTTTGCAAACGCGTATCAAAGGCGATGCCTGACGAAGTTTGCGCAGCGGTTAATTGACCATCCAGCGCGGTCGCGGCCAGCCGTGAGTCCAACAGGGCCGGGTTAATGCCGAAAGCGCTGGCGCTGCCTTGCCAGGTCGCGACGGCGGTCTCGGTCATGGGGGTTGCTGCCTTTGTTGGCGTGTCGGCGAATTGGCCTTGCGCCTCAAGGCGGCCTCCCGCACCCCTCGCTTGCAGTGACTCCACCGTCCACTGTCCCGCCACAAACACGACTTTGGCGTTGAGGCTTTCAATCGGCAGACGCTGCTGATCCCACGGACCGCTTTGCGCGTTGTCTAGTTGCACGCCTGCCCGCCAGCCTGAGTCTTCAGGCGTCACCGTGGCTTGCCCGCTCAATAATGTTTGTCGTGCTTGCGGCCACAACGCCGCCAGGTCCAGCGCCTGCCAATGGGCGTTGGCAAGAATGACGGGTTGCGCTTGCCAAGGTTGCAAACGCGCCGTGATGCTGGCTTGCAAAGCGGGCGACTTTTTGTCCGTCAACGCTGGAAGTTCAGGCACCAACTGGGCTTGAACCTCTAACGTTGCATCGCGCCCGGCCAGTTGCCCCTTCACTTCGGCGTGCGCCTGCACCGTGATTTTCTGGTCGCTGGATGGCACCACCGTTTGCACGCTGCCCTGTAATTGCACCGACAGCGCCATTGGCGCTTGCGCCTGCAAGCGGGCTTTCATGTTGTATTGACCCGATGAAATCTGCACATGGTCAGCGTCAAATAAGTGAGATTGACCATCAAAGCGATAGTGACCACGCATCCCGGTGATCGCCAACGCAGGCGGGCCAACCCACGCCACCGTGTCCACGGCAAAAGGCACATCGACGCGAAATGGCAAGCCCAAGTTAACCGGCGGCGTGGGCACGGCGGCGGTCGAGGGCGGGCGACGGTCGTCGATGCGCAGGTGTTGAATGGCGATGTTGCCCAGTCGCAGTTCGCCATCCAGCAGCGGGCGCAGCGACCAGTCGATGCGCACCTCACGCGCCTCCACGCTGAGTTCGCCCTGTTGCCAGCGCAGCCAACCAATGCGTCCACCGCCACGCAGCGAACCTTCAACTTCTTTGACCTCCAAAGTCTGGCCCGCAGGCAGGTAACGGCTGGCTTGGTTCAAAGCAGTCGCCAACGACGTGCTGGCACCGATCCAAAACCACAGCAGCCCGGCCAGCGCCAGCACCGTGAGTAAGGTGGCGGCCAGCAAGATCAAAATAATGCGCAAGGCTTTCATCAGAAATTAAATCCCACATTCAAATGCAGACGCCAGCGTTGGATTTGAACGCCGTAAGCCATATCAATTTGCAAAGGTCCGACCGGACTTTTCCAGCGCACACCGGCGCCCACGCCCACCTTGGCTTGCAGATCGGCTGTTTTGTCGGCCACGGCGCCTGCATCAATGAACACGGTGCTTTCCCAGTCCGTTAAAAGCCCGTTTTTGGTGATGGGGCGTTGCCACTCCAGACTGCCCAAACTCAAGTAACGTCCAGACGTGATCAACCCGCTGGGCAACGTGACGCCGATGTCGTTCAAGCCGTAACCGCGCACGGTGTTATCGCCGCCGGTTAAAAATAATTGGGTACTAGGCAAGGTGATGCCCTCCTTGGCAATCACCGCCCCGGCCTCGGCACGCAGCACGATGCGTCCGGCACGCAAGGCGCTTTGTGAGGCATCGTTTCCGCCTAATGGCTGGTAACCCAACCAGCGCGCCAGCACCCGGCCATAAGGATCTTGCTGGTGGCCCAAGGTGGTGCCGCCGCCCAACTCCACCCCAAGTCCCCAGCCGCGTGTCGGGAACGGAATGTTGTCGAAGTTGCGCAACGTGAAGGCGTAGTTGGCACTTAAGGCCTGCGCTATTTCCATTTGGGCGACGTCATTGACGGCGGTTTCTGCCCGGTCGTATTGAAGGTAATAACTGCGGTCAAACCGATCATCTGTTTTGCTGCGTCCAGCGCGCAGACGTTGGCTGTTGATGTCAAAGCTGCCGCTTTGCTGGTTCTGAATTAAGGCAGAGGTCATCCAGCGCCAGTTGTTGTCGTCCGGCGGCGCGGTCAATTCGGTGCCAATCGACTGGGTTTCGCGGTCCAGCAACAGTTTGCTCACGCCGCGCCAACCGATGCCGGGGAGCTGGTTGTTTGTATGTTCGAGCGTCAGACGCGCGCCGCTGTTGGTACTCACGCCAACGCCAAGTACCAATTTTTGTCGTTTTGCTTCGCGCAGTTGTACGCGCACCGGGGCGGCGCTCGGGTCGCCCTCCGAGGTGTCGAGTGAGATAAAAACCGAGTCAAAGAAGCCGCTGTCCATCAGGCGTTGTTGGGCCGCGATCAGTTGCGTTTGTTCGTAGTCAGTGCCGGGCGACAGGCGCGCCAGGCGGGTCACAAATTCAGCGTCATACAACTTCAGGCCGGTGATGTTCAAGCCGCCCAGTTGGTAGGCTGGGCCGGAGGCCAGCGTGACGGTTAGACGCGCGTTGTGGCTAAGGGGGTCAATGTCGGCCAGCGTGGTGGTGAGCTGCCCGGTTGGATAGCGTTGCGTGGTGAGTTGGCGCAGCGCTTGTTGCTTGGCCGCATTCCAGCCGTTTTGTGTAAAACGTGCGCCGGGCCGCAGCGACCAGCTGTCTTCAATTTGCTGGCGCTGCACAAGCGCCGCCGGGTCGTCAGCCATAGGGCCGCTGAACGCGATATGAAACTCGCTCACCACACTGGGCGCACCAGGCACGACATGCAAACTCACTGCGCGCGGGATGGCCTTGTTGGCGGGTTGCAGTTCAATGCGTATCTCGGGTGAAAAGTAGCCTAATGTGGCGACCAAGTCCTGCGTGTTTTGGTGGGCCATCGAGACCAGACGCGCCAGTTCGCTGTCATTCAAATCAGTCAACTCGCGGTAACGCAACAATTCCAGATGCTGTTCAAGCAAGGCCTTGATCTCATCGGGCGCGTCGATTTCCAGATGGAAGGCGACGGGGGCCGGGGTCACTGTTTCATCGGTAGGGCCGCCTTGCGCCAATAGCCAGGTGGGGGCACCCATGAGTAGCGCGCCCGCCACAACCACACGCAGGAATCGCATCATTTGGTCAGCAGCCGCATGGTGTCTTCCAGACCTTTGAGGGTCAGCGGAAACATGCGCTGGCTCATGAGTTGCTGCACGATGCTGATGCTCTGGCGGTATTCCCACACGCCTTGCGGCTCGGGGTTGATCCAGGCAAATTTCGGGAACGCGCTGGTGAGGCGGCCCAACCATGCCACACCGGCTTCTTCGTTGTTGTATTCGACGCTGCCGCCGGGCTGCAAAATCTCGTAGGGGCTCATGGTGGCGTCGCCAATGAAGATCAGTTTGTAGTCCTTGTTGTACTTGCGGATGATGTCCCAGGTCGGGAATTTCTCGGCAAATCGACGGCGATTATTCTTCCACATAAAGTCATAAACGCAGTTGTGAAAGTAATAAAACTCCAGGTGCTTGAACTCGGATTTGGTGGCGCTGAACAATTCTTCCACGCGCTGAATGTGGTCGTCCATCGTGCCGCCGACGTCCATCAGCAACAACACTTTCACGTTGTTGTGGCGCTCGGGAATCATCTTGATGTCCAGATAACCCGCGTTGGCCGCTGTGGATTGGATGGTGCCGTCCAAATCGAGTTCTTCCGCATGGCCTTCACGCGCAAATTTGCGCAAACGGCGCAGCGCGACTTTGATGTTGCGGGTGCCCAGTTCTTGCGAGTCGTCGTAGTCTTTGTAGGCGCGCTGGTCCCACACTTTGACGGCACTGCGGTTGCGGCTCTTGTCCTGCCCGATGCGGATGCCTTGCGGATTTTGACCATAGGCACCAAACGGGCTGGTGCCGCCGGTGCCAATCCATTTGCTACCGCCTTCGTGGCGTTCCTTTTGCTCTTCAAAACGCTTTTTGAGCGTCTCCATCAACTCGTCCCAACCCATCTTCTCGATCTTGTTCAACTCTTCGGGGCTTAAGTTCAGTTCCAGATTTTTGCGTAGCCATTCCAGCGGAATGTCACGGGTGAAGTCGGCGATGATTTCCACACCTTTGAAGTAGGCAGCAAAGGCGCGGTCGAACTTATCAAAGTGCTTTTCGTCCTTCACCAGCGTGGTGCGGCTCAGGTAGTAGAAGTCGTCGATCTTGTAGCCGGTCGCCTCGGCGTTGCCCGCCGGTTCGGGCGCGTTGGGGCCGACGACACCAGCCTTCAGCGCTTCCAGCAGGGTCAAAAATTCCTTGACCGAAACGGGGAGTTTGGCCGAGCGTAGGGTGTAGAAGAAATCAATCAGCATGGGGGATTCTCTTGGTGCGTGCTGGCGTGTTCAGCCAGGTTTAGTCACGCGGCTTGTCCAGCAAATAGAGCAACTGGGCTTTGACTTCGGGCCATTCGCCGCTACGCAGGCTGTACATCACGGTGTCGCGAATGGTGCCGTCGCGACGCAGGGCGTGGCCGCGAAGTACACCGTCTTTTTTGGCACCCAGGCGCTCAATGGCGGCTTGTGAGGCAAAGTTAAAGTTGTCGGTGCGCCAACCCACCACGTTGCAGCCCAGCGTCTCAAAGGCGTGCGTTAGCAGCAGTAATTTGGCGGTGGTGTTGACGTGGCTGCGCTGGCTGCTTTTGGCGTACCAGGTCCAGCCAATTTCTACGCGCTTCAAGGCGGGCACGATGTCGTGGTAGCTGGTGCAGCCCAGCACGGTGCCGGTGGCGGCGTTTGTCACGGCAAAGGCGAAGCGGTGGCCTGCCGCCACTTGGATGAGTGCGTCTTCAATGTATTGGCGGGTGTGCGCCGGCTCGGGCACGGTGGTGATGCGCAGTTGCCACAACTCACCGTCAGCGGCGGCCACGCGCAGGCCGCTTTCATGCGTTAACGCCAGTGGCACCAGTGCAACGCCGCGTGCCGTCAAGGTGACAGGTTCAACAAAGGCCATGTTGGATCTCGATTCAGGTTGTAGGGTTCAGCGGTTATGGCGTTGCATGAACACCAGTTTTTCAAATAGCGTCACATCCTGCTCGTTTTTCAGCAAAGCACCCACCAATGGCGGTACAGCTACTTTGTCCTCCTGACTTTGCAGCACTTCCAGCGGAATGTCTTCGGCCACCAGCAGTTTGAGCCAGTCCAGCAGTTCACTGGTCGAAGGTTTCTTTTTCAGGCCGGGGAGGGTGCGCACGTCGTAAAACGTCTTCATGGCCGCTGCCAGCAGTTCTTTTTTGAGGCCTGGAAAATGCACGTCCACAATGCTTTTCATGATGGCCGCATCGGGGAACTTGATGTAGTGGAAAAAGCAACGGCGCAAAAAAGCGTCCGGCAGTTCTTTTTCGTTGTTCGAGGTGATAAACACCAGCGGCCGGTTTTTGGCCTTGATCAACTGCCGGGTTTCATAGCAATAAAACTCCATGCGGTCAATTTCGCGCAGCAAGTCGTTGGGGAACTCGATGTCGGCTTTGTCGATTTCGTCAATCAGCAGCGCCACCGGTTCTTCTGCCGTGAAAGCTTGCCACAGCACGCCTTTGATGATGTAGTTGTTGATGTCTTTGACGCGCTCGCCGCCGTCCACGCTGGCGAGTTGCGAGTCGCGCAGGCGGCTCACCGCGTCGTATTCATACAGGCCTTGTTGCGCTTTGGTGGTGGATTTGATGTGCCACTGCAGCAACGGCATGTTCAAAGCCCCGGCCACTTCTTCGGCCAACATGGTTTTGCCAGTGCCGGGTTCGCCTTTGACCAGCAGCGGGCGTTTGAGCGTGATGGCTGCGTTGACGGACAGCATCAAATCGGGGGTGGCGACGTAGTTTTCAGTTCCTTGGAATTTCATGTTTTTTGGCTCAATCAGGGAAAACAGCAACTTGCTGCGGGATTGTCGGTCTATATAATAATTTTCTGATCTATCTCAAACTTTGATTGATTGTCCTTGCAAATGAATAAATTCTTGCTGTCAATTTGTGGTTTTCTGGTCGCTGGTGCGACAACTTTTTCGGCGTGTGCGCAGGACATTCAAGGGGATGTCAAGGCGGGCGAGAAAAAGATAACCCTGTGTATCGGCTGCCATGGCATCCCAGGCTATCAGGCCAGCTTTCCTGAAGTCCATCGGGTTCCCATGATTTCAGGGCAGGGTGCCCCCTATATTGTGTCCGCGCTCACTGCCTACCAAAAAGGTGACCGCCGACACCCCAGTATGCGTGGCATCGCGGACAACCTGAGCGAGCAGGATATGGCCGATATTGCCGCCTATTACGAAGTCCACGGTCAAGTTGAGGGCGCGCCCGTGCCCGGCAAAGCCGCCGAGGGCAATGCGCGCGTCACGGCGCTGTTAAATAAAGGTGCGTGTATTTCTTGCCATGGCGACAGTTTTAGTAAGCCGATTGCGCCTAATTACCCCAAGCTTGCCGGTCAACATGGTGACTACTTGTTTGTGGCACTCAAGGCCTACAAGTCAGACGGGAAAAACGCGACTTGGGGACGCGCCAACGCCATCATGGGCGGCGTTGCCAAGCAGTTCTCCAACGCAGAACTCAAAGAGATGGCGACCTACATCAGCGACTTGCCGGGTGAACTCAAGACCGTGCCGCAGAGCCGATTCAGGTAACTTATTTTTCTTTGAAAGCGACGGTTTGAGAAGTGTCGGCTAATCAAAAAAGCCCTGCGGCGTTAAGGCGGCAGGGCTTTTTGGCAGACGTGTGATCTTGATCAGATTACACGCCGAAAAACACGAACTTACTCGTTGCTCCAGTCAGAATGTTTTTCGCAAATTTTGTTGATGGACTTGCCTTTGCTGGTCTCGGCAAATTTTGCCAAACCACCCTTGAAGTCTTCGGGTGTTTCATTCCACATGCAGGTGCAAAAAGCCTGGGCTTTGGTTTGACCTTTGACCGGGCTTCTTTCGTTGCCGCCTTCATAGGTTTTGTTGGAGTACGAAATGCAAGAGTTGTATTGCTTGTCGCCTGTAGGAACGTTGTAGTCTTCAGTCGCAAAAGCTGAAGTAGCTGCGCACAGAAAAAGTCCGGAAGCGAGGAATGTCAATAGTTTATTCATGGCATGACCTTGTCATTAAGAAATAATTTGTAGAGTGATAGAAGTTTGATTCATTGCCTTGAATCAATTTCTGATGCGGATTTTAACCTTGTATTTTTACAAAAAGTTACTTAATTTTTACCATAAAACTTCTATAAATTCTTATTCCTATAGGCTAATCCCGCGTCGCGTTTTGCTGCACGCAGGCTATGTAGGCGTTGCCATCGGGCGGGCGGCCAGCGCGTTGGCTTTCCCAAATCATTTGGCCCAGGCATTCCATTGCTTCATGATGGGCGGCGTGCAACGAATCACGGCGGTGCGTGAGTAGTTCGACGGCTTGGCGAATGCCACGGGGCTGGTCAATGCTGCACTGCTCGGTGATGGATAAGTGCATGGACAGGTGCAAGAACGCATTGCTCTTGCCTTCTTGCACCTGTTCCATCGCCAGCAGGGCGGCATCGACATCGGCTAATTCAGCGTGGTATTCAGGGTGCTCGTCAATCCACAAACTGGCTATCGTTTCAAGCGGTTCAAGGGGCTGGTGGGCCAGGGTTTTGGCATAGACCGCACAAAAATAGCGGCGAACATCGGCTTGGGAAGGTGAAAACATAATGCGTCTATTGTCGCGTTTCAGAGGCGCCACGCGGGCAGTTGCCAATTTCGCCATAAGGCCAGTGCGCGTAAACCGACAGTCAGGCTCACGCAGGCCAGCATGGCCAGCCAGCCCGGCGCGTCGATCTGCCACAAACCGACATAAGCCCAGCCGCCGACAAAGGCACAGACCGCGTAAGGCCGGTGATCGCTGAAGGCGCTGGGGATTTCGTTGCAGACAATGTCGCGCAGCACCCCGCCAAAGACGCCAGTGATCAAGCCCATCAATACCGCGACCACGCCGGGCATCTGCCCCACGAGCGCCATGTGTACCCCGGTGGCGCTAAAAAGCCCTAACCCCAGCGCGTCGGGCCACAAAATAGCTTTTTGGGTCAATTCAAAATGATGGTTGCGCAAGAACAGCATGGCCAGCACGCATAAGATCAGCACGCCCCAGAGCATGTTGACGTGGCGCACCCAAAAGAAGGGGCGTTCGTCCAGCAGCAAATCGCGCACTGTGCCACCCCCAAAGGCGGCTAAAAAACCAACTACGCACACGCCGACGGCATCCAGGCGTTTGCGCGCCGCCTCCAAAACCCCCGACAATGCGAAGGCTGCGGTGGCGACAATTTCCACCATCAGTTGCAGGGTGTCACCCCAATATTCTTGAACGTTATTCATATCCGGATACTCGCGCTATGGCTTTGCCTCTCATTACAGACCCTTATTTTTATGCGGTGACAATTCCTGCTGTGCTGCTGCTCGGCATTAGCAAAAGTGGTTTTGGTGCGGGCTTTGGATCGCTCGCGGTGCCGATGATGGCGTTGGCCGTCAGCGTACCTCAAGCGGCTGCGATTTTAATGCCGGTGTTGCTGGTGATGGATGTGTTGGGCATGGCTGCATTTCGCAAAGACTTCGACCTGAAGTTGCTCAAGTTTTTGATTCCGTGCGGACTGGTCGGCATTGTGATCGGGGCGCTGCTGTTCAAGGTTTTGGACGCGCACACGGTGGCGGGTTTGGTGGGCGTTTTCACGTTGCTTTTTTTGGCACAACGTGTATTTTTTCCCCCTAAGGTTGACAGTGCCCCGCCGCCCAAATGGCTGGGATTTATCCTGACCGCCATGGCGGGGTTCACCAGTTTTATCGCCCATGCGGGGGGGCCGCCAATTAACGCTTATGTGATTCCGATGCGCCTGTCGCCTATCAAGTTCACCGCCACCATGGCCTTCTTTTTCTTCGTTATCAATTTGTCCAAATGGATTCCCTATGCCTGGCTGGGTTTGCTGGATATGCGCAACATGGCGACCTCGCTGGTGCTGTTGCCGATTGCGCCGATTGGCGTTTGGGTGGGTGTGCGTCTGGCCCGGCGCATTGGTCAAGTGTTGTTTTATCGCCTGCTCTATCTGGGTATGTTCCTGACCGGCACCAAGCTGGTGTGGGATGCGGTGATGTCGTGATGTCGTGACCGGTTATTTCACCAAGTGCTTGCGAATCGCCTGCAATTCTTGTTTGTGCTGGGCGCTGGCTTCGGGGTAGCTCAGGTTGAGTGACTTGAACGTCTCAAGAATAATCTCGGAAATAATCAGTCGTGCATTTTCTTTGTCATCGGCGGGCACCACATACCAAGGCGAATTTTTGGTGCTGGTGGCGCTCAAACAGGCCTCATAGGCTTGCATGTATTGCGGCCAGAATTTGCGTTCTTCTATGTCAGCCAGCGTTAACTTCCAGTTTTTATCGGGTTCATCAATGCGGTCAAGAAAACGTTTGCGTTGCTCGTCCTCGGACAGATGCAGAAAAAACTTGACGATGCGCGTGCCGTTGCGGTGCAGGTGTTTTTCCATATCAGCAATGGATTCAAACCGCTCTTGCCAAACCTTCTTTTCATCGTCTGGTTTGTCGGCCAGTTGCTGACTGTGCAAAATCTCCGGATGCACCCGAACGATCAGCACCTCCTCGTAATAGGAGCGGTTAAAAATGCCAATGTGCCCGCGCTCGGGCAGACAGGACGTGGTGCGCCATAAAAAATCATGTTCCAGTTCTGCGGCACTGGGGTGCTTGAAGCTAAACACCTGACAACCCTGCGGATTGATGCCGGACATAACGTGCTTGATAGCGCCGTCTTTGCCCGCAGCATCCATGGCCTGAAAAATGAACAAAACGGCATAACGGTTGGCCGCATAGTGCATTTGCTGCAATTCACTGAGCGCATCCACCTGTTCGGCCAGAAACGCCTGGTATTGCTCTTTTGACTTGTAAACGGGCGTGATGCGCGTAGGCCATTTGTCAAGCTGAACTTTTTTTCCGGGTGCCACCTGGAAGTCTTCTACTTTAATTTTCATCTCAATCCTGATTTTTAATGTTGCACTTCAAACTGCAAAAAAAAGCCCCGGCACTGCCAAAAGGGCAGCGGCGGGGCTTTTCAGGGTGTTTTTAATTACTCTTCTTGGCGGGCCGACTCAGGATGAGCCTCCGATGGACGGGTCTTTTGGTCATGTAGGCGACCCAAGGTGCTTTCAATGGATTTAATCAATTTATGTGCGGCGCCGTCAATGGCTTGATGCAAAGTTTCAGCATGTTCTGTGACGGCAATGGGCGCACGGCCTTCAAGGCGGGCTTCCATCACGCAGCGCTTGTCATTTTTGCTGCTTTTTTGACCGTTTTCGTCGCTCAAATGAACTTCCACGCGGGTGATGTGACTGCTGACCCGATTCAAAGTGCTTTTAACAACCTCGCTGACATGCGTGGACAAAGCCTCATGACCATCAATATTGCGGTCGGTATTGATTTGAATTTGCATAGTTCTCTCCTGTTATGTTGCCTAAATACTAGCAGTTTTGGTGCTCGATAATTGATCTTGCCTTCGTTTCTCAAAATCCCGCTTTTTTTCTGCTATTTGCCCTTGCTGTCTTGCTGACGTTGCAGGCGTTCCAGCGCCATCTGCTCTTCAAGCTCCTGACGACCTTGTTTAACCACGGCAATCATTTTGGCGCGATCCCGATAGTGGGGATGCAGTTTTTCAAACAGATCAAGGTTGTGCTGACGAAAGCGGTTGGCCGTCTGACGAACCTCTTCCGACTCAAAACCCAGCAGCTCCAGCACGCTACGGGCACTCAGCAGACTGGACTCAAACAACTCGCGCTGCACCAGCATCACGCCCCGGTCACGCAGCTTGTTCCAGTGGCTGATGTGACGCGCGCGCGCCACAATTTTCAGGTGCGAAAAGTGTTGTTGAGCCAAGTCCACAATCGCCAGCGACTGCCCCACATCGTCCACGGCCACCACCAGCACTTTGGCGTTGGCGGCGCCAGTCATGCGTAGCAGGTCAAGCCGGGCGGCATCGCCGTAAAACACCCGATAACCCAGGTTACGACCAGCCTCGACCATCTCGGCATCGTGGTCTAGCAAGGTGCATTTAATGCCTTGCGCGAGCATCATGCGCGCCACAATTTGACCGTAGCGACCAAAGCCGACAATCACCACGGGCGCTTCTTGCTGTTCCGATATTTCATCCATGGTCGCTTTGCCCTGCTTGGCATAGCGCGGCAACAAGAGTTTGTCGATGGCGACCATGATGAGCGGGCTGACCAGCATGGACACCGCCACCGCCCCGATTAATAGCGAGGCCGTCTCGGTGGGCAGCACGTTCACGCCCACGGCGGCCTGAAACACCACAAACGCAAATTCACCGCCCTGTGCGAGCAGCAAGGTAAAGACCGGTTTCTCCTGAAAAGGCAATTTGATGAGGCGCGCCACCGCATAAATCACCACCGCTTTGATGAGCAAAAAACCCAGCACAATGGCCGCCATCAAGCCCGGCGAATGGCGCAGCACATTAAAGTCCACACTCATGCCGACGGCGATAAAGAACAGGCCCAACAGCAAACCTTTGAACGGTTCGATGTCGGTTTCAAGCTCGCGCCGGTACTCACTTTCGGCCAGCAAGACGCCCGCCAAAAATGCGCCCAACGCCATCGACAGGCCCACCCGGTGCATCAAGGCGGCAATGCCGACAACGATTAACAAGGCGGTGGCAGTAAAAATTTCAGACGTGTTGGAGTTCGCAATCCAGCGAAACAAGGGGCGCGTCAGCAGTCGTCCGCCCAGAACAATACCGGCAATGACCATGATAATTTTGAATGCAGGCCACGCATAATCCGCCAAATTCCACGCCTCATCAGGGGCGGATGACACGGCCAACAGCGGCAGCAAAGCCAAAATAGGAATCGCCGCGACATCTTGGAACAGCAAAATTGAAAATGCGGCTTGCCCGGTGCTGGTGGGCATCAGATTGCGTTCGCGAATGACTTGCAACACAATGGCCGTGCTTGAAAGCGCCAAGCCAAGGCTGGCCACCAGTGCGATGCGCCAGCTCACGCCCAACCAAAAGGCAATCAGGGTGAGCATCAAAGCGCAACCCAGCACCTGCGCGCTACCCCAGACAAAAATGGGACGCCGCATACTCCAAAGCCGCTTGGGTTCGAGTTCCAATCCGATCAAAAAAAGCATCAATACCACGCCAATTTCAGCGAAATGCAGAATGTCTTCGACGTTGCTGATCAGGCCCAATCCCCAGGGGCCAATCGCCATGCCCGCTGCCAGATAACCAATGATGGAACCCAGTCCCAGCACTTTGCTGACCGGCACAGCGATGACGGCGGCGCTGAGATAAATAACGGTGTTAATCAACCAGGCGGGCGTATTTTCCATGTCAACTTGCCAGTTAGGTGAGCGGGAAGAAATCAGTCTAAATCAGACTATCTTGTCGTTGTCTTAGCGTGAAGACGAGGTGCTGGCGAAGCCGTTTTGTCGCCAGGCTTCAAACACGGTCACCGCGACTGCATTGGATAAATTCAGGCTGCGCTGGCCCGCCAGCATCGGCAGTTTCAGGCCTTGTGATAGCGCAAAAGAGGCCCGCACCTCATCTGAGATCCCTTTGGTTTCCGAGCCAAAAATCAGCCAGTCGCCGGGTTTGAAAGCCACCTCATACGGGCTGTGTGTGCCGCGCGTGGTCAAGGCAAACAGGCGATCACGCGCCGGGCGCTCGGTGTCTAAAAAAGCGGGCCAACTGGCATGGCGTTTGAGCGTGGCGTACTCGTGGTAATCCAGCCCGGCGCGGCGCATGTGCTTGTCTTCCATGGAAAAACCTAGCGGTTCAATCAGGTGCAGCGTGCAGCCGGTGTTGGCGGATAAACGAATGATGTTGCCCGTGTTGGGCGGGATTTCGGGTTCGACAAGGACGATATGAAACATGGCTGAATTGTCGCCCGTCGTGGCCCCCTTAACGGGCTGATTTTTGAAAAAGGCCTTTGGCATGGCCCATTTTTTCAGCCTTGGTCTGGCGATTTTCAAAATGTTTCACAGCCGCATAAGTCGCCCAGCCCACAAAGCTGGCGCCGACCAGAAAAGCCCCGTAAGCCAACGGCCACGCTATTTTTTGAGTCATCATTGAAAACTCCGACATCCCGCCCATACCCGCCAAAATGTTGATGGGCATAAACACCACGCCAAAGACGGTCAACTGGTTGATACGCTTGTTTTGGTTGATGTTGATGAAGCCAATGGTGGCGTCCATCAAGAAGTTGATCTTGTCAAACAAAAAAGCGGTGTGGCTGTTTAGCGAGTCAATATTGCGCAAAATTTGCTTCAAATCTTTCAGCTGGGCGGTTGATAGTGTCTTGCAACGCATCAGAAAGTAGATGGCGCGTTGGGTGTCGAGAATATTGCCGCGAATTCGGCCATTCAAGTCTTCTTCTTCGGCAATATCGCCCAAAATGGCGGCGGCTTCGCGGTCGCTCATGCTCTCACTGAGCACTTGGCGCCCGACTTTGCCGAGGGTGACATAAATGTCTTCGAGCGAGTCCGCCGTGTACTCGACGTCGGCGCCGTACAGATCAAGCAGCACATCATTGCAATCGGACACGTAGCCGGGTTGCGTTCGTGCCCGACGCCGCTGCAGCCTGAACACCGGCAACTCTTCGTTGCGCAAGGAAAACAACACGCCGTGATGCACGATAAAAGCCACCGGCACGCTGCGCGAGTTGCCCTCCCGATCCAGCAAAAAGTTGGAGTGCAGATGAATGTCGTTGTTCTCGTCAAGTTGAAACCGCGAGCTGACCTCCAGATCCGTGACGTCGCCCGGATCAGGCAAGGTCAGTTTGAAATGCGCGCCCACGTAGGCGCGCTCGGCTTTGCTGGCATTGAGCAGGTCAATCCAGATGGGTTTGACACCTTCAAGATTTTTGCGGCTCTCAATTGGAATTTGCCGAAGTTTGCCGTCCACCAGTTCAAAGGCGTTGATCTCGCTTTCGTTAAAAGCGGGTTCACGGCTGCCCACCAGTTGTTCACGGCGCATGTCAGAGACTTCCCACAGCACTTCGTTTTCTCGGCCTTCAGGAATTTGGCGCCAAAGCAGGCGGGCGTCTTCAATCGGCAAGGCTTCAAGAATGCGGCCAATCTCTTCCGTGGGGAGCTGAGTGAGTAAATTGTGCAATTCGGCCCGGTGCTGGCGCTGCACGAGGGTTTCGACAATGTCTTGACGGGGCATGTTTTGACCCCGAACAATGCCTTCAACCAGTTTCTGCTTGGTGAGCATTTCCGATATTTTTTCCAGGGACATAAGCAGGTTCCGTTTGTTTGAAGGCGAATCGGTTGTAAAAGTGCCGATCTTGCGCGCGCTCATATTACTGTGTACGCGCAACCACCAGCCCGGTGATGTGCGCCGCCCCGGCGGCCTTGAGCACCTGCGCGACCGCATGGAGTGAGGCGCCGCTGGTCATCACGTCGTCCACCAGCACCAGCCGGGCACCCGCAATGTGCTGGCGCTGCAAGGGGTCGATGGCAAAGGCGTCCTGAAGGTTTTGCAGTCGTTCGGCGCGTTTGAGCGAACTTTGGGGCGGCGTGTCTTTGATGCGATGCAACAGGCGGTGGTTAACTTTGTCCGGTGCGAGATGCTGGGCCAGGAGCAGCGCCTGGTTAAAACCGCGCGTTTGCAAGCGCTGTCTGGACAGCGGCATGGGGAGCACGGCATCGGCGGCGTCCAGCGCCGGTTCTACCCACGGGGTACTGCGTAGCAACAAGGCAAACGCGGCGGCCCGGCCCGGCTGCTGCTGAAATTTGTAACCCACGATCAAATCAGACCACGGAAAAGCGTAGGCCACAGCGGCCAGGCAAGCATCCAGCGAGGGCGGCGTTTGAAGGCACGCCTCACATTGCTTGACGTCCTCTGCGACCGGCATGGCGCAGGTTTGACAACGCGGGCGCGGCTGGGCAAAGTCGGTCACACAGGCCTCGCACACGGGCTGCGACGGCCAGGCGCGACACACCATGCACTGACTGGGCAGCCCCTGAAACCCCCTTTTGATTAACGAAAGAAACATGCAGTCAATATACTTAGGACTTACGCAAACCATTATCTTTAGATATTAAAAAATAGCGAAATATAATGTTTTCTATCTAAAAATTTCACAATGCAAAATTTTTATTTTTTTTGCGTAAGTCCTAATACTGTGACGATGACTCGCAACCCCAAATTATGACAACCCAACGCCCCCCGACGATTGACCCCCAAGCCGCTCTTCGATGGCAAAAAATGCCCGCCCGCCCGTCACCGTGGCTGCATGAAGAAGTCGCCCGGCGCATGGAAGAGCGCTTGGCCTGGATCAAGCTTCAGCCTGAACACTGGGCGCACTGGGCACCCGTACAGGGTGGACTTGAGACCCACAAATTGCTGACACAGCGCTACCCGCAAGCCGGGTGTTTCATGGTGGAGACGCATAAAGCTCACGCGATATATGCTGAAAAAACCATCACTAAACCTTGGTGGCAGCCTGCCCGCTGGACTGGAAAAACCACCCGCTTTGAGATGCCGGGCGAGGGGGCGGTTGACATGCTGTGGGCCAACATGGCGCTGCACATGGCCGCCGATCCGCAAGCCTTGATGGCGCAATGGCATCGCACGTTGGCCGTCGATGGCTTTGTGATGTTTTCTTGTCTGGGTCCCGATACGCTGCAAGAGTTGCGCGGGTTTTATCAGGCCTTGGGCTGGCCCGCGCCTTCGCATGAGTTCACCGACATGCACGACTGGGGCGACATGCTGGCGAGCGCCGGTTTTGCCGAACCGGTGATGGATATGGAGCGCATCACCCTGACGTTTGAGTCGCCGCAGCGGCTGCTGCAAGAGTTGCGGGGTTTAGGGCGCAATTTGCATCCGCAGCGTTTTGCCGGTCTGCGCGGGCGACAGTGGCGCGACCAATTGCATCAGGCGTTGGCCAAAGCGCCTCTTCAGTTGACTTTTGAGATCATTTATGGCCATGCTTTCAAGCCGAAGCCGCGTCTGGCTATGCGGCCTGAAACCGTGCTTTCTTTGGCGCAAATGCGTGAAAGTTTGAACCAGCGCAAAAGTTATTTACCAAATTCTTGATAAAAAGGCTTGACAGTGCGCCGCATAACGCTAAAAGTGTGGGCTACAATAATTTACAAAAATTATTAAGTGGCAACATTAGCGCGCTAAAAACCCTCATGCTTGTCCGGTCAAATTTGGTTAATTTGAGGCGATGAAAAAGTGAACATGATGACAAGCATTTTCAATAAATTAACCAGCACGTTGCTGGCAACCTTGGTTTGGGCCGGTGGTTCGGTCTTTTCTTTGGCCCATGCGGTCAGTGATTTGCCGGGTGGCCCCGCTGTTAATCAATTAAATATGCATCCGCCGGTCACTTCCGTGGCGGCAGACCAGGCTTGGCTGCATTGGTTTATGTTGGTCATTTGCAGCGTGGTTTTTGTGGCCGTATTCGGGGTGATGTTTTATTCCATCTGGAAGCACCGCAAGTCTGTGGGCCATAAAGCGGCCAACTTTCATGAGTCGGTCACGGTTGAAATTATCTGGACGATTGTTCCCTTCATCATCGTAATTTTGATGGCGCTGCCCGCGACCAAAGTGGTCATTGCCATGAAAGACACCACCAGCGCCGACCTCACCATCAAGGTCACAGGGATGCAATGGAAATGGGGCTATGACTACCTCAAGGGTGAAGGCGAGGGCATCGGTTTTATCTCAACGCTGGACACGACCCATCGCGAAATGTCCAACAACGGCGGCCCCAAAGCGGGTGTACCCGTCAATGATTATTTGTTGAAAGTGGACAACCCACTGGTGGTTCCCGTGAACATGAAAGTGCGTGTCATTACCACCGCCAATGATGTGATTCACGCCTGGATGGTGCCGTCCTTTGGCGTTCAGCAAGCGGCTATTCCGGGCTTTGTGCGCGACACCTGGTTCCGCGCTGACAAGATGGGCGACTACTACGGCCAATGCGCCCAGTTGTGTGGCAAAGAACACGCCTATATGCCAATTCATGTGAAGGTCGTATCGGCTGCGGATTATTCGGCTTGGGTGATCGCCGAGAAAGAAAAACTGCTTGCCAAAGCCGATGACCCCACCAAGGTCTGGACGTCGGAAGACCTGATGCTGCGCGGCGAAAAAGTCTATGCCGCCAACTGTGCCGCCTGCCACCAGGCCAACGGCAAAGGTGTCGGCGCCATCAAGCCGCTAGATGGTTCGGCCATCGTGCTGGATGGCGACGCGCATGTGCAAGCCGCCGTGCTGCTCAAGGGGCGCGTCGAGTTAGGAATGCCGTCCTGGAAGCAGCTCAGTGACACGGAAATTGCCGCCGTCATGACCTACACCAAGAACACTTGGTCGAACCAGACAGGCCAACGGGTCCAGCCCGCTGACATCACGGCAGCGCGCCAATAAGCACCGTCCACAACGATAAGAAGAGAGAAGGAAATCCGATGAGTGCTGTTCTCGACCACCCCGCCCACGACGATCACCATGCCCACGCAAAACCGACAGGCTGGCGGCGCTGGGTTTATGCCACCAACCACAAAGACATTGGCACGTTGTATATGTTGTTCAGCTTCACCAACTTGATGATTGGGGGCGTGCTGGCCTTGATGATTCGGGCTGAACTATTTCAACCGGGCTTGCAGTTTGTCAACCCGGAGTTGTTCAACCAACTCACCACCATGCACGGCCTCATCATGGTGTTCGGCGCCATCATGCCGGCCTTTGTGGGCTTTGCCAACTGGATGATTCCGCTGCAAATCGGGGCCTCCGATATGGCCTTTGCACGCATGAATAACTTCAGCTTCTGGCTGATGATTCCGGCGGCTTTGTTGCTGGTCACTTCGTTTTTTATGCCCGGTGGCGCACCCGCTGCAGGCTGGACGATGTATGCGCCGCTGACGCTGCAAATGGGTCCCAGCATGGACACCAGTATTTTTGCGATTCACCTGTTGGGCGCCTCCAGCATCATGGGTTCTATCAACATCATCGTCACCATTCTGAACATGCGCGCCCCCGGCATGACGCTGATGAAAATGCCGATGTTCTGCTGGACCTGGCTGATCACCGCTTACCTGCTGATTGCCGTGATGCCGGTGCTGGCCGGGGCCATCACCATGACGCTGACAGATCGCCATTTCGGCACCAACTTCTTTAACCCCGCAGGCGGCGGCGACCCGGTGATGTACCAGCATATTTTCTGGTTCTTTGGTCACCCCGAGGTGTACATCATGATCTTGCCGGCCTTTGGCATCATCAGCCAGATCGTGCCCGCTTTTGCCCGCAAACGCTTGTTCGGCTACGCCTCGATGGTGTATGCCACGTCCAGCATTGCGATTTTGAGTTTCATCGTGTGGGCGCATCACATGTTCACCTCTGGCATGCCGGTGACCGGCCAGTTGTTTTTCATGTACGCCACGATGCTGATTGCCGTGCCAACCGCCGTGAAAATCTTCAACTGGATCGCGACCATGTGGCAAGGCTCCATGACGTTTGAGACCCCGATGCTGTTCGCGGTGGGCTTCATCTTTGTGTTCACGCTCGGCGGCTTTACCGGCCTGATTCTGGCGATGGCCCCGATTGATATCCAGATTCACGATACCTACTACGTGGTCGCGCATTTCCACTACGTGTTGGTGGCCGGGTCTTTGTATGCCTTGTTTGCCGGTTATTACTACTGGAGTCCGAAGTGGACGGGTGTCATGTACAGCGAAACGCGCGGCAAGATTCATTTCTGGTGGTCACTGATTTCGTTCAACGTGACCTTCTTCCCGATGCACTTCTTGGGCTTGGCCGGGATGCCGCGTCGCTACGCCGATTACCCAATGCAGTTTGCCGACTTCAACGCCTTGGCCTCGGTCGGCGGCTTTATGTTTGGCTTCGCACAGGTCTATTTCTTCTTCTTTATTGTGCTGCCGACGATGCGCGGCAAAGGCGAAAAAGCACCCCAAAATCCTTGGGAAGGTGCTGAAGGCCTGGAGTGGGAAGTTCCCTCGCCTGCCCCCTTCCATACTTTTGAAACGCCCCCTAAATTAGATGCAACCGCCACCAAGGTGCTGGGTTAAAGCGGAGAAAAATAATGACGCCTGAACAAAAAAAAGCTAACTTAAAAACCGGCTTGATCCTCGCTTCTATCGTCGTCGTCTTTTTTATTGGCTTCTTTGTCAAGATGTATTTAGAGAGCCGATAGATCATGATCATCCGGCATGAAAACTTCAGAATGGTGCGCAAGCTGATTGTGGTGGCGGCGGGCATGTTTGCCTTTGGCTTCGCTTTGGTGCCTATCTACCGGTCAATTTGTGATCTGACCGGCATCAATATCTTGGCCTTGGGCGATCGCAATATTCCGGGCGCTACGCCCACAATGCCTGCCAACACGCAAGTGGATACGACGCGCACAATTACCGTCGAGTTTGACGCTAATTCTCGTGGGCCTTGGCTTTTTAAACCTGCGTTTCGCTCCTTGCAGGTGCATCCTGGCGAGATGGTAACGGTGATGTACGAGTTTCAAAATCTACAGAATCGGCAGATAGCGGTGCAGGCTATTCCTAGTTATGCCCCGCAGCAAGCCGGGCCTCATTTTAATAAGTTAGCCTGTTTTTGCTTTAGTCAATACACGCTGGCGCCCGGTGAAAAGCAGTCTTGGCCGGTTGTTTTTGTGATTGATACCAAGCTCTCGAAAGACGTCAAAACGATTACCTTGTCCTACACTTTCTTTGAGGTGGGTGGCAAAACACCCGCAGCGCCTGTGGCCAGTGCCGCTGCTTACGATTCAACCGGAGCAGGCTCTTGAACGAGAACAACGACACCCCAAAAAACAAGTCAGCTCACTCTTTTTGGCAATCCATCAAGATGATCGCCTGGGCCTTTTTGGGTATCCGTAAAAAAAGTGATTCGCAAGAAGATAGCGCCAGAATCAATCCCTTTCACATCATTATTGTGGGGCTGGTCGGTGTCATCTTGCTGGTTTCTGCTTTGATCTTTTTTGTGGGTTGGGTGGTCAAATAAAACACCACAGCAAGATAAGAAGTTAGTCTTAAAAATAATCAAGATATCTGCAAGGAATGGAGCTGAAATGAGTTCAATAGCACACGAAAAAGCACCGTATTACTTTGTGCCCGGTCCATCGCGGCATCCGGCTTTTGCGGCGTTTGGTTTATTTTTTGTCATCCTGGGTGCCGCGCAATGGACCAATGGGGTTCAGTGGGGCATGTATGCGCTGGCCTTTGGCATGGTGTGGTTTTTGGGCGTGCTCTATCAATGGTTTAGCGAGTCGGTGCGTGAAAGCGAAACGGGTCAATACGGCTACAAAATCGACTTGTCTTTTCGCTGGAGCATGAGCTGGTTCATCTTCTCGGAGGTGATGTTTTTTGGTGCTTTCTTTACGGCCTTGTGGTGGGCACGCGGCCACTCTATCCCGGCCTTGGGTAACATTGAAAATGCCTTGCTCTGGCCTGATTTCAAAGCCGTTTGGCCCAGTTCGGCCTTGGGTGTGACCGGCTCACCAGCCGGCACGGTCGAGCCGTTCACCACCATGACGCCGTTTTGGTTGCCCACGATCAACACCGCGTTGCTGTTGACATCCGGTGTGACGCTCACGCTGGCGCATCATGCCTTGCTGGCTGACCAGCGCGCCAGGACCATTGGTTTTATGTGGTTGACGGTTGTGTTGGGCACCGTGTTTTTGTTTGTGCAGGGTTACGAATACGTCCACGCCTACCAGGAACTTAACTTGAAGATGACCTCGGGCGTCTATGGCTCGACTTTTTTCATGCTGACAGGTTTTCACGGTTTTCACGTCTTCATCGGCACTTTGATGTTGTTCTTCATTACCTTGCGTTTGCAAAAAGGGCATTTCACGGCAGCGCGTCATTTTGGCTTTGAAGGGGCCGCCTGGTACTGGCATTTTGTGGATGTGGTGTGGCTGGGGCTTTACGTGTTGATCTATTGGTTGTAGTCAGCGGCCTGCGCCAACTTTAAAAATACCCGGTGCGGTGTGTTTTTATTGGCCAGCCGAAATGCCGGTTGGGTGCAGATAACCTAATTTCCAGGCCAACAAAAGGCTGACAAAAAGAACGATTGACAGGCCGACACGCAAGGCCAATGCCCACGCCATTTTTTGTTCCCCGGCTTTGCCATTCACCTGAGTCTTCATCATGAAAAATAGCGCTGCGCCCAAACTACCGACGATGCCGATAAACGCAAAAATGATGACGTATTTCATGAACCGGATTATTACGTGAATGCACGCTGCAAGTTCTGGTTAATCACATTTTTTGCGGTGCTGACGGTGGCCGTGACGCTGGCGTTGGGGCGTTGGCAGTTGTCGCGTGCGGCTGAAAAAGAAGCCTTGCAAGCCAGCATGGATGCACAAGCAAAGCGCCCCAATCTGGCGGGCCTGACGTTGGCGACGCTGGTTGATCCCATCACTGAACTGCATCGTGGCGTGGCGTTGCGGGGCCGCTGGCTCGCGCCGCACACCGTGTTTTTAGACAACCGCCAGATGAACAACAAGCCGGGTTTGTATGTCGTGACACCCATGACGCTGGAAGGCACGTCAACGGTGGTTGTGGTGCAGCGTGGTTGGGTGGCGCGCAACTTCATCGACCGCACCCAAGTGCCTCCGATTGAAACCCCCACGGGCGTGGTTGAAATTGAGGGACGCATTGTTCCGCCACCTTCCAAGCTTTATGAGTTTGGCAAGCCCGAGGCGGGACGCATCCGGCAAAATCTTGATATGGCGCGGTTCAGTGCCGAATTGGGTTTGCCGCTGCTGGGTGTTTCGGTTCAGCAAGTCGGGGCCGTCAGTGACGGCTTGCTGCGTGAATGGCCGTTGGTCGGCACGGGCGTCGAAAAACACTATGGTTATGCTTTTCAATGGTTCGCGTTGAGTGCGCTAACCGCAATTCTCTATGTCTGGTTCCAAATTGTTAGACGATTCATCCTCCCCCGACGCCTCTGACGCCGCCCGATCAAAAGCGGCCCATGTCGATCAGCCGCTAGGTCTGACGGTTCACTCCATGCCTTCGCCTGAGCAGGCGATGGACGTCGAGGCCCGACGCACCGGCAGTGGCCGCTGGAAGATGCTGGCGGTGTTTCTGGTTTGCGCCGCGCCGGTGCTGGCCTCGTATTTCACCTACTACGTGGTGCGCCCCGAAGGCCGTCGCAACTTTGGCGAGTTGATTGAGCCGCAGCGGCCCTTACCTGATTTGGCTAGCGTAAGCCTGAGCGGTCAGGGCGGCAACCTACAGGCGCTTAAAGGGCAATGGCTGTTGGTGAGCGTGGCAGGCGGCGCGTGCGATGACTTGTGTCAGCACCATTTGTATCTGCAGCGCCAGTTGCGTGAAGGTCTGGGCAAGAATAAAGACCGGGTGGACTGGGTTTGGCTGGTGCCTGACGATGCGCCCGTGTCTGAAAAACTGCGACCTGCTTTGACGCAGGCCACGGTTTTGCGCGTGTCACCGGCTGGATTGTCGGCTTGGTTAACCCCTGCCAGCGGCCATCCACTCACCGACCATTTGTACGTGGTCGATCCCATGGGCAACTGGATGATGCGTTTTCCGGCCAACTTGGACATCGCCAACGCCGCGAAGGCGAATCGGGATTTCGCGCAACTGTTGCGCGCGTCTGCCGCGTGGGATCAGGCCGGGCGTGAAGCCGCCAGCTTGGCCATTCAATAGGACACGCCGGTGCAAGAACTTTACGACCTGTCGCCGCTGGCACGCCTGATGTTTTTCGGCGTGGTGCTGGCGGCTGGGCCTTTGGTGTGGGTCATGTATCAGCACCGGCACACGCCGCAACGACGCTATCAGGCGCTTATGCTGCTGACTCTGTTTCTCACGTTTGATCTGGTTTTGTTTGGCGCCTTTACCCGGCTCAGTGATTCGGGTCTGGGTTGCCCGGATTGGCCGGGTTGCTATGGCAAAGCCAGCCCCATCGGTGCCCACGCCTCTATTGCCGAGGCACAAAACGCCATGCCGACCGGCCCCGTGACGCATGGCAAGGCGTGGGTTGAGATGATTCATCGCTACCTGGCCACCAGCGTGGGCGTGCTTATTTTGGTGTTGGCGGGGGGCGGTTGGTGGACGCGCTGGCGTCACGGGAAAAGTGCAAGACTCAATCCGTGGTGGCCCACGCTGACGTTGTTATGGGTTTGCATTCAAGGTGCTTTTGGAGCGCTGACTGTCACCATGAAACTCTTCCCCGCCATTGTCACGCTGCATTTGTTGGGCGGACTGACGCTGCTGGCGTTGTTGTGCGTGCAAGTGGTGCAACTCGCGCAGCGCGAGTCGGGCGCCCCCTCCCTGCGGGTGAGCGCCGGATTAAGGTGGCTGTCAGGGCTGGCTTTTGTGCTGCTGGTGTTGCAAATAACGCTAGGCGGTTGGGTGAGTACCAACTACGCCGTGCTGGCTTGCACGGATTTTCCGATGTGCCAGGGCACTTGGTGGCCTGCCATGAATTTTCAGCAAGGTTTTGACGTCTGGCGCCCACTGGGCTTGACCCCGACCGGCGAGCCGATTGGTTTTGCCGCGCTGACCGCTATTCACTACGTTCACCGGCTGATGGCCGGGGTCGTTCTGGTCTTGCTGGGCGTGCTGGCCTGGCGCTTGAACCGCGTGCCGGCATTGCGCACCCCGTCTCGCTGGTTGGCTGTGCTGACCGGTTTGCAACTGATCACCGGCTTGAGCAACGTGCTGCTGGACTGGCCTTTGCTGGCCGCCGTGCTGCATACCGGGGGTGCAGGCGCGCTGGTCATGGTGATGACATGGGTGGTGGTTGCCAGTCGCAGCCGGGCGCCTGTTTTCTTTCAACCTACTGCCACGAGAGTCCCCGCATGAGTGCTAATTCACCGCCTAATCCCGCCTCCGTGTTCAAGCAGTTTTATGCCTTGACCAAGCCGCGTGTCATTCAACTGATTGTGTTCTGCGCCTTGATTGGCATGGTGCTGGCCGTGCCGGGCGTGCCGACGTGGGACGAAGTTCAGTTGGCGCTGCTGGCCTGTTTGGGTATCTGGCTGGTGGCGGGCGCGGCAGCGGCTTTCAACTGCATTGTTGAAAAAGGCATTGACGCCAAGATGAAGCGCACGGCTTGGCGCCCCACGGCCAAAGGCCAGCTCGACGACCGGCAAACGCTGCTGTTCTCGGCGGTGCTGTGCGTGACGGGTTCTGCATTGTTGTATGTCACCGTCAACCCGCTGACCATGTGGCTGACCTTTGCCACCTTTGTCGGCTATGCCGTGGTTTACACCGTGATTTTGAAACCGCTGACGCCGCAAAACATCGTGATTGGTGGCGCCTCGGGCGCGATGCCGCCGGTGCTGGGCTGGGCCGCCATGACGGGCGATGTCGGCCCGGAAGCCGGGATTCTTTTCCTGATTATTTTTCTATGGACACCGCCCCATTTTTGGGCACTCGCCCTATACCGCGTAGAGGATTACCGCAAAGCCGGTCTGCCCATGCTGCCCGTCACGCATGGCAACGAATTCACCCGGCTGATGATTCTGCTCTACACCCTTATTTTGTTTGCTGCTTGTCTGATGCCCTACATCTACGGCATGAGTTCCTGGATTTATCTGCTGGCGGCACTGGGTTTGAGTGCCGGATTTTGCCTGTATGGTTACAGGCTCTGGCGACACTACTCGGACGAGTTGGCGCGCAAGACTTTCAGGTTCTCACTTATTCACCTCAGCGCGCTGTTTGCCGCCTTGTTGGTGGACCACTATGTATTGTAAAAAATGATGAAAAAACGAAGCGTACTTAAATATATGGCAGCAGCTACGTTGTTGACAAGCGTTGTCGGTCTGCTGTCGGCTTGCTCCGAGAACAAGCCCAAATTTTCTGCCATCGACCTGACTGGCGCCGATTACGCGCGTGATTTTGCATTGACAGACCACAACGGGCAGCCCAAAACCCTGAAAGACTTTGCCGGCAAGATTGTGGTGATGTTCTTTGGCTACACGCAATGCCCTGACGTCTGCCCGACCTCGATGCTTGAGTTGGTCGAGGTGAAAAAACTGCTAGGCGCTGACGGCGAGCGCTTGCAGGGTTTATTTGTCACCGTGGATGCCCAGCGGGACACACCCGAGGTTCTCAAGGCCTACATGGGCAATTTCGATCCGACATTTCTAGCGCTTTACACAACGCCGGAGAAGCTTGAAGCACTGGCCAAAGACTACAAGGTTTACTACAAAAAGGTCGAGGGCACGACCCCGACCAGTTACACCATGGATCACTCGGCAGGCAGCTATATTTACGACACCCAAGGCAAGTTACGTCTGTACGCGCGTTACGGAAGCGGCGCCCCGAGCATGGCCGCCGATATCAAGTTGCTGCTGAAAAACGACTGACCTGCCCAGTCAAGCGTACTCAACCAGCGTCTTCTTCATTTTCTTCATCGCCGCCACCTCAATCTGACGAATCCGCTCGGCACTGACGCCATAAACAGCGGCTAATTCATGCAGCGTCATGCCGCCTGAGTTGTCGTCATTCACGTTGAGCCAGCGTTCCTCCACAATGTGGCGACTGCGTTCGTCCAAGGCTTGCAGTGCGGTGGTCAAGCCGTTGCTGGCTAACACATCGCGCTCTCGGGCTTCAAGCATTTCGATAGGCTCATGCTTGGCATCGGTCAGGTAAGAAATCGGACCAAAAGCATGGTCTTCGTCGTCGGACGGGCTGGGGTCGAGCATCACATCACCGCCGGAGAGCCGGGTTTCCATCTCGGTGACTTCTTCACGCTTGACCTTGAGTACACGCGCCATGGTCTCGATTTGCTCCTCGTTGAGTGTCTCGCGGTGGGTGCCCACATTGGCGGCTGCATCGGCTGATTTGAACCGCTGCTTCATCGAACGCAAGTTAAAGAACAACTTGCGTTGTGCCTTGGTCGTGGCCACCTTGACCATGCGCCAGTTTTTCAAAATATATTCATGAATTTCGGCCTTGATCCAGTGCAGCGCGTAGCTCACCAGGCGCACGCCTTGATCAGGATCAAAGCGTTTGACGGCTTTCATCAACCCCACATTGCCTTCTTGAATCAAATCACCGTGAGGCAGGCCATAGCCTAAGTATTGGCGTGAAATCGACACCACTAAACGCAAGTGCGACAGTACCAACTTGCCCGCAGCACCCAGATCGTTGTCTTGCCTGAACTTGCGCGAGAACTCTTGCTCTTGCTCCAGCGTGAGCATTGGCAAGCGATGGGCTGCCGAAATATAAGCCTCTAAATTGCCCAGCGCGGGCACCATCGACCATGGATTAGCAACGGCTAACGTAGCGCCTGAAATCTCATTTTTGTAAGTCATTCTGGAACTCCTTTTTCATCATGTCATTTATATTAGCACTCCATTTGGATGAGTGCTAATGCAAAAGTTCAATCAACGCCATAGTGCTTTACCCAAGATTTGCAATAGCACGGGACGCGTTTAAATTCAATGCCGTGCTGATAGCGATGGATTTTTAGGCCTTTTGTTGTGCCAACGAACCGTTTGATAGCTGCCGCCGCGACCTGTAGAACAAAATAGCGTCATGACTTCACCGGAAAACAAGATGACACACACGCCAATCCCGTCCACTAACGCAAATACCCTTCCACAACCGCGCCTGACCAGCCTGTCCCACGGCGGTGGCTGTGGCTGCAAGATCGCGCCGGGCGTGCTGTCTGAAATCCTCAAGGGCATCACGGCCATGCCGATTCCCAAAGAATTGATGGTTGGCATCGAGACGGCGGACGACGCGGCGGTTTACAAGCTCAACGACGAGCAAGCCCTGATTGCCACTACCGATTTCTTCATGCCCATCGTGGACGATCCGTTTGAGTTTGGCCGCATTGCCGCCACCAACGCGCTCTCGGATGTGTACGCCATGGGCGGCAAACCGATTCTGGCGCTGGCGCTGGTCGGGATGCCGATTAATGTTTTGTCCACCGCGACCATCGCCAAAATCCTCGAAGGCGGCGCTTCGGTGTGCCGCGCCGCAGGCATCCCGATTGCCGGGGGCCACACCATTGATTCGGTGGAGGCGATTTATGGTTTGGTGGCTTTGGGTTTGGTGCATCCCAGCCGCGTCAAGCGCAATGCCGATGCCCAAGTCGGCGACAAGCTGATTCTGGGCAAACCGCTGGGCGTGGGCATTCTGTCAGCCGCGCTTAAAAAAGAAAAGCTCGACGCTGCCGGTTACGCGCAAATGATTGCCGTCACCACCCAACTCAACACGCCCGGCCCCGAATTGGCCGCGCTGGACGGCGTCCACGCCATGACCGACGTCACCGGTTTTGGTCTGGCCGGTCATGCGCTGGAACTGGCACGCGGCGCCAACTGCACTGTGCAACTCGATTGGGCACGCGTGCCTTTGCTGGTTGGCGTGCGAGAGTTGGCGTTGCAAGGCATGGTGACGGGTGCATCTGGCCGCAATTGGGCAGGTTATGGCCACGACATTAGTTTGCCTGCCGACTTTGCCGAGGTCGATCAAGCGCTGTTAAGCGACCCGCAAACCAGCGGCGGTTTGCTGGTGTCGTGTGCGCCTGAAGCCGTGAGCGCGGTGCTTGAAATCTTCCGCCAACACGGTTTTGAAGCTGCCGCCGAGATTGGAGAAATCACAGCGGGCGCAGCCGCGTTGCGGGTGTCCGCGTCTCAGGTCTGATTGAGTGGCGTCGTTGACTTGGCGTTGAGCGCGTGGCGTTCATGCCAGACGGCATTGACATCGCCAAAAAAAGACAGACCTGCATCAACCACCTCGGCGTCATAAATGGTGCCCCGACCCCGACAAAGCTCGGTTAGCGCCTCATCGAGTTGGCGCGCGGGTCGGTAAGGGCGGTGCGACACGATGGCGTCGAACACATCGGCGACGGCGATGATGCGCGCCTCCAGACAGATTTGATCGCCTTGGAGTCCCTGCGGATAGCCGGTGCCATCCATGCGTTCATGGTGCTGCCAAACCATGTGCGTGATTGGCCAGGGAAAGTCGATGCCGCACAAAATCTCATGCCCAACGCCAGGATGACAACGAATGATCATGAATTCAGGCTCGGACAGCGCGCCAGGGCGGTTCAGAATCTCGGCGGGAATGGCAATCTTGCCAATGTCGTGAATACTAGCCCCCAGGTGCAGGCCAAAGAGTTGGTTGGCCCCGAGTTGCATGACACGCCCGATTTCAACCGCTAACGAAGCGACCTGACGCTGATGGCCCGCCGTATAAGGATCACGCTTTTCGATGGCGAGGGCGATAGCGCCCACCATGCTGCTGAAGCTCTCGGCCAGTCGCACACTTTGCGCGATGGCTTGTTTTTCTGCCCGCTTCAGCGGTGTGATGTTTTCATGCGAGACCACCACTTTCACGAAAGAGCCGGACGTAAACGGGGTAACGGTCAGCAAAAACCAGCGTTCTTCTGTGGGTGAGTGACACGGGTATTCGAGTTGGAATTTAGGATGACGCCCCTCCATCACGCCACAGATGCCGTTCACCACGGTTAAACCGAAATTATTTTCTTTTTGGTCAGTGGTGTCTTCGTTAATGGCGCACGCTGCCGACTTTCTGAGCATGTCGAGATAATTGCAGCCGACCCCGTAGTTGGGTAATTTGCTGCCATTGGCGTCGGCAAATTGCCGCCAGGCCTCGTTGACCGCCACAATGCGGCCCGCCGCATCTAGTAAGGCGATGTGGGCCGTCAGCGCATCAATGACGGCGCGGTAGTGTTCGGTGGCTATATTCAAAGTTAGAAACTCCTGCCGTTGCAAAGCATTTCGTTAAACATCCATTGTCGGCGTAGTCGTTTAGACCCCGACACACTCACATCCCCACCAGCATCCCATGGTGCCCCAACAATTAAGCGGAAATGGGCGATAGAGCAGGTATCGGGCGGCGTGCAGACACGGGCCAGCAAGTCAGTCACGCGGACTTTTCGCGCCTTGCAGGAGCCAATGGCACTGACCAACAAAGCTAGGGTGTTGATAGATAGTGGGCAGTTTGGCGTATAGGTGCTGATTCTGCCGTGAAAATTCGACAAACAGTTAAGGTGTCCTAAACGATTACAGTTCTATCGTTTTTAGAGCATTGGATGCGCCCCAAACTCGATGAGTGAAACGTTATTTCAATAAAATTTCAGATGGAATTCAAATTGAAAATTGCTGAGTGTATGGGGTTCTAAACGACTGCGTCTATTTTTCACAACACCATCAACAGGAATTAACTTGGATGAAATAAATCAACAAATCGTCGCTATGCTGAGTTGCGACTCACGCATGTCGGCAACGGAGATTGGAAAAAGAGTTCACCGCTCACGCGTTGCTGTGCAGAACCGGATATCAGCGCTCATTACGAACGGTGAAATCGCAGGTTTTGGAATCACACTCAAGTCGAAAGCGTTGCCAGTACTTTTCGAGATTGTTTTCAAACCTATTGGAGCATGTGACATGATCGTTCCACGATTCCGTAATAAACACCACATCATCAAAGCATGGTCAGTAACTGGCAGTTCCGATCTTTTTATATGGACAGAAGCCAGTGAAGCCAAGGAGGTACACACAATGCGCAATTTTCTTCTGGCTCAACCAGAGGTAGCACGGGTGTCAACGCATACGATCATCAATACATATGGCTAGATATTCTAGTAACTTACGTTTTTCACATCTATTTCTTACGAAACGTAAGTAACAACGCTCATACCGGTAGTGACCGTAAGATTATTAATCAATAGCATTAGAACTCCTTAAAAACATTGAATTTTTAATGCTACTATTTACTCGTAAAGATATTAAATCTATCTCACAGGAATCATGGAAATACAAAGTATTTCACGACTTTGAGGCAATCGTTACAGACTCTGAAAAATTGTTTCTCTGTACTCTTGGCGTTGCAGGGTTTGCCGCAGATCAACTGTGCTTTTCTTTTATATAGCAATCGCGAATCAAAATGCAGGTTTTTTGATGACCTGAAAGTTATCTAGAAATCGGTTAGTGAGTGATTTAGAAAGTTTGCGCCAGCGGGTCTGAAAAAAGTCCTTGATGGTCGATGTGAAGGTCTTCGCATCAG
>CAIJRK010000071.1 GCA_903823025.1 uncultured beta proteobacterium
CGTCATGACCGTGGTGGGGAGTTGCAAACTTCAAGGTCGTAGCGTCTTGGCCTTTATGACCCAGGCCATGAAGGCTCACTTCGGCTTAAACCCAACACCTTCCCTCATTCCGATTGGGGTGGGGTGAACGCGTACGAAAAATCTCATAAAAAAGGCTTCACAAGGAAGCCTTTTTATAGAATTTACGAGAGTTAAACGCGTTTTTTGTATTCGCCAGTGCGCGTGTCAATTTCGACTTTGTCGCCTTGGGCCACAAAAATTGGCACGCCGACATCAAAGCCGGTTGAAATCTTGGCTGGCTTGAGCACTTTGCCGGAGGTGTCGCCTTTAACGGCGGGTTCGGTCCAAGTGATCTCGCGTACAACGGTCGTGGGCATTTCAACCGAGATCGCTTTTTCTTCGTAAAACACCACTTCGAGTTCCATGCCGTCTTCAAGGTAGTTCAGCGAATCACCCATGTTTTCGGCTTCGACTTCATACTGATTGAACTCGGTGTCCATGCAGATGTACATCGGCTCGGCAAAGTAGGAGTAGGTGCACTCTTTTTTGTCCAGAATGACTTGATTCAGCTTGTCATCGGCTTTGAAGACGACTTCAGTGCCAAAGTTGGCGATCAAGCTTTTTAGCTTCATGCGAACGGTGGAAGAGTTGCGGCCACCACGGCTGTATTCGGCCCGCAGGACAACCATAGGGTCTTTGCCGTGCATGATGACATTACCGACGCGAATTTCTTGAGCAGTTTTCATAACGAAATGTGTTTAGGTTGGCCGCCTGTGCGGCGGCAAAAATGATAGCGAGGTGGTTTGCACTGAAAGCAGGCCCAGTCAAATCCAGCAAGGTTTTCGATTTTAGTGTTTTTTTGACACGAAGCTGATGAGCTGGGTGACTTGATCCGCGTGTTGCTGTTGTTGGTCGCGCATTTGTGACGCGGTTTGCTGCCATTGAGGCAGTGCCAGCATCGGTAAATTATCTTGACTCATACCGTTCCAGACATGATGGAAAGTACGCAAGGATGGCGGCGCATTTAAAACCTTTAAAAAAGCTTCGAGCTTGCCATACTGAGCATCATCGTGTTGCTGATAAATTTGCCAAATAAAGGGTTTGTTAGCCCACAAAGCGCGTACTAGAGAGTCTTCACCCCGGACAAAATTGAGATCGCAGGACCACAACAAACGGTCGAAATCGCACTGGGTTAGTGTTGGCAAGTACGATAACAAGAGCGATTGACGCCCGTTCCACGCGGATTTCACGCTATTTTTAGCGTCAATGCAGGCTTTGACGGCCACCGTGGCACGCCCCGCCGTGACTAGCAGCCGGGTGGGGCGTTCATCAGCGGCGAGTTGATCCAATAATGCGTTGAGTGCGGGCGGTTCGTAACAGAACATTGAAATCAGTCGCTCACCTTGGAAATCAATATTTTTTTCTTTTAACCAGGCGCGCCGGTCAAATCGGGCTTGGCGGGCGATTAGATCAGGCTCGCGCAACAGTCCGCCGGTCTCGGCTGTAAAGCCGGGATAGAAAAAATGTTTGGTTAAACCTGCGCCGGGGCCATGCATGACAGGCGAGGGGAGTCCGTGACTGCGTGCTACAAAACCTTCAGCACTGAGATACTCCAGATTGATCCAGGTAAATGGATGGTCGGTGGCAGCTTTTTTATCGGCATAGAGAGCAACAAGTTCAGAGGGAACATCGCAGCCAAATGCTTCTACCAAAACATCACCGATGACCAAATTTTGCGTTTGAAGGGGCTGCGTCCAGACTTTAACTTCGACACCCGGTGCGCCGCCGGGCGCCATCCAGACCAAAGCGCTGGGATCGTCCACCCACAAACGCACCCGTTCGCCGCGCGCGGCCAAGCCAACAGCCAAACGCCAGCACACACCGATGTCACCGTAGTTATCGATGACCTGACAAAAGATGTCCCAAAGTTTTTTGATTTTCACGCTCGACATTGTCCACAATATGACCCTATGCCTGTTTTGCCTGATGCCCATTTACCCAAGTCTCCGACTTCTGCCGATCCTTCGTCCATGTCTGTGCATCCCGCACAACTTTTAAGTGATGTGGCGAGTTTGCCCGCGCTGCCGGGGGTGTATCGCTACTTTGATGCGGAGGATGCCGTGCTTTATGTGGGCAAGGCCATCAATTTGAAAAAGCGCGTGTCAAGCTACTTCCAGCGAAATCACGGTGGCACACGCATTGGTCACATGGTGGGCAAGATTGTGCGCATGGAAACCACGGTCGTGCGCTCGGAGGCCGAGGCCTTGCTGCTGGAAAACAACCTGATCAAAGCACTGAATCCCAAGTACAACATTTTATTTCGGGATGATAAAAGCTATCCTTATTTGAAGATGACGGGCGCTGGGGCGACCTCAAACTTGAGCACGAGCTTTCCAAGGGTGTCTTATTACCGGGGTGCGGTGGAAAAAAAGCATCATTATTTCGGGCCGTATCCAAGTGCGTGGGCTGTCAAAGAAGCTATTTTGCTGATGCAAAAAGTGTTTCAACTGCGCACCTGTGAAGATTCTGTGTTTAACAACCGCACACGTCCATGCTTGCTGTATCAAATCAAACGCTGTTCAGCGCCCTGCGTAGGGCATATTTCGACGCCGGATTACATGCAGAGTGTGGCTAACGCCGAGCGGTTTTTGCGCGGGGATGCCCGTCAGGTGATGAATGCACTGGAGGCGCGCATGATGGCGCACGCCGAACGCCTGGAGTTCGAGCAGGCGGCTGAATTACGTAACCAGGTGGCGGCGCTTTCCACCGTGCTACACCAGCAGTCAGTTGACAACGTGTCAGATCGGGATGTAGATATTTTGGCCGTGAAAGTGCAGGGCGGTCGGGCCTGTGTCAACTTGGCCATGGTGCGCGGTGGGCGGCATCTGGGCGATCGGCCTTATTTTCCGGTGCATGTGGAAGAAGCAGCAGGCTTTTACCGCGATGAAGCTGAAGCTGACAACCTTACTTCAAAGGCCTTAGCACCTTCGGTTGAGGCCTTGGTGTTGGCCGCTTTTGTAGCGCAACATTATCTTAATGTGGCCGTGCCGCCTTCACTTGTTGTGAGTGAGCCGGTCAATCAGAGTTTGCTTGCCGCTTTGTCGATTCAGTCTGGCGTGAAAGTTACGGCGGTGCATCAACCACGCGAGCAGCGTCGGCAATGGCTGGAAATGGCCCAAACCAATGCCAGTCTTCAATTAGCTCGCTTACTCTCAGAAGAGGGTTCCCAACAGGCGCGAACGCGTGCCTTGGTCGATGCGCTCGATATGGCCGGGGACACGCTGGACGCATTTCGGGTGGAATGTTTCGATATTTCGCACACGGCGGGCGAGGCCACGCAGGCCTCATGTGTGGTGTTTCATCACCATAAGATGCAAAACGCCGAGTACCGTCGCTACAACATTAATGACATCACACCAGGGGACGATTACGCGGCCATGCGTCAAGTATTACTTCGGCGTTACGGCAAGCTGTCTGAGAGTCTGCGGGAGGCGCAACAGACCGGACAAACACATGTTGGCACTGGTCGGTTACCTGATCTGGTTCTGGTCGATGGCGGTAAAGGTCAAGTATCTATGGCCCGGGAAGTTTTTGAGCAACTAGGTTTGAACTTGTCGCTCATTGTTGGCGTTGAAAAAGGGGAGGGGCGCAAAGTCGGTCTGGAAGAGTTGGTATTTGCCGATGGCCGGGAAAAAGTCTACCTGGGCAAAGACTCGGCAGCCCTGATGCTGGTCGCTCAAATTCGCGATGAAGCCCATCGTTTTGCCATTACCGGTATGCGCGCTAAACGTGCCAAAGTCCGTGTGGACGGCGGCAAACTGGAAGAAATTCCGGGTATTGGTTCCAAACGGCGTGCCAAGCTGTTGCAACATTTTGGCGGCGTGCGCGGGGTGGCGCTAGCAGGGGTGGAAGATATTGCGACCGTAGAAGGTATTTCCCGCGACTTGGCCGAAGAAATTTACCGTGCACTGCACTGAGTCAAAGTCTGCTGAGCAGGTGTGAGGGCGTGCCACAATCAACCCATGTTTTTTACCATTCCTACCATCATGACTTGGGCGCGCATTGCTGCGATTCCTTTGATCCTCGGGGTGTTTTACCTGCCCATTGCGCCTGCGATGCAAAATTTGATTGCAACAATCTTATTCGTCGTGTTTGCAGCGACCGACTGGCTGGACGGCTACTTGGCAAGAAGGCTCAATCAAGTGTCTTCTTTTGGTGCCTTTTTGGACCCGGTCGCCGACAAAATTCTGGTGTGTGCCAGTGTCTTGGTTCTGGTACATCTCAACCGCGCTGATGTTTTTGTAGCCTTGATCATTATTGGCCGTGAAATTGCCATATCAGCCCTGCGTGAATGGATGGCACAGATAGGCGCATCCAAAAGTGTGGCCGTGCACATGGTCGGCAAGCTAAAAACGGTCGTCCAAATGGTCGCCATTCCTTTTTTGTTGTATGACGGCGTGTTGTTCGGTGTTGTGAATACACACCTATGGGGTGTCTGGCTGATCTGGATTGCAGCGGTGATGACGGTCTGGTCTATGGTTTATTACTTGCAAAAAGCGTTGCCCGAAATTCGCGCTCGAGCCAAGTAGAAATCTTCTTTTTCACGACTTATTGGACAAGTTATCTGACAGACTCAAAAACCGACTAGAATTCGAGCAGCAAATTCTAGATTCGGAAATTGAATAGCTCAATAAATAGCCATCGTTCATAAGCTGCAAAGTAGCTCTAAATTTTTAAAGAGTTGGTTTTAACCAATTGTGGCGTCATATGAGGGTTCTTTGTGAACAAAACCGAGCTAATTGAGCATATTGCAATAGATGCCGATATTTCAAAAGCAGCTGCAACACGCGCATTAGAGTCAGCTATTAATGCAATTAAGGTCACACTTAAAGCAGGTGGCTCAGTATCACTGGTAGGATTTGGTACATTTGCTATTGGTAAACGTGCTTCCCGCATAGGGCGAAACCCACGTACAGGTGTTGCGATTAAAATCAAAGCAGCCAACGTGCCAAAATTTCGTCCCGGCAAAGCATTAAAAGATGCTTTGAATTGACAGTTTTAGGTGGGGTGCTTAGCTCAGTTGGTAGAGCGGCGCCCTTACAAGGCGTAGGTCGGCGGTTCGAGCCCGTCAGCACCCACCACCCCACCCAAGTAAAGGCGAACATATTGTTCGCCTTTTTTGTTTATTTTGGAGAATTCGCGCATGTTTGATTTTGTCCGCAAGCACACGAAGATTATGATGTTCGTGATGTTTTTGCTGATCATCCCTTCATTTTTATTAATTGGTATGGACGGCTACAGCCGTTCACAAGAAAAAACCAAAACAGTTGCACGCGTAGGAGGTCATGAAATTAGTCAAGGTGAATGGGATGCAGCTCATAAAATAGAGTCAGACCGTCTGCGTGCATCTATGCCCAACCTGGATGCCAAACTACTCGATTCACCTGAGGCGCGTTATGCAACGCTGGAGCGCTTGGTTCGTGATCAAGTGTTGATTTCGGCTGCCAATAAGTTAAAACTCTCGACAAGCGACTCACGCCTCGCGCGTGATCTACAAGAAAATCCAACGATTGCCTCTTTACGCTTGCCTGATGGAACGCTTGATATGGCGCGCTATCGGCAATTAGCGGCCAGTCAGGGATTTACCCCTGAAGGATTTGAAGCTCGGGTACGTCAAGACCTATCGGTTCGGCAAGTAGAAGCGGGTATAACAACGACCGGATTTTCTGCCGCAGCAGTGGCTGACGTGTCGTTAAATGCTTTTTTTGAAAAACGCGAAATTCAAGTCGCCAATTTCATGACGGCTGACTTTGCGGCCAAGTTGAAATCAACTGAGGCGGAATTAGAAGCTTTTTACACGGCTAACCAAGCCCTGTTCCAATCGCCTGAGCAGGCCGACATTCAATATATTGTTCTGGACATGGAAGCGGTTAAAAAGAACATTGTCATTAATGAGATGGACGTCAAGTCCTACTATCAGCAGAATGCGTTGCGTCTGAGTGGGAATGAAGAACGTCGTGCTAGTCACATCTTGATTAATGCCGCCAAAGACGCGCCTGAAGCAGAGCGACTGAAAGCCAAGACACATGCTGAAAAACTGCTAAAGGATTTGCGCCAATCGCCCGGCTCTTTTTCGGAAATTGCTAAAAATAATTCGCAAGATATCGGGTCGGCAGCTAACGGCGGTGATCTTGATTTCTTCACCCGAGGCGCAATGGTGAAACCCTTTGAAGATGCCGTTTTTGCTTTGAAAAAAGGTGAGGTGAGTGAAGTAATTGAGTCTGATTTTGGCTATCACATCATTAAGCTCACTGATATAAAAACACCTCAGCAGCGCAGTTTTGAATCTCTGCGAGAGAGTCTCCTGGCTGATCTGAAGTCGCAACAGGCACAAACCAAATTTGCTGAAATTGCAGAGTCGTTTACTAACGGCGTTTATGAGCAGTCAGACAGTCTTAAGCCTGTTGCAGATAGGCTCAATCTTGAAATTAAGACAGCGACTCAAGTGACTCGCCAACCAGCGCCCGGCACAACGGGGGTGCTGTCTAACACTAGGTTCTTGACGGCTATTTTTGGAGCTGATGCTATTGAAAAAAAGCGCAACACAGAAGTAGTTGAGACAGCCCCTAATCAGCTAACGGCTGGACGAGTTGTGAAATATACGGTGGCCAAGACTCTTGCCCTTGCGGACGTAGCTGATTTTGTGCGGGGCCGTGTCATTGCTGCAAAGGCCGCTGAACTGGCTAAAAAAGAAGGTTTAAATAAACTTGCAACTTGGCTGGCTACTCCCCCTACTTTGTCTGCGATGCCTTCAATTATGGTTGTTGGGCGCGATCAAACGCAAAATATCTCACCTCAAATACTCAATGCGGCGTTACGTGTAGAGGCTGCCGGATTACCGACTTTTTTAGGTGTTGACTTGGGGGTGCAAGGTTTTTCTGTCGTGCGAGTGGTTAAACTTGTACCGCGTCAACCGCCTGCTCCGGATGTTACAAAGCAGGATAGACTTCAGCATGCCCAATGGTGGACTGCCGCAGAAAACCAAGCTTATTACGGATTTCTTAAAGATCAGTTCAAGGTAAAAATGATGGTCATGCCACCTAAGCCTGTTTCAACAGATTTACAGACACTTGCTTCCAGGTAAGCAAGAACGGTTATAATCTACATCTACGGTGGCTGTAGCTCAGTTGGTAGAGTCCAGGATTGTGATTCCTGTTGTCGTGGGTTCGAGCCCCATCAGCCACCCCATATAAATCAACAACTTAGCCTCACTTCATAAGAGTGAGGTTTTTTTGTTTGTGGGCCATGTAGCCACCAGTACATAGTTTTGTACCGTGTAGCCACCATGTAGCCAGAACTTCGCGCCAGCAATAAACCCACGGCAGAGCATGGCGGTAATGAGTTGGTGGCCTGCAACCAATTTCTTTATTGTCAAGAAATAGGCGGTCTTTCATGGGGTCGATTTTCTAAGAACCTGTTCACGATCTCCGAATGAGCAAAATAAGAAAAGCCAAATGGACAAACTGCAGGCTGGTATTGAGATGTCGCTCGCAGTTTTTCCATAACCGCCTGCATTTCTCCAGCCAGGCAAAGGATCGTTCCACCACC
>CAIJRK010000072.1 GCA_903823025.1 uncultured beta proteobacterium
GGTGGTGGAACGATCCTTTGCCTGGCTGGAGAAATGCAGGCGGTTATGGAAAAACTGCGAGCGACATCTCAATACCAGCCTGCAGTTTGTCCATTTGGCTTTTCTTATTTTGCTCATTCGGAGATCGTGAACAGGTTCTTAATCGCGGCCTGCGGTGAAAGCGGGCCGGTGTATGTGTACAACGCCGCGTTTGAAACCTCGCGCATGAGCGAGTTGGCGATGCGCTATCCGCCATTCAGCGCAGCGCTGCTGGCGATCAATGACCGCGTGGTGGACTTGCTGCCGATTGCCCGTAATCGCTACTACCACCCGAGCCAGCAAGGCAGTTGGCGCATCAAAAAAGTGCTGCCCGCCGTGGTGCCCGAACTGCGTTACGACGCCCTCGACGGCGTGCAGGACGGCGGCATGGCGATGGCGGCTTTTCTGGAAGCCATCCATCCCGACACCCCAACCGAACGCAAAAACCGGATCGAACAACAACTGCTCGCCTATTGCAAGCTCGACACCTACGCGATGGTGCGTCTGTGGCAGGTGTTTGCCGGTCGCACCGATTTGAAACTCTGAAAGATAACGATGGCTAAACGCAAAGAAAACATGGAAGGTCTGGTGATGACGCTGGAGGTGCTCAAGCGTATTCCTGCCAGTCGCTGGGTCACGATCAAGGAGGTACAGCAAGCGCTGCAACAGCAGGATGGCCGATTCATACGGTCTGAGCGCAATTATCAAAAGATGTTTCGTAAGCTGGTCAACGAAGGTTTGATTGACAAAGAGGCATCGTCAAAGCCACATCACTTCAAAAGCAATGAGACCAGCAAGCGCTTGACCGTGCGCAGCCTCAATGCCAAAGAGGCTTTGCTGCTAACCCTGGCAGAACAGCAGCTTCGTCCCATATTGCCTACCAAGCTGATGAAATGCATGGACAGTTTTTTTATCGAAGCGCGTAGCAAGTTGTCGGACAAGCCATTGGCCCAGTTGGAGCGTGAGTGGCTTGCGAAGGTACGCACCATCAACACAACACAACCGCTGTTGCCGCCAAAAATTGACCCGGACGTGTTCGAGCAAGTCAGCCATGCGCTGTACGGCAACCTGTGGCTGGAGGTGGATTACAAAAATGCTGAAGGGAAAAGAAAAACAGCCAAGGTCATGCCGCTAGGTCTGGCGCAGCAAGGGCCGCGCATGTACCTCGTTTGCCGCTTTGATGGCTATGACAACGAGCGTTGTCTGGCGCTGCATCGCTTTATCTCAGCCCAAGCCTCCACCCTGACTTTTGAGCGGCCCCAGGATTTCGACCTCAAGAAACTCGACGCCGATGGGCGTTTTGGCTATGGCGATGGCACGCAGATTCGTTTGAGTTTCAGGATTGAGAAGGACGCCGGGCTACACATTGTGGAATGCCCGTTGTCGGCTGATCAGCAGGTAGTGGAGTTGGATGACACCTATGAAATCACGGCGACGGTGGTGGACTCGGCTATGCTGGATTGGTGGTTGCGGGGGTTTGGGGAGGCGGTAAGTGGGATAGATAAATACCAAAAAAGTACGGGTACTGCCTGACGGTTGGACTTCGTGATAGCTGGCAGCTTGTAAAACGGGTATTCAGCAAAGTAGAAAACATTCAAGTGATTGATTCAAAAAATTTTTGGGTTTGGATCAATCATCACATCGCAGCTTTGGCTGCAGAACACCAGTTTTTTAAAAGGGAAATCATGTATTTATTCCGAATTCACATCCGTCCTAGCGGCGGTACGGCGGATGCCAAAACGACATTCCAGTACTGCTTGGACAATAGTCTGCTTGGGGTTGGATGGAGACTAAATGAGTATCGGCATATCGTTGATTGGACTGAATACGAAGCTTCAGCATCTCAAATTCACGACGATCTAAACACATGTCGTTACATGAAAAAATGGATCAGTGAAGGTGACCTTTTTTGGACGCGTGACACCGAAGGGGAATATTACTTATCAAGGGCATTGTCCGGGTGGGAGTACTGGCAGTCTCAAGACGGCATTGATCTCGATGTCGATATTGCAAATATTTTCCGATGTGACATCAGAAAGGTTGAAGTTGACAGCGTTCCAGGGAAAGTCATAGCGTGCTTCCGCCCAGCGCGGACGCTTCAGGAGATAGCTGATCCAAAGTCACTTGAATATTCGAAAAACTTATGGAATCAGCTTGTTGGAGAATTAATTTATGAGGTTGACCATCAAGGAATCGCCGACATTTTCACAATGCTCGACGATGAGGAAACCGAGGATTTAGTATTTTTGTACCTTCAAAGTCAGAGTTGGCTTGTCGTCCCTAACTCAAGAAAGGTCGATACGATGAGTTATGAATATTTGCTCGTCGATGCCAAAACGAATGAAAAAGCCAAGGTTCAGGTGAAAACGGGCCATGTACCTCTGAACATTGATGACTACATAAATTCAAAAGAAAAAGTGTTTCTGTTTCAGGCCAATGAAATCTATCAGGGATCAGCTCATGAGAATGTAGTTTGCATCACTCGTCAGGTGATTGTTGATTTTCTAATGGGGTCTTTGTCTTGGTTGCCTGGAATTTTTGCGAAGAAACTGGCACTTATCTCCACTAGCCTTACTTCGCTGCCGAAGTCGGTTACTGCCTAAGGGAGATAAAAATTACAAAAGTACCAAATGTCACTGTTTGTTATTGCGGACATGATCCGCAACTCAGTAAATCCGACTGCATGGATACCAGATACAGTTTGGCATGACATTGGTATTTCTGCGTTTACCGTCTCCTTAAAAGAGACGGCATTTTCAAAAGTACCTAATTGAGGCGATGGAAGATGAAATCGTCACGGTCAAAGATGCGAGCGGTTGGCGCAGCATGTTGACGGGGCCAAACCAACGGACGCGATTAGTTTGGCCGCCCGTTTGGCAATTTCATTCACTTGCTGCAGCCATGCTGACGTATCAGTGCATCAAAAGGCGTCGTAACGCAAAACAATGAGCGAAAAGTTGTCGGGTGCGCCAGCTTTGAGCACCGCATCGCGCCATACCTGTGCTTGTTCTTGAGGGGAAAGGCTTGCGTTGAACAGGCATTGCAGTTGCTCGTGGCTCAAGGTGTCGTGTACGCCGTCGGTGCATAGCAGCAGGGTGTCGCCCACCGCCATAGGCTCAATGCGGCGGTGAATAGCAAATTCGCTTTCATCGCCGTCGGCCACCAGGCACGAGTCGAGCGAGTAGTAAAAGCTTGCGTACTCCACGCCCGCCTCGGCTTCACCCCGATCAATCATGGTGTTGATGAGTGAGTGGTCATGCGATAGTTGTTGCCACACCCCGACCGCACTGATGCGATAGACGCGGCTGTCCCCCGCGTTGAGGACTTCGCAGTGATCGGGATAGCAGCGCACGGCCGCCAGCGTGGTGGACGACCCCCATGTCGCACCCCGAGCCAGGCTCTTGCACAACTGTTGCTGCAAACGCCACACCAGGCCTCTGTCAAAGGCCTTGTCTGGCGCTTCATTTGCCAGTGCTTCCAGCACGCACAGGCTGGCGAGTTCGGCGTGCGGGCTGCACCCCACCCCATCCGCCACGGCGACTGCAAGGCTCTCGCCGTGCGCGACATACTGCTCAGGCAGCAGGTTTCGTTTTTGAAATACGGATTTCCCATTCCACAGGCTATCTTGTTGCTGTGGGAAACGGTTATCTCTACCACGATGTTGGGTGTAGGCAATGGTGTAAGGCATGAGTTCCTTTTAGGCTAAAAAAATTGGTACGCGTTCACCCCACTACCCAACTGATTTCATAGTGTTGTCGGGATTTGTGCAAAAACAGGTCAGAATTGATAGCAATGCAAATTAATCTACGGCAAGCCAGCCCGAAACCCCAAACGCTTGAAGAAGCGCAAA
>CAIJRK010000073.1 GCA_903823025.1 uncultured beta proteobacterium
GGTGCGTGGTTTTGTCTTTTTGCGGATGCTGCTCAGCAAAGACTCAATTTGTTCAAATTGCTCGCGACTGATATCACTGGGGTATTGCTTGGTTCTCATGAGCCTATTTTTACAGGCTTAAAGATCGTGAACAGGTTCTTAAACCTTCGGGTGGTCGCTATGTGAAACTTCGTAGCCGTCGGCCACATAGGCCGGACCTTTCATGAGCCAGACAATGACGCAGCCAATCGTTAGCGTCAGAGCCAGTGTCCAGACAAAGATCACCAAACCGATCATCAAAAAATCAAACAATTGAATGCGTCGAACTAATTCAGCGGCACTTCCTTCGGTGATAAAGAAGCGGGCAGCCCAAGCCATCAAGGCCGGCAAAAGCGTGCCTGCCAGACAAACGGTGGGCATCAAGCGCAAAAGTCGCCACTCAAAACCATAAGGTGTTTGTTGAAATCCGGGGAGTTTGTGTAGCCAGTTCATTTTTTAAATTCTAAAGTGACAAAAAAATTTGTCCAGCTAAAGACACAAGCCCTGTCCAACTTCCTCATAGGTTCTGCCGTCGCGAATGTGATAAATGCGCTTGAAAGTGGGAATGATTTTTTCATCGTGCGTGACCACAATGATCGCCGTGCGGTACTGTTGCGCCATCTGGTTGAGCATTCGCATCACGCCTAAAGCCCGTTCGCTGTCGAGCGGGGCAGTCGGTTCGTCCGCCAAAATCACTGGCGGCTGATTGGCCAGTGCCCGCGCAATCGCGACGCGTTGCTGCTCGCCGCCCGAGAGTTGCGAAGGTTGGGCTTGGGCGCGGTGACCGACATCCAGCGCCGCCAGCAACTCACGGGCACGCGCCCGCGCTTTGGCGTTGGACTGACCGGCTAGCATCGGCAACAAGGCCACGTTGTCTGTGACATCCAGAAAGGGAATGAGATACGGGGCCTGAAACACAAAACCGATGTTGTCGCGGCGCAGCGCACGCAAGTCGTGAATCTTCCAGCCGTTATCAAAAATTGTTTTGTTGCCCAGCGTCATGCGACCGGCAGAGGGTTCAATCACCGCGCCCAGGCACTTCAGTAACGTGCTTTTGCCCGAACCCGAGGGGCCGATCAGGCCAACCACCTCGCCCGGAGCCACGCGCATGTTGATGTCTTTGAGCGCATCGACGGCGGCATCGCCTTCACCATAGCGCTTGCTCAACCCTTCAATGAGAATGCCGAGTTCGTTCATTTAGACGCTTTCATCCAATGGCCGCTGCCGGATCCACACGCAAGGCCTCACGAATCGCCAGCGTGCTGGCCAGCGCACAAATGAGCATGACGGCCGCAAAGCCGCGCACGGCGTCGCCGGTTTCGAGCAGCACATATTTGGGAAACACCGGTGCCCAAAGCGTAGCCGCCGTTTTGCCAACGATGAACCCAATCAAACCCAGCCCCAAAGCCTGCTGCAAGATCATGCTGGCAATCGTTCGGTTACGCGTGCCAATCAGCTTGAGCACCGCAATCTCGCGCAGCTTGCCCAGCGTCATTGTGTAGATGATGAAGGCGACAATCGCCGCGCTGACAATCGCCAAAATCACGAGAAACATGCCAATCTGCTTGGCAGAGGTGGCGATCAATTTGGCCACCAAAATCTCTTCCATCTGCGCACGGGTAAACACCTGCAAGTGTTTCCAGCGGCGAATGGGTTGCGCCACCTGTTCAGGGTCGAAACCGGGCTGGATTTGAACCAGCACGGCGTTGACATTGTGGTTGCTGCTTTGTGCCGCCTGAACCGCCTCCAGCAGGCCCGGCACAGCGGGGCGATTGAGCGCCGGATTGGCAGCGGTGCGCGCCCGCTCATTCAGAATGGCCTCGTTGTCTTTCAGAAACTGCGCTTCCTGCGCGTCGGCCAGCGGGATGAAAACCATCGGGTCGCCGCCGGAGGACACCATGCGTTGCGTGAGGCCCACCACGCGGTAATCATGACGGCGAATTTTGATCTGATCCCCGACTTGAAAACCTGTTTTCACATCGGCCACTGCTTCGTAATGGTTGCGCGTGATGTGTCGGCCTGCAATCAGGTAAGCCGGTGCGCCGGGCTGGCCCGGTTGCACGCCCACCACCATGGCCCGCACGTCGGTCGAGGCGCGGCGCACTTGCATCGTGAGGTAAGTCACGTTAGCGGCGCGTGCAACGCCCGGCATTCCCTGCACGGATCGAACGACATCGTCGCGCAAACTCGATGATTCGGCATACGGGCCTTGCGTGTCTTGCTGCACCACCCAAAGATCCGCGCCACTGTTGTTGAGCAACATTAGCGCATCGTCCACCATGCCCCGGTACACGCCCGCCATCGTCAGCGTGACGCCTATCAGCAGGCCCAAACCGATCCCGGTGAGGACGAATTTGCCCCACGAATGCAGAATGTCACGGCCTGCCAAGCTGATCATGGTGTGCTTTCCGTGAGGCGGGGCACGACTTGAATCCGGCTTTGGGCGTAAATCTCTTTCTCGCTGTAAACCACGATTCGGTCGCCCACTTTCAAGCCTTCAATCACCTGAACCTGTCCGTCCAAACTGGTTTGGCCTAAGCGCAACGGGGCAAACTGCAGGCCACCATCGTCCAACACCCAGACGCCGATTTGCCCGCTGTGGTGCTTGATGGCCGCATTGGGCACGAGCAGGCAATGCAATAAGGGCGGCAGCTTGAGCGTCACTTCGGCCAATTCGCCAATCGCCAGATTCGCGGGCAAAGCGTCAAAGGCAACTTGAGCCATACGCTCTTCAGTCACGCTATCGCCTTGCAATTCAACGCGAGCCACCTGGCCCGTCAGCGTCGTGTTGGCGTTAGAACGCAGCACGATGTCGGCGACCAAGCCCTGCGCCAGCCCGGCAGAGCGGCCCTGGTCAAAACGCGTTGTCACCCAAAAACTACGAATGTCCACCAGCTTGAGCACCGATTGCCCGGCCACCACCGTCGAACCGGGTTCGGCATCACGCGACAAAACCACGCCGTCCTGTGTGGCCACAAGACGCACGTTTTGACGCTGTTGCACCAGCCCGGCACGCTCGGCTTTCAAGCGCGAAAGGTCTTGTTGTGCCGCCGACAAATTGGCCTGTGCTGCGTGCTCACCGGCTTGCGCCGAGGTTTGTTCCTGCACTTTGGCCTCGACCGCACCAAGGCTCACAAAGTTTTTCTGCCCCAACTCAACATAGCGACGAGTGTTCATAGCAGCCAACTTCTGGCGCGCCGCCATGTCGATGGTTTGCGCTTGGGCGGCCGCAATGGCGCTGGTGCCGCGCGCCATCGAGGCTTCAAGGGCTGCTTGGCGATGATCCAAATCGACGGGGTCCATTTCAGCCAGCAGTTGGCCTGCCTTAACCGTGTCACCCACCTCCACCAGCACACGCAACACGCGTCCGGCGACAGTTGGCCCGATGAGATAACTGCGGCGCGCCTCCACGGTGCCAATACCGAAGAGCGCAGGCGTTAACGTCCCTTCGATCACCTGCGCCACCGTCACCCGCACGGGAGCCAATGGCCCGGCGCGCTGGAGGACGAACACAATGGCGATCAACAAAAGCAAACCCAGCAAGCTGAGCATGAGCACTTTAGAAGAAGGGGTTTTGAACTTCATGATGTGGAGCGGATTCCGCGCAGATAAAGATGGAAGATGCGCGGCGCGTCCGCTTGCATAGTGGAGATCTGACCGCTCAACATGGACTGCATGACCAAGCCCTGCACAATGCCCACGAACAGGGTGGCCGCCGCAGATTCATCCAGATCGGCGGCCACATCGCCACGCTGCACGGCCGCTTTCAGTAAACGCAGCAACAACTGGCGGTACGCTTGCAAGAGACTGCGCACTTGCTGCTTGAGCGGTGAGTCCGCAGGCTGCTGCAGTTCATGAAAGATCATGCGTGGCACGCCGGGATGGGTCACGACAAAATCAACATGGGCATCAAACACGCCGCGCAGCGCCTCCAGCGGCGTCGCAGCTTGCTGCGCCGCGTCATTGAGCGCGCCCAATAAATGCTCGGCCACCCACGCCATGGCGGCCAGCCAAATGGCCTCTTTGGTAGGGAAATGTTTGAACAACGCCCCTTGGCTGAGGCCAAGGGCACGCGCAAGGTCGGTGGTGGTAATGGAAGCCGGACTGCTATTTTGAGCGAGGCGTAGCGCTGCGGCCACAATTTCGGCTTGACGTGCTTCTGTCGGTAAACGGTTAATGGAGGCTGGCATAGTGGCCTGATCCTAACATGGTAAGTATTTGATTACTTACCATAAAGACCGTTATTTTCTATGCGATTTCAGAGCGGCTTAATCAAGCCATTTTTGCAAGAACTGCGCTTGTCCCGCCGCCGGGTCAAGCTGATAGTTGGCAAAACCAACGCGGCTGTAAAGCTTGATGGCACCAGAATTTCCTTGCAGCACTTCAAGCGTGAGTTTGCAAGCGCCTCGCTCACGCGCCATGACCTCAACCAATGTCAGCATCTTCTCCGCAACGCGCTGCCCCCGATAGTCAGGCAACACCGCCACGTCATGAACATTGACCAAAGGTCGGCAGGCAAAGGTGGAAAAGCCTTCAAAACAATTAATCAGCCCGACGGGGCGCTCACCGTCGCGCCCTTCAAGCGTGCAAAAAGCAAGCACGCTGAATGCCTGCGGACGAGCTGCCAGGGCTGCAATCAGGTGTGTTTTGGCAAATGTACAGAGAGACGCACCACCGCCCATTGGGTCTTGGGCATAGGCATCCAGCAAGCTAACCAGTGCCGCTGCGTGAGCAGGGTTGGCGTAGTCGGCCCGGCAAATGCGCCAAAGTGAAGCGGTGGCCATGGTCAAGCTGAAATGGTATTGGCAATCCGCTGGGCACAAGCCTGGGCCTGTGCAGCGTCGCGGGCTTCCACCATCACACGCAGCAAAGGCTCAGTGCCGCTGGCCCGGATCAGCAATCGACCGGTATCGCCTAACTCGGCTTCAACGACCTGTGTTTCATGGGCTAACTGCGGGCTGGCTTGCCAGTCCTGGCCGGGCTTGAGGCGAACATTGATCAAAATTTGTGGGAATAAGCTGATGTCAGCCAATAAGTCAGCCAAGCTTTTACCACTGCGAACGCAGGCTTGCAGTATCTGCAACGCAGAAATCAAACCATCGCCAGTGCTGTGTTTGTCCAGCACCAGCAAATGACCGGAGCCTTCCCCGCCAAGCAGCCACTGGCGCTCTTCCAGCGCTTCCAAGACGTAACGGTCGCCCACGCGAGCGCGCACAAACTGGACGCCACGCGCCTTCAAGGCCAGTTCAACAGCCATGTTGGTCATCAACGTGCCAACGACACCGGGCACGGGTTCATCACGTCCCAATCGGTCATCGGCCATCAAATAAAGAAGCTGGTCTCCGTTGTACAAACGGCCTTGCGCATCGACCAGTTGCAGACGATCAGCATCGCCGTCCAAGGCCACCCCGAAATGCGCTTGATGCGCTTTGACTGCGGCAACCAAGGCTTGCGGATGGGTCGCTCCGACTTCGTGGTTGATATTCAAACCATCCGGCGAACAACCGATAGCGATGACCTCCGCCCCCAATTCGTGAAACACCTTGGGGGCAATGTAATAGGCCGCGCCGTGGGCGGCATCCACCACGATTTTGAGACCTTTGAGCGTGAGGTTGCTGGCAAACGTGCTTTTGCAAAACTCGATGTAACGCCCGGCAGTATCTTCAAGACGCCGCGTCTTGCCCAAATGGACGGAGTCAGCCCACACGGGCGCCTCATCCAAAGTGGCCTCTACCTCGCGCTCCCAGGCATCCGGCAATTTGGTGCCCTGAGCGCTGAAAAATTTGATGCCGTTGTCTGCAAAAGGATTGTGGCTGGCACTGATCACCACGCCCAGCGAGGCCCGCTGGGTTCGTGTGAGGTAGGCCACGCCCGGGGTTGGCAAAGGGCCGAGCAGCATCACATCCACGCCAGCAGAGTTAAAGCCACTCTCCAGCGCACTCTCCAGCATATAGCCCGAGATACGCGTGTCTTTACCAATCAAGACCGTCGGGCGATCTTCTGTTTTTTTCAATACACGGCCTACGGCGTGCGCCAGGCGCAACACAAAATCAGGCGTGATAGGGGCTTGCCCGACAGTGCCGCGAATGCCATCTGTTCCAAAATATTTTCTGGTCATTTTTATTCCTTCTTTTAATTTAATGAATTTTTTTGCTGCGCAGTCAAAGCATTCAGCACTTTTAAAGCCTGCACGGTTTCCTGCACATCGTGTACGCGAACCACCGAGGCGCCGCGCTCTACGGCCAACAAAGCGGCGGCCACGCTAGGGATCAAGCGATCTTGCGCATCCAGAGCTGTCTTTGCATCCGGCGAGAAGCCAGACAACGAAGATTTTCTGGACCACCCGGCGAGTAAAGGATAACCGGCGGCCAACAACTCGTTTTGGCGGGCCAGGAGGGTAAAGTTCTGTGCCATCGTTTTACCAAACCCAATACCAGGGTCGATCACAATTTGATTTTTCTTGATACCTTGCAACCGCAAATGCCGGGCGGTTTGCTTTAAAAAAGAAAGCACCTGCGGCACAACGTCGCCCTCCATCGGGTTGATTTGCATGGTCAAAGGCTCTTGGTGCATGTGCATCAGGCAAACGCCACAATTGGAGTGCTGCGACACGACATCCACACCCGTCAAGAGCGGCCCGGGCAAGCCCGGCATCGTCCAGCGCAAGGCCCAAATGTCATTGATGATGTCAGCGCCCAAGTCCAGCACGGCTTGCATGACTTGTGGTTTATAGGTGTCAACCGAGATTGGTGCACCCAGCTTGACGGCTTCTCGAACCAGCGGCAACACACGCCCCAACTCGTCTTCCAACGATAAGGGCGCTGAACCTGGTCGCGTTGATTCGCCTCCAATATCCAGAATATCGGCACCGTCTTTGAGTAGCTTTTCGCAGTGCCGCAAAGCCGCTAACGTTGAGCCGTGCTGACCCCCATCCGAGAAGGAATCGGGCGTCACGTTGACAATGCCCATGACTTGCGGGTTTGTTAAATCAATCAGGAATCGGGTGGTTTGCCATGGCATAGAGGAGGCACACATTTTCAGACAGAAAAGCTGGGGGACTGCCTTGGGTTCGCCAAGGTAAAGATAAAGACGAAAAAAACGGGGCTTGAGAACCCCGTTTTTTGAAAATTGCTGCGATTAAGCGGCCGCTGGTGCAGCGTCTGGTTTCACAGCGGGTGGGTTACCACCATTGCTGTCGCTATCAGCGGCAGGAACACGGGGGGTCCAGTCTTTAGGAGGACGTGGCTCTTTGCCTGCCATGATGTCATCGAGCTGATCGCTGTCAATGGTTTCCCACTCCAGCAAAGCCTTGGCCATTGCGTGCATCTTGTCTTTGTTGTCTTCAATGAGCTTGCGCGCCGAGCTGTACTGCTGATCAATGATGCGGCGAACTTCGCTGTCCACCTTTTGCATGGTCTGCTCGCTCATGTTGGTCGTCTTGGTCACAGATCGACCCAGGAAAACTTCGCCTTCATTGTCGGCATAAACCATGGGTCCAAGCGCATCCGTCATGCCGTAACGGGTCACCATGTCGCGTGCGATATGGGTGGCTCGTTCAAAGTCGTTGCTGGCGCCCGTCGTCATTTGATTCATGAAAACTTCTTCGGCAATGCGCCCACCAAACAACATACTGATTTGACTGAGCATGTATTCGCTGTCATAGCTGTAACGGTCTTGCGCTGGCAGACTCATCGTGACACCCAAAGCACGACCGCGCGGAATGATAGTCACTTTGTGGACTGGATCGCACTTGGGCAACAACTTGCCCAGCAGCGCATGACCTGACTCGTGATACGCAGTGTTCTTGCGTTCACTTTCAGGCATGACCATGCTTTTGCGCTCGGGACCCATCAGAATTTTGTCTTTAGCGCGCTCAAAGTCTTGCATTTCCACGGTGCGGGCGTTGCGACGGGCAGCCATCAGGGCCGCTTCATTGCACAAATTGGCAAGGTCAGCACCCGACATACCCGGCGTGCCACGCGCAATGACAGCAGCGTTGACATCTTGACCCAAAGGTACTTTGCGCATGTGGACATTCAAAATCTGTTCACGACCGCGAATATCCGGCAACGTCACATAGACCTGACGGTCAAAACGACCTGGGCGCAACAGCGCTGCATCAAGAATGTCGGGCCGGTTGGTGGCAGCCACCACAATCACGCCGACATTCGTCTCAAAACCATCCATCTCAACCAGCATCTGATTCAGGGTTTGCTCACGCTCGTCATTGCCACCGCCGACACCCGCGCCACGTTGACGACCGACAGCATCAATTTCATCAATAAAGATGATGCAAGGCGCATTTTTCTTGGCGTTGTCAAACATGTCACGGACTCGGGCAGCCCCTACGCCGACGAACATTTCAACAAAGTCGGAACCCGAGATTGAGAAGAAAGGCACCTTAGCCTCGCCTGCAATACCTTTGGCCAGCAGTGTTTTGCCCGTACCGGGTGGGCCGACCAGCAGCAAACCGCGTGGAATTCGCCCCCCCAGTTTTTGAAATTTTTGCGGGTCTTTCAAGAAGTCAACGACCTCTTTGACTTCTTCTTTCGCTTCATCGCAACCCGCTACATCGGCAAATGTCACCAAATTAGTGCTTTCATCCATCATGCGGGCCTTGCTCTTGCCGAAGCTAAAAGCACCGCCTTTGCCGCCTCCCTGCATTTGGCGCATAAAGTAAACCCAGACGCCAATCAGGAGCAGCATGGGACCCCAGCTCACCAGCAACGTCATCAATAACGAGCCTTCTTCACGGGGTTTGACATCGAACTTCACATCGTTGGCAATCAAGTCACCAACCAGACCACGATCAAGATAAGTTGCTGTCGCTTTAACTCGTCGATCATCATTGGTCAGGGCAATGATCTCGGAGCCGCCAGGACTTTCCTGGATGACAGCGGATTTGATTCGCTTAGCGCGAACCTCATCCAGAAAATCGGAATACCCCATAGGAGCGGCACCCGCCGCCCCCCGCGTATCAAACTGCTTAAAAACAGTAAAGAGAACAAGGGCGATGACAAGCCAAACGGCAATTTTCGAGAACCACTGATTATTCAAGCGAGGCTCCATTAAGGACGCAAATTAGAAGACTAAACACAGATGGCCTGCATTTTAGGCGTTTCAAGGTAGGCTGAAGATGATTTTTGGTTTCAGCCATAGCTAAGGTATGGGAATGGCATCCGTCCCGCCACTGCAGAACGGCGAGTTCTGTGTTGTCGAGGCGGACGCCTTAATTTCTTGGGTGGCGAGCTTTTTCGCGCGCTTCAGGCTGAAGTGTTTGGCGCCTGGCGTGAATCCTGGAATCCAATGGCTCTCAGTGTTAATGAATGTCAATGATATGAATGGTGTAGCGCCCGGCCCGGCGATCTGAAAAATAGCGCTCCAAGGTGACGCGCACGGTTTTGAAGGCAATCTCGTCCCATGGAATCTCAGCCTCGGTAAACAGACGCGCTTCCATGGTTTCAAAACCTATATCAAACGTGTCGCTCAACAGGCGCGCTCGATAAAACATATGCACCTGCCCGACACGGGCAATGTTGACGAGCGAGAAAAATTCTTCCATCTCGAACTGGGCGCCCGCCTCCTCCAGCGTCTCACGGGCTGCGCCTTCAGCCACCGTTTCATTAAGTTCCATAAAGCCCGCTGGCAGCGTCCACAGGCCTTTGCGCGGTTCGATGTTGCGTTTGCACAGCAGCACCTGATCACCCCAATAAGGCACGGTGCCTACCACGTTAAGCGGGTTTTCGTAGTGGACGGCGTGGCAGGCGGGACAAACGGCTCGCAGTTTGGTATCCCCGTCATCGGGGATTCGGTAAACCACGGCAGCGCCGCATTCTTTGCAGTGTTTGATGGGAGGTCTCAGCATAAAAAACAGTGTAGAGGGCTTAGTTGATGGTCACGGTGAGGGGTTCAAGTCCACGGATATAACCCCGCATGGTGTCGCCTGCCACCACAGCCGCTACGCCTGCGGGTGTGCCGGTGTAAATCAGATCGCCAGCTTGCAACGCCCACGCTTTTGACAGGTGTTCGATGGTCTCTGCGATGTTCCAGATCAGATGGGAGACTTGGCTGCGTTGACGGTCTTGGTGGTTCACGGTCAGCGTTATCTCGGCGTTGGCGATATCGCCTGCGTCAAGCACCGGGGTGATGGGGCCGATAGGCGCTGATTGGTCAAATGCCTTGCCAATGCACCAGGGGCGGCCCTGTTTTTTCATTTCATTTTGCAGGTCGCGCCGCGTCATATCCAGGCCCACGGCATAGCCAAAAATATGGTGGTGAGCGTCGATGGCCGCAATATTTTTACCGCCTTTGCCAATGGCGACGACCAGCTCAATTTCATGATGCAGGTTGTGGGTGAGACTGGGGTAAGGCATGGCGCCCGTCTCGCCCGCGTTCACCACGACCAGTGCGTCGGTAGGTTTTAGAAAAAAGAACGGTGCCTCTCGACCGGTGTGACCCATTTCGATGGCGTGGTCTTCGTAGTTGCGACCCACGCAGTAAACGCGGTGCACCGGAAACCGCTCAGGGCGGCCCACGACGGGTACAGAAACAGCCGGGGTTGGGTTGAAAACGTAGGGCATCAGTCGCTCAGTCTGACTTGACAACCAGCTCAAAATGCTCGACAGCAGGTGCACTGGCAAAGAACGGCCCCACGATAGCTCGCCATTGCTCAAATGCGGGCGACTCACGAAAACCCACCGTGTGGTCTTTCAGCGTGTCCCAAAAAATCTGCAACACATAACGCTCGGTATTTTCAATACCCCGGTTGATTTTGTAACCCTGAAACCCTTGGGCTTGTTGAATCACGGTTCTAACGCCGCGTTCAATAGCCTCTTCAAAAGCGGCGTTTTGTCCAGGATGAATGCGAAGGTCTGCGAGTTCCAGAATCATAAAAATATCTCTAAAGGTGGGTTAATCATGAATGATGTATGAGTCTAGCGCCGAGTCGTGTCATGGCTCTGAGTTATGCTGGCATCCATGCAAACAGAAAACTTTATTCTAGGCAAAGATGCCTCGCTCGAATCCACCATCAAGACGATGCAAGCCAAGCTACAAGCGCTTGGTTTTCATATTGAGGAGCGTTCTTGGTTAAACCCGGTGGACGGCATTTGGTCGGTTCATATTCGTGACCGCGATTGCCCTTTGTTGTTCACCAACGGCAAGGGCGCGACCCGACTGGCTTGCCTGGCCAGTGCCTTGGGCGAATTTTTTGAACGACTTTCAACCAATTATTTTTGGACTCACTATTACTTAGGCCCCAAAGTCGCTGACCGACACCATGTGCACTACCCGCAAGAGCGCTGGTTTGAGCCGGGTGCTGATGGCAGTTGGCCAGTCGATATTCTGAATCCCAAGCTGCACAAGTTTTACAACCCCGAAGGCAGTATTGACGCCAGCAGTCTGGTTGAATTCAATTCCGGCAATGTGGAGCGCGGCATTTGCGCCATTCCTTACGTGCGTGAGCGTGATGGTGTCAAAACCTATTTCCCGGTCAACATCATTGGCAACTTGTATGTCAGCAACGGCATGTCGGCAGGCAACACCCAAGCTGAGGCGCGCACGCAGGCGTTGTCGGAGATTTTTGAACGTCACGTCAAGGGTCGCATCATCAGCGAAGGTATTTGTTTGCCCGATGTGCCTGAAGCCGTCATTGCCCGCTTTCCGCGTATCGCGACGGGTATCAAGGCTTTGCGGGCCGCAGGGTTCGGCATTTTGGTGAAAGACGCTTCGCTGGGCGGTCAATATCCAGTCATGAACGTGACTTTGCTGAATCCCGAAGACCAAGGTTGTTTTGCCAGTTTTGGCGCGCACCCGCGTTTCGAGATTGCGCTGGAGCGTGCGTTAACCGAGTTGTTACAGGGTCGTGCGCTGGACTCTTTGGCCGGCTTCCCCGTGCCTGGTTTCGATCTGGAAGAAGTCGCCAGCTCGACCAACATCGAAATTCATTTTGTGGATTCCAGCGGTGTGATTCACTGGAAGTTTTTAGGTGACGTGCCTGACTACGAATTTGTTGATTGGAACTTTGGCTCAACGACTGCCGAGGACTATGCTTGGTCAGTGGATCGCATTCACCGCGATGGACGCGAAATCTATATTGCTGATTTCACGCATCTGGGCGTTTACGCCTGCCGCATCCTGGTGCCCGGTATGTCCGAGATTTACCCGGTCGATGATCTCGATTTTGAGAACAACAGCGTGGGCAACAACATTCGTGAAGCCATCCTGAATCTGCCTGATCTGGATGATCAGGAATGCACAGATTTGCTGGAGACGCTGAACGAATCGTCGTTGGCTGATCAGCGTCCTGTAGCTGCTGTGATTGGCTTGGCTGCTGATGCCGGTTCGTTCTGGAGTGACCTGCGTGTGGGTGAACTCAAAACCCTGCTGGCGCTGGCTATTGGTGATGAATCCGCCACGCTGGAGGGCTGTGACTGGATCCGGCATTTCGATCAACTCAATCCGCAACGTCGTGCGGTCTATGCGTGCATTGAAAGTCTGATTAACCTAGCCGACATGGGTGGCACCGGGCCGTATCTGGATTCTTTGCGCCAGCTTTACGGTGCTGGCGCTGTGACACAGGCTCGGGCACTTCTCATGCAAACCGACCGATTTATGGGCATCCCCGCGCCCGGTTTGATGCTCAACGGCTGTGAAATGCACCACATGCTGCTGGCCGCCTACGACAAGGTGCATGTGCGCGCGGCAGGTTGCTAAGACATTCGGCAAATGTTGGTTAGCCCGGACTGGCTCATCCCACAATGGCCCGCGCCCAAGCGGGTTCATGCGGTGTGTACCACGCGGGCGGGAGGTCTGTCAGCGTCGCCCTATGACTCGCTCAATCTGGGCGATCATGTAGGGGATTCACCCGAGGCGGTGACGGCCAATCGTGCTCGGCTTCACCAAGTGATTGGCGCTCAACCTGTGTTTTTGTCGCAGGTGCATGGCACGCATCTCACTGAACTTTCGCTCAATACGACGCAAGGCACGCAGGCGGATGCTTCTTTAACGGGCCAGACGCATATCGCCTGCACCATCATGGTGGCAGACTGTCTGCCGGTGTTGTTCACCGATGCGTCAGGATGTTGGGTGGCTGCAGCACACGCCGGTTGGCGCAGTTTGGCGGGCCATGGCGGTCCCGGTGTTCTGGAGGTCGTGGTTGAGCGATTTAAAGCGTTAGCACCTGTTCACAATGAACCCGCTGCTGCATCAATCCTGGCTTGGCTTGGCCCTTGCATCGGGCCTCAAGCCTTTGAAGTGGGTGACGATGTGCGCGATGCTTTTGTCACCCAAGACCAGGCGGCCCACGCCATGTTCACGTCAAAACCCGGCGGTAAATGGCTCGCTGACCTGCAGGGATTGGCCCGTTTGCGTTTGGCGGCCCTGGGTGTGACCCAGATTTATGGCAACGATGGCTCGCCTTTTTGGTGTACGGTGAGCCATCCCTCACGGTTCTTTTCTTACCGCCGTGATGGCATCAGCGGGCGCATGGCCGCTTGCATCTGGCTGGACGACTGAATGGGCGGCCGCCAGTTCAGCCGCTTCACGCGCCTTGATAGCCCGGCGACGAGCGGGCGCGCCCATCAGGTAAACCACCAAAGCCACGGGCGCCAGACCATAGAGCAAAAAAGTAATGATGGCGCCCAACACCGTCCCGTTGGAGTGGGTGGCCTCGGCGACCGCCATCATGAGCGCAACATATAACCAGGCAATAGGAACAATGTACATAAACTAAATAAGTTAGGAGGCGTTTTAAAAAAGATGTCAGTTTTTCGAAGGACTAAGTTCAGATACTAGGGCTTAGACAAATAATGCTTATTTGAGGACACAACATGACACAGGAATCTCCTGAATTTTGGGCACAATCGGCCCAGCAGCTTCAAGCCTCTTTCACCGAAAGTTGGACCAAAACCTTTCAGTCGTTCCAGAATATGGACATGGGCTCGGCTACTATTGAAAACGCAGCCCCTGCCGCCGCCCAGCCGTCCGTTACCTTCTCCCCTGAGAAAATGCAAGAGTTGCAGCAGCAATATTTTAAAGAAGCGACTGACCTCTGGACGCAGGTCAAGCCGGATGAGCCGCTACCGACCGACAAGCGCTTTGCCGCAGAGGCGTGGGATGCCAATCCTGTTGCCGCTTTCTCGGCGGCGGCCTACTTGCTCAATTCCCGCACCATGATGGGCCTGACCGATGCGGTTGAGACGGACGACAAAACCCGTGCCCGTATTCGTTTTGCTGTCGAGCAGTTATCAGCGGCATCAGCGCCCAGCAACTTTATGGCATTCAATGCCGAGGCGCAAAAAAAGGCCATTGACTCCAAAGGCGAGAGCATCGCTAAAGGCCTGCAAAATCTATTGAACGACATGCGCCAAGGCCATGTTTCGATGACTGATGAAAGCTTGTTTGAAGTCGGTAAAAACGTGGCAACCACTGAAGGTGCCGTGGTGTTTGAGAACGAATTGTTCCAGCTGATTGAATACAAGCCATTGACAGCAACGGTATTTGAGAAGCCTTTTCTGCTCATCCCGCCCAATATCAACAAATATTACATTCTGGACTTGCAGCCAGAAAACTCGCTCATCCGTTACGCCGTTGCGCAAGGCAACCGCACTTTTGTCGTGAGCTGGCGTAACCCTGACGCCTCAATGTCCAAAAAAACCTGGGACAACTACGTGGAAGACGCGGCAATCAAAGCGATTGCTGTCACCCAGGAAATCACCGGTGCCAAGACTATTAATGCGTTGGGGTTTTGTGTCGGCGGCACGATTTTGGGTACGGCTTTGGCTGTGCTGGCTGCGCGGGGCGAAAAGCCGGTTGCCAGTGCCACCTTTCTCACCTCGATGCTGGATTTTTCGGACACCGGAATTTTGGACATCTTCATTGACGAAGCCTTCGTCAAATACCGAGAAAAAGAGATGGGCAAAGGCGGCTTGATGAAGGGGGGTGACCTGTCCAGCACCTTCAGCTTCTTGCGCCCCAATGACCTGGTCTGGAACTATGTGGTGGGCAACTACCTTAAAGGCGAAACACCACCGCCGTTTGACTTGTTGTACTGGAACAGCGATTCCACCAACTTGGCAGGACCTTTTTACGCTTGGTATTTGCGCAATACCTACCTTGAAAATAATCTGGTCAAGCCCGGTAAAGCCTTGGTTTGCGGTGAAAAAGTCGATTTACGCCAAGTGGATATTCCGGTTTATATCTACGGCTCGCGGGAAGATCATATTGTGCCGATTGGTGGCGCTTATGCTTCAACCCAGTTCTTGCCGGGCAAAAAACGTTTTGTGATGGGTGCCTCGGGCCACATTGCAGGCGTCATTAATCCACCGGCTAAAAACAAACGTAGCCACTGGATTCGTGAAGACGGCAAGTTGTCCAAGACCCATGCCGAATGGCTGGCAGGCGCCACGGAGCACAAAGGTAGCTGGTGGACTGATTGGTCGCAATGGCTCAGTAGCCAGTCGGGCAAACAAATCCCCGCACCCAAGACCTATGGCAAAGGTAAACACAAAGTTATCGAAGCCGCACCGGGTCGCTACGTCAAAGCGAAGGCGTAAACTTTTAATCAATTGCGGGACAGCGCGTGTTTGCTTGCAGGCCAGCGCCTTGTCTTAAAAGGTTTATTCACCAACCTCTAGCGGTTGGTGAATTTTCAGCCGGTGGATGAAGTCGGCTGTCTGTTAAAAATCACTACTTAAGGAAATACAAATGGAAGACATCGTTATTGTTTCAGCCGCTCGGACGGCCGTTGGTAAATTTGGCGGAAGCTTGGCCAAGATTTCAGCCCCTGAATTGGGTGCTGTCGTGATTAAAGAGCTGCTGGCGCGCACTGGTTTGGGCGTTGACCAGATTGGGGAAGTTATTTTGGGTCAAGTGCTGGCTGCAGGTTCAGGTCAAAACCCGGCGCGTCAGGCGCTGATCAAGAGCGGCATTGTTCAAGAAACCCCGGCGCTCACCGTTAACTGTGTATGCGGCTCCGGCCTGAAGTCGGTAATGCTCGCCGCGCAAGCCGTGTCTTATGGCGACAGCGATATCGTGATTGCTGGCGGCCAAGAGAATATGAGCGCGGCACCCCATGTGTTGATGGGTTCGCGTGACGGTCAGCGTATGGGCGACTGGAAGATGATCGACTCAATGATCATTGACGGTCTGTGGGACGTTTACAACCAATACCACATGGGCATTACCGCCGAGAACGTGGCCAAGAAATACGGTATTACACGCGAGATGCAAGATGCGCTGGCATTGGCCAGCCAGCAAAAGGCGACCGCAGCACAAGACGCCGGTAAGTTCAAAGACGAAATCGTGCCTATCAGCATCGCGCAAAAGAAGGGTGATCCGATTATTTTTGCAGCAGATGAATATATCAACCGCAAAACCAACGCTGAAATTTTGGCTGGTTTGCGTGCTGCTTTTGACAAAGCCGGTAGTGTGACGGCGGGCAATTCGTCCGGTATCAACGACGGTGCAGCTGCTGTCATGGTGATGACCGCCAAGAAGGCGGCTGCTTTGGGCCTTACACCGTTGGGTCGCATTGCCAGTTTTGCCACCAGCGGGCTTGACCCTGCCTTGATGGGCATGGGGCCGGTGTCGGCGTCGAAAAAAGCGTTGGCGCGGGCTGGCTGGAACGCCGCTGACCTTGATTTGATGGAAATCAACGAAGCGTTTGCTGCGCAAGCCTGTGCCGTCAATCAGCAAATGGGTTGGGACACGTCCAAGATCAACGTCAATGGCGGCGCTATTGCGATTGGTCACCCAGTCGGTGCGTCCGGTTGCCGTATTTTGGTGACGTTGTTGCATGAAATGCAACGCCGCGATGCCAAAAAAGGTATTGCCAGCTTGTGCATTGGTGGCGGTATGGGCGTTGCGCTGACGATTGAACGTTAAGTTAGCGCTCAAAACAAAAAAGGGTACGAATCAACACGTACCCTTGTGAAAATTTAACAACGAGGAGACAAAAATGAATCAAAAAGTAGCATACGTCACGGGTGGCATGGGCGGCATTGGAACCGCCATTTGCCAACGTCTAAGTAAAGATGGCTTCAAGGTGATTGCCGGTTGTGGCCCGACACGGGATCACGCCAAGTGGATTGCTGAACAAGCGGCGCTGGGTTTTACGTTTCACGCTTCAGCGGGTAACGTGAGTAATTGGGATTCCACCGTTGAAGCCTTCACCAAGACCAAAGCAGAGCACGGCACGATTGATGTGTTGGTGAACAACGCCGGTATCACCAAAGACCGTATGTTCTTGAAAATGACGCCTGAAGACTGGTCTTCGGTGATCGAAACCAATTTGAATTCGATGTTCAATGTCACCAAGCAAGTAGCTGGCGATATGGTCGCCAAAGGCTGGGGCCGCATCATTAACATTTCATCGGTGAATGGTGTCAAAGGCCAAGCGGGCCAGACCAACTATTCCGCAGCCAAAGCCGGGATGCACGGCTTCAGCATGGCGCTGGCGCAAGAACTGGCGACCAAGGGCGTAACGGTCAATACGGTGAGTCCTGGTTATATTGGCACCGACATGGTCAAGGCGATTCGTCAAGAGGTGCTTGACAAGATCATCGCTACCGTGCCGGTTAAACGTCTGGGTGAACCGAGTGAAATCGGTTCCATCATTGCGTGGCTGGCATCGGATGAAGGTGGCTATGCAACCGGTGCTGAGTTCTCGGTGAATGGCGGCTTGCACATGGGCTGATGTCCCGGCGGCACAGTTAATAAAAAGAACCCGCCTTGGCGGGTTCTTTTTATGATGACGCGTGCGTCATTTAACTACCTTGAGATTAAACGGGCAGGGCCTCCACCTTGGCCGATAGCGTCAGCCACTCCTCTTCGAGGCTTTGCAACTCGTCATTGACTGTTTTCAGGCGTTTGCCCAAGTCGGCAATTTCTGCCAGCGGCGGATTCTTGCTCAGATGACCTTCCAAAGAAGCGCCTTCGCCGTTGAGAACGGCCATGCGGGCCTCGACTTCTTCGAGCTGGCGCTTGATGCCAGACGAAGACACTTTGACCTTCGGCAGCGCGGCGGCGGCTTGCTGCGCTTTGCGTTCAGCCTTGGCGGCGGCGCTGCTGGCTTCTTTGATGGCCTCGCGCTGGCGCTTGGCTTCATCGAGTAAATAGCGTTGGTAGTCGTCCAAGTCACCGTCAAACGGTTCTACCCCGCCGTGCGACACCATCCAGAATTCATCGCACACGGCACGCAACAACGCCCGGTCATGGCTGACCAGCATGACGGTACCTTCAAACTCATTGAGCGCCATGGCCAGCGCTTCACGGGTGGCCAAATCCAGGTGATTGGTTGGCTCATCGAGCAGTAACAAATTGGGGCGTTGCCACACAATCATGCACAGCACCAAGCGCGCTTTTTCACCGCCGCTCATGCTGCCCACGGCTTGCTTGACCATGTCGCCGCCGAAGTTGAAGGTACCTAAAAAGCTGCGCAAATCTTGTTCACGCGTTGGCTGGCCTGAAATTTTGCCAGCGGCGCTGACATCTTTCACCAACCGAATCATGTGTTCCAGCGGCGAATCGGAGGGACGCAACACGTCGAGTTCTTGCTGGGCAAAGTAACCAATGTTCAAGCCTTTGCCTTCGGTGATCTCGCCACTGACGGCTTGCAGATCACGGGCAATGGTTTTGACTAATGTCGATTTACCTTGGCCGTTAGCGCCCAGAATACCGATGCGTTGCCCGGCCAGTACCGAGCGGCTCACGTTTTGCACAATCACCGTGGGAGGCGTGCCGGCTGGCGCGTCTTCAGGCGGCGGATAACCAAAACTGGCCCCGGTCATGGACAGCATCGGGTTGGGCAGATTGGCCGGTTCCTTGAATTCAAAGGTGAAGTCAGCTTCGGCCAGCAATGGCGCGATTTTTTCCATACGATCCAGCGCCTTGACCCGACTTTGCGCCTGCTTGGCCTTGCTGGCCTTGGCTTTGAAGCGGGCAATAAACTTTTGCAAGTGGGCAATTTTGTCTTGCTGCTTGGAAAACGCGTTTTGTTGCAGCGTCATTTGCTCGGCGCGCATATCTTCAAACTTGCTGTAGTTACCGCCGTAACGTACCAGTTTGGCCGAATCAATGTGCAGCGTGACGTTGGTCACGGCGTCCAGAAATTCGCGGTCATGACTGATCACGATCATGGTGCCTTCATAGCGTTTGAGCCAGGCTTCCAGCCAGACCAGCGCGTCCAAATCCAAGTGATTGGTCGGCTCGTCCAGCAGCAGCAAGTCGGATGGACACATCAAGGCGCGGGCCAGTTGCAGACGCATTCGCCAGCCGCCGGAGAAGCTGTTGACCGGGTTATTCAATTCGGTGGTCTTGAATCCCAAACCTTGAATTAATGCTTGGGCGCGTGCGGGTGCATCATGTGCGCCTGCATCTTGCAGCGCCATGTAGGCGTTGGCCATACGCTCGTAGTCGTCGGTGGCTTCGGAGGCTGTGACTTCGTTTTGGGCAGCCAGCAGCGTGATGTCACCGTCCACCACGTAGTCAGTGGCACTTTGCTCGGTTTCTGGCATGTCCTGGGCAACTTGGCCCATGCGCCATTGAGGGGGAATGTAATATTCACCGCCATCTTCATGCAGCGTGCCGTTAAATAAGGCAAAAAGTGAAGACTTGCCAGCGCCGTTGCGGCCAACCAGGCCCACTTTTTCGCCGGGGTTAAGGGTGACGGTAGCCCCATCAAGCAGCAGTTTGGCACTGCGGCGCAGGGTGACATTTTTAAGAGTAATCACGGGAATCTTTATCGGTTGAAGTGAAATATCGGATTGATTGGCCGGACTTGATCCGGCCTTGATCGTCGGGCGCAGAGGCCAGTGGATGACGGGTCAAGCCCGCCATGACGGCTCTGGAAGTCCTCAATGATAGGCTAACAAGGCTTTTCTGGTCAGTAGCAGCACTTGTTCTTCGCCCGCACTGGTTTGCAGCCAGACTGCGTCCAGTCTCGGAAAAGCAGCTTCAAAGTGGTCTTGCTCGTTGCCAATTTCAAGCACCAAGACGGCGTTTTCGCTCATGTGCTGCGGAGCATCACGCAAAAGATGACGGATAAAGTCCATGCCGTCGCGCCCACCTGCGGTGTTGCCGTCCAGCGCCAGCGCGGGTTCGGATTGGTATTCAGGCGGCAAGTCGGCCATGCTTTGCGCATTGACGTAAGGCGGGTTGCACAAAATCAGGTCGTAAGGGCCCTTGACGTTGGTGAGGCCATCCGAGGTCAGCAGCGTTATGCGGGGTTGCAGGCTGTATTTATCAACGTTGATCTGGGCTACGGCCAAGGCGTCAGTAGAAATGTCGGAGGCTTCTACTGTCACGTCTGGGTAGGTCATGGCTGCCAACACGGCCAGGCTGCCGTTGCCGGTACACAGGTCGAGCACGCGGTGGGTCGATTCAGTCAGCCAGTAGTCGATGCCACCTTCGACCAGCAATTCGGCAATCAAGGAGCGCGGCACGATGGCGCGCTCATCCACATAAAACGCCACGCCTTGCAACCAGGCTTCTTGCGTCAAATAGGCAGCCGGTTTACGGGTGCTTATTCGGGTGGCTAACAGGGTCGCGACCCGCGTTTGCTGATCAGGAGTGATAGGCTGATGCGCAACAGATTCAGTGTTGTCAGGTGTGTCGTCCAGCGGCGTATCCAGCGGTAGGCCGAGTTGCCACAACACCAGCCATGCAGCTTCGTCAAAAGCGTTGGTGGTGCCGTGACCAAACGCGACGCCCGCCTCGGTGAGCTGTTGGGCGCTTGTTTGAATCAGTTCGAGAATAGTCATGGCGTCAATCGTGTGTTCAGATTTTCCAGCACACGCCGGTAAATGTTTTTCAGCGGTTCGATGTCGGCCACATGCAGGTATTCATCAATTTTGTGAATGCTGGCATTGGGTGGGCCGAGTTCAATGACTTGCGGGCATATTTTGGCAATAAAGCGACCATCGCTGGTGCCGCCGGTAGTGGACAGTTGCGTGTCGATGCCGGTTTCAAGTTTGATCGCGTCCACGACCGCTTCCACCAAGGTGCCCGGTGTGGTGAGAAAAGGCAGGCCGCCAATGACCCACGTCAATTCAAAGTCCAGTCCGTGTTGATTCAACACGTTTTTCAGACGGGTTTGCAACCCCTCGGGTGTGGATTCGGTGCAAAACCGAAAGTTGAAATCAATCACCACATCGCCAGGAATGACGTTGCTGGCTCCGGTGCCGCCGTGGATGTTGCTGATCTGCCAAGAAGTGGGCGGGAAAAACGCATTGCCTTGGTCCCATTCAATGCCGACCAATTCAGCCAAGGCGGGCGCGACCAGGTGAATCGGGTTTTTGGCCAGATGCGGGTAGGCAATATGGCCCTGCACGCCTTTGACGGTGAGTTTGCCGCTCATCGTGCCGCGCCGGCCATTTTTGATCATGTCGCCGGTGTGCTCAACGGAAGTAGGTTCGCCCACAATGCAGTAATCGAGTCGTTCGCCCCGCGCTTGCAGGGCTTGGCAAACGATGACGGTGCCGTCGGTTGACGGACCTTCTTCGTCGCTGGTCAGCAAAAAACCTATCGACAAAGCGGTGTCGGGTTGCGCCGTCACAAATTCTTCAGCGGCCACCACAAAGGCGGCCAGCGATGCTTTCATGTCGCTGGCGCCCCGGCCATACAACTTGCCGTCGCGATGGGTCGGCGTGAAAGGCGGGCTTTGCCATTGATCCAGTGGGCCAGTCGGTACGACATCGGTGTGACCCGCAAACACGATCAAGGGGGCTGGTTCGCTTGTTTTTGAGGGGCGTGTGGTGAGTCGTTTAGCCCATAAGTTGCGGACCTGAAAGTGTGCAGGTCCGCTGGTGATGGTTTCGCAAACAAAGCCTAGCGGGGCCAAGCGGGCAGCGATGAGGTCTTGGCAACCGGCGTCATCAGGGGTGAGTGACGGGCGGGAAATCAGTTGTTCGGTCAGGTCAAGGGTGCGTGTCATCGGGGTCATCAGGCATGAGGGAATTAGTGTTTCACGTCCAGCGTGATTTCTGTGAAAGACGGTTCGTCGTCGGGGTCGTCGAGAGGCTCCTGGGGATGGGCTCGGGCGTTAAAGTCGTTTTGCAGGCGCCACATTAAATTCGTTGGCGAGTCGGCATGGGCCATGCCTTCGGATTTGTTCACAACACCACTCAAAATCAGGCGGGCAATGTCTTGTTCAAAGGTCTGGGCCCCGTCGGCCATAGATTTTTCCATGGCTTCTTTGACCCCTGAGAAGTCACCTTTTTCAATCATTTCGGCGACCAGGTTGGTGTTGAGCATGACCTCTACAGCGGGCACCCGCCCGTCCTTGACGGTGCGCAAAAGTCGTTGCGACACAATGGCTTTGGTGGCCGATGCCAGGTCGCCCAGCATGGTTTGGCGAACCTCAATCGGATAAAAGCTCAGGATGCGGTTAAGCGCCTGATAGCTGTTGTTGGCGTGCAGTGTGGCCATGCATAAGTGGCCGGTCTGAGCGTAGGCAATAGCGGCTGACATGGTTTCGCGGTCACGAATTTCACCAATCAAAATCACGTCAGGCGCCTGACGTAGTGCATTTTTAAGCGCAATTTGGGTCGATTGAGTGTCAGTGCCCACTTCACGCTGATTGACCACCGAACGTTTGTTTTTAAACAAGTATTCAATCGGATCTTCAATGGTGAGGATGTGCCCGGTGGCCTGCTCGTTGCGGTAATCAATCATGGAAGCCAAGGTGGTGCTTTTACCCGCCCCGGTGGCGCCCACCATGAGCAACAACCCTCGCTTTTCCATCACCAGTTTTTCCAGAATCAGAGGCACGGACAGCGTTGCCAGTGCCGGAATATTGACTGAGATAAAGCGAATCACAACCGCAATTGAGCCGCGCTGGCGCATGGCACTGATGCGAAACCGCCCCACGCCTGGCAAAGGCCAGCCCATATTGAGTTCGTTCATCTCCTGCAGCTCTTCCATGCGCGTGGGTGACAAAATTTCTGCCAGTAAATTGAGCGGCGCATCGACTGGCAGAATTTGGTTGTTGATGGGCACGCATTCGCCGTTGATTCGAATCAGGGCCGGTGAGTGGGCTGATAAATAGACGTCCGAAGCTTTTTTTTCGCTCATCAAGCGAAGAATTCGCTCCATCGTGCCTGATGTTCCACTCACGGCCATAGTTAATCCTTGAAGACTGAGGCGTTGGTTTTAGTCGCGCAGCAAGTCGTTCAAGCTGGTGGTGGAGCGCGTTTTGGCGTCCACCCGCTTGACGATGATGGCGGCGTACAGGCTGTATTTGCCATCGTTCTTGGGCAAGCTGCCGCTAATGACCACGGAGCCGGAAGGAATGCGGCCATAGCTGATGGTGTCGGTGGCGCGGTCGTAAATGGGGGTGCTTTGACCGAGGTAAACACCCATGGAAATCACCGAGTTTTCTTCCACAATGACGCCTTCCACCACTTCGGAACGGGCACCGATAAAGCAGTTGTCTTCAATGATGGTCGGGCCTGCTTGCATCGGTTCAAGCACGCCACCAATGCCGACGCCGCCGCTCAAATGCACGTTTTTACCGATCTGGGCGCAGGAGCCAACGGTGGCCCAGGTGTCCACCATCGTGCCTTCGTCCACGTAGGCACCGATGTTCACATACGAGGGCATCAAAATCACGCCTTTACCGATGAAGCTGCCCCGACGCGCCACGGCGGGCGGCACCACGCGCACGCCAGTGGCGCGCATGGCTTCTTCGTCCATGCCGGCAAATTTGGTCGGCACTTTGTCGTAAAAGCCCAGATCACCGGCTTTCATCAGTTCGTTGTCTTTCAGGCGAAAGCTCAACAACACGGCTTTTTTGATCCATTGGTGCGTCGTCCACTGGCCCACGGATTCGCGGGTGGCAACGCGCAAGGCGCCTGAATTGAGCTGGGAGATGACGTGTTCAACCGCGTCTGCGACTTCTTTAGGCGCGGATTTGACGGAGATGTTGGCCCGGTCTTCCCAAGCGGCGTCGAGGATGGTTTGGAGTTGTTGTGTCATGGCAATAGTTCTTTCAAAGTCGGGTTGGCGTCGAAGTGACGTTCAGGTTCTGGATTTGACAAATTGGACGATGCGTTGCGCGGCTTCAACGCATTCGGCGGTATCGGCCACCAAGGCCATGCGGATTCGCTGCGCGCCGGGGTTTTCGCCTTGTGCCTCGCGGGCCAAATAAGAGCCGGGCAAAACCGTCACATTGTAAAGAGTGAACAGTTCTCGGGTGAAATCGACGTCATGGCCTTTGACTTTGGCCCACAAATAAAAACCCGCGTCGGGTAGCGCAACATCCAGCACTTCGGCCAGCAACGGCGTGACTTGGGCAAACTTGCTGCGGTACAAGGCGCGGTTTTCAATGACGTGCTGCTCATCGCCCCAGGCGGCGATGCTGGCGGCTTGCACCACCGGACTCATGGCGCTGCCGTGGTAGGTGCGGTAGAGCAAAAAGGGCTGAATGAGGGACGCGTCGCCCGCTACAAAACCGCTGCGCATTCCCGGCACGTTGCTGCGTTTGGACAGACTGGTGAACGAGATCAGGTTTTTGAAATCGGTGCGGCCTAGTTTGACAGCGGCTTCCATGCCGCCCAGCGGGGCCTCATCGCGGAAGTAAATTTCGCTGTAACACTCGTCGGAGGCGATGACAAAGCCGTAGCGGTCGCTCAGATCAAACAGTTTTTTCCACTCGGTCAGCGGCATCACGGCACCAGTGGGATTGCCGGGTGAGCAGGTGATGAGTAACTGGGTGCGCGCCCACACGGACTCGGGCACGCTGTCCCAGTCTTGCGCGAAATTGCGCGTCGGGTCGCTGGGCACAAAGTAGGGCTGGGCACCCGCCAGCAGCGCCGCACCTTCGTAGATTTGGTAGAACGGATTGGGACACACCACCACTGGCGCTGAATCAGCCGGGCTACCCGCTGGCGCGGGATGAATGATGGTTTGCGTCAGCGCAAACAAGGCTTCGCGCGAGCCGTTCACGGGCAACACTTGGGTAGCTGGATTCACGTCCAGGTCGTAACGCTTTTTCAGCCATTGGGTAAAGGCTTCACGCAATTTGGGTTCGCCCGCTGTGGCCGGATAAGCGGCCAAGTCGCTGGGGGTGCGGGTAATGGCGTCGATCATGGCTTGCTGAATGAACGCGGGCGTGGGATGTTTGGGCTCGCCCATGCCCAAGCTGATGGGGCGCAACGCGGGGTTGGGCGTAACGGTGGTGAAAAGCTGGCGCAAACGCTCAAAGGGGTACGGTTGCAGGTGGGAAAGCAGTGGGTTCATGGGGTGTGATTATCCGTTGTCGCGGGCGGCGGGTGGCTTTTAAAAAGTTGTTATCCCGGACGTAATCCGGGAGTCGTGCAGATCAAGATCACAACTGTATAAGCCGTGGGTTAAATGTGTGTTTTAGTCGATCAGGCTATCAACCCGGCATTCCAGTCCAAGCCAGTGTTGCGCCGCTTGTTTGACGAAGGCGGCCTCGCCAGTGGTGAGCAGTAGGCACTGCCCCAACGTCTCCCCACTGGCAAGCTGGGGCAGTACGCGGCGCGTCTGACGCGCGACCGGTTCGCCGTTGTCAATCAGGCGTACGTCTGGCCCTAACTGTTGAATCAAGTGGTCGCGGGCAAAGGGGTAATGCGTGCAGCCCAAAACCAGTGTGTCAATCTGCCCTGATTGAGTGCCAAATGCGCCCATGGCGCGGGTGTAATGCTGGCAGAGGGCAATAGTTTTTATGGCATCTTGATGCTCGATGGCGTCGGCCAGTCCGTCGCAGGGTTGGCAAATAAAGTCGGCTTGACCTGCCAGAGATTCGACGAGTGAACGGAATTTCACGCTGCCCAGTGTTCCGCGCGTGGCCATGACGCCAATGCGCCGGGTTTGGCTTTGCGCTACGGCGGGTTTGAGCGCGGGTTCTACGCCGATGATGGGCAGTTCCGGGTGCGCTTGGCGTAGCAAATGAATTGCCGCTGCCGTGGCGGTGTTGCAGGCCATGACCAGCGCCTTGATGTGGTGTTTGGCCTGCAGGTACGCGGTGATGGTGCGGGCGCGGGCGATGACGTGGCTGTCGTCGCGCTCGCCGTAGGGGGCATGACCGCTGTCAGCCACGTACACAAAATTTTCATGGGGCAGCTCAAGGCGCAAAGCGCGCAGGATGCTTAAACCGCCGATACCGCTGTCAAACACCCCGATAGGGTGCTTGGAGGAATAAGGCTCAGTCGCCAATTTCGGTCGGCTCGGTTGGGTTTAAGGGGGGGCGGGACTTCAACATTTACGACGCTCCAAAGCAGCCATGCTTCTTCGGCATGGGGTTGACCGTAGAGTTAACTATGACGCTCAAAACTGGAGGGTTGATTGCATTTCAAAACGCTTTAGCAGGTCTTGAATGCGTTGGTCAGAACAACCGTTGGAGCGGATTGCGTCATCAATCGCTTTTTCAACTGCTTTTGTACCTTGCGTTAGTACTTCGACGATTTGCTCATCAGATCTACCAGGATTTTGCTTTTTCAGTTCCTCTGTCGCACGGAGCGAAACAATCTTGAAGTTTGAAAGGAAGTTAGAAAGCGTTTTCTGATCGGGTTTGCTACACCTGCTTGCTGCAATATTAGCTTGGACAAACTGGCCAAGGATTTGAACGATATCGAGTTGTTGCTGCGCAATTGCCACAGGAGCGAAAGTGAAACAGCACGCCGCGAGAAAGGTTTTAATAACAAGACTTTTCATGATTGATCCAATAAATCTGAAATTGCAACGCAATGTATGCCGCAAAATCTGCAGATTTTTAGTGCGTTGAAGGCGAGTTTGCTATATCTCACCTCCCCCTCAACGCATGAACACCGTTACGCGGTGGTGACCTCAATCCCCTTGAACTCACCCGTTGCAATGCGCTTTTGCCATTCAGCCGGGCCGGTGATGTGGGCGCTGGTGCCGCCTGAATCGACCGCTACGGTGACGGGCATATCGACCACGTCAAATTCATAAATGGCTTCCATGCCGAGGTCGGCAAAGCCCACCACGTTGGCGTGCTTGATGGCCTTGCTGACCAGATAGGCGGCACCGCCCACGGCCATTAAATAAGCGCTTTTGTGTTTCTTGATCGCTTCAATGGCGACCGGGCCGCGTTCGGCTTTGCCGATCATCGAGATCAGGCCGGTTTGCGCCAACATCATTTCGGTGAAATCGTCCATGCGCGTGGCGGTGGTGGGGCCAGCGGGGCCGACCGCTTCGTCCTTGACCGGGTCAACCGGGCCGACGTAGTAAATCACGCGGTTGGTGAAGTCCACCGGCAGTTTTTCGCCTTTGGCCAGCATGTCTTTGATGCGCTTGTGGGCGGCGTCGCGGCCTGTGAGCATCTTGCCGTTGAGCAGCAAGGTATCGCCGGGCTTCCAGCTGGCGACTTCTTCTTTGGTGAGGGTGTTCAAGTCCACTTTGCGGCTTTTAACGTAGTCGGGTGTCCATTGGACATCGGGCCAAGTGTCCAGCGACGGTGGCGTCAGGTAAACCGGGCCGCTACCGTCCATCACAAAATGGGCGTGGCGTGTGGCGGCGCAGTTGGGAATCATCGCGACTGGTTTGCTGGCGGCGTGAGTCGGGTACATCTTGATTTTGATGTCGAGGACGGTGGTCAGGCCGCCCAAACCTTGCGCGCCAATGCCCAAGGCGTTGACCTTGTCAAACAGTTCAAGCCGGAGTTCTTCGGTTTTGGTCAGGGCTTGCCCGGCGGATGACTTGGCTTGCAACTCGTACATATCCAGGTCGTCCATCAAGCTTTGCTTGGCCATGAGCACGGCTTTTTCAGCGGTGCCGCCAATGCCGATGCCCAACATGCCGGGTGGGCACCAGCCAGCGCCCATGGTCGGCACGGTTTTGAGCACCCAGTCCACCACCGAGTCACCGGGGTTGAGCATGACCATCTTGCTTTTGTTCTCGCTGCCGCCGCCTTTGGCTGCGACTGTAATGTCGAGTTTGTTGCCGGGCACGATTTCCGTGAAGATGACGGCGGGGGTGTTGTCTTTGGTGTTCTTGCGGTCAAACTGCGGGTCAGCCACGATGCTGGCGCGCAAGGTGTTGTCGGGGTGGTTGTAGGCTTGGCGAACGCCTTCGTTGATGGCGTCGTCCAGACTGCCGGTGAAGCCTTCCCAGCGCACGTCCATGCCGAGCTTGATGAACACGTTGACGATGCCGGTGTCCTGACAAATCGGGCGGTGGCCAGTGGCGCTCATCTTGCTGTTGGTCAGAATTTGCGCGATGGCGTCTTTGGCGGCGGCGCTTTGCTCGCGTTCGTAGGCACGGGCTAAATGGGCGATGTAGTCGGTCGGGTGGTAGTAGCTGATGTACTGCAAGGCAGCGGCAACGGACTCGATCAGGTCGGCTTGGCGAATAGTGGTCATGTTGAATTTAGTAGGTTGTTATGGGCCGTTTGCAAAGCCGGTTGTGCATTTGCAAACCCGGCTAGTTTGCTACGGAAATTCAACCTGCTATTTTGACAGTCTGTTTTAACGGCTGGCTGACGGGGTTGAGATCAGGTGGCGCGACGTTCCGGCACCGCGTCTTTGGGGGCCGGTGGCTGGGTTGCCACGTGCAAGTGAAGCGCGGCCTGCGCCATGAGGTTGGCTGAAACGGGGGCGGTGACGAACACGAAGAGCGTAATCAGCAGTTCGGCAAAGCCGATTCGGCCTTGTGCCGCTGACACGATCATGCTGGCCATCAGCAAGCTACCAAGTCCGAGAGTGGAGGCTTTGGTCGGAGCGTGTATCCGCATGAAGAAGTTGGGCAGTCGTGCCAGCCCGATGGCACCCACCAGCAAGAAAAAAGAGGCCAGTAGCAGCAGTCCGGCGGCGAGCCATTCCACGATAGGGTGCAAGGTCATATTGAATTTCCTTTGAGTTACTCGATGACGTCGCCGCGCGTGACGTAGCGGGCCAGCGCCACGGTGGAGACAAAGCCCAGCATCGCCATGATCAGCGCGGCTTCGAAAAGCAAGGCCGTTTGCAAGCGGATGCCAAGCAACACGACCAAGGCGACGGCGTTGATGTAAATGGTGTCAATCGCCAGCACGCGGTCAATGACTTGCGGGCCGCGTATCAACCGCCAGACGCAGAGCAGCAAAGCCAGCGACACGGCGCCAACGGCGATGTCCAGCGCCAAAGTGAGGATGCCTGAGTTCATGTGCTTGCTCCTGTGTCATGCGGATGATGTTCAAAAATTACCAGTAAGGGGGCTTCGTAGCGCGCCCTGATTTCGGCGATCATTTGGTCGGGGTCATTGCAATTGAGGGCGTGGATCAGTATTTGGCGGCGCTCTTCGTCCACTATGCAAGACACTGTGCCGGGCGTAGTTGTAATGATGGTGGCTAACAACGAAATCGCTGTGGGGTGCGTGAGGGCCACGGGCAGTGTGACCCAGGCTGACTGCATCCGTGACAGGGGGCCGAGTACCAGCCGCGCCACGGTGAAGTTAGACACCACAATGTCCCACAACACGCGCCGCGCTAAAAGTAATGTTGGACGCCATTGGAGGTTGGCTGCGGGTGGCAAAACGGTGTGAAGCAGACGTGGGATCACCACGCCAATCAACACTGCAGAAATCAGATGGACAGGGGCGAGTGTGTGTTGCAGTAGCAACCAGCTCACGCCCAGCAGCACGCTCAAGCCGGGATGGGTCAGCCAGATTTTTTTCTTCATGGTTTTTCTCTTGTTCCCGGTAGCCGGACTTCGCCTTGACCCGCCCGATAAGGTCGGGTGGTGGTAGCAGCTTCACCGCCCACAGGTCCGAGTACCGCGCGTGCATAGCCAGCACGATCAGCCAGTTGCACCGCAGCAGCATCGGTGTAACGCTTGAGAGGTGACGCCGCTGCCGCCAACACCAGACTTAAGGCCAATAAACCGAGCGTGGCGGAGGTCAGTCGCCAGCTACTTCCTGCACCGCCAATATGTCCTTGCGTCGGCAGCACATTCCAAAACAGGATGCTGCCCGCCCGTGCCAACCCGATGAGCGCCAGAAAACCCGCTATCAGCACGATGCCCCAAATCCAGGGGTAAATCGGCGAAGAAGCCGAACTTTGCAGAATCATGAGTTTGCCCAAAAAGCCGGGCAGAGGGGGAATGCCCGCCACCGATGCGGCACCGAGTAGCACCATCAGACCCAGCATGATTGGCTGTGCCACGGGCGTGGCGGGCTGCAGCCGGTCGCCAACGTCACCCCGTTGTGACGCCACCAGTTCGACTAGCAAAAACAGAGCCGCCACCACCAGCGTGCTGTGCACCATGTAATAAAGCGCTGCTGACATCGCCTCTGGCGTGAACAAACCAACGCCCGTCAAAATGGTGCCGATGGAGGCAATCGTCAGGTAAGACACCATGCGCGTCAGGCTGTGGGCGGCCAAGGCGCCTAAAGCCCCCAGCACAATGGTGAGCAGCGCCACGGGCAGCAGCCAGGGTTCAACCGCGAAAGCCGCGTGTCCGGCGCCATCGCCCAGCATCACGGCATGAACCCGGATGATGCTGTAAACCCCCACCTTGGTCATGATGGCGAACAGGGCGGCCACGGGTGCGCTAGTGACGGCGTAAGTGGTGGGTAGCCACATGTAAAGCGGCACGATGGCCGCCTTGAGGCCAAAAACCACCAATAAAATCATGGCCCCTGCCTTGAATAACGACGCTTCCTGCGGACCTAATTGAGCCACCCGCAAGGCCAAGTCGGCCATATTGAGCGTGCCCGCCACGCCGTAAATGATGGCCAATCCGATCAAAAAAAGCGCGGAGGCGACCAGATTCAACACCACGTAATGCAGTCCTGCCTTGAAGCGTTCGCGGCCTTGGCCATGCACGGTCAGCACATAAGAGGCGATGAGAAGCACTTCAAAAAACACGAAAAGGTTAAATAAGTCGCCGGTGACAAAAGCACCTGACAAGCCCATCAACTGAAATTGGAACAGCGCATGAAAATGGCGTCCGTGCGCGTCCCAGCCGCCAGTGGCGTACCAGAGAATGGGCACGGCAATCGTCCACGTCAGGGCCAGCATCATGGCGCTGAGTCGATCAATCACCAGCACGATGCCAAATGGCGCCGACCAACCGCCCAAGGGATAGACCTCTACGGTGCCGCCATTGGCCTTGATCATCAGGCACCAAGACAGCAGGGCGCCGATGATGGCCGATGTGATGCTCAGAATGCGTCCACGGCGCAGCATGGCGTTGTCGTGGCTGGTTTGCCCCCCGCCATCGCCCATCAGCAGCAAGCCAGCCGCTGTAAACAAGGGCAGCAGAACCGGCAAGACCGGCAGGTGTGTCGAAAAAAGCGTGTTCAACAGATCCGTCATACACCATCACCCTGAACGTGCGGCTTGCTGTGTCCGGGTTCGTGCCCATCGACATGATCTGTGCCACTTTCATGGCGATTGCGTAGCGCCAACTCAATTACAAAGCCTGTGGTGGCAAAGCCAATCACGATGGCGGTCAGCACCAAGGCCTGCGGTAGGGGGTCTGCCACACGATCAATCGCTGAAAGAATCGGGGCGGCGTCTTGCCATAGTCGGCCCATGGCAAAGATGAAAAAATTAACCGCATAGCCCAACAGACACAAACCCATCACGACGGGCCAAGTGCGGCCTCGCAGGACTAAATAAATGCCGGTGGAGGTAACGGCACCGATGCCGGTGGCCACCAAAAATTCGAGACTCATGGGTGGACTCCGTTGTCGTGATCGGGTTGTAAAGGTGTTTTGGCTTCTTGGGTGACCGCACCCAAAGTGGACAGGGATAGCAACGTGGCACCGACGACGGTGATGTAAACACCCAAGTCAAACAGCGCGGCTGTCGCTAAAGGCAAATCGCCCAAAAGTGGCACAAACGGATGGCCGTGGGCACTGGTCAAGAACGGCTGACCCAACACAAAGGCACCCACGCCCGTGAGTCCGGCAATTCCTAGCCCAATGCCAATCCAGCGCACAAAGCGCCGTCCACCCTCGGCTTTTAATAAAAGTTCAGCTCGCGACTGGCCCATCGCCATGTATTGCAATACCAACGCCACCGCCGTGATCAGCCCGGCAATAAAGCCGCCGCCCGGCATGTTATGGCCCCGCATAAAGATATAGAGCGTCACGACCAAGGCCAGCGGCAACACCACGCGGGCGGCGACGCGCAGCATCAGCGGTTGGGCGTTAAAAGTCCAGGCGTCGCCTGCCGCATCGTTGACTGGGCGGCGCGTGCGCATTCCATCCATCAAGGCCAAGACGCCAACGGCGGCAATCGCCAGCACCGTGATCTCGCCAAAGGTGTCGTAGCCCCGGAAGTCCACCAGAATGACGTTGACCACATTTGTTCCGCCACCGGCAATCGCCGATTGGTTCAGGAAATACCATGCGATGGAATCGTGGTCTCGCGTCAGCATGACCCAAGCCAGCCAGGCCATGCCCGCGCCGCAAGTCAACGCCAGCGAGACGTCGCGCAACTTGCGCCCGGCTGATGATTCACGCGGCGTTTGCCGGGGCAGCAGCGCCAGACCCATGAGCAGCAGCACGGTGGAAACCACTTCAACCGTCAATTGCGTGAGGGCCAGATCAGGCGCAGAAAAGCCGACAAAGGAGAGGGCACTGACCAAACCAATGAGACTGATGACGACCACCGATTGAAAGCGATCATGGTGTTTAAAACCGAGCCAGACGCAGGCGAGCAGCAGCAAAGCCCAAAGCACCAATGCCGGGAGCGACGCGTGTAACAAGGCCCGGGAACCCGTCCCAATCGCCGGGCCGGACAGCAAAGGCACAGCGGCGACCACGACCGTGGTGATCAGCATCCAGGCAATGTAGCGTTGCAGGGAACCAATTTCCAGCAGGGCGGTGATGCGTCCGGCGCTGCCAAATAGCCGCTTCATGCCTTGCGCAAACAGGTTGGGGCCGGTCACCGGGCCAAACCAGTGTTCAGAAGTCAGGCGGTGCAGCTTGCCGCCGCGTGCCAGCGCGAAATACAGAACCGCGCCACCGATCAGCGCCAGCAAGCTCAACACCAGGGGCAAGTTAAAACCGTGCCAAATCGCCAAATGAAATTCGGGCGGCGCTTGACCCAGCATCGCGGCGGTTGCCACTTGCACCAACGGCCCGGCGGTGACGGCAGGCAGCACGCCCACCACAACACAGATAGCGGCTAGCAAAGCAACCGGCGCTTTCATGCCCATCGGCGGCTCATGCGGGTGCGCATTTGGCAGATCGCCGGGTGGTCCGTTGAAGAAAAGGTCATGCACCAATCGGACTGAGTAGGCGACGCTGCAAAGCGCGGCCAGCGTGGCCAACGTGGGCACAATCCAGAGCCAACCGCCCGACTGGGCAAAGGTGACGGCTTCAGTCAGGAACATTTCCTTCGACAAAAAGCCGTTGAATAACGGGACGCCCGCCATGGAGGCGGTGGCGATCATAGCCAGCGTTGCCGTCCATGGCATGAAGCGCCAAAGCCCGCCGAGCTGGCGCATGTCGCGTGTGCCGGTTTCATGGTCCACAATGCCCGCCGTCATGAACAGCGCCGCCTTGAAACAAGCGTGGTTGAGGATGTGAAAAATCGCCGCCGCTGCCGCCAACGGCGAACCCAGTCCGATAAGAAAAGTGATTAGCCCCAAATGGCTAATGGTCGAGTAAGCCAGCAACCCTTTGATGTCGTGTTTAAAAAGTGCCACAAACGCGGCAAACAGCAAGGTCAATAACCCGGTTGTGGTTACGATCACGGTGAACAGTTCGGTGCCGCCCATCACTGGTGTGAGACGCGCCATCAGGAAGATGCCGGCCTTGACCATGGTGGCCGAGTGCAAATAGGCCGATACCGGCGTCGGGGCCGACATGGCTTGTGGCAGCCAGAAGTGAAACGGGAACTGCGCACTTTTGCTGAAACACCCAATCAGGATCAGAATCAACGCCGCCGGGTAACGTGCATCCGCTTGAATCAGCCCAGCCTTGTCCATCATTTGACTGATTTCGTAGGTGCCAGCGATTTGGCCCAACAACACAAAACCACCCAACATCGCCAGACCGCCGCCGCCCGTGATGGCCAGCGCCATGCGTGCACCTTTGCGTGCGTCGGCGTTGTGTTTCCAATAACCGACCAATAAGAAAGACGAGATGCTGGTGAGTTCCCAGAACACCATCAGCAGCAGCAAATTGTCTGACAGAACAATGCCCAGCATCGCCGCCATGAACAGCATTAAGGTGCTGTAAAACTTGCCAACCGGGTCGTTTTTGCCCAAATAATTGTGGGCATACAAAATGATCAGCAGGCCAATGCCCGTAATCAACATGGCAAACATCAGCGATAAACCATCTAACCGAAAACCCAGATTAAGCCCGATTTCAGGCACCCAGGATGTGAAGGTTCGGAGTTCTTCGCCGCTCATGATGGCGGGTGCCTGCAGCAAGAGAAGACCCAAGCTGGAGGCGGCTACTGCAGCGGCAATCCAGGCGGTACGACCCCGATAAGACGCCGAAGGTGCGGCGCCAGACCAGCCGGTTAGGAGTGTGCCTGCCAGCAGCGGCAAAAGAATGATGATGAGTAGCAAGGTGTTATATCCGGTCAAATCGGGCTTGGCCCTGAACTGACACCCCGGTTGTCAGATATTTTGAATGTGCGTGTCAGTGACTGTCACGCGACATGAGTTTGTCGGTATAAGCAATCGCCATGGCCGAGAGTAAAAAGGTAATGTGAATCACTGTTTGTGCAATAAGAACCTTGTCTGAATAGTTGGCCGCGTTGATAAAGGTTTTAAGCAAATGAATGGAGCTAATGCCGATGATGGCGGTGGCTAACTTGACTTTAAGTACCGAGGCATTCACATGACTCAACCATTCAGGCTGATCCGGATGGCCTTCCAAGTCCATGCGACTGACAAAGGTTTCATACCCCCCAATAATTACCATAATAAGCAGGTTGGAAATCATGACGACGTCAATCAGCGCTAAAACCACAAGCATGATGATGGTTTCATTCAACGACGTGATTTTGACATCGGTCTTGTAGCCGATGCTGTTGACTAGAGCTTCCAAGGCCGTAGGGCTGCCAAAGGCCGCTTCGAGCAGATGAACCAGTTCCACCCAAAAGTGAAACACATAGACGCCTTGCGCGGCGATCAGGCCCACATAAAGCGGTAGCTGAAGCCAGCGACTGGCAAAAATAAAGCGGGGAAGAATACGCATCCGCGATGTTTTGTCGAGAGAGGGTGCCGTCATTGGGTATCCGGGTGATTGCTATGGCGGCTGATTGTAGAGGGCGACAGCGGGCTGAACGCGACTTCAGTCAGTGGCATGTAAGTGCCATCCGCGACATTCTTGAAAAGCTTTTATTAATTAGAGGAGACCTATTTATGAGTGCATCGTCCGCCATTGAATCCGTGTTGGTTGAGAACCGCGTTTTCCTGCCAAGTGAGGCTACCGTTAAGTCCGCACGCATTTCCGGCATGGACGGCTACAACGCCCTGTGCGCTGAAGCCGAAAAAGATTTTGAAGGTTTCTGGGCACGCCTAGCCCGTGAAAATGTGGTGTGGAACAAGCCTTTCACCAAAACACTGGACGAATCAAACGCCCCGTTTTACAAATGGTTTGAAGACGGCGAATTGAACGCCTCAGCCAATTGCCTCGATAAGCACATGGGCACGCCGGTTGAGAACAAAACCGCCGTTATCTTTGAAGCTGATGACGGCACCGTCACCAAGACCACTTACAAAGAACTGCTCGCCAAAGTGAGTCAGTTTGCCAACGCGTTGACCGCGAGCGGTATCCAAAAGGGTGATCGGGTTCTGATTTATATGCCCATGACGCTTGAAGGCGTCATCGGGATGCAGGCTTGTGCCCGCATTGGCGCCACACACAGCGTGGTGTTCGGTGGCTTCTCGGCCAAGGCCTTGCAAGAACGCATTATTGATGCTGGCGCAGTGGCGGTCATTACGTGTAATTACCAGATGCGCGGCGGCAAAGAATTGCCTTTGAAATCCATCGTGGATGAAGGTCTGGCTTTAGGCGGCTGCGAGTCCATCAAGACGGTGTTCGTGTACCAACGCACCGCGACCGCCTGCAACATGGTTGCCGGACGCGACAAGACATTTACCGAAGCGCTGGAAGGCCAAAGCACTGAATGCGCGCCTGTGTCCGTGGGTGCCGAGCATCCCCTGTTCATTCTCTTTACTTCCGGCTCTACCGGTAAGCCCAAGGGCGTGCAACATTCCACCGGCGGTTTTCTGCTGTGGTCCAAGTTGACGATGGACTGGACATTCGATCTGCAACCCTCCGATGTGTTTTGGTGTACGGCTGATATTGGCTGGATTACCGGTCACGCCTATGTGGCTTACGGTCCATTGGCAGCAGGCGCGACCCAAATTATTTTTGAAGGCATTCCTACCTATCCCGATGCAGGTCGGTTCTGGCAGATGATTGAACGCCATAAATGCACAATTTTCTACACCGCACCTACAGCGATTCGCTCGCTCATCAAGGCCGCTGAAAGTAACGAAAAAGTGCATCCTGACCGCTCTGACTTGACCAGCTTGCGCATTTTGGGTTCGGTGGGTGAACCAATCAATCCAGAGGCCTGGATGTGGTACTACAAAAACATCGGTGGTGAACGTTGCCCGATTGTGGACACTTTCTGGCAGACTGAAACCGGTGGTCATATGATTACGCCGTTGCCCGGTGCAACGCCTCTGGTGCCCGGTAGCTGCACTTTGCCACTGCCCGGCATTATGGCCGCGATTGTGGATGAGGCGGGTCATGATGTGCCCAATGGTTCCGGTGGTTTGTTGGTTATCAAACGGCCTTGGCCTTCAATGATTCGCAACATCTGGAATGACCCAGAGCGTTTCAAGAAGAGCTATTTCCCTGAAGAGTTGGGCGGCACGACTTATCTCGCTGGTGATGGCGCGGTGCGCAGTGCGGATCGCGGCTACTTCCGCATTACAGGCCGTATTGATGACGTGTTGAACGTGTCGGGACACCGCATGGGTACCATGGAAATCGAATCAGCGCTGGTGGCCAAGTCCGACTTGGTGGCTGAAGCCGCTGTAGTGGGTCGTCCTGATGACTTGACGGGTGAGGCTATTTGCGCCTTTATTGTGCTCAAACGCCCATGCCCCACAGGTGACGAGGCGCGTGCCATTGCCAAAGAGTTGCGTGACTGGGTTGCCAAAGAAATTGGTCCTATTGCCAAACCTAAAGATATCCGTTTTGGCGAGAATCTACCAAAAACCCGTTCAGGCAAGATCATGCGTCGCCTGTTGCGTTCACTCGCCAAGGGTGAAGCGATTACGCAAGATACATCAACGCTTGAAAATCCAGCAATTCTGAGCCAACTGGGTCAGACTTACTGAGGATTTAACCAGCCATAAAAAAGCCCGCGCTCGCGGGCTTTTTTCGGTTAATCCAAGGGAGCGGCTTAGTTTGTCAAAACCCAAGCGGCTAACTTCTTGGCTTCGGCTTCATTGACTTGTGCGTTGGCTGGCATCGGAATAACGCCCCAGACGCCAGCGCCACCTTGCCTGATTTTGAGCGCAAGTTTGTTCACTGCATCTTTTTGCCCTGCGTACTTTTGGGCAACGTCTTTGTAAGACGGCCCGACTACTTTTTTGCCAACAGCATGGCAGGCCATACAATTTTTAGAGGATGCAAGAGCCTGGTCTGCCAACGCCGGAACAGTGACGCCAACGGCAGCGACTAAAGCAAAGAGAATACGTTTCATTATTTTTTCCTTTTCCGGGTAAGGGGGTTACAGTCGGCTAACGTGGCGACAGTCATGATAGCTGTGTGACACATCGAACAAGTTTTCATCATAAAAATGAAAGGTAAAGTTAAATGTATTTGCTGGCGCTTGGCCTGGGTTTCTTGGTAATGAAGTATTTTGGCGTTGACCCGGTCGCCGATTGGGCGTGGTGGCTTGTTTTGATGCCTTTTGGTCTGGCCGTTATCTGGTGGGCCTGGGCGGATGCGACGGGTTACACCAAAAGAAAAGCCATGGCGCGTGAGGCGACGCGAAAACAAGAGCGTATCAACAGAAACAACGCAGCCCTGAAAACAGGGCCGCGAAATAAATGAAGCTGCTATTTCAATAGTTGTCTAGCACCGCCCCTTTGCTGGCGGTGGAGGCGTTAAAGGCAAACTTGGCTTGAACACCACGCGTGTAACGCGGTTTTGGTGCCGTCCATGCCGCGCGCCGCGTTGCAATCTCTTCATCGCTGACGTTGAGTTGCAGCAGCAACTGATGGGCATCAATAGTGATGGTGTCGCCTTCATGAATAAAGGCAATCGTGCCACCCACTGCCGCTTCGGGTGCAACGTGGCCGACGACCATGCCCCAAGTGCCGCCGGAAAAACGACCATCGGTAATTAACCCTACCGATTCACCCAAGCCTTGACCCACCAAGGCACCTGTAGGGGCTAGCATTTCAGGCATCCCAGGGCCGCCTTTGGGGCCTAGATAGCGTAAAACCATGACATCACCCGCCACAATCTTGCCTGCCAAAATGGCTTCCAATGCTGTTTGCTCGTCCTCAAACACGCGGGCTGGGCCAGTCATGACCGGATTTTTTAGGCCAGTGATTTTGGCCACACAACCTTCAGGCGACAGGTTGCCTTTGAGAATAGCCAAGTGCCCTTGTTGGTACATGGGGTTGGACAAGGGGCGGATCACATCTTGGTCAACCCGTGGCGCATCCGGCACATCTTTGAGCACTTCGGCTACCGTTTGGCCCGTAATGGTGATGCAGTCGCCATGCAGCAGTCCGGCGGACAACAACATTTTCATGACTTGCGGTATGCCGCCTGCGCGGTGCAAATCGACGGCCAAGTATTGACCGCTTGGTTTGAGGTTACACAGCACGGGGGTTTTTTGACGCATACGCTCAAAATCATCAATCGTCCATTGCACCTCTGCCGCATGAGCAATCGCCAGGAAGTGCAGCACCGCATTGGTGGAGCCGCCGGTTGCCATGATGACGGCGACTGCATTCTCGATTGATTTGCGGGTCACGATGTCGCGCGGTTTAAGATCATTTTTAATGGCCTCAATCAACACTTTGGCGGATTCACGAGTGGAGTCCATTTTTTCGTCATGCGGATTGGCCATGGTGCTGGAGTACGCCAAGGAAATGCCTAGCGCCTCAAACGCAGATGACATGGTGTTGGCGGTGTACATCCCCCCGCATGAGCCGGTGCCAGGGATGGCGCGGCGCTCAATTTCCAGCAGGTCTTCATCGCTTAAGCGTCCGGCGGCGTTTTCGCCTACAGCTTCAAATACGCTCACGATATTGAGGTCTTGGCCTTTGTAATGGCCGGGCAAGATAGTGCCGCCATAGACAAAAATGGCCGGCACATTGGCGCGCAGCATTCCCATCAGACCGCCTGGCATGTTTTTGTCGCAGCCGCCGATGACCAGCACGCCGTCCATCCACTGACCTTGCACGCAGGTTTCAATACAGTCAGAGATGACTTCGCGGCTGATCAAGGAATATTTCATGCCCTCTGTGCCCATGGCCATGCCATCCGAGATCGTCGGCGTGCCAAACACTTGCGCGTTGCCACCGGCCTCTTCAATCGCCGCAATCGCTGCATCCGCTAGTTTTTGCAGACCACTGTTGCAAGGGGTGATGGTGCTGTGACCGTTAGCAACACCAATCATCGGTTTTTTAAAATCATCCGCCTCGTAGCCCATGGCGTAGTACATAGAGCGATTGGGCGCGCGTGACTTGCCCTCGGTAATGTTTTTACTACGGGGGTTCAAGATGACGGGTTTGGTATTCATTAGAGGTCTCACGTGAAAAGGGGGTTGCTGTTTTTGTATTTTAAAGACCCTCGTCGTGTCTTCTCATGCGTGCACAATCCCAACCATGCTGATCCACCCACAAATTAATCCGGTTGCACTGCAATTGGGACCCTTGGCCGTCCATTGGTATGGCCTGACTTATCTGGCCGCTTTTGGTTTATTCCTGTTTTTGGGTGCCCGCCGCTTGCGGCATGAACCGTTTGTTTCTGTGGCGGGCGTCGGCGCTTGGTCGCGCAAAGATGTGGAAGATATCTTGTTCATGGGCGTGATGGGCGTCGTGCTGGGGGGGCGTATCGGCTACTGCCTGTTTTACAAGCCCATGTATTACCTGGCGCATCCGTTTGAGATTTTTGCGGTGTGGCAAGGGGGCATGAGCTTTCACGGCGGCATGTTGGGGGTGGTGGTGGCGATGATCTGGTTTGCCCGCTCACGCAGCAAGCCTTGGCTGCAAGTGGCTGATTTTGTGGCGCCTTGCGTGCCCACTGGGTTGGCCGCCGGGCGCGTCGGTAACTTTATTAATGGTGAGTTGTGGGGACGTTTGAGTAACCCTGACTTGCCTTGGGGCATGGTGTTTCGGGGCGCGGGCAACTTGCCACGTCATCCGTCGCAGGTGTATCAATTTTTGCTTGAAGGCTTGCTTTTGTTCGTGTTGTTGTGGCTATATGCCCGCAAGGAACGTAAAGAAGGTCAAGTGGCGGCGATGTTCTTGTTGGGTTATGGTGTGTTTCGCTTTATAGCCGAATTCTTCCGCGAGCCTGATGCCCATCTGGGTATCTTGTCGCTGGGTTTGAGTATGGGGCAGTGGCTGTGTTTACCCATGATCTTGGGTGGCACTGCGTTGTGGTGGTGGGCGCAGAATTCGTCTGAACAGGGGAAAAAATAAGATGTCTGGATCCATTGAATTTGAGCAGCAGGCGAGTGTGGCGCAAGTCACGATCAGCCATTCCCCGCGATTTAACGCCATGTCGCGCACCATGTGGCGTGCGCTTCGTTCTATCTTTGAGAGCATCCAAAACAGCACGGATGTGCGGTGTGTGGTGATTAAGGGCGATAAAGCTAATTTTTGTTCAGGCGGCGATATTTCAGAATATACCGACTTTCGGTTTCAGGAGTCGAGTTTGCGCGACTTCCATGAAAACGATGTCTGGGGTGCTTTGCGCGCCATGCTGGACTGTGATGTGCCCATCGTGGCGCAGATTGAGGGCAATTGCATGGGCGCTGGCGTTGAAATTGCCAGTTGTTGTGACATTCGTCTGTCAAGCTTGAGCGCCAAGTTTGGAGCGCCCATTGCCAAGCTTGGTTTTCCTATGGCGCCCCGCGAGGCAGCGCTGGTTGCCCGTGAAGCGGGCTTGGTGACCGCACGTCGAATGCTGCTGGAAGCCGCTGTTTTCAGCGCGACGGATATGAAAGAGGCTGGGTTTCTCAGTCGGGTGCTGGCGGATGATCAATTGCGCACTGAAGCGCAAGCCACGGCTTTGCGTATCTCCGCGCTAGCACCTCAAGCGGCCAGATTGAATAAACAAGCATTAAGAGCTTTATTGAGTCCTGTGTTGCCAGTTGATCATCACGGTGACGAGACGACTTACGCTTATGCGGAAAGTGCCGAGCACCGTGAAGGTATTCAAGCCTTCCTTGAAAAAAGAAAACCCGTGTTTTGACGTGAATCAGCGCCTATCAGCGCAACACCAGAACAGGCACATGCGAGTGAGTTAACACCTGTTGTGTCTCGCTGCCCAGTAACAAGCGTTTGATACCTTTGCGACCATGTGAGGCCATCACGATCAAATCGCATTTATGTTTTTTTGCAGTGGCAATGACCGCATCTGATATCACATCGGACTTGACGGTGAGCGCCTTGGTTTTGACGCCTTGCACTAACGCTGCTTCCTTGACGGCATCCACAATGGCTTGCCCCTCTTCAGCCCATTGCTTTTCAACCCGACTTACTTCTGAGGCCTGTAAGGCCAAACCGCCTTCAAAATAACTTTGGGGGTAACGTGGAATCACTTTCAAAGCAACCAACTCTGCGTTGGCCAATGCGGCCAACTCAATCGCGCTGTTAACTGCTTTTTTGGACAAGGGTGATCCATCTGTAGCGATAAGAATTTTTTGGTACATGAACTGCTCCTGATACGTTAAGTTCTCAAGCTTACTCTGCTCAACTCCTGTCTTGCAGATTTCCGTCAAGTAAACTGGCTGGCCTGTCAGGCCTCTATAAACCTAATGACTCATGTTCGTTATCCCAACTCTATGACGGGGCCTCTTGCCCGTACCGATCCAGCACCAACGCCAGAGGTTTTGCGTCTCCTGGATGATCCGCTGGAATGGTCTGCGTTTAGCCGTCCGATTGCTAAAACCACAGATGGCTGGGAGTCCAACCTGCTCATCGAGGGAATGCATTGCGCCGCTTGTGCGTTGACGATTGAAGATGCGTTGCTGAATGTACCCGGCGTTTTCAAAGCCGAGGTTGGTGCGGGCAGTCACCGCGCCCGGATTGTTTGGTCTTCAGAGACCGTTCAGCCTTCCGACTGGATGCAGGCGATTCAGAAAGCGGGCTACCGCGCTGTGCCAGCCAACGATGCATTTGCCCGCGAGCGCCGCAAGAGCGAAACACGCAAGGCACTTTGGCGTTTGCTGGTCGCGGGGTTGTGCATGATGCAAGTCATGATGTACGCCTACCCGGCTTACGTGGCGGCGCCAGGAGATTTAACCGCCGAGATGGAGCAATTACTGCGCTGGGCTTCTTGGGTGCTGTCCCTTCCGGTTATATTTTTCTCATGCGGTCCATTTTTCAGCAATGCTTTGCGAGATATTTTGCAGCGCCGTGTGAGCATGGACTTTCCCGTAGCGTTGGGGATGCTTATTACCTTTGTCGTGAGTAGCGCTGGAACTTTTGAGCCTGAAGGTATTTTTGGGCGCGAAGTGTATTTCGACTCGCTCACCATGTTTGTTTTCTTCCTGTTGTCGGGTCGTTGGCTTGAATTGCGCCTGCGCGACCGAACCGCCGGTGCGCTTGAAGCGCTGATGAACCGGTTGCCCGACAGTGTGAGTCGCCAGCGTGAAGACGGCAGCTATGAACTCATACCGGTACGCCGTTTGTTGCCCGGTGATGTCATTCGTGTGCTGCCTGGAGAAACATTTCCAGCCGATGCGGTGGTGCTGCAAGGCGACACGATGGTGGATGAGGCGCTGCTCACGGGCGAGTCGCTTCCTGTGTCGCGCGGTGTGGGTGGTCGCGTGATTGCGGGCAGCCATAACCTCTCAAGTCTGATTCAAGCCCGGGTGGAACGGGTTGGTGAGAAGACACGTTTCGCTGAAATTGTCATGCTCATGGAAAGTGCATCGACGACCAAACCGCCGTTGGCCCGCTTGGCTGATCGGATTGCAAAACCTTTTTTGATTGCCGTTTTGTTGGCCGCCGGACTGGCGTGTGCCTTTTGGTGGCGGCAAGACCCCGGCCATGCGCTGATGGTGGCGGTGGCCGTGCTGATTGTGACGTGTCCTTGCGCCTTGTCACTGGCAACGCCGGCGGCCATGTTGGCCGCTGCCGGCACCTTGGCGCGACAAGGGGTTATGGTGCGTCGGCTGGAGGCTTTTGAATCCACAGCCCCCATTGATACCGTCATGTTCGATAAAACCGGAACCTTGACCCGTGACGCCATGGTGCTGGATTCAACGCATGTACGAGCGGGTTTTTCCGAAGCGCAAGCGCTGGCTATGGCTGCCGCTTTGGCACAGCATTCGCTCCATCCTGTATCAAGAACTTTGGTGGGAGCAAACAACAAGCATGAAGCGTCCTCGTTGTGGCTGGCTGATGAGGTGACTGAAGTGGCGGGTGCAGGCGTTTCAGGCCGGGTGGTATCAGTTGAGGCGTTAATTTCACCGATTGATTTGCGTCTTGGTTCTGCTGCTTTTTGCGGCGTTCATGCTAGTCAGTCAGCGCGGGTGCAAGTTTTTTTAAGTGATGTGCAGGGCTGGCTGGCCACGTTTGAACTTCATGAAGATGTGCGTTCAGACGCGCGCGATACGGTGGCCGCACTTCAGCGCGAGGGCATTGAGGTGCACTTGTTGTCGGGTGATAGCGCGCAAGCGGCGGCACGGGTGGCGGCGCAAGTCGGTATTACGCATTTTCAAGGTGGCTGTTCACCCCAAAATAAATTTGATTTTTTGCAAAATGCACAGCAGCAAGGTCATAAAGTGGCGGTTGTCGGCGATGGGTTGAATGATGGCCCCGTGCTGGCAGGTGCTCATGTGTCGTTTGCTTTTGGTCAAGCTGTGCCTTTAGCCCAGGCGCAAGCAGATTTTGTCGTGCTGGGAGAACAACTCAGTACCATCGTAAAAACATTGCAGCTGTCCCGTCATACGTTGCGCGTTGTGCGTCAAAATCTCGCGTGGGCGGCTATTTACAACGCGGTGTGCGTGCCACTTGCTGTGGCTGGGTTGTTGCCAGCCTGGCTAGCCGGTCTGGGCATGGCGCTGAGTTCACTACTGGTTGTCTTAAACTCGCTGCGATTGTCTAAAAACGAAAAACTGTGAGGCAGAAGTCGATGGATATTCTTTATTTGTTAATTCCTTTGTCAGTCGTCCTTGTGTTTTTTATACTTGGCGGGCTCTGGTGGGCGATCTATAGAGGCCAATTTGAAGACATTGAGTCTGAGGGTGAGCGAATTCTTAAGGATTGATAAGAATTCTTTTAAACGGTTGACGTGGGTCAAACGGCGTTCGGGTTTGCCATGGGAAACTCGCTACAAACTAATTGAGAAGAGGTGAAAATGATATTTCCCAATACGCTAGCAACTACCTATAACGACAAGGTCGTTAGGCAGTTTGCCATCATGACTGTGGTTTGGGGGGTCGTCGGTATGCTGGTCGGCGTCATCATCGCTGCGCAGTTGACTTGGCCCGAATTGAATTTGGGGATTCCGTGGCTGTCTTATGGACGACTCCGTCCACTGCACACCAATGCGGTGATTTTTGCGTTTGGTGGGTGCGGCTTGTTTGCGGCGGCCTACTATGTGGCGCAACGAACTTGCCATGTACGTCTCTTTAGCGACAAGTTGGCCGCCTTTACCTTCTGGGGTTGGCAATTGGTTATTCTTTCTGCGGTTGTCTCTTTGCCCTTGGGTTTTACCCAAGGTAAAGAATATGCAGAGCTGGAATGGCCTATCGACATCTTGATCACGTTAGTTTGGGTGTCTTTTGCGATTGTGTTTTTTGGCACAATTGGCACCCGCAAAGTTCGCCATATTTATGTCGCAAACTGGTTTTTTGGTGCTTTCATCTTAGCCGTTGCTTTACTGCATTTGGTCAATAACGCCGCTATTCCTGCTGGCTTTATGAAGTCCTATTCCGCTTATGCCGGGGTACAGGATGCCATGGTGCAGTGGTGGTATGGGCATAACGCCGTGGGATTTTTCCTGACGGCGGGTTTCTTGGGCATGATGTATTACTTCATTCCCAAGCAAGCCGAACGGCCTGTTTACTCCTACCGCTTGTCTATTGTTCACTTTTGGGCATTGATCTTCACTTACATGTGGGCGGGGCCACACCATCTGCACTACACCGCACTGCCTGACTGGACGCAATCAGTTGGCATGGTCTTTTCCCTTATTTTGCTGGCGCCAAGCTGGGGCGGCATGATCAACGGCATCATGACGCTGTCAGGTGCCTGGCACAAATTGCGCGATGATCCGATTTTGCGTTTTCTGATTGTGTCGCTCTCTTTTTACGGTATGTCCACCTTTGAAGGCCCGATGATGGCGATCAAGACTGTGAATGCGCTGTCGCATTACACCGATTGGACCGTCGGCCATGTGCATTCAGGTGCGCTGGGCTGGGTTGGTTTGGTCACGATGGGTTCGATGTACTACCTGATTCCCCGCCTGTTTGGCCAGAAACAGATGTACAGCGTCAAGGCAATTGAAATCCATTTTTGGGCCGCGACCATTGGTATCGTGATCTACATTGCTGCAATGTGGATTGCCGGTGTCATGCAGGGTTTGATGTGGCGCGCCATCAACACGGACGGTACATTGACTTACACCTTCGTGGAATCTGTCAAAGCAACTTTCCCGTTCTATGTGCTTCGTTTATTAGGTGGTCTCTTGTACCTTAGCGGTATGCTGATCATGCTTTGGAACACACTGAAGACTGTAACGAATGGTCGCTCTGTCAACGTGACCATCATGGCTCCTGTTGTTCCTGCTCACGCCTGAGAAAGAAAATACCATGGCAAACAACAAACCAAGCGGCCGACTGTCGCATGAAAAAATTGAGACCAACAACTTCCTGATGATCGTTTTGATCTTGTTGGTCTTGTTGGTAGGGGGGTTGGTAGAAATTGTTCCGCTGTTCTTCCAGAAATCGACAACGGAGCCGGTCAAAGGGTTGCAACCTTACACTGCATTGCAATTAGCAGGTCGTGATATTTACACCCGTGAAGGTTGTTATAACTGCCATTCTCAAATGATCCGGCCTTTCCGTGCAGAGACACTGCGCTATGGTCACTATTCGGTTGCTGGTGAGTTTGTGTATGACCATCCATTTCAGTGGGGGAGCAAGCGCACTGGCCCTGACCTGCATCGCGTGGGTGAAAAGTACAGCGATCAGTGGCATCACGATCACCTGAATAATCCGCGTGATCTGGTTCCTGAGTCCAATATGCCAGCTTACCCATGGCTTCTCAAGAACATGGTGGATGCCAGCAAAATGCCTGCCCACATGAAGGCTTTGCGAACCGTAGGTGTTCCCTACACTGATGAACAGATTGCTGCGGCGTCTGAAGAAGTTGAAGGTAAGACTGAAGTTGAAGCCGTCATCGCCTATTTGCAGGTTCTGGGCACCTCGGTCAAGTAAGCGGGAGGCTTTATATGGAACTCGATGTCAACACCCTTCGTTCTTTGGCGACTGTCGTTAGCTTTATCACCTTTATCTGCATCATTGTGTGGGCTTATTCCCGCAACAATGCTGCTGATTTCGATGAGGCCGCCAATCTGCCTTTTGATCAAGACTGACGAACCGCAATAAAAGGAAAAAAATGAGCGACTTCACAAGTAATTTTTGGGCAGTTTATGTTGCCGGGATAACTATTGTCAGTATTTTGGCGTGCCTTTTGCTGCTATGGGTTAGCGGCAAAGTCCATGCGGAGACGGCCGATGACAATTCCACCGGGCATGTGTGGGATGGCGATCTGCGTGAAATGAATAACCCATTACCGCGCTGGTGGGCATGGTTGTTTGTCATCACGATTGTTTTCTCCTTTATTTATCTGGCTCTGTATCCAGGATTAGGTAGTTATGGCGGGAAATTAGGTTGGACTTCTACAGGTCAGCACCAGGCTGAAGTAGAAAAAGGCAACGCAGAAGTAGCCCCTTTGTATGCCAAATTTTCAGCGATGAAACCCGAAGATGTGGCTAAAGATGCACAAGCCATGGCCATTGGAGAGCGGTTGTATATGAACAACTGTGCGCAATGTCATGCCTCAGATGCCCGCGGTAACAAAGGATTCCCCAACCTAACTGACCACGACTGGTTGGGTGGCGGCACGCCTGAAATCATCAAAGCTAATATAACGAATGGTCGTATTGGCATGATGCCGCCTATGGCTGCAGCGGTTGGGACAGCAGCAGATGTAAAAAATGTTGCTCAATATGTGTTGAGTCTTTCCGGTAGCCCTCATGACTCTGTTCAGGCTTCACTCGGCAAGTCAAAGTTCACTGCTTGCGCTGCATGTCATGGCATGGATGGCAAAGGGAATCAAGCACTAGGCGCGCCTAACCTGACAGATGACATCTGGCTGCACGGTTATGGAGAAGCTGCCATTATGGCAATGGTTAACAATGGCAAAGTTAACCAAATGCCAGCCCAAGCAGATAAGTTAACCGAGGCGCAAATTCACGTTTTAGCCTCCTATGTTTGGGGCTTGTCTAACAACTCGGGAAACACAGTCCAATAGACCCGTGGCGGTAGCGTAAGCTAACGTAGAAAGCGTGCTTATCCGGTTGTCACCCAAACGCTCCGCTCATCACCACTACCCGTAGAGGTGATGAGCGGTTTTCGCCGTTCCTGGTAGTGTCTTTGGGCGTTAACCGGATAAGTACGGTAGAAAGAACCAAGTCGTAGAAAGAAAACTTTTGGACAGAAAGACATCCTCAGTAAAAAAAGTTATTCCCATCATTGCGCAAGAGGAACATAAGCCGTCCTCTCCCGATAAGGAGGCAGATGCAGTGACTCTGTCTCTTTATGCCTCACAAGAGAAGATTTATCCGCGTAGTGTCTCGGGATTTTTCTCTAATTGGCGATGGGGGATGGTTTTTCTGACGCAACTGGTGTTTTACGGAATACCTTGGTTAGGCTGGGGGCAACGTCAAGCCGTGTTGTTTGATTTGAACTCACGGCGGTTCTACATCTTTGACTTGGTGCTTTATCCGCAAGATTTTATTTATCTTGCCGGAATGCTGGTTATTGCGGCGCTGTCTTTGTTTCTTTTTACGGCAGTTGCCGGTCGTTTGTGGTGTGGTTACGCTTGCCCGCAAACGGTTTATACCGAAATTTTTCTCTGGATTGAAAAAAAGGTAGAAGGGGATCGTTCTGCCCGGATGCGCCGGGATGCCAAACCCCTATCTGCTGAAAAAGTGTTGCGCAAAAGTACGAAGCATTTTTTATGGCTCGCTTTAGCGCTTTGGACTGGCTTTACCTTTGTGGGCTATTTCACGCCAATCAAAGAACTCGGTGTCGAGTTTTTAGCGATGAGCATGAGTTCATGGGAAGTCTTTTGGACTTTCTTTTATGGCTTTGCGACCTACGGTAATGCGGGTTTCATGCGTGAGCAGGTTTGCAAACATATGTGTCCTTATGCGCGTTTCCAGAGCGCCATGTTTGACAATGACACGCTGATCGTCACCTATGATTCAGAACGTGGCGACCCAAGAGGTGCCCGATCGCGTAAGGCAGACCCCATGGCCTTGAACCTGGGTGCTTGTGTGGATTGCAGTTTGTGTGTTCAGGTTTGTCCGACCGGCATTGATATTCGCAATGGCCTCCAATACGAGTGCATAGGATGTGGTGCCTGTGCCGATGTGTGCGATACGGTGATGGCCAAGATGGACTACGCGCCGGGTCTAATTAAATACACGACAGAAAACGCAGTACAAAAGCACTGGACACAATCGCAAACTTTGAAGCATGTTCTCAGGCCGCGCATTTTGGTTTACACCAGTGTTTTGTGCGCTATTGTGATAGCCATGGTCGTCAGTTTGTCTCTGCGTGATCCCTTTAGGGTTGATGTGGTGCGCGACAGAGGTGTCACGGCAAGAATTGTATCTGGCGGAAAAATCGAGAACGTTTATCGACTACAGGTCATGAATGCAACTGAGTCAACTCAGCGTTATCGTATTACAGTGGGTGGCTTGCCCAATTTGATGCTAAATTCCGAGAGTGTTTTAGAGGTTGATTCAACGCAAGCCCGCTGGATTGCATTAAGAGTGCAAGCCCCTTTTGATGTGGCAGCCCCCGGTTCACATGCGATTCAGTTTAAGGTTGACGCTTTGGATTCCAAGGGTCATATTCAAGAAAATTCAGTTTTTTTAGTTCCAAGATAAGGTTTTCATATGCAACAAAATACGCTTGACTTGCCCGCCCCCTGGTGGAAATTTGGTTATGTTTGGATGGTGGTGGCGGGTCCCGCCATCGTTGTTGTCGCTGGTTTTGCCACGTTATATCTCGCAATAACGAGACCTGACCCAGTTATTACTGACGATTACTACCGCAAGGGAATTGAGATCAATAACACCTTGGAAAATAAAGCTGATGCGGCCAGTTTGGCCCCTGCCATACAAGGCCGTAATCATGCGGCTACGGGGGTTCTACCCAAGACTGGGCAGCCAACAAAACTTGACTGAATTCACCAAATAATTGGGGGTATAACTATGCGAATGAAACGATTGATGTGGATCGCCTGGCCCGCTTTTCTGATGGCCGGCATCCTTGAAATTGCCGTTTTTGCAATGGTTGATCCACAAGATTTACATTGGTTTGGGCAGCCTGTTCCGCTTTCTCGGGATGGTGTTTACACCGTAGCTTTTTTTGTGTTTTGGGCCGTCACTATGGTATCTAGCGGATTAACGACGCTGCTGGCTATGTCCCCTTTTGAAGTTAATCATTGCCCGGTGCCTGCTGATGGTCGCCCAGATGAATGCGTCAAGAATGGCTCATGCCGAATCTGATTGCCTCATGCAGATTAATCGTTTGCTTTTGGATTAACGATTTCTCGTAATGCCTCTGTTTTAAGAATACGAACATGGCGTTGTTTGACCTCCACAATGCCTTCTTCTACAAATTTGGAAAATGTCCGGCTGACGGTTTCAAGTTTTAATCCTAGAAAGCTGCCGATTTCTTCACGGGTCATTCGGAGTATCAATTCAGATTGTGAAAATCCTCGTGCATGTAACCGCTGCACAAGATTCAGCAAAAAGGTTGCAAGTCGTTCCTCGGCGCGCATACTTCCTAGCAGTAGCATGACACCGTGTTCACGCACAATTTCGCGGCTCATTATTTTGTGAACATGGCGTTGAAGCACATTCACTTCACGCGACAGTTCTTCGATACGATCAAAAGGCATGACGCAGACCTCTGCATCTTCCAGTGCTACCGCATCGCAGGTGTGGTGGTCGTTGACGATGCCATCAAGCCCGATGACTTCGCCAGCCATCTGAAATCCAGTGACTTGATCCCGACCATCTTCTGATGCCACGCGTGTCTTGAAAAATCCGGTGCGAATAGCATACAAACTTGTGAACTTCTCGCCATTGCGAAAAAGTGTGGCACCTCGCTTAATTTTGCGTCGGGCTGCGACAAGATCATCCACCCGATCTAATTCTTCCGCACTCAGGCCCATAGGCATGCACAGTTCCCGCAAGTTACAGTTTGAACATGCGACTTTGATAGTTTGAGGGTTCATACGGTTGATTTTGGCACCAATTCTGCTGAAGTCCTGATGTTGGTCAAATATTCCAAAATTGAAATTCCTTAAAATTTGACAAGCATCAAGACTAAATTTATTTTTAAAGCATTTTTAAAAGTTTTGTCAAGGAATTATTTATGGATACAACTGTTGTGGAACCCGTTTCCGAAGACTTATTGCGCCGATTTGACGTTTCCGGGCCGCGCTACACCTCCTACCCGACGGCTGATCGTTTCGTCGAAGCTTTTTCAGTGGATGACTATATTCAAGCCTTGAATTTGCGCCGTTCTGCCGCTGCCGCCATGGCATCGCCTTTGTCTATTTATATTCACATTCCATTTTGTGAATCATTGTGTTACTACTGTGCTTGCAACAAGATCATCACCAAGCACCATGATCGTGCCGCTCCTTATTTAAAGTATTTGAGTCGTGAAGTTGATTTGCACACGGCGCAACTGGGCCTTGGGCAAACGGTATCGCAATTGCATTTGGGTGGTGGTTCCCCCACGTTTTTAACAGACGATGAATTGCGTGAACTTATGGCCATGTTGCGCCGTAATTTCACGTTGACACCTGATGGCGAATACTCGATTGAGGTTGATCCACGAACGATTGATGCAGCACGGCTGGCTACGTTAGCCGAGCTTGGTTTTAACCGTCTGAGCTTTGGTGTTCAGGATTTTGACCCTGCCGTGCAAAAAGCGGTCCATCGTGTGCAGCCAGCCGGACAAGTTTTTGCACTGGTTGAGGCGGCCCGCCAACACAAGTTTGAGTCCATCAATCTGGATCTTATTTATGGACTGCCCCTGCAAAGCCCTGACTCGTTTGATCGCACGCTGGCTCAGGTGATTGAACTGCGTCCCGACCGCATCGCTCTGTACGCTTACGCCCATTTGCCGGAACGTTTCAAGCCTCAGCGCCGCATTGACACGCTCTCGTTGCCAAGCGGTGCGGCTAAAGTGGCCATGCTGGCACGTTCTATGGCGGCTTTTATAGGCGCGGGTTATGTCTATGTGGGGATGGATCACTTTGCCTTGCCCACCGATGCGTTAGCTATTGCCAAACGCCAGGGACGCCTGCATCGCAATTTTCAGGGCTACAGCACACAACCCGATTGCGATTTGATTGGTCTGGGCGTTTCATCCATTGGCCGGATTGGGGCTACTTATAGTCAAAATGCGAAAACGCTAGAGGAGTATTACGATTACCTTGACCAAGGCGTTTTGCCGGTGGTTCGGGGTCTGGCACTTTCGCGCGATGATTTGATGCGCCGCTCGGTCATCATGGCCTTGATGTGCCAAGGGCAAGTGTTGTTCGAGTCGATTGAATTAGCGTATTTGATTGATTTCAAAAAGTACTTCTTTACTGAGTTTGAAGCCTTGCAAAAACTAGCTGATCAAGGGCTTGTCACGCTGGATGAGAGTGGCATTCAAGTGACGGCTACTGGCTGGTTCTTTGTGCGTGCCGTTGCGATGGTGTTTGATCGTTATTTACAAACAGACCGCACGCGCGCCCGGTTCTCTAAAATTATTTAACGGGTAAATTGATGGAATGGTCGCTTGCCATGACGGCATTATTGATGGGTTTGGCGGGTGGACCGCATTGCATCGCCATGTGTGGGGCCGCTTGTGCGGGCATTGGACAAGCGGCCGGACCGAATAAAAATTCGGCCATGTGGAGCTTTCAGGCGGGTCGGATTATAGGTTATTCCGCTTTGGGGGCTGTGGCGGCCGCTTCCATGCAGGCTTTAGGCTGGTTAACGGTTCAATCGGCCGCCTTGCGTCCGGTCTGGACGCTTTTTCATGTGGCGATGTTCGTGCTTGGTTTGTTGTTGCTCCTCAAAGCACAGCAACCGATCTGGCTGGAGCAGGCGGGCAAAAAAATATGGCACGGGGCGCGTTCACTGGCGCAAGGTCGTGGCCGGGGTGCCCCTTTGGTTATTGGCGCTCTTTGGACTTTTTTACCTTGTGGCTTGTTGTACTCGGCCTTGCTGGTGGCGGCTTTGACGGGTGGCGCGCTTAAAGGGGCCGCTGTTATGGCTTTATTTGCTTTGGGCACCAGTCTGTCGATGATGGCGGGGCCTTGGTTGTGGTTTCGTTTACGAGGAAAAGGCGCGGGTGATTGGGGAGTTCGACTCGCGGGTCTGGCACTGGCTGCCAGTTCTGGTTGGGCGATCTGGATGGCCTTTGCGCATGATACGGCGCCATGGTGTGTCACCCTTTGAGCGTGAATAGCCGCTGACTTCAGCGCGTCTTGACCCGGCTGCCTTCTCGCAATTTGGTATCGGGATAAATGATGACTTGGGTGCCGGGCATTAGTCCCGTTTTGACCCAAGCTTCCAGTCCATTGCGCGCCGCCACTTCAATTTCTACCTGGCGGGCACGACCGCCCTCCACCACAAACAGGGCAGACCGTGACCCGACAGGAAACAAGGCGCTGACCGGCACCTTGACCGCGTTCTCCACCACTTGCACCAGCACTCGGACATCGACCTTGAATCCATCGCCCAGCGTGGCCCACTTTTCTGAGGCTGATGTGATGTCAATAACCGTGTTGACGCGTTGCTCCTCCACACCTAGCGCCGACACTTTGGTAAAGGCGGCAGGTTCAACCAACCGGACTTGACCATCCAAAACGTCCGGGCCGCCCCAGTTCACCAGATGCACCGGACTGCCGAGTTTGATCTGCGCGGCCTCTTCGCTCAGGATATCCACCACGACTTCCAGCTGGGTCGGGTCGCCCAGTTCCATGAGCGGCGTGCCGACCATCACAACACCTTCACTTTGTTGCCACACTTTGAGTACCTTGCCAGCGATGGGCGCCTTGACTTCAACGGCGTGTTGAACTGTATTTTTTGCAATAGGTAAGCGTTGTGAAAATTGTTGCAAAGTCACCCGTGATTGATCGAGTTCATGTTGCGCTACAACGACTTCCTGCCGTGAACTTTCCAGTTCTTTCTCACGCAGACGAACATTGAACTGCTCGGTTTCATTTTGGTTGCTTGAAACAAACCCTTGTTGCGCCAGCAGGTTGCTACGTTTGAAGTCTGCCCGCGCTTGGGCGAGCGCTGCCATGGCGCGCTCTTGATTGGCCTGCGCTTTGGCGACTGCCGCTTGCAAGGCGCCGATGCGGGCCAGCTGCTCGGCGCGGGCGCGCGCATCCAATAATGTTGGATCTGTCGGCCAAAGCGTCGCGATAACCTCGCTAACCTTGACCGCATCACCCTGTTTTAAAGTGAGACGTGCCACACGCCCGGTCAACGGTGTGGAGATAACGTAGCGCTCACGCAGACGTGTTTTGCCATCCTCCTGCACGGCGCGTTCAAACCGGCCTTGGGTCACCGTGGCGGTTTCAACCGTCAAAGCGGTTGGCATAAAAGCCCAGATCAGCCCGACCAGAACCAACACAGCGAGGACGATCATCAACACTTTTCTTTTCATCGAATGCTTTCTGTTGCTTATTCACGTGTTTTGAGGACGGCCACCATATCCAGCGAATCGACCCGTCTGCGCACAATCAGGGCGCTCACCACGCCAGCGCCCAAGACGCACAGCGCCGCATACGCGTAGGTGGCGGGTTGGATGACAAAGGGGAAGTAAAACTCATCGGTTTTGATTAAATGAACGATGCCGGAGGCTAAAAAATAACCCAGCCCCATGCCCAACGGAATAGCCAAGGCGATTTCAATCGCTAATTCGCCCAATAAAAAAGCTGAAACCTCGCCCCTTGTAAATCCCAGCACACGCAGACTCGCCAACTCCCAAGCCCGCTCCGCGAGCGCAATACGTGCGTTGTTATAGACCACGCCGATGGCAATAATGGTGGCAAAGGTGGTCAACACCCCGCTAAAAAACGTCAAGTTTCGTGCTGTGACATCCTCAATATTTTTTTTCATCACCGACTTGCTGACAGCGACAGCGACCCGAGGCAGCTCTTTAAGTTGGTTCAACAACATCGGCTCATACCCGCGCTCTACCGCCAGCGTGACCTGATTGACCAAGTTACCTTCGCGTAAAAGCCGGTTCAAGGCGTGGCGTTCAAGGTAGGCGTTCATGCCCATCATTTCCACCACCACGCCAGCGACTTTTAAATCAAAGACGTCAAGGTGTCCCTCCAGCAGTTCTACGCGCACGGTGTCACCTGGCTTGACCTGGAGTCGATCCGCTAATCGGTCCGTGAGCAATAAGCCGTGGCTTGGGGGTGAAAAAGTTGCATGATTCAGCCCGACGATGCGGTGCAGAACAGGTTGTTCTGTTTTTCCCTGAATCGCGCCGCGCCAACTGTGATGCGCTTGAACCAAACGCACGGCGACCGTGCGCGCCCCTTCGACCGCAGTAACGTGGGGCAATCGAGCCATCTCATACTGCACGCGGGCCGGACTGACCTCAATCAATGCCACCGACACCTCGCCCCGCAGCACTTGGTTGAATTGGGTGTCCATCATCACCACAATGCTGTCGCGCCAAAACGCGCCAGAAATCACAATCGCCATTGACACGGCAATCCCAAAAATAGTGAGTCCGGTGCGCAACAAGCGACGCTCCATGGTTCGCAAAATCATGCGCGCGCCCGGGGATAAGAAGTGCTGCAAGCCCCAGCGTTCTAGCAACAAAGGCCGATAAACGCTTGGCGAAGGCGGGCGCATAGCCTCGGCGGGCGTCAATTGCACGGTGGCGCGAATCGCATTGAATGTTGCCAGCAACGCCGCACACAAAGTGACCCCAACGGCGACCAGAATCAACACCGGTCTGAGTCGGTAGTGCAACGCTGGAAACCTGAAAATATCGGCGTAAATGCTTACAAACCAGTGGCCTAACAAGGCGCCCACCACACATCCCAGCGACACCCCCAGCGTCACAATCACCAGCACCAATTTTAAATAATGCAGCCCAATCGGCAGGTTGTCGTAGCCCAATGCTTTTAAAGCGGCCACTTGTTCGCGCTGCGTGGCAATTTGCCGACTGAGCACCACATTCAACAAGAAACCGGCCACGGCCAGAAAAATGCTGGGCAGTACGGTTCCCAACACCCTTTGTTCCTTGATCTCCGAGTCGAGAATCATGTGCGACATTTGCAGGTCGCGGCTATGCGCGGTGATGCCGCCAAAAGGGGCGAGCAAGCGGTTGAGCGCGTCAATAACGGCGCCTTCGCTGGCCCCCGGACTCAGGCGCACGGCCACTTGGTTGAAGGCGCCTTCCATGTTGTAGGCAGCGCCCAATGTCTGACGATCCACCCAAAAGACACCAAATCCGCGCTGATCAGGCGAGCCACCCATGCCCGCAAAAATATACTCAGGCGAGAGCGCAATGCCCACAATCAACAGCTGCTCGCGTTTGCCATTCATCAGGGCGCTGACCTGGTCGCCTGGTTTAAGCTGGCGCGCTGCGGCAAAACCTTCGGACACCAACGCTTCAATCGCGCCCGAGGCGTGTGGCGCCATCATGCGGCCCCGGCGCAAATGCACTTTGTTCAGGCGCTGCGGCAATTTCACGTCCAGCCCGATCAGGCGGCCCACAATCGGGTCGGCTACATTCTCAATGGTAATGGGCACCACCTGGGACAGGGCGGTTTGCACATGCGCGGCGCCGGGTATTTGCGCCAGTTGGCGTTCCAGTGACAGCGGCGCACGTTTGAGCGTGGCAAACACATCTGCAAACCGAGCCTCGGCGTAATACAAATCGCGTGACCACGACAGGGAATCGAAGGCGCTGTAACTGGTGATAAATCCCGCTACGCCGCTGGCGACCACCAACCCCACGGTTAGCACCTGACTCCACATCAAGCGCAAATCGCGTAACAGTTTGCGGTCAAGCGCTTTCACGGGTCAACCTTCACCACGACAATTCCGACGGCTTGAGCTTGCGCGTGTTGTACTCAACCCGCTGAATGCACCCGCCACCCAGATACAGCACCCGATCTGCCATACCCGCAATGGCGGCGTTGTGGGTGATAACAATCGCCGTGGTGCCCAGTTCGCGGTTGATGCGCTCAATGACTTCGAGCACCAGTTTGCCGGTGACGTAATCGAGCGCGCCGGTTGGCTCGTCACACAGCAGCACGTCCGGGCGCTTGACAATGGCGCGGGCAATTGCCACCCGCTGCTGTTCGCCGCCCGAGAGTTGCGACGGGAAATGGTCGAGTCGCTCAACCAGCCCGACCAAACCCAGAGCCTCAATGGCGGGCATGGGATGGTCGGCAATGTCGGTGACCAGTTCTACGTTTTCGCGCACGGTCAGGCTCGGAATCAGGTTGTAAAACTGAAACACAAAACCGACGTGTTCACGTCGATATTGAGTTAATTGCGACTCGGTGGCAGCACTCAGGTCATGGTCGCCAAAGCGGGCCAAGCCGCTGCTGGGGCGATCCAGTCCGCCCAAAATATTCAGTAAAGTCGATTTACCGCTGCCAGACGGGCCTAACAAAACGATGAACTCGCCCCGATAAATCGTCAAATCCACGTCCATCAAGGCGTGAACCTGCACCTCCCCCATTTGGTAGATTTTGCGCAGGCCTTGAGCGGTGAACACCCGCGGGCGATTGGCCGCGTCATGGTCGGATTCGTGGGGAGATGGTTCAAAGGGGTGAGCGTTTAACACAGGGCGGACCTTCACGGTTGGCGGTTTTTAAAACCACTATCAGCCATCGCGCAACAGCCGTTGTTGAGTTTTGTCAAACCGTGCAAACCGCCCGCTGACTGGGATAATCCAGCCATGCCAAGCTTGAACCCTATCCCCCCCCATCGCTGGAAGTTGTCCGTTGCCCCCATGATGGACTGGTCCGATAAAAACTGTCGTTACTTTCATCGTTTGCTCACCCGTCACGCGCTGCTTTACACCGAGATGGTGACCACTGGCGCGCTGATTCATGGCGAGGTGCCACGCCATTTGCGTTACAACGCTGAAGAACATCCGCTGGCCCTCCAATTGGGGGGCAGTGAACCCGCCGATTTGGCGAAATGCGCCCAACTGGGCGAGTCATGGGGCTACGACGAGATTAATTTGAACTGCGGTTGCCCCAGCGAGCGCGTCCAGCGCGGCTCTTTTGGGGCTTGCCTGATGAATGAGCCGTTGTTGGTCGCTGAATGCGTCAAAGCCATGGTTGATGTTGTGCAAGTGCCGATTACGGTGAAGCACCGCATTGGCATTGACAAGTCCGAGAGTTACGATTTTGTGCGTGATTTTGTCGGCACCGTCAGCGAGGCGGGCTGCCAGACCTTTATTGTTCACGCCCGCAATGCGTGGCTCAAGGGTCTGTCACCTAAAGAAAATCGCGAAGTCCCACCCTTGCGCTATGACTGGGCCTATCGTCTGAAAAGCGACTTTCCCGCGCTCACTATCGTTATCAATGGGGGTATCACCACCAACGAACAAGTGGCCGCCCATTTGTTGCACCTGGACGGTGCCATGCTAGGCCGCGAGGCTTATTTCAACCCTTGGTGGCTGGCTTCCTGGGACGCGGCTTTTTACGAGGCCGAGGCCACCGCGCTGACCCGAGAGTCGGTCGAAGCCCGGATGTGCGATTACATGGCGCGTGAAATGGCCGCGCACGGTACGCCCTGGCTCACCATGGCGCGCCATATGCTGGGTTTGCGTCACGGTCTGCCCGGCTCTCGCCATTGGCGTCAGGTGTGGAGTAACCACCGGCTCAAAGACTTGTCGCCGCACGCAGTCATGAAGTTGGCGCACGCCGCTGAGGACTAAATTCAACCCTGGCCTGTGGCAAACTTGACGACTTCGTTTTACGTTTTTAGTCAGCGCAAGGCTGGCCCTTACAGTCATGCAAAAAATCATCGCGCAAATCGCGCAAGAAATCCGGGTTCAAAACAAACAGGTGCAAGCCGCCGTGGAGCTGCTCGATGGCGGTGCCACCGTGCCGTTCATTGCGCGCTATCGCAAGGAAGTCACCGACGGACTGGACGACATCCAGCTGCGCGAGCTGGAAGCGCGCCTCGGTTATTTGCGTGAGTTGCGTGACCGCTTGCAAACCGTCATCAAAAATATTGAAGAGCAGGGCAAGATGACGCCCGCGCTAATGGCCGCGCTGGTTGCCGCACCCACCAAGCAAGAGCTGGAAGACTTGTATTTGCCGTTCAAACTCAAGCGTCGCACCAAAGGCCAACTGGCGCGCGAGGCGGGGCTGGAACCCTTGGCCGACGCGCTGTTTGCCAACCCCACGTTGGTGCCCGCCGACGAGGCGCTGCCCTACGTGATTGCCATGCGGCCCGTGGTGGAGGGCGAGGACAAACAACCCGATTTCTCCACTGTGCAAGCTGTGCTGGACGGCGTGCGCGATTTGTTGAGCGAGCGTTGGGCGGAAGACGCCAGCGTCGTGCAAGACCTGCGCGCCTGGCTGTGGACTGAAGGTTTATTCAAAGCGAAGCTCATGGATGGCAAGGATGAAAATAGCGCCGATGTCGCCAAGTTTCGTGATTATTTTGACTACGACGAGCCGATTGGCCGCGTTCCCTCGCACCGTGCCTTGGCGGTGTTTCGAGGCCGAGGGCTGGAAATTCTGGAGGCCAAGTTGGTCGTTCCAGAACCGTCTCAAGCCACCGTCATGGCCGCCCCTTTGCCTGCAATCAAAACCAGAGCCGCGCAAGTGGTGTCGCTGGCTGAAGGCCGTATGGCGTTGCGCCTGGGCTGGAGCCACAAAGGCCGTGCTGCGGACGATTTGATTCGTAAATGTGTGGCCTGGACCTGGCGCGTCAAGCTGAGTTTGTCCACCGAGCGCGATCTGTTTACCCGCTTGCGTGAAGACGCTGAAAAGGTCGCCATCAAGGTGTTTGCCGACAATCTGCGCGACTTGCTGCTGGCTGCGCCCGCCGGGCCGCGTGTGGTGCTGGGGTTGGACCCGGGCATTCGCACGGGTGTCAAAGTGGCGGTGGTCGATACCACCGGCAAGCTGGTCGAAACGGCGACGGTGTTTCCGCATGAGCCGCGCAAAGACTGGGAAGGTTCCTTGCACATTCTGGGCAAACTGTGCGAAAAACACGGCGTGAATTTGATCGCCATCGGCAACGGTACAGCCAGCCGCGAGACCGACAAGCTAGCGGCTGATCTGATCAAACTGATGGCCAAAGTGTCCGACCGTCTGATTGAAAAAGTGGTGGTTAGCGAAGCAGGCGCGTCGGTTTATTCCGCCAGTGAATTTGCCTCGCAAGAAATGCCGGACGTGGACGTGAGTTTGCGCGGCGCCGCCAGCATTGCGCGCCGCCTGCAAGACCCCCTGGCTGAATTGGTCAAGATCGACCCGAAATCTATTGGCGTCGGCCAGTACCAGCACGACGTGAACCAAAGCGAATTGGCTAAAACGCTGGAAGCCGTGGTGGAAGATTGTGTGAACTCGGTCGGCGTGGACCTGAATACCGCCAGCGTGCCGCTGCTGTCGCGCGTGTCGGGCCTGTCGGCCAGCGTTGCGAAGGCGGTGGTGCGTTGGCGTGAGGCGAATGGCGCGTTCAACAACCGCCAGCAACTGCTTAAAGTGACGGGTTTGGGCGCTAAAACTTTCGAGCAAAGTGCCGGTTTTCTGCGCATTCGCGGTGGCGATAATCCGTTGGACATGACCGGCGTTCACCCGGAAACCTACCCGGTAGTCGAGAAAATCATGGCACATATCGCCAAACCTGTGGCCGAGTTGATGGGTCGGGCCGATATGCTGAAAGTTTTGAAGCCTGAGTTGTTTGCTAACGAAAAATTTGGCGTCATCACCATCAAAGACATTCTGGGTGAGCTGGAAAAACCGGGTCGAGATCCGCGTCCTGACTTCAAAGTGGCACGATTCAATGACGGCGTGGAAGACATCAAAGACTTGAAAGAGGGCATGATTTTGGAAGGTACGGTGAGCAACGTCGCCGCCTTTGGCGCGTTCGTTGATCTAGGCGTGCATCAGGATGGTTTGGTTCACGTCAGCCAGTTGAGCCACAAGTTTGTGACCGACGCCCGCGAGATCGTCAAAACCGGCGATATAGTGAAAGTGCAGGTGGTGGAAGTGGATGTGGCCCGCAAACGCATTGCCCTGACCATGAAACTGGGTGCGCCGCCAGCACGTCGTGACAGCGCGGGCGACAACCGTTTTCAGGGCGCCGCCAATCACCAACGAGGCCGATCTGGCGGCCAAGGCGCTGGCCCGTCATCCAATAGCCCACAGTCCACCGCTATGTCGTCGGCGTTTGCCAAGCTCAAAGGCGCAGACCGCTGAATATGACGCTGCAGGCGCTGCTGGCATTGCAGTTTGTGTTGCCCAGCATTCCCAAAGTGCTGGCGCTTGTGCTCAGTGAACTCGACCAGCTAGAGCCTGATCTGAAAAAGATTAACCAGTTGATCAGCACCGACCTCGCCCTGACGACGCGCTTGCTGCATCTGGCCAATGCCAGTTTTTTCAAGCTCTCGGGCAAGATCAATAGCGTGTCTGAGTCGCTCGCGATTTTGAATTTAGGCCAGGTGCGCACACTGGCGGCAGCGGCAGCCTCGGGCGCCTCTTTCAAAGCGGTGCCGGGCATTCATTTGCAGCAGTTTTGGGCCTACAGCCTAAGCGTCGCCAAGTTAGCCCGCTCCCTTGCGGGTGTGGTGCGATTAAATCCGCAAGCAGCGTTCACCAGCGGCCTGATTCATGCCGTAGGCGAGCTGGCCATGCACCTCGGAATGCCCGACGAGATGGCGGTGCTGAACCGTGATATGTCCCCGTTGGATTTGCGGCGCGCCCGGCTCGAAGACGGGTCTTTTGGTTTTTGCTATGCCCAAGTGAGCGCTGGTTTAGCCCGTCAATGGCAGTTTCCCCTCATGATGGTGGACGCGCTGGCGCACCAATCGGCGCCGTTTGAAAATGAGGTTTGCGAGCCTCTGGCGGGCGTCATTCACCTCGCCACCTGGCGTGCGCGAGTCAAAGAAACAGGGCTTTCGGACAAGGCCTTGGTGGATACGTTTCCGAGTTTGGTCGGCGATGTGTTGGGCCTCGATGTTGACCGGGTCTTGCAACAAGACCCGATTGACTGGTCAGGCCAACTGCGCACAGGCGGATGACCACTCAGCACAGGGCATCTGCGCATGGCATCTGACTTTCCCCGTAGCCCTGGTCGGGCGTCAATGATTTTTCCGGCATTGCTGGGCTTTGTGGCGGGCACCGCTGTGCAGCTTCAGCAATCTGTGCTTTTCCCCTGGTTTGTTTATGGGCTGATGCTTCTTTTGCCCCTCCTTCTGTGGCGTCTGATTAGCACGGCTTCCCCCGCTTTTCGTGGGCGCGTTGTTGGGGTGGCGCTGACTTTGGGGTTTTTGGCGTTTGGGCTTACCGGGCTGCGTGCCTCGATTTTTCTGGATCAAGTGCTCGACCCCGGCCTAGAGGGCCGCGACCTGTCGGTGATCGGGGTGGTTGCGGCCATGCCACAGCAAAGTGCGACAAGCGCCCGGTTTCGTTTTGATGTGGAATCGGCGCAACTGGCAGGTCAACCGGTGCGTTTGCCGGCTCGTCTTTATTTGAGTTGGTATTCCGGTAGTTTTGGATTTATTCCCAACGCCGACCAGGCCGATGCACTGGTTCGCCGACCCGCCCCGGTTCAGGCCGGCGAGCGTTGGCAGATGACCGTGCGCCTGAAAGCCCCGCATGGTGGCAGTAACCCTTTTGATTTCGACTATGAACTTTGGCTGTGGGAACAAGGCATTCAAGCCACGGGTTACGTGCGTACCGGAAAAAAAGACCCAACACCCCAGCGTCTGGCACAAACGGCTTGGCACACGGTCGAACAATTGCGTCAGCAGGTGCGGGCACAGATTTATCAGGATGTGGCGCAGCGCCGCTACGCTGGTTTGATTGCAGCCTTGGTCTTGGGCGACCAGAACGCGATTGAACGCGACGATTGGGATATTTTTCGCACCACCGGGGTGGCGCATTTGATGTCCATTTCCGGCTTGCACATCACGATGTTTGCCTGGCTGGCGGCGTTGATGGTGGGCTGGCTGTGGCGGCGCTCCGGGCGCTTGTGCCTATGGGTGGCCGCCCCGAATGCCAGTTTGATCGGGGGCGTGTTGCTGGCAACGGCTTATGCCCTGTTCAGCGGTTGGGGCGTGCCTTCACAGCGCACGGTGTTGATGCTGGCCGCCGTGGGTTTGTTGCGCTTGTCAGGCAAACAATGGCCCTGGCCCTACGTTTGGCTGCTGGCCTGTGCGGCTGTGGTGGCGATGGACCCGTGGGCGCTGTTGCAGGCCGGATTCTGGCTCAGTTTTGTGGCGGTGGGCGTGCTGTTTGCCACCGATGCTGGCGCGGGTGTGGAACGCAAGACCGGCATAAAAAATCGGCTTATCGCCTTGTTTCGCGAGCAATGGGTGATTACCCTGGCTTTAACGCCGCTGACCTTGCTGTTGTTTGGTCAAGTCTCAGTGGTGAGTCTGGTGGCCAATGCGCTGGCTATTCCGCTGGTCACACTGGTGATCACGCCGTTGGCGATGTTAGGAATTTTGCTGGCACCGTTGTGGCATTTGGCCGCGATGGCGATAGCCGCTTTGGTGGGCTATTTGCAACTACTGGCCGCCCTGCCCTTTTCGTCTATTTTTATGGCGCAAGCCCCTTTATGGGCCGGTGCAGCGGGCGTGATCGGTGGTTTATTGCTCGCTTTGCAACTGCCCTGGCGTTTGCGCTTGATGGGTTTGCCCTTGTTGTTGCCAGTGCTTCTGTGGCAATCGCCGCGTCCCCTGGCGGGCCAGTTTGAGTTGCTGGCCCCTGACATCGGGCAAGGTAACGCTGTTTTGGTGCGCACGGCACAGCACGCTTTGTTGTATGACGCCGGGCCGCGTTTTGGCGGCACGAGCGATGCCGGTCAGCGCGTTCTGGTGCCACTTTTACGTGCGCTCGGGGTCTCACTGGATCGGGTCATGCTCAGTCACCGCGATAACGACCATGCCGGTGGTGCCATGGCGGTTCTAGCCGTGCAGACCCAAGCTGATTTGGTGAGTTCAATAGAAGACAGTGACCATGAACTCCAGACGTTACGCCCGACAACGCGCTGTGAGGCGGGGCAACGCTGGCGCTGGGACGGTGTGGATTTTGAAGTCCTGCACCCAAGCGCTGAAGACTATGTCATCGGCTACACCACCAACGCCATGAGTTGCGTTTTACGTATTTCCAATGGCTTGCAGTCAGCGTTACTCACGGGCGATATTGGGCAGGCGCAAGAAAAACAGTTGGTTCGGGCCGGTGCGCCTTTGAAGTCAGATGTGTTGCTGGTGCCGCATCATGGCAGCAAATCCTCCAGCAGTGCTGTTTTTCTGGACGCTGTGCAGCCACAATTTGCGCTGGTGCAAGCGGGCTATCGCAACTCTTATGGGCATCCGGCAGAGCCTGTTTTGGTGCGTTATGAATCGCGTCATATCCAAGTGATTGATTCGCCCCATTGTGGTGCAGCAACATGGCAATCGGCCCAGCCTGAAGAGATGAAATGTCAGCGTGAACAGTCTTTGCGTTATTGGCACCACCGCGTTCCTTAAACGTGCACACTTCATGCTGGCGCAAAGCTTGCTATGTCAGTTTAAGGAGAGAAATCGTTTATGTTGAAATTTGACGAGATGTACACCCAGTTGCCCTACGAGTTTTTTACACATGGGGCCAAAATTCGTGATCATTACAAAATCTATGATGAGTGGCTAGCCGGCCAGCCCGGCGACATGATGGCCAAGCGGCGTGAAGAGGCTGAAATGATTTTTCGCCGTGTCGGCATCACTTTTGCCGTTTATGGCGAAAAAGACGAAGAGGGCACGGGCAATGAGCGGCTTATTCCCTTTGATTTGATCCCGCGCATTATTCCTGCCCACGAGTGGGTCAGCATGGAGCGCGGTTTGGTGCAGCGGGTGACGGCACTGAATCGGTTCTTGCATGATGTTTACCACGACCAGGAGATCATTAAAGCCGGTGTCGTGCCCCGCGAGCAGATCGAAAATAACGCCCAGTTTCGCCCCGAGATGATGGGTGTTGATGTCCCCAATAACATTTATTCGCACATCTCGGGCATCGACATTGTGCGTGCCCCCAATGCCCAGGGCGAAGGCGAATATTACGTGCTGGAAGACAACCTGCGGGTGCCCAGTGGCGTGAGTTACATGCTGGAAAACCGCAAGATGATGATGCGGCTTTTTCCCAAGCTGTTTAACGCGCACCGCGTCGCGCCTGTGGCGCATTACCCCGACTTGCTACTTGAAACCCTGCGTGACAGCAGTCCCGCCACCACCGCTGAACCCACCGTGGTGGTGCTCACGCCGGGAATGCACAACAGTGCCTATTTTGAACACGCGTTTTTGGCGCAGCAAATGGGTGTGGAACTGGTCGAAGGGCAAGACCTGTTTGTCAAAGACAATTTTTGCTACATGCGCACCACGCGCGGCCCCAAGCGTGTGGACGTAATTTATCGCCGCGTGGACGATGATTTTCTGGACCCTAAAGTGTTTCGCCCGACCTCAACCCTGGGTTGCGAAGGTTTACTGGAGGTGTACCGCGCCGGTCACGTCTCGATTTGCAATGCCGTGGGCACCGGCGTGGCAGACGATAAGTCGATTTACCCGTATGTGCCGAAGATGATCGAGTTTTATCTGGGTGAAAAACCGATTCTTAACAATGTGCCCACCTACATGTGCCGCAACAAGGATGACCTGGCCTACACGCTGGCGAACATGAAAGATCTGGTTGTGAAAGAAGTGCATGGCGCGGGTGGTTATGGGATGTTGGTTGGCCCGGCCTCAACGGCGGCTGAAATTGAAGATTTCCGCAAGGCCGTGTTGGCCAACCCTAGCGGCTACATTGCGCAGCCGACGCTCAGTCTGTCGAGTTGCCCCACGTTTGTCGAAAGCGGCATTGCGCCGCGCCACATTGACCTGCGTCCCTATGTGCTCAGTGGCAAAACCGTGCAAATGGTGCCGGGTGGTTTAACCCGCGTGGCGCTGAAAGACGGCTCGCTGGTGGTCAACTCGTCGCAAGGCGGTGGCACCAAAGACACTTGGGTTTTGGAGAACGGCGTTAACCATGCCTTGCCCAAGTCCACGCAGTCACAGTCCCAAACCTCGTCATCCTGAACCCACGGAGCCACATCATGCTGTCACGCACTGCCGATCACCTTTTCTGGATGGCCCGCTATACCGAGCGGGCTGAAAACACCGCCCGGATGCTCGATGTTAATTATCAGGCCTCGCTATTGCCTCAATCCGACGCAGTAGCGCTCAAGGGCTGGCAAAGCCTGCTCAGTATCAGTGAGCTACTGCCGACCTACAAGGCCGCACATGGCGAGATCAATATTCATGACGTGATGAACTTCATGATTAAAGACGAAAGTAATCCGTCCAGCATTGTGTCGTGTCTGAGTGCCGCGCGTGAGAACGCCCGGGCCGTGCGCGGTACGCTCACCACAGAAGTGTGGGAGACGCTGAATCAAACTTGGCTGGAGGTTAAACGCATGATCAAGTCGGGCGAATACGAGCATGACCCCAGTCAGTTTTTTGAATGGGTCAAGTTTCGCTCGCACCTCTCACGCGGGGTAACCGTGGGCACCATGCTGATGGACGAGGCCTTGCATTTCATGCGTTTGGGGACTTTTCTGGAGCGTGCTGACAACACGGCGCGTTTGGTTGATGTGAAGTTTCATGGCGTTAAAAGCGACTTTTTTGGCGCAACCAATGAAAAAAATCAAGACTACGACTTCTACCACTGGAGCGCTATCTTGCGCAGCGTGTCGGCTTTTGAGGTTTACCGCAAGGTGTACCGCGATGTCATCAAGCCTGAGCGTGTGGCCGAGTTGCTGATTTTGCGCGCAGATATGCCACGCTCGCTGCACGCCAGCTTGAATGAGGTGGTCAACAATCTGGCCATGATCGCCAACGACCAATCTGGCGAAACCCATCGGCGGGCGGGCAAGTTGTGCTCTGAACTCAAGTACGGGCGCATTGATGAAATTCTGGCAACTGGGTTGCACGCCTATCTCACCCAGTTTCTGGATCGGGTCAATGACTTGGGTGCCCACATTAGCAAGGACTTTTTGGTGCCCGTTAGCGCTTGAACACGCTGACTAGCGGGCTGTCTGGTGCGTGGCATGGCTGGCGCGCACCCATGAATCCATGAAGCTATTCAAGCAACTGTCTGGCTGGCTGGGCAGTCTCAGCGTGGGCCGCAAACTCATGCTGATTTATTTGCTGGATTTGACCGCCGTGATTTATATCTCGGGCATTCTCATTCATGAGAAATACCTGGCGATTGACTTTGCGCGCAAAGAAATTGTGGGCGTGGCCTACACCACGGCTGTGCGGGATGTGCTGATGACTTCCCTGTTGCCCGCCGATCAGGTCAAGAGGCCGCGTGACGAAGCGGTGGCACGCCTACACACTTTGCGGTTAAGCCGTGATATCGATTTGGGTGCAGCGGAAGACAGTGCGGCCTTCATGCGGGTCTTGAACAGCACGACGACGCCGCTGCAAACCCGTTTTGATGCGCTCAAGCCGCTGATTCAAAGCGCACGGGCTTTGCTCACGTCGGTGGGTAATCAATCCAATCTGATTCTTGACCCTGACTTGGACAGCTACTACAGCATGTCTTTGATGGTGCTGCGTTTTCCAGAGTTGGTGGAGGTCCTTAACGACACCCAACTTGCGATTGAGGTCAAGCGCGCGGTCATGGGTAACTTGGGGTCGCAAAGCACCGCGCTCCTGATTTTGGCGGGTCGGCTGGAAGCCATTAGCAAGAGCATTCGCGCAGACTATAAACAAGCCTTCGCGGCGGGTGCGCCCGCGTTAAAGACGGCGCTGCAACCCAGCCAAGTGGCTTTGAATCAGCGTCTGGTTGATCTGTTGGTTAAGGTGCAGCAGCTGGCCGACCGTGAGGTCACTGCGAACGATTTGCACGAAGTCACGCAGATTCATATCGACTCGCTTGGGCTGCTCTCTGGCGCTTGGGTCACGGTTGGGGAGGAATTGGATCGCTTGCTGCACGAACGGGTGAATGCGCTTTTTTCGCGCATGTGGCTCCATTTGGGCACGGCCTTGTTGTTGTTGTCGTGCATTTTGAGTTTGGTTTATGCAGTGGCCCGCATGATTTCAAAACCGCTCAGGCAACTTGCCCATGTCGCGAATAAGGTGAGCAAAACGGGTGACCACAGCCTGCGTGCGCAATGGGACAGCAGCGACGAAATTGGCCAACTGGTGCGGGCCTTCAACGGGATGCTCGCGCAACTTGACCGTGAGCGCATGGTGCAGCAAGAGATGGCGGCCAGTGCCCGTGCCGCGCAGGCCCAACTGGCGCTGGTCGAGTCGATTCCGATTCCAATGGTGGTCACCTCCGTACCTGAACATCATGTGTTGCACGCCAATGCGCCCGCTCTGCCGTGGCTGAGTGGCAACGCCACCGACCCTTGGCGCTACGGCATGGAACCCGGTGTGCGCGCCCGCTTTTTTCAACGGCTGGCAGATCGGGGCGTGGTGGATGAGTTTGAGGTGCGCTGGCTGGGTGGGGCCGAACCGTCGTGGGCCGTTTTGTCCGCACGGCGTCTGAGTTTTCAGGGGCAGGATGCGGTGTTGACCACCTTCACGCCCATCAATGTGCTCAAGGTGATGGAGCAGCGCCTGGAACTTTGGGCCAAAGTGTTCGAGGCCTCGTCTGAAGGCATTGTGATCATGGATGCCCAGCAGCGCATTCTGAGTGTGAACCGCGCTTTTTGCCGAACCACCTCGTATGATTTTTATGAAGTAGTGGGCGAGCAACTCGGGATGTTGCTGGACGAGGATCCGTCCGGGCCATTGTCTGAGCAGATCATGCGCACCGTGGAGACGCGCGATGCCTGGCAAGGTGAGGTGCGTTTTCGCAAACGCTCGGGTGAAACTTATCCGGCTTGGCTGATGATTTCAGCGGTGCATGAATCGGCCAAACAGGGTGCGGTGTCGCATTACATCGGTATTTCCATTGACATCACCGACCGCAAACGCACCGAAGCGCGGGTGCAGTTTCTGGCGCACCACGATGTGCTGACCGAGTTGCCCAATCGCTCGCTGTGCGTGGATCGTCTGCGTGCCGCGCTCGACCATGCCCAGGCGACCCAGCAATGTGTGGCCGTTTTGTTCATTGATCTGGATCGTTTCAAAAATATCAACGACTCGCTGGGTCACCATGTGGGCGATGGTCTGTTGCGCTCAGTGGCTTCGCGCTTGACGCAAGCGGTACGAATCGGCGACACGGTCAGTCGGCTCGGCGGTGATGAGTTTGTGGTGATCTTGCGCACGGTGGAGAACGGGGAAGAAGCCCGACAGATCGTGAATCAGCGTCTGATCCCGTTGATTCGTCAGGCTCACCACGTCGAAGGTCATGATTTGCAGGTGTCGTGCAGCGTAGGTATTGCCGTTTATCCTGAAGATGGTCTGGATTTGGATGAGTTGATGCGCCGTGCAGACGCCGCCATGTATGAGGCCAAATCAGCGGGCCGCGACATGGCGCGCATGTTTGTGCCCGAAATTGATGAAGTCGCCCGAACCCGCCAAAGGTTGGAGCAGCACTTGCGTCAAGCGCTGGCGCGAGGCGAAATGAGCCTGCATTACCAGCCTCGTTTGAAGGCTGACACGTTAAAGGCCGAGGGTGTGGAGGCGTTGTTGCGCTGGCAGCACCCTGAATTTGGTGCGGTGTCGCCCGCCCGTTTTATTCCGATTGCCGAAGAAACCGGCTTGATCCGCGAAATTGGCCTGTGGGTGATGCAAGAAGCCTGCGCGCAATGGGTGCGCTGGCGCGATGAGGGCTTGGGTGCGTTGAGCCTGTCCATTAATCTCTCCGCTGTCCAGTTAGCCGACCCTGATCTGGTCAATTTATTGCGTCAATGCATTGACGCGCAAGGCTGTGACCCGGCCTATCTGGAACTGGAAATCACCGAGTCGCATTTGATGGGTGATCCCGATGCGGCCAAGGAAAAACTCGCGGCGCTTAAGAGTTTGGGGTTGCGACTGTCTATTGATGATTTTGGAACCGGCTATTCCAGCCTGGCCTACCTCAAACGCTTCCCCATTGACAAGCTGAAAATTGACCAGTCGTTTGTCCGGGACATGCTGACAGATCCAACGGATATGGCCATTATTCGCGCCATCATTGTTTTGGGTCACACCCTGGGTTTGGGCGTGGTGGCGGAAGGTGTCGAGCTGGCGCAACAGGTAGAGCAACTTCAGTTATTGGGTTGTGATGAGTTGCAGGGCTATTATTTTGCGCGGCCCATGCCCGCCGAGGCGCTCACCCATTGGTGGCAGGACCACTTGGGCGGGTCTGATGCGCGGCGTGTGTTGCCCACGCCTGCTGCGTGAACTGCAGGATGCGCCACGATTCTTTTGCATAATGCCTGTTTCAATCCACGCCCTGAAAAGGGCGAATTTGGAAGAGGTAATTCCTCTCCCAAATGAAGCCTGTCCCCCCTAAAGAGGAAGATTTCAAACCGGAGTTAGTTTTAGATGAAAGTTGCAAAGATTAATCAGGAGTTGGATCAGGCTCGGGAATCAGGGCCATTACGCGACATCATCATTCCGCCTTGCCCGGAGTTGTTGGTTGAACTACAGCGTGAGGTCAATCAAGGTGATCCTGATCCGGGCGCGATTGTGCAGATTGCGGGCAGTGACGTGGCCATGGCGGCGTCGCTCATTCGCATTGCCAACAGTTCTTTATACGCACGTAGCCAACCCGTGCGCACTGTGACCGAATCGGTTTCGATGCTTGGGGTGGGGCCGACGATTGCGGTGTTGACCGGATTTTTGGCCCGCAGCGCGATACGCATTAACTCACCGTTGATTGAACATTTTTGGTTGTCATCCACCCGCCGCTCGTTAGCCATGGGTTATATTGCCCGCCAGCTGTATGACGTGAATGCCGATGTGGCCCAGACCTGCGGCCTGTTTTGCCATGTTGGCATTCCGGTGATGTTGCAAGGCCTGCGCGGCTACTCGGGTACGTTGGTCGAGGCGATGGCACGCCAGGACCGCACCTTCATTCAGACCGAAAATGCGGCGCACAAAACAGATCACGCGGTAGTGGGGGCCATTGTTGCGAAAACCTGGCGGTTGCCGCCTGTGATTTCTATTGCGGTGCGTTTGCATCACGATTTTTCAGCTTTGCGTGACGAAGGTATTCCGAAGGACGTGCGCAACCTGGTCGCCATTGCGTCGATTGCCGAGTACCTGGTGGGTCAACACGAAGGCGTTCAGGAACAACGTGAATGGGAGACGCATGGTCACGAGTCCCTCGCCTATTTACAAGTGAGTGTCGCCGAGTTGGAAACTTGGGTAGATGCGCTTTATCCGGCTTTTGAGAGTGTGACGGTGTCGTAACGCGTCGGCCGGTTACTTTTTATTTCTCCATGGCCCGCGTAATTTCTTGCCCTAATTCAATCACGGCCAGCGCGTAGTAGCTGCTCCAGTTGTAGCGTGTGATGGCGTAGAAGTTTTCGGTGCCAGCCACATAGCTGGGCGATGCCTCTCCGTTTTGCAGTTCAACCAGCGCCAGTGGGCCTTTGTGTTGCAAGGCCAAGCCTTCAAGCACCGCACCTTTTTCCATAAAGCTGCTGACACTGAAGGTGGGCAAGATGTCGGGCGCCATCAAGGTTGCCATGTCGAGTTTTTGGGCGTCAAAGCGCACTGGGTAGTGAGTTGGCATTCCAGGTTGCCAGTTGAAGGCAACAAAATAATTGGCAACAGAGCCAATCACATCTGCCGGGCTGTTGAAGAGGTCCACCTTGCCGTCGCCGTCGTAGTCAACTGCGTACTTCACCCAGCTTGACGGCATAAATTGCGGCATTCCCATAGCCCCTGCGAAGCTGCCCCGCAGGTTCAGCGGGTCAACGTGGGTGCGGTGGGCCAGACTTAAAAACTGTTCCAGTTCAGCTTTGAAGAATTCGCTTCGGACTGCAGCGCGTGGGTGGCTGGCCGGGAAATCAAAGGCGAGCGTGGCGAGTGCATCGAGCACCCGGAACGTGCCCATTTGCTGACCATAAATACTTTCCACCCCGATGATGCCGACGATGATTTCAGCGGGCACGCCGGTTTCTTTTTCGGCCCGTGCCAGCGTGGCCCGGTTGTCTTGCCAGAACTTTACGCCAGCCCGGATGCGGGTGGCGTCAATAAATCGGCTGCGGTAAACACGCCAGTTTTTGGGCGTCCCTGCAGGCGGCGGTTGAATGAAGCGCGCGACTTGAGGCAGATAGCGGGCCTGCCCAATCATTTGGCGAACCCATTCGGGATCCAGGTTGCGCCGGGCAGCGATGTCATCGGCGGCTTGCATGGCATCTTCGCGTTGCGCATAAGCGGGGCCGGGTAGGGCGGGCTGACGGGCCTGTTGGCTGGTCGCGGGTTTATTTTTAGGGCTGGTGTTGGCCTGAACTGCCGTAGAAAGTGTGCAGGCGGTTATAAAAATAGAGGCAAGGGAGAAGAGCTTTGGAGTCACTTGAGGGGGGCCATTTGGTTGAGTTCTCGTTGCAGTGTAACGAGGCGTTCACGCTGTGCTGCGGGAGGCGCATAGCGTTGCGTTTCAAGGCGCAAGAGCCAGTCTTGCAGGGTTTGAGTCGCTGGGTTGTCCGAGCCTAATTGTTGCATTAACTGTTCTGCCATACGGCGTGGTGTGCTGTTGCGCGTGAGTTGAACACCGGCTTTTTGTAGCCGTTGTGTGACTCTTGTTAATAGCCTGAGCCAAGGGTCTTGGCGTTGGCGTTCCCACAGCGTCCAGGCCGCCCCGCACACGCTAACCAGCACCAGAAGGCCTGCCAACAAGTAAATCAGGTCTTCCCAGCTGGGAGTCTTGAAGCCCAGATTTTTAAGTAGATTGAGTTGCTTGCTCTGTGTGTAATTGAGCACCCACTGGTTCCAGCCGTTATTGGTCGCATCCCAGAGCGCGCGCAGGTGTTGCGCAAATTCAGGGCTGACGTTGCCCAGCAAGGCTTCGCCAATCACACCGCGCGGAGCCTGCAAGCGTTGCAAGCTGCCGATGCGCCCCGGCGCCACCGCTGCTGTCGGGTCCACTCGAACCCAGCCACGGCCTGAGAGCCAGACTTCGGTCCAGGCGTGGGCGTCGCTTTGGCGCACCACCCAAAAGCCGTCAACCGTATTTTTTTCGCCGCCTTGGTAGCCTGTGACGATACGGGCTGGAATGTTAAGCGCGCGCATCAAGACGACAAAGCTGGAGGCGATGTGCTCGCAAAATCCGGCCTTGCGATCAAACCAAAACTCATCGGCGTTGTCGCGCCCAAACACGCCAGGGTCTAGCGTGTAGGTGTAGCCGCCGGTGCGCAGACGCTCTAGTGCGGCATTGACCAGTTTCAGGTTGTCCGCGTTGGCGTAGCGGGGGTCGCGCCGCAGTTCGTCGGCGAGTTGTTGTGTGCGTGGGTTGAATCCGGCAGGAAGATCCAACTCGTTTTGCAGACTCGCTACGGGGCGCATCGGTCCGTGCGAAAAATTGGCATAACTTTGGGCGGTGTAGCGCACCAAGTCTGTGATGGGGCGGTCTGTCAGCCATTGCAGGTCAGGGGTCATGCGGGTTTCAAAACCGGGGAGCATGGGTTTTTCAGGTGTGGCGTCCAGTAGCAAAAGCCAGCGCCGACGGTTAGGCTCCAGCGTCACCTGGTAGTTAATAGGCGTACCGCGCACTTGCAGGTTGGCGGTTGGCTGGGTGCGCCGGGCAGTCCCTGCGGGCAGGGGTTGCCATTCGCGGCCATCAAAGCTGGACAAGACGGGTCCTCGAAAGTACAGCTCGGACTGCAGGGGCGGCGCACCATCAAAGCGAATGCGCATAGCAATGCTGTCGTCCAGTGCCAGCCGGGCAATGACGCCGACTTGCATAGTGGCGGACAAGCCGCTGCGCCCGCTCATGGCATCGCTGGGAAGCCCCCAAAGTGGAGCCATACGCGGAAATAGAAGAAACAAAACAACCATGATGGGCGCACCCAGCAAGGCCATGCCGCTTGCAGTTTTAGCGGCTTGCAGCAAAGGCGGTTTGCCCACTGGCATGTGAGCGTTGACCAGCGCTGTCAGCAACCCCAGCAGGGCAATCAGCATGGCGGCGGTGGTCAGCAGCGATTGCGAGAAAAAGAAGTTTGTCAGCATCGTGAAGAAGCTGAGAAAAAACACCACAAAGGCATCGCGCTTGGCCCGAAGTTCCAGCATTTTCAAGGCGAGAAGCACCACAATCAGGGTGATGCCCGCATCTCGACCCAGTAAGGTTTTGTGGGTGAATAAAGTGGCCGCTACCGCCACGGCCAGCAGCGCCAGACGCCACCAGTGTGACGGCAGAGGGCGCCCGTTGAACGCCAGCCAACCCCGCCACAGCAGCACCCCCGCTGTCAGCGCGAGGCACCACAGCGGCAGATGCGCGAGTTGGGGCAGCAGCACCCAGGCAATCACGAGCAATAAAAACAAGGTGTCACGGCTGTCCCGGGGCAAGTTGCGCAGAACGTTGACGAGTCGATGGAACATAGGGGTCGCTATTTCGGGGTTAGTGCAGCGCCAGCGCTTGCAGACAGCGTCTTTTGTGGGCTTCGCCGTGGCCGGGCTGAAGCTCGCAATGGCTCAGGCGCAAGCCGTAGTTCAACCCCTGTTTTTCGGCTTGTAACACCCAGGCGCACAAGCGTGACAACTGTTGCTCCAGGTGTGTGACGCCTGTGTGTTGTTGGTCCAGCCACAGTTCAAAGCGGTGCAGAGGAACGGCGTCCCGGCTAACCAATTGGTCTGACTTGGCGGCTTTTTTCCAGACAATGAGTTTCATGGGGTCGCCCCGGCGATAGGCACGCACGCCGTCAAATTCGCCGTGACCGGCTTGTTGCGCGGTCGCTGTGCCACCAGCGCGGGGTTCGCCCGGCGGCAAAGGTGGTGCCAAAAGTTCAGGCGCCGGATAAATGAGCACTTGCGCGGCAGGTCGCCAGACCGTCCACACCCGAAAGGTGCCTAGCGGAAAACGCGTTTCAGCGGTCAGACTGGGCACGCGATGTAAACCCCGTTGTTCAGGCTTGAAGGCCAGGTTGACCGTAGCGCTGCCTTGGGCGGGCACATCGGTCCAAACCCAATGCCCCGAGCCAAGGACGGATAAGCCAATGCCATAACGAATGTGCCGTTTGCGGCTTTGAAGCTGAACGCCAAAGACAGCACTTGCGCCCGCAAACTGGGCCTCCGGCGCAATCAAATGCAGCGTCATGCCGCGCAAGGTACTGTGGCAGACGTGCATTCCCACCAACGCGCTGCCAGCCAGCAAAAAGGTCAGCAGATACCCGAGGTTGAGCTGGTAGTTGATGGCGGCGATCAGCAGCACAAAAAGCGTGACGCCCAACATGAGGCCGGGGCGTGTCGGCAAGATAAAGACGTTGCGCTGGGTCAGGGTGGTGTTGTCACAAAAAGGCTGGCGCGCCTCAAACCAGCGATTAAGTCGTGCCCGCCCATGCGCGATGGGATGCAGCAAGGCAGAGGGTAATGGCTTGAGGGGCTTGGCGTCCATGGCTTTGAAGGTCGTCAGGGCAGGGGCACGGCATCCAGCATGGCGTGCACTTGTTCGACCGATCCGCGTCCGGCGTCGCCGACGGGCACCAGGCGATGGGCAATGGTTTGCGCCAGGATGGCTTGCACGTCGTCAGGCGCCACATAGTCTCGTCCGCTTAACAACGCCTGCGCTTTGGCTGCCCGCACCACGGCAATACCGGCGCGCGGACTCAAACCCTGCAAAAACCACTGGCCCGAGCGCGTTGCGGCAATCAGGTCTTGCACATAGTCCAGCAAAGGTGCTGCCGTATGAACCGCCAGCACCTGTTGTTGCAGAAGGTGCAGTTCAGCCAGTGTCAGCAGGCTGGGCAACGCGTCCACCATATCGCGGCGGTCATGTCCTGCCAGTAAAGCGCGTTCTGTGGCACGGTCGGGATAACCCAGCGAGATGCGCATTAAAAACCGGTCCAGTTGCGATTCCGGGAGCGCGTAGGTGCCGAGTTGGTCATTTGGATTTTGCGTGGCAATGACAAAAAAAGGTGAGGGCAGTGGACGGGTTTCACCGTCCACGGTGACTTGCTTTTCTTCCATTGCCTCAAGCAGCGCGCTTTGGGTTTTAGGGCTGGCGCGGTTGATCTCGTCGGCCAGCAGCACTTGTGCAAACAATGGGCCGGGGTGAAAGACAAAAGCCTCTTTGCCGCGCTCGTAAACCGAGACGCCCGACAGGTCGCTGGGCATCAAGTCGGAGGTGAACTGAACGCGCGAGAACTGCAGGCCAAAGGTCTTGGCCAGCGCCAGAGCCAGTGTGGTTTTGCCAACACCGGGCACATCCTCAATTAATAAATGACCACCGGCCAGCAGACAAGCCACACAGTCTTGAGTTTGGTCAAGTTTTCCAACAATCACCGTGTTAAGCTGATTAACCAGTGATTTAAGTTTTAGTTGTGCATCCATAGCACGACCTTACCAAATAAAAATTAAGAGACAGGGCTGCACCGTGACGATGACCGGATACTTTACCCACCGCGATTGTTGGAAGCACGAAATGGGCGCGGGTCACCCCGAATGCCCCGAACGGCTTGACGCTATCGAAGATCGTTTATTAAGCTCGGGGCTAGAAGTCGCCCTGGATCGACGAGAGGCGCCGATTGCGCCTTTGAACGACATTGAGTTGGCGCATGGTCGCCGCTATGTCAACGCTTTACGGGGCTTGAGTGAGGGCCTGAAAGAAGAAATTCTGGCTGGCGGTCCCGCCCACGCCCAAGTTGACCCCGACACTTCCATTAACGTCCACACATGGGATGCCGCGCTGCGCTCTGCAGGCGCCGTGCTGGCCGCCACCGACGCCGTCATTGCGGGTGAAATGCCCAACGCTTTTTGTTCAGTTCGCCCGCCGGGACACCACGCCAGCCGCGACAAGGCCGGGGGCTTCTGCTTTTTCAACAATGTGGCGATTGCCGCCAAATACGCGCTGGAACGCCACGGCCTGAAAAAAGTAGCGATTGTTGACTTTGATGTGCATCACGGCAATGGCACCGAAGACATCGTGGCGGGCGATTCGCGCATTTTGATGGTGAGTTTTTACCAACATCCGTTCTATCCCCTGGATTATGTTCACTCGCAGGCCAGTAATCTGGTCAATATGCCGGTGCCGGCGTACACCAAAGGCATGGAAGTGCGTGAGTTGATCGAAAGCACCTGGATGCCTCGGCTGGAAAATTTTGCACCCGAGATGATTTTTATCAGCGCCGGGTTTGACGCGCACCGTGAAGACGACATGGGCCAGATGGGCCTGGTTGAGCAAGATTACGCCTGGATCACCCAGCGCATCAAAGATGTGGCACGGCGTCATGCCAAGGGCCGCATCGTGTCTTGTCTTGAAGGTGGTTACGCTTTAAGCGCGCTGGGGCGCAGTGTGGAGGCGCATATTCGGGTACTGGCGGATGTCTAGTGTCCCGATGAAAAATCTCGATGACTGGGTGAGCGCGCTAACCCAGCCTGCGGCCTTGATGGAGTTGGGGTCGCTGGTTTTATGCGCTTTGTTAGCCTGGTTCATCGCCTCGCTGGTCTGTCGGGCGGTGGGTGCGCGGGGCAGTTCGTCCATCATGTTTGGTGAACGCATTGTGGATGGCGTGCTGTTCCCTTTGCTGCTGCTGTGCCTGACCTATGTCGCGCAGGCGTTCGTGGTGCGTTGGATTCCCCTAGCTGTTTTTAAAATCGCGCTGCCAATTTTGATTTCGTTGCTTGTGATTCGACTGGGGGTCAAAGTGTTGCAGGTGGCGCTCCCCGATACGCCGCTGGTGCGTTTGCTTGAGCGCACGATCTCTTGGGTAGCTTGGGCGGCGGCGGCGTTGTGGCTCAGTGGCTTGTTACCGCTCATTCTTGAAGAGCTTGACCAGATTACCTGGCGGGTAGGCAGCGCCACTCTTTCTATTCGTACCTTGATTGAAGGCGGTCTAACGGCATGTGCCGTGTTGATTGTGACCCTGTGGATTTCATCGGCCATTGAAGCGCGCTTACTGCGTTCAGTTAAAGGCAGCGAATTGTCTTTGCGCAAGGCGGCCAGTAACGCGACCCGGGCGCTGCTCATGTTTTTGGGCTTGTTGCTGACCTTGTCTGCCGTAGGTATTAATTTGTCAGCGCTCTCGGTTTTGGGAGGCGCCATTGGGGTCGGGGTTGGTTTTGGCTTGCAAAAGCTGGCCGCCAATTACGTCAGCGGTTTCGTGATTCTGGCCGAACGCAGTATGCGTATTGGCGACAACGTGCGGGTTGATAACTTTGAGGGTGTCATCACGCAAATCAATGCCCGCTACACCGTCATTCGCTCACTGGGCGGGCGCGAATCCATTGTGCCCAACGAGATGTTGATTATCAACCGAGTTGAAAATTTGTCGCTGGAGGACTCGCGGGTCTGGTTTTCCTCCGTGGTGTCGGTCGCCTATGACAGTGATGTGGATTTGGTGATGCGCTTGCTCATTGAGGCGACCCTGAACCAGACTCGTGTGTTGCGCGACCCCGCACCTTCTGTGGCCTTGTCGTCTTTTGGGGCGGACGGGCTGGAATTCACGGTCGGGTACTGGGTGGCTGACCCCGAGAACGGAAGCATGAGCCTGAGATCGTTGATCAACCTTGATATTCTTAAATCCTTGCGGGCGAACCAGATTGAAATTCCTTTTCCACAGCGTGTGGTGCACACGCGGGCGGTATGAAAAATACCGGTTTCATGAGGCTATAATTTTTAAAGCACGACCGTGCTATTTATGTTTTTGTTAGTTGATTGTCGTGTCAACGACGCGTCTGTCAGGTGAGGCAGCATAAAATCCAAGGTTGACGTGCACGTCAATTGAATTGCCGTAAGCACCAAGCAGATCACTGTATTTATTAATAACTATCTGGAGTCAAAACAATGAAAGTCCTGGTCGCAGTTAAGCGCGTGGTGGACTACAACGTCAAAGTTCGCGTCAAGTCGGACAACACGGGTGTAGATATCGCCAATGTCAAAATGAGCATGAACCCTTTTGACGAAATTGCTATTGAAGAAGCCGTTCGCCTGAAAGAAAAAGGCGTTGTTACCGAAATCATCGCCGTCTCGGCAGGCGTCACGCAGTGCCAGGAAACCTTGCGCACCGCCATGGCTATTGGCGCAGACCGCGCCATCCTGGTCGAAACCACCGAAGAACTGCAGCCTTTGGCCGTTGCCAAGTTGCTCAAGGCGCTGGTGGACAAAGAGCAACCCGGCCTGATCATTCTGGGCAAACAAGCCATTGACGACGACAGCAACCAGACCGGCCAGATGCTTGCCGCTTTGGCCGATTTGCCGCAAGCCACGTTTGCCAGCAAGGTCGTCATTGCCGATGGCAAAGCATCTGTGACGCGTGAGATCGACGGTGGACTGGAAATTCTTTCGATTCAACTGCCCGCCGTTATCACCGCCGATTTGCGTTTGAATGAGCCACGCTATGTCACCTTGCCCAACATCATGAAGGCCAAGAAAAAACAGCTTGAGATTTTTAAACCAGAAGATCTCGGTGTGGATGTGACGCCGCGTCTGAAGACCCTGAAAGTCTCGGAGCCGCCACAACGCAGCGCCGGTATCAAAGTACCAGACGTTGCCGCGCTAGTCGAAAAACTCAAGAACGAAGCCAAGGTGATCGCATGACCTCATTAGTAATTGCTGAACATGACAACGCAACCCTTAAGGTTGCCACGCTCAACGCCGTGACGGCTGCCGCGCAATGTGGCGGCGACGTTCATGTGCTGGTCGCGGGCGCAAACGCGGGCGCTGCCGCCAGCGCTGCTGCACAAATTGCCGGTGTCAGTCAAGTGCTGCACGCCGACCATGACGCTTTTGCTCACGGTTTGGCTGAAAACGTCACCGCGCAGGTGGTGGCTTTAGCCGCAAATTACAGCCATATTTTGTTTGCTGCCACCGCGTCGGGCAAAAACATTGCCCCCCGCGTTGCCGCTAAATTGGATGTCGCGCAGATTTCTGACATCACGCAGGTGGACAGCCCTGACACGTTTGAGCGCCCCATTTATGCTGGTAACGCCATTGCCGTCGTGCAGAGTCTGGACAAAATCAAGGTGTTAACCGTGCGCACAACCGGCTTTGATGCCGCACCCGCCACGGGCGGCTCGGCAGTCGTTGAGGTCGTGAGTGCTGTCGCGGCCACTGACAAGACGACTTTTGTCAGCAGCGAAATCGCCAAGAACGACCGGCCTGAATTAACCGCCGCCAAGATCATCGTCAGCGGTGGTCGGGGTCTGGGTTCCCAAGAGAAGTTCATCGAAGTTTTGACGCCGCTGGCCGACAAACTCGGCGCTGCTTTGGGTGCCTCACGCGCGGCGGTGGACGCAGGTTATGCGCCTAACGACTGGCAAGTGGGCCAGACCGGCAAGATCGTGGCGCCACAGTTGTATATCGCTGCGGGTATCTCCGGCGCCATTCAGCATTTGGCGGGCATGAAGGACTCCAAGGTTATCGTTGCCATTAACAAAGATCCCGAAGCCCCGATTTTTTCGGTGGCCGATTACGGTCTTGAAGCGGATCTGTTTGTCGCAGTGCCTGCGTTAGTCGCAGCGCTTTAAGCCAGACGACAAAAAGGCATCGCGTGCGGTGTCTTTTTTTTCGCGCTGATCATGCTGATCAATTAGCGCATTTTTAATGATTCATTCGGAGACGCCATGAGCTACGTTGCCCCCCTTAAAGATATGTTTTTCAACATCAAAAATCTGGCTGATATTGAGCAAATCGCTCAAATGCCAGGTTTTGAAGATGCTGGTTTTGATACGGCCCAAGCCGTGCTGGAAGAAGCCGCCAAGTTCAATGAAGGCGTGTTGAGTCCTTTGAACTGGGAAGGCGACAAAAATCCAACCAGCTGGCGCGACGGCGTCGTGACCGCCACGCCCGGTTTTAAAGAAGCCTTTGAGCAATTTGCCCAAGCTGGCTGGCAAGGCCTGCAACACCCCACCGATTTTGGCGGCCAAGGCTTGCCCAAGACCATCGGGGCCGCTGTTGGCGAAATGCAAAATTCGGCCAACATGAGCTTTGCCTTGTGCCCATTGTTGACCGACGGCGCGATTGAAGCGCTGCTGACCGCAGGTTCCGACGAACTGAAAGCCACCTACCTTGAAAACCTGGTGAGCGGCAAATGGACCGGCACCATGAACCTGACCGAACCCCAAGCCGGTAGCGACTTGGCTGCTGTGCGCACGCGCGCCGAGCCGCAAGAAGACGGTGCTTATAAAGTGTTTGGCACCAAGATTTACATCACGTGGGGCGAACACGACATGGCCGAGAACATCGTCCATTTGGTGCTGGCCCGCGTCAGCGGCGCGCCTGAAGGCGTGAAGGGCATCAGCCTGTTTGTGGTGCCTAAATTCATGGTGAATCCAGATGGTTCACTGGGCGCGCGCAACGATGTACATTGCGTCAGCATCGAGCACAAGATGGGCATTAAGGCCAGCCCGACGGCGGTGCTGCAATTTGGCGATCATGGCGGCGCCATCGGTTATCTGGTCGGTCAGGAAAACCGGGGCCTGGAATACATGTTCATCATGATGAACGCGGCCCGCTTTGGTGTCGGTGTTCAAGGCATTGCGATTGCCGAGCGCGCTTACCAAACAGCGGTTACCTTCGCCAAAGAGCGTGTGCAAAGCCGCCCGGTAGATGGCTCGTTGCCCGCCAGCGGCCCAATTATTCATCACCCCGACGTCAAGCGTATGTTGATGACGATGCGCGCCTATGTTGAAGGTTGCCGCGCTATGGCCACGGTCGCTGCTGCCGCTTATGACGCGTCGCATTACCACGTCGATGCCGATGTTCGCAAGCAAAACCTCACGTTTTATGAATTCATGGTGCCGCTGATCAAGGGTTACAGCACCGAGATGAGTTTGGAAGTGACCTCACTGGGCGTGCAAGTGCACGGCGGCATGGGCTACATCGAAGAAACTGGTTGCGCGCAGTATTACCGCGATGCCAAGATTCTCACCATCTACGAAGGCACCACCGCCATTCAGGCTAACGACTTGGTCGGTCGCAAAACAGCGCGTGATGGCGGTCAAAACGCCAAAGCGCTGGCGGCACAAATTGAAGCCACGGAAGCGTTGTTGATTCAAAGCGGCAGCGCCGATGCGTTGGCTGTTGCCAAGCGCCTGAAAGCTGCCCGCGAAGCCTTTGTCGATGTGGTGAACTTTGTCGCCGCCAACACCAAAACCAGCCCCAACGCTGTGTTTTCAGGCAGCGTGCCTTACCTTATGCTGGCCGGTAACTTGATGGCGGGTTGGCAGTTAGCGCGCTCGCTCTTGTTGGCGCAGGCCGAAGTCGCCAAGGGCGTGGACGTGTCTTTCATGAAAGCCAAGATCATCACGGCCCGCTTTTATGCCGACCACCTGTTGACCAAAGCGCCCGGGATGCGCGACGCCATTGTTGAAGGTGCTGAGAGTGTGACCGCACTGCCGCTGGACGCGTTCTAAAGCGCCCGGCAGTTACTTTGTAATTTCTGAAAATCACGGCTGATGTTTTTAAGAATCAGCCGTGGTATTGTCGGAAAAAGCACTTGAGACTGCATTGAACGCTGTTTATTAATCCCGCTTAGGCGGGATTTTTTTTGTCATAGTTACTGGAGACGCCATGTCCAAGCTGCCCGCACCCCTGAACCGTTTGCCTTTCCCCGTGATTGGTTCGCCGTTGTTCATCATCAGCAACCCAAAACTGGTGATTGCCCAGTGCATAGCCGGTGTGGTGGGTTCCATGCCCGCACTTAACGCCCGCCCGGCAGAACAACTTGAAGCATGGCTTATCGAAATAACCGAGGCGCTTTCAAGCTACAACAAGGCCAATCCAGCGCAACCTCCCGCGCCTTTTGCCATTAACCAGATCGTTCACAAGAGCAACGACCGGCTGGAACATGACATGGCGATGTGCGTCAAATACAAGGTGCCGATCATCATCACCAGTTTGGGCGCGCGGGAAGACATCAATGCCGCCGCGCACAGTTACGGCGGCGTGGTGCTGCATGACGTCATCAACAACAAGCACGCGCACAAAGCAATTGAAAAAGGTGCCGATGGATTGATTGCCGTGGCCGCAGGCGCTGGCGGCCACGCGGGGGTGAAAAGTCCGTTTGCGCTCATCCAGGAAATTCGCCAGTGGTTTGATGGCCCACTGGTCTTGAGCGGTGCCATTTCTACCGGCGAGGCCGTGCTGGCCGCGCAAGCCATGGGCGCTGACTTTGCCTACATCGGTTCCGCCTTCATCGCCACCGAGGAAGCCCGGGCGGCAGAGGCTTACAAACAGGCGATTGTGGACAGCAACTCGGACGACATCGTTTACAGCAATCTTTTCACCGGTATCCACGGCAATTATTTGGCACCCAGTATTCGTAATGCGGGCATGGATCCCGATCACCTGCCCGAGAGCGATCCGAGCAAGATGGATTTTGGCGGCGATAAATCCAAAGCCTGGAAAGACATTTGGGGCTGCGGTCAAGGTATTGGCGCCGTCAATAAAATTCAAAGTACCGCCGACTACGTGGCCCAGCTTAAACGCGAGTACCACGCCGCACGCGAACGTTTGCTGGCAAAAAGTTACGTCTGAAATAACGGCGTTTCATCCGCGACCTGTGCGGGAAATAGCACCGGTTCCTGATTCGGTGCCCAGGGTAAAAATTTCGTCATGACCTGCGCATAGGCAGACGAATTCTCAAATGCGTGAAGCCATAACTGCAACGCGGGCCAAGGCTGGCGGGCAAACCAGATCGGGTCGGTATGCGCAAATTGACGTACAAATGGCGCAATCGCCATGTCAGCCAAGCATTCAAACTCACCTAACAAGTGACGATGTTCGCTGAGTTGCCGGTTAAGGTCGTTCAGAAATTTTGCCCCTTGTGCCTGAGGTTCGTTGCCATCGGGCAAGCTAAAACGGTGGGGATATTTGTAGCGATCCAGATGGAATTTGAACTCGCCATCACACCGCGCCACCCATTGCAGCATTTGTTCCAGCGGCACGCCGTTGGCTTGCAGCCAGTGCTGCGGGTCATGGCAGCGCAAGGCCCACAGCATGATCTCCAGACTTTGCTCGATAACCTGTCCATCGGTTTGTACCAAGACCGGCACCGTTCCCTTGGCGGATGCTTGCAGCAAGGCCGCCGGTTTGCGGGCCAACACCACTTCACGCAACTCGCAGAGTTGCCCGCTAACGAACAGTGCCAAGCGCGCCCGCATCGCATAAGGGCAACGGCGAAAGGAATACAAAACGGGCGTGAGCGTTGTTGTCATGCCAATGTTGACTTGGTTGGTTTTGGTAATGGCGTGCCAATGGGCGCTTGTTCTCCCCGGGTCTTGGCCAGTTCCCATTGCCGCTGGCGTTCACGGGCGCTATTTTTTTGAGTCTCGCTGGTCACGGCATGACATTTGGGACAACTCACGCCCGCTTCAAACAGCGGCGACGTGGTGTCGGCATCCTCTAGCGGTTGGCGACAGGCCCGGCACAAACCATGTTGGCCAGGAATCAAACCGTGGCCGACGGACACGCGCTCGTCAAACACAAAACACTGGCCTTGCCAGAGGCTTTGCGCCTGCGGCACGGTTTCCAGATAGTTAAGAATGCCGCCTTCTAGGTGATACACCTCGTCAAAACCTTGGGCACGCAAAAAAGCGGTGGACTTTTCACAGCGAATACCACCCGTGCAAAACATCGCCACCTTGGGCTTTTTGCCCGACGTCGGGTTCAACGCGGGCGCTTGTTGAACCCATTGCGGCAGCATGGCAAAACTCTTGATGTCCGGGTTGACCGCGCCCGCAAAGGTGCCAATGCCAACCTCGTAGTCGTTGCGCGTATCAATTACCACCACCTCGGGGTCGCTGATCAGCGCGTTCCAGTGCTGCGGCTTTACGTACTCGCCCGCCATCTGCGTGGGGCTGATGCCGGGCACGCCCAAGGTAACAATCTCGCGTTTGAGGCGCACCTTCATCCGGTAAAAAGGCGACTTGGCAGACCAGGCTTCCTTGTGTTGCAGATCACTGAAACGCGGGTCAAGCCGCAGAAATTCAAGTACCTTGCGCACGCCCGCTTGCGGCCCGGCAATTGTGCTGTTAATGCCTTCGGTCGCCAGCAAAATGATGCCTTTGACCTCGTTGGCTTCACAACAGGCCAATAACGGCGCTTTGAGATCAGCGAAGTCGGGCAGTTCGACAAACTTGTAAAAGGCGGCGGTCAGGAAGAAGGTCATACAAGGGGCTTTAAATTCATGAAAAAGTTCGGCATAAAAAATGCCGCGATCTCTTGGATGAGATTCGCGGCATTTTGGGAGGGTCACTTAGGGGGACGCCGGAGGAGCCATTTCAGCTGAAAAAATTTTTCAGACGGTTGGTCCAGCTGTCGCCAGCGGGTGAATGCTTGCTACCGCCTTTTTTGAAAGACTCATCCAGATCACGCAGTAGTTTTCGCTGGTGCTCACTGAGCTTGACCGGGGTTTCCACGACGATGTGACAGTACAAGTCGCCCGGATAGCTGGCACGCACACCTTTGATGCCTTTGCCACGCAGTCGGAATTGTTTGCCGGTTTGCGTGCCTTCGGGGATATCAATGGCTGCTTTTCCAGCTAGCGTGGGCACATCAATTTCGCCACCCAAGGCTGCAGTGACGATGCTGATGGGCACGGAGCAATGGAGGTCATCGCCATCGCGCTCGAAAATATCGTGCTTTTTAAGACGAATCTCGATGTACAGGTCACCAGCGGGGCCACCATTGGTGCCTGGTTCGCCGTTACCCGCACTGCGAATACGCATCCCGGCGTCAATGCCGCCCGGAATTTTGACTTCTAGTGTTTTTTGCTTTTTGAGCTTGCCCTGGCCGTGGCAGGCGGTACAAGGCTCGGGAATCACCTTGCCTGTGCCTCGGCAAGTGGGACACGTTTGCTGCACGCTGAAAAAGCCTTGCCGCATTTGCACCGAGCCTGCACCCGCACAGGTGCCACAGGTTTTGGCTTGCGTGCCAGCTTTGGCGCCGCTGCCGTGGCACACGTCACAGGCCTCCCAGCTTGGAATGCGAATCTGGGCTTCTTTGCCGCGTGCCGCTTCTTCCAGCGTCACTTCCATGGCGTAACTCAAGTCACTGCCACGGAACGCCTGGCGACCACTGCCGGGACGCCCGCGTTGTTGCTGGCCAAACATGTCACCAAAAATATCGCCAAAGGCCTCTGCAAATCCGCCATAACCCTCGGCGCCTGGTCCTGCGGGACCACGCATATTGGGGTCAACACCGGCATGGCCGTGCTGGTCGTAGGCCGCGCGTTTTTGCGGGTCCGACAGCATTTCATAGGCCTCCTTGGATTCCTTGAACTTCTCCTCGGTCGCCTTGGCATCACCTCCTTGATTGCGGTCGGGGTGATATTTCATCGCGTGTTTGCGATACGCTTTTTTAATGTCCTCGTCCGAGGCGGTCTTGGCGACGCCCAGAACCTCGTAGTAATCTCTTTTAGCCATGTCTTTTAATGTCCAGTTTCAACACAAACGCCGCGTTGAACATTTTTGGTGTTCAACGCGGCGCGTATTAGCAGGGTTTAGCGTGAATGGTTAACCCTTTTTGACTTCTTTCACCTCTGCATCGACGATGTTGTCGTCCGCGCCATGAGGTTCAGCGGCTTGTGGGCCTGCTGCACCCGTATCGCCACTTGCAGCGCCTTCAGCGGCTTGCTTGGCTTGCATATCGGCATACATTTTCTCGCCCATCTTCTGGCTGACGGTCATCAAGGCGGTGCTTTTTTCTTCAATGGCGGCCTTGTCGTCGCCTTTCAGGACATCTTCCAGTTCCTTGATCGCGAGTTCAATTTTTTCTTTTTCACCCGCATCGAGCTTGTCGCCGTATTCGGTCAGGCTCTTCTTCACGCTGTGAATGCTGGCGTCGGCTTGGTTCTTGACCTGCACCAACTCAACCTTTTTCTTGTCATCAGCGGCGTTGAGTTCAGCGTCTTTCACCATTTGTTGAATCTCGGCTTCGGTCAAACCCGAGTTGGCTTTGATGGTGATCTTGTTTTCTTTGCCTGTGCCTTTGTCTTTGGCACCGACGTGCAAGATGCCATTGGCATCAATGTCAAACGAGACTTCAATTTGCGGGGTGCCGCGCGAAGAGGGTGGAATACCTTCCAGATTGAACTCGCCCAGCATCTTGTTGCCGGAAGCAATTTCGCGTTCACCTTGAAACACCTTGATGGTCACAGCCGGTTGGTTGTCTTCGGCGGTCGAGAAAGTTTGTGCAAACTTGGTCGGAATGGTGGTGTTTTTGGTGATCATCTTGGTCATCACGCCGCCCATGGTTTCAATACCCAGGCTCAAAGGCGTCACGTCAAGCAGCAACACGTCTTTACGGTCACCGGACAACACTTGGCCCTGAATGGCTGCGCCAACCGCGACGGCTTCGTCCGGGTTCACATCTTTGCGTGGCTCTTTGCCAAACAGTTCTTTGACCTTTTCCTGCACTTTAGGCATCCGCGACATGCCGCCGACCAGAATCACATCGTGAATTTCAGCCACGTTAACGCCTGCGTCCTTGATGGCAGTGCGGCAAGGCGCAATGGTGCGCTCAATCAAGTCTTCCACCAGCGATTCCAACTTGGCGCGGGTCAGTTTGATGCTCAGGTGTTTAGGTCCCGATGCGTCAGCTGTCACGTAAGGCAAATTGATGTCGGTTTGCGAACTGCTGGACAGCTCAATCTTGGCTTTTTCAGCAGCTTCTTTCAGGCGTTGCAGAGCCAGCACGTCTTTGCCCAGATCAACGCCTTGTTCTTTCTTGAACTCACCAATGATGAAATCAATGATGCGCTGGTCAAAATCTTCGCCACCCAGGAAGGTGTCGCCGTTGGTGGAGAGCACTTCAAATTGCTTTTCGCCATCGACGTCAGCAATTTCGATGATGGAGACGTCAAACGTGCCGCCACCCAAGTCATAAACGGCAATCTTGCGGTCGCCCTTTTCGTTTTTGTCCAGACCGTAGGCCAAGGCCGCCGCGGTTGGCTCATTGATGATGCGCTTGACATTCAGACCCGCAATGCGGCCTGCGTCTTTGGTGGCTTGGCGTTGCGCGTCATTGAAATAGGCGGGCACCGTGATGACGGCATCGGTGACTTCTTCACCCAGATAGTCTTCGGCTGTTTTCTTCATCTTGCGCAGCACGTCGGCGCTAACTTGCTGAGGCGCCATCCGGTTACCACGCACTTCAACCCAAGCGTCGCCATTGTCGGCAGCAGCAATCTTGTAAGGCATCAGATCGAGATCTTTTTGCACTTCTTTTTCAGCGAACTTACGGCCAATCAGACGCTTCACGGCGTACAGCGTGTTGCGGGGATTGGTCACGGCCTGGCGTTTGGCCGAGGCACCGACCAGCACTTCACCGTCTTCCTGATACGCAATGATCGAAGGCGTGGTGCGTGCACCTTCCGCATTTTCGATAACCTTGGGCGTGTTGCCTTCCATGATGGCCACGCAACTGTTGGTCGTGCCCAGATCGATACCGATGATTCTTCCCATGATTTTTCCTTAAATAGTTGGCGCACAGAGCAGACCTGTCAGGCCATTTGCACGCTGTGCACGCATAGTTTTGTTGTTCAGATTTTGTAACTTGCGGATTACTTGAAACTTTTCAAGCACCGCGTATAAATTATTTTGGCGCTGCAACCGTCACCAGTGCCGGACGCAAGACGCGGTCTGCAATGGAGTAGCCTTTTTGCAGCACGGTGACCACCATGTTGGCCTCTAGTTCAGAGGGCACCATGCTCATGGCTTGGTGATAATGCGGGTCAAACTTATGGCCTGCCGGTGGGTCAATGGGCACCACTTTGTTGCGCTCCAAGGCGGCGAGTAACTGGCGCAGCGTGGCCTGCGCGCCTTCACGAATCTGTTCGGCGCTAGCGTCTTTAAGAATCAGTCCGGCTTCCAGGCTGTCGGCAACGGGCAGCAAACTTTCCGCAAAACTTTCCACGGCAAATTTGCGCGCTTTGGAAATTTCTTCTTCGGCACGGCGCCGGGCGTTGTCAGCCTCGGCTTTGGCCCGTAAATATTGGTCGGCTAAATCGGCGCTTTTGGCTTGCAAATCGGCCAAATCGGCTTGTGCCCGCGCGAGTGCATCCACTTCATAGGGGGACTGCGCGGCGACCATATCTTCGGTACTTTGGAAACTGGTGGCGCTGGGATTATTAAGGGTGGGGTTATTTTCAGACATGCGGTTTAAGTTAAATTTCAACGACGATGCATTCACAAGTCAGGGCTGCCGCTGTGAATGCAAGGGTGGGGTGAAGGCACCTCTTTGCAGTACCAGCTAGAAAGACGTGTCAGTTAGAGACTAACGTCTAGCAACTCAACGTCAAATTTCAGGGTTGCATTGGGTGGGATAACGCCACCGGCGCCGCGTGCGCCATAGCCCAGAGCGGCCGGGATGATGAGCGTGCGTGCACCGCCTACCAACATGCCGGCGACGCCTTCGTCCCAACCCCGAATCACCATACCAGCGCCCAATGAAAAGACAAAAGGGTCGCCCCGGTCTTTGCTGGAGTCAAACTTGGCGCCTTGTGCGCCGTCTTTGTAGAGCCAGCCGGTGTAGTGAACGGTGACACTTTGGCCTTTAGTGGCCGCTGCACCCGTGCCGATGAGGGTGTCTTCGTATTGCAGGCCGGAGGGGGTTGTCGTCAGGGTCATGGTGAAATCTTTCTGTGCTATTAAATAAGTTGAGGGGGGTGCAAATCAATTTTTTTGGCTTGACTGGTTGCCCATTTGGTCGCGAACGTGGGCAGGTCGCCCAGTCGTTTGAGTAAGTCTGTGCCCAAGGCGGTGAGCATATAGCCGTTCTTGCCATGGGTGACCAGATCAGCTGCCCGCAGTTCTTTCAAACGGATGTTCATGGTGTTGGGGGTAATGTGGCCCACACTGTCTTGTAACAGTCGAAACGTCTGGGCGTGACCATCTTTTAAAGCCCATAAAACGCGGATGGCGTAACGGGACTCCAGTAGTCCGAGTAGCTGCCCAATCGCGACATTCTCTTTGGAACGCATTCAATGACTCTCCTGAAAGCATGGGTTGCGCGCCGACTATTTTTTATATAATCCGGCGCAACCCGAAACTATAGCGCAAATTGGCATTTGCTCCTAGTTTCATAGCTGATTGTCATTAAACGGCGGCCAGCGCCTGCGCCAGGTCTTCCAGTAAATCGTCAATGTGCTCAATGCCTACGGACAGGCGCACCATGTCGGGCTTTACCCCAGCTTTGGCCAGTTCCGCCGGGTTGAGTTGGCGGTGCGTCGTTGAGGCCGGGTGGCAGGCCAACGATTTAGCGTCACCAATATTGACCAGCCGCGTGAACAGTTTGAGCGCGTCCTGAAACCGGGCACCCGCCTCAAGACTGTCGCTGGCTTTGAGACCGAAGCTGATGATGCCCGAGGCGCGACCGCCCATGTACTTTTGAACCAGTCCGTGATCGGCATGGTCAGGCAGCCCGGCGTAGTTGACCCAGCCCACTTTGGCGTGTGATTGCAAATAACCGGCGATACGCAAGGCGTTCTCGCAAATGCGGTCCATGCGCAAAGCCAGCGTTTCAATGCCTTGCAAAATCTGGAAAGCGGCCAGGGCGCTCAAGGCCGCACCCATGTTGCGCAGCGGCACCACGCGGGCGCGGCCAATGTAGGCGGCTTCGCCCAGCGCTTCGGTGTAAACCACGCCGTGATAGCTCACATCGGGTTCATTGAGGCGCTTGAAGCGCTCTTTGTGTTCGGCCCAAGGAAACTTGCCGGAGTCCACAATAATGCCGCCAATCGTTGTGCCGTGGCCGCCCAAGTATTTGGTCAGCGAGTGAACGACGATGTCGGCACCGTGTTCAAACGGGCGGCACAAATACGGGCTGGGCACGGTGTTGTCCACAATCAGCGGCACGCCGTGGGCGTGGGCAACAGCAGCCAGCGCGGCCAGATCAGTGACATTACCCAGCGGGTTGCCTACGGATTCGCAGAATATCGCCTTGGTACGCGCATCAATCAGCTGGGCGAATGAGGCCGGGTCGCGGTAGTCCGCAAAACGCACGTCGATGCCTATTTGTGGGAAGGTGTGGGCAAACAGGTTGTAGGTGCCGCCGTACAGCGTGGACGCCGACACAATGTTGTCGCCCGCCTCTGCGATGGTTTGAATGGCATAGGTTGTCGCCGCCATGCCGGAGGCCACAGCCAGCGCGCCAATGCCGCCTTCCATGGCCGCGACACGCGCTTCCAGCACCGCGTTGGTGGGATTCATGATGCGGCTGTAGATGTTGCCCGCCACTTTCAGGTCGAACAAATCGGCGCCGTGCTGCGTGCTGTCAAACGCGAAGGCGACGGTTTGGTAAATCGGTACAGCCACCGCTTTGGTGGTCGGGTCGGGGGTGTAGCCGCCATGTACGGCCAGGGTTTCAATTCTCATAGGTCTTCTCTCCAGTAAAAAAGTTAATCTTGATGCACAGCTTCGAGCAACCGATCCAGTCCGCCGGTATTGATGGCAACCATGGCCTGCTCACGTACCTTCGGCTTGGCTTGGTAGGCGACCGACAAACCGGCGACGCCCATCATCAACAGGTCGTTGGAGCCGTCGCCCATGGCAATCGCTTGCTTGGGGCTAATGCCCAGTTCGTCGCAGGTTTTGATTAGCATATTGCGTTTTTCAGCGCCGTCGCAGATGTCGCCCCAAGCTTGATCCACCATGCGGCCCGTGAGCAAGCCGTTTTCGATCTCCAGCACGTTGGAGCGTGTGAAGTCAATGCCGAGACGATCCCGCACGCGGTCTGTGAAATAGGTGAAGCCGCCCGACACCAGTAGCACTTGAAGACCTGCTTTTTTGCACGCGGCCACAAGTTCTGCCGCGCCGGGGTTGAGTTGCAAGCGTTGCTGGTAAACAGCGTCCATGCTGGCCACGCTGACGCCTTTGAGCAAGGCCACGCGTTGGCGCAGGCTGTCTTTGAAGTCGGTGATTTCACCGCGCATGGTGGCCTCGGTGATGGCCGCGACTTCCGCTTTGCGACCGACCGCATCGGCGATTTCGTCCACGCTTTCGATGTTGATCAGGGTGGAATCCATGTCAAAGGCGATGAGTTTGAAGTCGCTCAGTTTCAAGGGCGGGGTGAAGTGCTGGATCACCAGACCGGGAGCGATTTCATGGGGACGTGTGTTTGTGTTCATTTTTTGAGTCTGACTATTTTGTGTGACATTTTCATCAAGTAGTGGCGGACTGGTTCCAATCAGCGCCGTCGCCCTTGATTTTCGCCCTTCAATCGCCTGTACTTTAGAGCGTCAGAAAGTTAAGTGGAAAATAACAACTTTGATTGCAGCATGACCCAACTTATCAGCATCCAAGTCGCCCAGGCGCGCCGCGTTCAAATTAACGGCCGCGCTATTTTGACGGCTATTCATAAATTGCCGGTGGCGGGCGAAGTTCCCGTTTTGCCCATGGGACTGGTCGGCGACGAGCAGGCTGATTTGTCGGTGCATGGCGGCTTGGACAAAGCCGTTTACGCTTATCCGTCAGCGCATTACCCGTTCTGGCGTGAGGCCCGCGCAGCAGCCGGGTTAACTGGGATTGATGACGCTTTGCCCTTCGGCTCATTGGGTGAAAACCTGACGCTGCAAGGCGTGCTGGAAACCGATGTGTGGGTGGGCGATGTGCTCAAGTTTGAGAATTGTGCGTTGCGCGTGACGCTGCCGCGTGAGCCTTGCTACAAGTTCAACGCGGCGATGGGCTACAACGGCGCGGTCAAGGCGATGGCGCAAAAAGGCTATTGCGGGTTTTATCTGGCGGTGGATCAGCCAGGGCGATTAAGTGCCGGGGAGTCATTTGTTTTGGTGCCTGGTCCCCGGCGCTTGCGTATGACCGAGTCGTTCAACGCCAAGATGTTCAAACATCTGCGTTGAGCGCCTCAATTTGCGCGTCTTTCTCCAGCCACATTTGATTAACAAATTTTTGATACGCCTCGCGTACTGCCGGGTCGCCCGCGTAATCGGCTTGCACCAGCTGTTGCGGCACGGGCAGCGGGCGCACCCGAACGATGATGCGCTGGACTCTGCCACTCAGAAATTGCCAAAAATCCGGGACGCCGTCCGGGTAAACAATCGTCACATCCAGAATGGCCTGAAACTTGTCGCCCATGGCATTCAGCGCCAGCGCCATGCCACCCGCTTTGGGTTTGAGCAAATGTTTGTAGGGCGATTTTTGCCGCAGGTGCTTGGCTTGGGTAAAGCGCGTGCCTTCCAGAAAATTCATCACGCTGGTTGGAATCAGGGCAAATTTCTCACAGGCTTTGCGGGTGGTGGCTTGGTCTTTGCCGCGCATCTCGGGGTGTTTTTTCAAAAACGCTTCGCTGTGGCGGCGCATGAACGGAAAATCCAGCGCCCACCAAGCCAGACCCATGATCGGCACCCAGATCAGCGACTGTTTGAGGAAAAACTTCAGCAAAGGAATGCGCCGGTTAAATACGTGTTGTAGCACCAAAATATCCACCCACGACTGATGATTGCAGTTCACCAGATACCAACGGCGGGCAGACAAATTTTCAACCCCTTGCACATCCCAGGTGATGCGTTGCGTGAGCCGCATCCAGCCACTGTTGCCCGCAATCCAGGTTTCAGCGACGCGCAACAAAATCGGGTCGATTAACAAACGGATGGGTTTGAAAGGCATCAGCAATTTCAAAAGACTGAAAACCAGCAACACAGGCACCCAGAACAGCACATTGAGCACCATCAGCAAGCTGGCAATCAGGCCGATCAGCAGCGACGGTAAAAAGTTAAGCATGGGCGTTGACCTGGCGCTGTTTAGTTGTTGGCATAAGCCACATGGAAACTGTTGATGCCATTGAGTTGAGCAATTTCCTGAGCGAGTTCTGACAGCGGTGTCATTTTGGAACGGTTGCGGGCGACGGCAATAAACCGCCATTCCTGGGTCGCCGCTTTGAGCGAAATGCTGAGGGAGTCGCCTGAAATGTCGTAGCCGCGGGCGTGGGCCATCTCACGCAACTTCAACTCGCTGGGCTGGTAGTGGGGCGTGAAGGTCAAAGTCACAGCGACGGCCTGCCGGGACGGTAACCAGTCTTGAAGTTTGGAAATCCAGGCCATACAAATGGCGCTCAACAGGGCCAGCAGGATAGCGGCTGGATAGAAACCGATACCCACCAAAATGCCGACTACAGACGAGGCCCACAGCGAGGCCGCTGTCGTGAGTCCGCTAATTTTGAACCCCTCGCGCATGATGAGACCGGCGCACAAAAAACCAATGCCCGTCACGATGCCCTGGATCACCCGGGTTGGGTCAACGCCGGTGGCGATGGGGTGATTGCCGCCAAACCAGGCTGAGGAATAGCCGGTGATTACGGTCAACGCCGCCGAGGCCATGCAAACCAGACCGTAGGTGCGCATCCCCGCCGCACGGCCATGGTATGAGCGCTCGTAGCCCACCAGCATTCCGAGTAACAAAGACCCGGCCAGGTTCAAAAAAACGATGAGATTGACCGTGACCAGTGGTCCCGACCAATAAGCTTGGAGTGATTCGATAGATAGCATGGGCGTGACCATAGCGCATTCTGGAATCGGTCTTGAAGCCATCAAGGGAGATGCGCGTGATTTGAGATTTCTCAAAATAAATCCCGGATTGCCACTTCATGATTGGCGACCAATATTTCGGGATTTCAACCAGACTTATGCGCACGCTTCTTGTGATTCCGATCATCCATACCGAGCAGGATATGGGTTCGCTGCAGGCGCAGATGAAGCAGGCCTATGTGTCGCAATATGGCCATGAAAAATGGCTCGAACATCTCAAATCCATTGATGCGTTGTGGCTGGGCATTCGCCAACTGATTACAGCGTTGGCCTTGCCCTATCCATACGTGCGCTTATATCAGGACGGTTTGCCGGTGTGTGAAAAAGAAGCGGAAATTGTCCGGGATGTAGCGACCCAAGGCAGTAAAAATCATCAGCTATTGCTTGAGTTGATGGCCCAAGGAGCGCATTTAATGGGCACCGAAGACCCCCGCTTGCTGCTGGAGGAATACCAGCTTCACAAGGCGGCCTTAAGCGATTTACAGCCCGGCCAGACAGAACAACGCCAGGATTTGAGCCGACGACTGCTTTTTGACCGTGATAAGTTTATTGCGCAGCGCATCAACACGACGCTGATGCCTGGCGAGACGGGTTTGCTGTTTTTGGGCTTGGTTCATGCCGTAGAACCGTTCTTGAGAGCCGATATGCTGGTTAAACATTTGCTGCCTTCGCTTCGGCAAAGACCGGGTAAAAGCGCATGAAGCCTGCAAGCCTTGGCACGGTCGGGCATAGCCCTGCCAAAGTGCTGATTGTGGATGACCTCGATGATGCGCGTTGGGTACTCTCCACCCTGATCCGTCAAGCCGGTTTTCTGCCGCTGATGGCGGCCAACGGGAGCGACGCCTTGGCGTGTATCCAGCGCGAAACCCCGGACGTCGTGTTGCTCGATGTCGGCCTGCCCGATATGGATGGCTTTGAGGTGCTGGCGCGGGCCAAGGCGCACGATAAAACGCTGCACGTCATTATGGTGACAGCCAATGGCAAAACCCACGATGCCGTTCGCGCTATTCGGGCTGGCGCTTATGACTATGTCGCCAAGCCGTTTAACAACGAAGACGTGGTGCTGACGGTGCGCCGCGCCCTGTCGGAAAAAGCCTTGCGAAGTCAGCATTGGCAGTGTCTCAATCAACCGGGCGGCGATGTCAGTCCGTTATTGGACTTGATGGGAAAAAGCGCGGCCATTGTGCGCATTCAGACCGAGGTTGAGCGTGTGGCGCGCACCAATTTTTCAGTCTTGGTGATGGGTGAATCCGGCACCGGCAAAGAGTTGGTCTCGCAAGCTATTCATGCCCGCAGTTTGCGCACTGCCCAGCCGTTTGTGGCGGTGGACTGCGGGGCGATTGCCGAGTCGCTGATTGAGAGTGAGCTATTCGGGCACGAAAAAGGGGCTTTTACGGGTGCGCATCAAGCCAAAGCGGGCGCGTTTGAACTGGCCAATGGCGGCACGATTTTTCTTGATGAGATTGGCAATTTGCCGTTGGCGATGCAAGGCAAGTTGCTTCGGGTGCTGGAGACGCGGCGCATTCACCGCATTGGCAGCAGCAAAGAGCAGATGGTAGATTTTCGGGTGGTGGCGGCTACCAATGCGGATTTGTTGACGATGGTGGCGCAACAAACCTTTCGGGGTGACCTCTATCACCGACTGGCGGAATATGGCATTTTTATACCGCCTTTGCGTGAGAGAAAAGAAGACCTTGTGCTGCTGGTGAGCCGGTTTCTGACGCAGACAAACAAAGAGTTGGGCAAGCAAGTGCAAGGGCTGTCCGCGATGGCTTGGGGACTTGTTCAGGGTTATAGCTGGCCGGGCAATGCGCGTGAATTACGCAACCAATTGCGTCGCGCCGTTTTGTTGTGTGATGACCCCGAAGGCGTGATCACCCCTGATTGCCTGGGGATGCTGCACGGACACACCCGTTCGCCGACGCCTTCGGGGTTTGATCAGATGACACCCGGCAGGCCGTCCGGCAACACCGATCACACCTGCCCGCTGTGTGGCTCTACCGCGCTTTTGGCCTCGGGCGTCGGCTTGTCGCTCAAAGAGTTTTCTGCCCGGGTGACTGCGCAAATGGAGCGCGAGGTCTTGCTGCGGGTTTTGAATCTGACGGACGGCAACAAAGCGCAAGCCGCCCGAATGCTTCAAATTGATTACAAAACGATTCACACCAAACTCAAAGCTTATGAGATTTCATCGACCCAATTCATGAAAGACGGCCACAAACATGAAGGGCAATGAACGCGGGCGCCTGGCCTATTTTTAGTCATTCAAAAGGAGAACAAGCATGGTTGATAAAAAACGATCAGATGAATTTGCACAGGGCAAAGAACGGCTTGATGAAATCGGACGTCGGCTGGGTGCGGCCTTTGGAAAACCGGGTGCGGCACCCTCGGGCGGTAGTTTTTTTGCAGGTCTTGGCAACGTGGTGGAACAACTGGGCAAGTTGGTTGAGCAAGCCGAGCAGGCGGGCGGCACCTTAAGCAAGAGCGGCGATTTCAAGGTGGGTTCAGGTGAGCGGGCCAAGGGTGTTTATGGCTTCACTGTCAAATCTGCGCGTGGTGAGTCGGGGGTCAAAGTCGAGCCGTTTGGTCATATTCACAAAGATCAAGCTGGCAAATTGGTGGCTGTGCATGAGGTGCGCGAACCCATTGTGGATGTGTTTGATGAGCCGACCCGTGTGCTGGTTGTCGCTGAAGTTCCGGGCATTGAAGAAGACCAGGTGCAGCTTGAAATTCATGGTGATGTTTTGATGATCGCCACTGAAAAAGGTGAAACGCAATACCGCAAAGAGCTGCTGCTACCGGGCAGCTTTTCTGCCGGTCAAATGAGTTTTCATTGCCGCAACGGCATTTTGGAAATTCAGCTTTTAAAAGACGTGAAGGGCTGATATGAAAAAAGTAGTCGATGAGGGATTGCGCCTTAAAGTCACGGAAGCCTTGGTCAAGGATGTCGGTCGGGCGCTGGCGCGCATGGACCCGGCGGATATGCTGATTCTCGGCCTTGAGATTGGCGATATTGTGACGGTGGTGGGCAAACAGCGCACCGTGTGCAAGGTGATGCCTGCTTACAAAGAGGGCCGGGGCGAGGCAAGAATTCAGCTCGATGGCCTCTCGCGCGGCAATGCCGGGGTGGCGCTCGACGATGTTGTCGTGGTGCAAAAAGTAGTCGCGCATGCCGCGCAAAAAATTGTGCTGTCACCGACTGGCCCCGGCCTGTCAGACCGTGATCTCCAGTACATTGGCACCCGGCTCGATGGCTTGCCAGTGGTGGAGGGAGACCGAATACGCGGCACTTTGTTTGGCAACCGGTCACTGGATTTTTTGGTGCGCGAGACCTCGCCCAAAGGGCCGGTTCTGATTGCCCCTCCGACTTTGTTAACGGTCGGTCCGGCGCCAACGCAGACCAAAACGCAGGCAACGGGGCGTGCTACTTTTTCGTATGAAGATATTGGGGGACTCAAGCGCGAAGTTCAGCGCGTGCGCGAGATCATTGAGTTGCCCCTGCGCTTTCCTGAAGTGTTTGTCCGGCTCGGCATTGATGCGCCCAAAGGGGTGCTGCTGTACGGCCCGCCGGGCTGCGGCAAAACGCTGATTGCGCGGGCTGTCGCGCATGAAACCGATGTGCGTTTTTTCTCGATCAGCGGGCCTGAGATCATGCAAAAGTTTTACGGCGAGTCGGAGGGCTATCTGCGCAAGTTGTTTGAGCAGGCTACCCAGCAAGCGCCCAGCATTATCTTCATTGACGAGATTGATTCGATTGCCCCCAAACGTGAAGAGTTGGGCGGTGAACACCAAGTGGAGCGTCGCGTAGTGGCCCAGTTGCTCAGTCTTATGGATGGCCTGAAAGCGCGGGGTCAAGTCATCGTCATTGCCGCCACCAACATCCCGAATGCACTAGACCCGGCCCTGCGTCGCCCCGGTCGCTTTGACCGAGAGATAGCCATTCCTATTCCGGATCGGCCTGGTCGTTTGGCTATTCTTGAAATTTATACCCGCGCCATGCCGGTCGCTCAAGAGGTTGACCTGGCGCAGTTGGCCGACATCACGCATGGCTTTGTCGGGGCTGATCTGGAGGCGCTATGTCGTGAAGCGGCCATGATTTGCATCCGGCGTATTTTGCCGGAAATTGACTTTGCCCAAGCCAAAATTCCGTATGAGTCTTTGCAAAATCTGGCGCTGTGCAAGAACGATTTTTTAGCCGCTTTGCGTGAAGTTGAACCTTCCGCTTTGCGTGAAGTTTTTGTCGAAGTACCCACAACGACTTGGGACGATGTAGGCGGCCTGGCGCAACCTAAACGTCTGTTGCGTGAGTTGCTGGAATGGCCTGCGAAATATGGTGCGTTGTTCGAGGCGGCAGGCGTCAAACCGCTCAAAGGCGTGCTCTTGTGCGGTCCGCCCGGCTGTGGCAAGACGCTGCTGGCGCAAGCGGCGGCCAGTGCGACACAAGTTAACTTTATCTCGGTGAAAGGCCCAGCCCTGATGTCCAAATATATAGGCGAGTCCGAGCGCGCCGTGCGCGAGGTTTTTCGCAAAGCCAAGCAAGCCGCGCCGTGTTTGGTGTTCTTTGATGAGATTGATGCACTGGTGCCGCGCCGGGGGAGTGGCGCATCAGATGCGGGCGTGAGTGAGCGGGTCGTGGGTCAGTTTTTGGCTGAATTGGATGGGGTTGAAAAACTCACCGGCGTGCTGGTTCTCGCCGCCACGAACCGACCCGACATGGTGGACCCGGCCTTGTTGCGCCCTGGACGTTTTGATGTGGTCGTTGAAATACCGTTGCCTGATGAACTCGAACGGCTGGCTATTTTGCAAGTGCAAGTGCGTGGCAAACCGCTGGCCAATGATGTAGATTTATCTAACTTGGCGGCGCGCACTGCCGGTCTAACCGGTGCTGATCTGGGCGCTATCTGCAACCGTGCAGCCCTGAATGCGATTCGGGAAAGAATCACAGAAACCCAAGGCGGGGGTGCGCCTTCAAGCGCATCACTCTCTATTTTTTCGTCGCACTTTGAGGCGGCCGTGAAACAGGCGCGATCATGATGACGCCAGTTCAAGTGCCCGCCTCAAATTTGGGTCTCTACCTTTATTGCATGACCTTTCCAACCTGTGTGCCCGCTGTTGCAGGACTGGCAGAGGCGGGTGTGCTGGGGGTGGATGAACGTTATCCCGTGACGGTTCTGCTGGCGAGTGAGGCGATAGTGGCCGTTGTTGGGCAAGTCAACATTAGCGATTTTTCTGAAACAAATTTGCAAAATTTATCTTGGCTAGGAAAACGGGCTGTGCAGCATGAAGCGGTCGTGGCGCACATGATGGCGCACGCCACAGTTCTACCGGTTAAGTTTGGTTCAATTTTCAAGACCGAGGCTAGCTTGAAAAGTTTTTTGAACCGGCATCACCTGGACATGGTTCAGGCACTTGATTCGCTGCAAGATAAAACCGAGTGGAGCGTCAAAGGTTATTTGGCAGAAGCACAGGCGCGCCAAATGATTGCCGCTGAAGACCCGGATATTCAGGCCCGCCGGGCTGCCTTATCGACCTCACCCGGCGTTCGCTACCTGCAACAAAAACAACTGGATGCCAGGATTGAGACCGCACTGCAAGCTTATGTGACGCGCGTAGCGCAAGACCTGCAACAAGCGTTACAACCTTATGCTGAGGCATCAATCCCGTTGCGACACCATGCCAGCACCGTGACGGGGCGGCCAGATCGCATGGTTTTTAACAGCAGTTTTTTGTTGACGTCTGACGGCCTGACTGAATTTCGTGAGGCCCTTTCAATCCAACAAAATTCTCTGCAAAAGATAGGCATGAGTTTGGCCTTAAACGGCCCGTGGCCCGCCTATAACTTTTGTCCTGCTCTCTCTGATGTGACGTCATGACCCGATTAGCCATGAATAGATTTTCAAGTAGTTTAGGAATGGAACCCGTGCCTAGTTTGTCATCCGAGGGTCGGTACGAGCGGCTCTATCACATGCTCTTGACCAGCATTCCATTTTCTCTTGTTTTGATTGATACCGCCTTGCGGGTAGCCTCGGCTAACCGTAACTTTATTGAGAAAGCACGCCGCACAGAGACCAATACGATTGGCGTTCGAATTCGTGAAGTTTTTCCGGATGCCATTCTGGAGTTTATGCAGTTAGAGGCCAAGATTCGTAGCGTCTTTGATACCGGCTTACCCTTGCCCGGTGCCCAAATGACTTACCGGGCACCAGGCATTCCTACTCGAATTTTTTATTACACTGTGATTCCTATCAAGATGGGCAGTGTGGTGGAACACGTCATGCTGGTCATGGATGACATCACGGACAAAGTGAAGTTGAGTGAGAAGGTACGCATGGCGGAACGCCATTTGGCCAGCGTTGTTGAATGCGCCAATGACCTGGTGATTTCAACCGATGCTGAGGGGCGCATCACCAGTTGGAATCCAGCCGCCGAGCGTATCTCGGGTTACCGCAGCCATGAGGTGCGGGGGCAACTGCTGGCCGAGTTATGCGAGACGGCGCGTCGCAACGACATGGCCGCCATTATTCGTCAATTGGTGCATGGCGATGCCGTCGAGTTTCAAGAACTGAATCTTATCGCCAGCTCCGGGGGCTTGATTCCGGTGGACTGGTCTTTTTCGTCTATCCGGGACGATGCCAGCAAGGTCAGCGGTGTGGTCGCGGTAGGCCGTGATTTGTCTGAGCGTCGGGCGCTGGAGCAACACCTCTACCAAAGCGAAAAGCTGGCTGCATTAGGCGTGATGGCGGGCGGTATTGCCCATGAATTACGCAATCCGTTATCGGTCAGTTTTTCAGCTGCACAGTTTTTATTGGAGCCGCCCGATGATCCTGATTTTCAGCACGAATGTGTCCGGAAAATTCTGGAAGGTATCGAGCGTTCCTCGATGATTATCGAGAACTTGCTGCGCTTTGCCCGGCCTTCGTCCAGCAACCAAACTGAATCCCTCAATTTGGTAGCCCTGGTGCGCGAAACCCTGAGTGTATTGACGCCACAGGCCAAGGTTCAAAAAATTAATCTGATTGAAGACTATGCCGAGCCTTTCATCCCCATTTCGGGCAATGCAAACTTGTTACAGCAAGTTGTGATGAATTTAATACTCAACGCTTATCAAGCCATGCCCGGCGGGGGTGAGGTGCGCGTGTCTATTCAGCGTGAATCGGACGAGGCTGTCGTGCGCGTTTGTGATACCGGAAGCGGAATTTCACATGCACATTTAAGCAAGATATTTGATCCTTTCTTCACCACGCGACCCGTCGGAAAAGGCACGGGCCTAGGCTTGTCGATTTGCCACACCATCGTGAAACAGCATGGGGGAACGATTGCCGTAGAAAGTAGTTTTCTACATCAAGGAACGACGTTTATGGTTCGCCTGCCTTTGGCGATTGACGTGTGAAGGGTTCAGGGATTAATGATTGAATTTATGACCGTGCTGATTGTGGATGATGAACCAGATGTGCGTTGGGCACTAGAGATGATCTTGCGAAGAAATGGTTTTTCAGTTGCTACTGCGGCCAGTGGTGACGATGCTTTGCGCTGGCTTAAGGAGGCGGGCGTGGCCTGCCGTCTCATTTTGCTCGATGCCAAACTAGGCGACATTGAAGGCGTCGAGTTGGCCCGCCGGATCAGAACCAAAACAACGTGCATGGCCCCGGTGATTCTTGTCTCAGGTTACTTCTACAAAGATGACAGTCTGGTGCAGCACAGCTTGAGAACCGGGCTGATATCTGCCTTTGTAACCAAGCCGTTTCGACATGACGAAATACTGAGTGCTATTCAAGCTGTTTTGGCTACGGGTGCAAGCGCCCTACCTATGGAATCGTCTCCCTAGAAATTAAACCTCTAACGTATTTTTAAAAATTAAATGCTGTTCAAGTTTTTTCTTAACCTGTTGTTTTTAAAGGGTTAAAACAATTTAATTAGACGAGAAAAATATGGCACGGTCATTGCAAATATAGAAGTGTACGAAGGGCGTCACCCCGTACTTCGTCACTAAAAAGTGTTAATCAGGGGTTCTATATGTTTGGAGAATGAAATGGCAAAAGTACAAAAATCTACCGACTCTTCGAGTTTGGCTGAGGTCGTAGATCGTATCTTGGACAAAGGTATCGTCATTGATGCGTGGGTCAAAGTGTCTCTGGTGGGGATTGAGCTGTTGTCTATTGAAGCCCGGGTTGTGATTGCCTCGGTTGAGACTTACCTCAAATATGCAGAGGCAATTGGTCTGACCTCCAGCGCTGCAGCACCGGCATAAACAGCGCCGCAATGTGAGCTCTCTGCCAGGCTTTAATTTGCTTGGCAGAGTTGAGTTAATTCATCTGTGAGTCGCTGTCTTATCTACGAGGAGTCAATGAATATGAACATCATGAAAAGTCACATGGAAGCTTTGGTACCAGGTATCGAAGCTGCTGCAAGCGAGCGTGCAAGAGTCATCCGGGAGATTAAAGATCAGACGGCCAATATGCTGCGTGCTTTTGGTCGTGAGCGCGTGGCGATGGTCAAAGCGCTTAAGTCGAATTTGGCCAGTGATCGCGTTAACCGTTCTTTGGAGGTTCTTGCCCTGCGTCAAGACACCCACAAAATGTGTGATAGTTTCCAAAAAAATCATAGCCAAATGCGACGTGTTCTACATAAAAGTCTGGTTCGATCGAGGCAAGGCATCGTGTCCTATGTAGCCACTTTGCGCAGTGAGTTTTCCAGGCAGTTTCGGAACTTTTCAAAAGTTCAGCACGCAGGTTTAACGAAAGATCATCGTGCCCGTTCTCATGTTGTGAGTGATTTGGTTAACAGCTTTCACACCTCGCGTGCGGTGATGGCCAAAGAGCTGGCGGACTCGTTGATGCAATCGACTCAGGATATTAAAGCGCAAGTGTCAGAGCTTCGCTGGCCGACTGCCGAGCCAGCGCATACCTTCGCGTCGCCTGCTGTCGTATTGGCGGGGCATAGTAATTTGGCGATTAAACCCGCAACCGCGTCTTTTGCCTGGCCTGTTGCCAGTCCTGAGGTCAAGCCGGAACACGGTCCGTCTGTCCTGCATCACGACAAAACAGCGATGGCTGAGGCCAGCTGGCAAAACGTCAATAAATCCGTGAAGCCCAAGAAAAAGTGAAGGCCGGGTTGGTTGTCAGGTAAGACTGTTTTGAGAACTATAAAAGGTGAGTGAGATGAATCAAGCTGAAGCATTGACGGTATTGACGTTGGAGAAAAAATCCAACTTTGTTGAGACACCTTACATTCAAGGCGTCAGTGAGCGGGCACTTGACTACATCAAGGCGGGCTACCCGGTTCACTTGAGCGGGCCTGCGGGCACCGGTAAAACAGCTTTAGCCATGCATGTCGCGGCGCAGTTGGGGCGACAAGTTATCTTGATTCATGGGGATGATGAGTTTGGGAGTTCTGACCTGATTGGTGGGCAGACCGGTTTTAGATCAACCAAGGTCGTTGACAACTACATTCATTCGGTTTTGAAACAGGAAGAAACGGTTTCCAAGCAGTGGGGCGACAACCGCCTGACCACGGCGTGTAAGTATGGATTCACCCTGATTTATGACGAGTTCACACGCTCACGTCCCGAGGCCAACAATGTGCTCTTGTCTATTCTTGAGGAGCGTTTGCTTGAACTCCCGGATGCCCGCAATGGGGACGGTTATCTTCAGGTTCACCCTAATTTCAGCGCTATTTTCACCAGTAACCCGGAAGAATATGCGGGCGTTCACAAGACGCAAGATGCGCTGATGGATCGCATGATCACCATTAAAGTAGGGCATCACGACTATGAAACCGAGGTGGCGATTACGCAAGCCAAATCGGGTTTGCCGTGGCGGCAATCAAAGTCAATTGTTGACATCGTGCGCGAGTTTCGAGAGCTTGGCGTCAACAATGCGCGGCCTACGATTCGGGCCTGCATCATGCTGGGGCGCATTGTGGCAAATCGCGCAGGCACTGTGTCAGCGACAGACGCTACTTTCAGGGCGCTCTGTCATGACGTGCTCAATGCCGATTGTCTGAAGGTCACGCATGGCGGACAGGTAGCAGGGCTGGAGCGATTGGATGAAATTATTGCCCGTTGCTGCCCGCCCGCACCGATGCTGGTGCCCGTGGCTGGCGAGGTTAAAAAAGGAGTGAATCGTGGCAACTAGAACGCGGGGTGTACAGCACATTAAAACCATGGCCGGGCTGGTCGATAGCCGTCGTATTCGGTCTTGTTCGGGCGCCTTGCTTGAGTTGTCCATGCTTGAAATGGAAAAGCAGCGGCTTAAAAAAGAGATGTTGCGCGCCGAGCAACGCTATATTGAAATTCAGGGCCGCATGACTGAGATTGAAACCAAGCAACGCCGGCTTCATCAGTTTGTCGATAGACCCACCGGAGATTTTGATCTGAATCGAACCTTGCCTGCTGCTTCGCCGTTGCCCATTCATACGGCGCCTACTGACCGACTTAAACGCAGACAGCTGACTTATTGAGAAACATCAATTATCGCCAGCGGCATCGCTTTGAAACTAGCGGCTGCTTAACTTTTACAGGAGTCTTGCCCCATGCAACGTCAAACAGCTTCTTGCCTGCGTTCTTCTTTGCATAGCGCTGCTTTTCAAACGGTGACGGCCCGTGATAACCGGGGATTGGTTTACCGGGTTCGTCAAGAAATCATGACCCAGCGTCGGCTGCAGCAAACGACGTTTCCACCCGCAAGACCTGCCTTGCATGGGCGCATTCGCAACGCGCAATCCATTCAAACCATGACCTCTCGCCTACTCTCTTCAAAGGTGCCCGCATGAAGTTGGTTTCCACGCCTGAACCGGGCCATTATTTGTACGCAATAGCCGATGCCGTGGCGCAGCCTGACTACGAAGATATTGGCATTAATGGCGCGTCGGTGTATGTCATCTCGCAAGGCGCTGTCTCAGCGGTGGTGAGCGATATTGCGGAGAAAAGGATTCGCCCGGAGCGTAAAAATTTGGCCGCGCACAACATGGTGGTCAAGCGCTTGATGGGTGAGACGACCGTGTTGCCTGTTGCGTTTGGCACGATTGCCCATAGCAGGCAGGCGCTTTTGTCTATCTTGAAAGAAAATCGTCGAACTTTCTCGGAGCAGCTGGACCTCGTGCGTGGCAAGGTAGAACTAGGCTTGCGGGTCAATCTGGATGTGCCCAACATTTTTGAATACATGGTGAATCGCCATCAAGAACTGGCAGACTTACGCGATGAGGTGGTTGGCAAGCAGCATGGCCCCTCGCAGAACGACAAGATAGAAATGGGGCGCCTTTTTGATCACCTCCTCACGCAGGATCGCGAAGTGCATACCGAGGCTGTCATCGCGGCGTTGAGTTCTCGCTGTGTTGACATCAAGCAGAACCCGACGCGTGAGGAAAAAGAAGTCATGCACTTGGCTTGCCTGGTGGATCGCGATGCGCAAAAAGCTTTTGAAGATGGTGTTTTTGAAGCGGCTAAACGGTTCGATAACAACTTTTCTTTTGACTACAACGGGCCGTGGGCACCGCATCATTTTGTTCATGTGGCCTTGCAAGCGTGAACACCTGACATGCTGATTCTGGATAACCTGCTGCTGTCACCGTTGCTATGGATTTTCAGGGAAATCAATGAAGCGGTTCAGCAAGAGCAGGCCGGTGAGGCCGAGGCCGTAACACGCCAACTCAGCGAGCTTTACATGAAGCTCGACACCGGCGCCATCACAGAAGAAGAGTTTGTCGCAGTAGAGACTCAATTGCTTGACCGGCTGGACGCCATCCGGGCACGCAATGAAGATGACGAAGAGAGCGAAGATGAGCCTGATGAAGATGAAGATGAAGATGAAGATGAAACGCCGACTTCTAATCCTAAGTAAGCCGTAGCAGTCATCATGAAGGGATGCGCGTGAAAGTAGCAGCCATGCCGGAGTTTTTGCAAGAAGACGCGCTTCGTCTGCTGCTCTTTGGGGGCAAGGGTGGCGTTGGAAAAACTACCTGCGCGGCGGCAGCAGCGCTCTTTCTGGCGCACACTCATCCTGAAAAAAATTACCTGCTGGTGTCCACCGATCCGGCGCATTCGCTGCTGGACTGTTTTGCCGGGCAGCCCCCGCCTGACAATCTGACGCTCTGCGAGATTGACCCGCAACAGAGTCTGGCTCGCTTCAAAGCGCGTCATGAGTCGCATTTGCGCACCATCGCCTTGCGCGGTACTTTTTTGGATCAGGCGGACGTTAACCAGTTTCTTGACCTCTCCATTCCCGGCCTGGACGAAATGATGGCTTTGCTAGAGATTGAAGCCTGGGTCAAGGCAGACCGTTATGCCTGCATCGTGGTGGACACGGCACCGGCGGGGCACACGTTGCGGCTGTTAGGTTTGCCAGCCATCATGCGCCGCTGGGTCGATGCGCTGGACGCGATGCTTGCCAAGTACCGCTATATGGCCCAGTTGTACCGGGGCGCGTATCAGCCTGAAGCCGTCGATCTTTATCTGCAAGAAACCCTCACGGACTTGAAGCACTTGTGGGCGCTGCTGCGCTCGCGCAAACGGTGTCGGTTTGTGCCGGTCATGCTGGCCGAGGCTTTGAGCATTCACGTCACGCGCGTCATGCTCGATGAGTTGGCCCGGCTGGGCTTGCCGGTGCGCGAGGTGGTCGTGAACCGCTTGCTTGCGGCGCCCGCAGACTGTCCGGTCTGTGTCGATGAAGCGGCCCGCCAGACGCGGGCCTTGCATGAATGCACGCAGGTGTTTACCGACCACGTTTTTTGGGGCTTGCCCCTGTTGTTGACGGAGGTGCGCGGGACGGCGCCGCTGTTGCGGGTTTGGCCTCAAGCCCGGAGGCTCGTGCCAGCGCACTTGCCGCCGCTTGAACCTGCGCCGCTCAACGCGCCTCAAACGAACACCCGCGTGCGCATCGCTTATCCAGCGCCGCTGCCCGCGCCAACGCTGAAACTACTTTTGTTCGCCGGTAAAGGCGGTGTTGGCAAAACGACGCTGGCCTGTGCTTCGGCCTTGCGTTTGACTGAGGCGCGGCCTGGTCAGCAAGTGTTGCTTTTTTCGATTGACCCGGCGCACTCGCTGGCTGCCTGTCTGGGCTGTGACGTCGGCCCGCAGGAAACGCAGGTGATCCCTAGACTGCATGTGATTGAGCTGGATTCCCAGGCGGAATATGCGCTTTTAAAACAAACCTACGCGGCAGAGTTAACCCGGATGTTTGATCGCCCCAAGGCCTCCTCCGGTATCGACGTGGCTTTTGACCGGGACGTGATGACGCGCCTGCTTGACATCGCCCCGCCGGGTCTGGATGAAATGCTGGCGCTGACCCGCATCGTGGACTTGATGGAACGCAAGTGTTATGACCTCTTTGTACTGGACACTGCCCCTACAGGCCACTTGATTCGCTTTCTGGAAATGCCAGAACTGATTGAGCAATGGCTGACGACTTTTTTTGCACTGTTTTTGAAATACAGGGATGTCTTTTGGTTACCAAAAATCACACACACGATGGTTGAACTTTCCAAAAAATTGAAAGTGTTTCGTCGCCTGCTGAAAGACCCCCAACAAACGGCCCTGATGGCGGTGACGATTCCCACTGAAATGGCATTTGCCGAGACTGGTGACTTGATCTCGGCCTGCCAACGCTTAGGCGTTGCTGTGCCGACGCTGTGGGTGAATCTGGCCACGCCCGCCTCCGCCTGCCCGACTTGTACTGTGCTGCACCGCGCGCAGCAGCCGTTGTTGCAGCGTTACCAGACGGCCAATGCCGGGCGTCACATGACACTGGTTTTCAGGCAGCCAGAGCCGCGCGGGTTTGAGCGACTGCGCGCGTTAGGCCACGGCCTTTATGAATCTTCCAATTTACCGACTGTGTTGCCGGTGGCGCAACCCACTTAATCAAAAGGGACGATATGCAGACAAAAACAGAATTTGACAGTAGCGCGCCAATGTCCACGCCAACGCCAACGCCGATAACGATGCTCGCTCGGCTACTCGCCATGGCGCAGCGCTACCAGAAAGAAGGTCAGGATCGCCAGGCCACCGAGATGTTCTGGATGCTGGTGGACGAGCACGCCGATACACCGCAGGCCAAGGCGGCCAAAGAGGCGCTGCTGGCGCTGGCTGAAAGCTACGAGCGCACGGGCAATCTGCACATGGCGCGCAGCATGTATGAACGGCTCATGGATTTGGAGGCTTGAGTAATGCAAGCCGACGCCTCTTCGCTGTGCGAGTTGCTGGATCGCGTGTTGAACACCGGTGTGGTCGCCATGGGTGAGGTGGTGATTTCAGTGGCTGGCGTTGATTTGATTTATTTAAACCTGAACTTGCTGCTGACAGCCGTTGAAAGTGCACGACCCAAGCCCGAATTATTGGCCGGACAGCTATGAAAAACACTTTTCCTTTTTTGTTCTCCGACGAAGAGGCAGAGGCCGACAAGTCCGCTCCGACATCGTCTGCTACGCCGCCTTCGCCCCGGATTGCACTCAACCCGGAGACGGTCAAAAATGGGTTGGGGCAACTGGTGTTGACCGTGGTGGAGTTGATTCGGCAGTTGCTTGAAAAGCAGGCTATTCGCCGCATTGAAGGCGGCTCGCTGACGCCCGATGAAGTGGAGCGTCTGGGCTTGACTTTCATGGAACTGGACAAGCAAATGACGTGGCTGAAAAAAGAGTTTGGGCTGACGGACAAAGATTTGAATCTGGATCTTGGCCCGCTTGGCAAACTGCTTTAAAGACGCAAACAGGATACAAAAACATGAACGTCCCACAAAAACCGCAGCGCAGCATGACGCACGCCGTCCAATCGGCGACCTTGGCGGATGTTTTGGAGCGCATTTTGGACAAGGGCTTGGTGATCGCGGGCGACATCAAGATCAAGATTGTGGATATTGAGTTGCTGACCATCCAGATTCGTTTGCTGGTGTGCTCCGTGGACAAAGCCCGCGAAATGGGGATTGACTGGTGGAGCGCGAATCCCTATCTCAATCCGAAATTGGCAGCAGGCGCACTCACGGAAAATGACCTGAATGCCCGTGTTGCGCGCTTGGAGGAGGCGTTGCAAGCGCCGCAACCTTTGGCCGTACCGACCGAAAAGGGCGCCTCTCTTGCTTGAGGGATGCGTGCGTTCTGGCGAAAAGTCAGGCCATTTTCTGAAGCGCGGCAGACGTCGCCGTGTCGAAGGTTAGGCGCGCGGCCATCAACCTTGCGCGTGAAAGCGCAACGGCTGCAGTACCCACGCCAAAGGCGTTGCCAAGTGTAAAACCGTACACTCGGCGGTTAACCTCCACTTGTGTACCCTATGAACGCCCCCGTTGACGTCTCCTTTTTCGCGCGCGCTGCCAAGCCGCTGAACAGTTACCGCAAATACTGGGCGGCCCGCTTTGGCACCGCCAAATTCCTGCCTATGTGCCGTGCCGAGATGGACGTACTGGGCTGGGACAGTTGCGACATCATTTTGGTCACCGGCGACGCCTATGTGGATCACCCCAGCTTTGGCATGGCCGTCATTGGTCGCATGTTGGAAGCGCAGGGTTTCAGAGTCGGCATCATCGCGCAACCTGACTGGCAAAGCGCCGATCCGTTCAAGGTGCTGGGCAAGCCCAATTTGTTTTGGGGCGTGACGGCGGGCAACATGGATTCCATGATCAACCGCTACACCGCTGACCGAAAAATCCGCAGCGACGACGCCTACACCCCCGGCGACATTGGCGGCAAACGCCCCGACCGCGCCGCCATTGTGTACAGCCAACGCTGCCGCGAAGCTTTCAAAGACGTGCCAATTGTGTTGGGCGGCATTGAAGGTTCGTTGCGCCGCATTGCGCATTACGACTACTGGTCTGACAAAGTGCGCCGCTCCATCGTGGTTGATGCCAAGTGCGATTTGCTGCTGTACGGCAACGCAGAACGCGCCATTGTCGAGATTGCGCACCGCTTGGCGTCGCGTGAGCCAGTTGAAAAAATAACCGATGTGCGCGGCACCGCCTTCGTGCGTCGCCCGGATGATGCGTCGGGCCAAGGCTGGTTTGAGATCAATTCCACCAGCGTGGACGAGCCGGGTCGGGTGGAGGCGCAAGTCAATCCGTATATGACCACGAGTGAGCAGGCCGCAGAGCAGGGCAGTACTTGCTCCAAAGAAGAGTCCCAGGTTAATGCCATGGATACGGCCTCTACCGGCCAATTAGGCTTACAAGTTGAAGCGAATCCGGCGATTCGGCCCTTGACTTTTATGCCCAACCCCAACTTGCCCTTAGGTGCGGGCAAGCTCAAAGTTCCGCCGCGTGACCGGTCGGTGATTCGTTTGCCCAGCTACGAGCAGGTCAAGTCCGACGCCGTGCTTTACGCCCACGCCAACCGCGTGTTGCACCTAGAAACCAACCCCGGCAACGCCCGCGCTTTGGTGCAGGCGCACGGCACCGGCGTGACGGCCCGCGATGTCTGGATCACGCCGCCGCCGATTCCGCTCACCACGGCTGAAATGGATTTGGTGTTTGACCTGCCTTACGCCCGCAGCCCGCACCCCAGTTACGCCGATGAGGCGGGCAGCCACGACGGCAGCACCAAAATTCCGGCGTGGGAGATGATCCGGTTTTCGATCAATATCATGCGCGGCTGCTTTGGCGGCTGCACCTTTTGTTCGATCACCGAGCATGAAGGACGCATCATCCAAAGTCGCTCTGAAGACTCGGTGATTAAAGAGATTGAAGAAATCCGCGACAAGGTCAAAGGCTTTACCGGCACGATTTCCGACCTTGGCGGGCCGACGGCCAATATGTACCGTCTGGGTTGCCGCAGCCCCGAGATTGAAGCGGCTTGCCGCAAACCGAGTTGCGTCTTTCCGGGTATTTGCCAAAACCTGACCACCGACCATGGCCCGCTCATCAAAATTTATCGTCGGGGTCGTGCGCTCAAAGGCATCAAAAAAATCCTGATTGGCTCAGGCGTGCGTTACGATTTGGCCGTCCAAAGCCCTGAATACGTCAAAGAGTTGGTAACGCACCACGTCGGCGGTTACCTCAAAATTGCGCCCGAACACACCGAGCAAGGCCCGCTCACCAAGATGATGAAGCCGGGCATCGGCACCTACGACAAATTCAAAACTTTGTTCGAAAAATTCACCGCTGAAGCAGGCAAAAAGCAGTTTTTGATTCCGTATTTCATCGCCGCCCACCCCGGCACCAGCGACGAAGACATGATGAATTTGGCGATCTGGCTCAAGAAAAATGGCTTTCGCGCCGATCAGGTGCAGACCTTTTACCCGTCGCCCATGGCCACCGCCACGGCCATGTACCACACCAACAAAAACCCGCTGCGCAAGGTCACGCGCGACAGCGAGACGGTTGACATCGTGCGCGGTGACAAACGTCGGCGTCTGCACAAAGCCTTTTTGCGCTACCACGATGCCAACAATTGGCCGCTGTTACGTGAGGCGCTCAAAACCATGGGTCGCGCTGATTTAATCGGCAATGGCAAACACCATTTGATCCCGACTTTTCAGCCCTTGACCGATGGCAACTACACCAGCGCAAGACGCAAAAATTCGACGGCAACGCTTCAAGGTGCAGCGGCCAAACCAGCCGCCGGCGCTCAGGTGAAAGCAGGTCGTTTGTTGACGCAGCACACCGGTTTACCGCCAAGAGACAACGGCGCCGGACGGGTGCCGGGCAAAGCGGCCCGCAAGTTAAGGTAGCCCGTTTAGGTGAAACGCCTAAACACCCGCCGCCAGGCAGGCGCTTAACTGGCGGTGGCTCTTTGCAGTCTGATGTTGGCCGCCAGTCCGCCTGACAACGTGTTGCTCAGGGCAAACGTGCCGCCCATGCGCAAACAGGTTTTCTCGACAATGGCCAAACCTAGCCCGGCGCCATTGGCCGAGGTGCGGGCCGCTTCACCCCGATAAAAAGGCTTGGTCAGGTCGCCCAATTGCGCTTGCGAGACGCCTGGGCCGTGGTCGCGCACGCGAATCAGCACCCACTTGTCGCTGGCCTTGGCATCAATTTCAACGACAGCGACGCCCGTGTCTGCCGACTTGCCGTAACGGCGCGCGTTCTCCAGCAGATTGCTGATGACGCGCCCCAACTCGACGGGGTCGGCGAGCACCAGCAAGTTATCCGTGAGGTTCAGCTGAACCTGAATATCTTCGCAATTACGCACGCTGAAAAGACAGGCTTCAATCACCTCGCGCAGCGTCACGGCGCCTAATTTGACACTGCCGGGCCGGGCGTATTCAAGAAATTTCCCAATGATGGCATCCAGTTGCGTAATGTCGGAGGCCATATTGGCGCGGGCTTCCAGGTCGGCCACACTGAGTTCGGTTTCCAGACGCAAACGCGCCAGCGGCGTGCGCAAGTCATGCGAGATACCTGCCAGCATGATGGCGCGGTCTTGCTCAATTTTCGCCAGCTTTTGCGTCATGCGATTGAAGCCGATATTGACATCGCGTATCTCACGGGTGGCCACCGTTTCGTCCAGTGTGCAATTGTCAAAATCGCCTTCGCGCACGCGGCTGGCGGCAAACGAGAGTTGCTTGAGTGGGCGGTTAATCAGGCGCGCAATCAGGGCTGCGCCCGCCAGCGACAAAATGCCCGCCGACATGAGCCAGATAATCCAGGTTCGTCCGCCTGTGCGATTAAAGCGGGCACGGTCTGTGAGCATCCAGTACCGGTCGCCGTCGATGGTGAACCCCACCCACAGACCATCGACTTGGTTCACACTGTTGGCCACCACCGTGTCGTCGCCCAACCTTGACTTGAGTTCTTGTGACACCCGCTGACTGAGTACATCGGGGTCAAACGGTTCATAGGTGTCATCGGGTTCACGCGGCACGATGCGCACGCCTTCCTGATCGGTCATGGTTTTGATCAGCGACACGCGGGCGATGGCATCGGCGTGAATCAGGGCGGCACGGCTCAAGTTGACCAGCGAGGCAATTTGTTGTGCGGTCTGGATGGCGCGTGGCTCAAATTCCAGTGCGCGCAGGGTTTGCAGCCAAGCCAGAATGCTGCCAATCAGCAGCAGCGCGACCAAAAAAAAAGTATGCCAAAACAGGTTCAAGTCAAAGCGTGACCGAACCTTGAAGCGCCCTTTTTTGAGAGCCAAGAGGTTTTACCCCGCCCCATCCGGCACAAAAACATAACCCACGCCCCAAACGGTCTGGATGTAGCGTGGCGCCGTGGCGTCTTCTTCGACCAACTTGCGCAGGCGTGACACCTGCACATCGAGGCTGCGATCAAAAGGTTCAAACTCGCGTCCGCGTGCGAGTTGGGCCAGTTTTTCACGCGACAAAGGCTGGCTGGGGTGTCTGACCAGCGCCTTCAACATGGCGAACTCACCGGTGGTCAGTGGCAGGTCTTCGGTGTCTTTGCGTAGCGTGCGCGCGCCCAGGTTAAAGGTAAACGGGCCAAAGTTGACAATATGGTTGTCGATGGACGGCGCGCCGGGTGCCTCCATGGCTGGGCGACGGCGTAGCACGGCATGAATGCGGGCCAGCAGTTCACGCGGATTAAAGGGCTTGCCCAAGTAATCGTCAGCGCCGACCTCCAGACCGACAATGCGGTCCACATCTTCGCCCTTGGCCGTCAGCATGATGATGGGGGTGCGGTCATTGGTCGCACGCAGGCGCCGGCAAATGGACAAACCATCTTCACCGGGCATCATCAGATCAAGCACGATCAGGTCAACGGCTTCGCGCAGCAAGATGCGCGTCAGGGCTTTGCCGTCCTCGGCTTGCAGCACGTCAAAACCTTCTTGCGTCAGGTAGCGGCGCAGCAAGTCACGGATACGGGCATCGTCGTCAACAATCAGAATTTTGTCATTGCGTGGAAGGGCTTGGCTCATAAAAGTTTGACCTGCTAAATTTGTAACAAAGGCCATTCTTGCAGGCTAACGCGTCATGTTTTGCGAAATCTCAGTGAGTTTTGACAGTTTGTTACAAGTGTTGCGCCAGAAATTCAATCCATCCCACATCCAAAAGATGCAGGCCTGCCATTTGGCGTTATGTTCTCCTCATGAACATTCTGCTTTTTCTGTTTATTTCTTTCTTTGCCATCGGTGCTTGGGCACAAACAAAAGTCGGTCGAGATCCCATGCCCGAGCAGACTTTACTGGAGTTGCCAGACCCGGAGCAGCGTCGTGCTGAATTGCGCTCTGTCCTGAAAACCTCAATGTCGGTAGAGGCGCCAAGTCAGGAGTCGGCGCTTGAAAAAATACCAGCCAAGCGGCATTTGACGGAACAGCAGCGGGCGCGTCTTCGGCAACAATTGCGCCAACAACGCCCGAATGAAAAACTGGATTTTTAGTACGCGTTCACCCCACTACCCAACTGATTTCATAGTGTTGTCGGGATTTGTGCAAAAACAGGTCAGAATTGATAGCAATGCAAATTAATCTACGGCAAGCCAGCCCGAAACCCCAAACGCTTGAAGAAGCGCA